>JBGAJX010000013.1:0-121242 GCA_044224695.1 Marmoricola sp. | reverse complement strand
AGTCTGGGCCGTGTCTCAGTCCCAGTGTGGCCGGTCACCCTCTCAGGCCGGCTACCCGTCGAAGCCTTGGTGGGCCATTACCCCACCAACAAGCTGATAGGCCGCGAGCTCATCCATCACCGCCGGAACTTTCCACCACCATCAGATGCCTGAGGTGGTCGTATTCGGTATTAGCTTCGGTTTCCCGGAGTTATCCCGATGTGATGGGCAGATTGCTCACGTGTTACTCACCCGTTCGCCGCTCGTGTACCCCCGAAGGGGCCTTACCGCTCGACTTGCATGTGTTAAGCACGCCGCCAGCGTTCGTCCTGAGCCAGGATCAAACTCTCCGTTGAAATCTGTTGATGTCAGTCTTGCGACTGCTCATCGACTCTTTGGAGTATCCCGGCAAGAGTGATCCCCTAGAGGATCGTCTTACCAAAGGAACCGTCTGACAAACATCGAAGATCTGATGGAAACCAGGCTTCGTAGCCTGCCGACGGGGCGTTACAAATTAATTCGTCGACTTTTGGCACACTGTTGAGTTCTCAAGGATCAAGCGCGCACCCTGCTCAGCCTCTCGGCCTTGTCCGGGGGCAACCTGGTAAAACTTACCGGGTCTGTTCCGGCCCGTCAACTTGGGCCTTCTCTTTCCCAGGCCCCCACGCTTTCTCGCTCACCGTGCTCGGCGGAGGGCCTTGAGGGCACTCTCCGAACCGACTCGAATGAGGAGGTTGGTTGGGGGTTGGTCTACTCGGGGGGCCGGCCGCCCGGCTCCTAGCCTTGCGTCCCGCCGCCTCCCGGCGACAGAGAGAACATTACGCAGACCCTGGGGGTCGTGCAAATCCGGGGGGCCCCTCCAGCGTGTCGGGGCCCTCTCAAGGGGCGGAATCTGGCTCAAAACAAGGGATCTGAGTGTTTCAAGAAAGTTTCCGCAGCCCTGATCGACCGCGTGTCAGGCGGGTGGACGAGGCGGGACGACCAGGTCCGGAGGCACCGAAGACACGTCCCCGCACCCGCTCAGGCGCAGTCCCTCCACGATCTCCTCGCCCAGTTCGGTGAGGAGGCGGCGTACTCCGTCGGAGCCGTCCACGCTCAGCGCCCACAGCGGCGGTCGCCCCAGGAAGGCCGCACGCGCTCCCAGCGCCAGCGCGGCCACCACGTCACTCCCCCGGCGGATGCCACCGTCGACGTACACCTCGGCATCGGAGCCCACCTGCTGGACGACCGCCGGCAGCGCCTCCGCGGTGGGCAGGGCACGGTCGAGCTGGCGGCCCCCATGGTTGGAGACCCACACCGCCTCCGCCCCCGCGTCCACACACCGGCGAGCGTCGGTCGGATGCAGCACCCCCTTCACGACCACGGGCACCTCGAACCGCTCCCGCAGCCAGGCGATGTCGTGGGGCCCCAGATCGGTCGCCTTCTCCAGACCCGGCACGTCGAGGCGGGGGTCGGCGAAGTTCGCGCGCAGGTGTGCAGGGTCCACCACGTCCCAGACCTCACCGGCGGCGCCGTACTTCGTGCCGACGACCGGGGTGTCCGCGGTGAGCACCAGCGCCCGAGCCCCCGCATCCAGGGCCCGACGCACCACCGGCATCGACGAGGCCCGGTCCGCGGTCAGGTACATCTGCAACCACCACGACACCCCGGTGGCGCCGATCTCCTCGAAGGTCGTCCCGGTGTTGCTCGACACCACCAGCACTCCCCCGGCCGCCTGCACGGCGCGCGCCATCCCGACGTCGCCGTCCGCATGCGCGGCACGTTGGAGGGTGGAGGGGGCGACGCCGACCGGCATCGAGACCGGCGTCCCCAGCAGGGTCGTACTCGTGTCGACGACCGTCACGTCCTGCAGCACGCGGGGCAGGAAGCGCAGTCGCGACCAGGACTCGGCGGCCTCGGCAGCGCTCACGCCCTCGCGGGCTCCCTGCAGGAAGTACCGGTAGACCTGCTTCTTGAGCCGCTTGCGGGCGAGCTCCTCCAGTTCGTCGGCGTACCGCTCAGCCATCGTCCCTCCGCACCTCGGTCCCTCCCCTGCCGTAGCGGCAGCCGGTCGTGTCAGCGGGTGAGTCGAACCCCCGCGAAGTTCTTCTTGCCCCGGCGCAGCACCAGCCACCCGCCCTCGAGGACGTCGCCGTCCTGGATCAGGTACTCCGGGTCGGAGACGCGCTCGTTGTTCAGGTAGGCGCCACCCTCACCGACCGTACGACGCGCGGACCCCCTGCTCTCGGCGAGCCCGGAGGCGACCAGCAGGTCGACGATGCCGGGCGGACCGTCCGCGGCCGAGACCTCGACACCGCCGGCCTCGGCGAGCGCCGCGCCGAGGGTGTCCGGGTGCAGCACACGCAGATCGCCCCCGCCGAAGAGCGCGGCCGAGGCGTCCTTGATGCGCGCGGTCTCCTCGGCCCCGTGCACCAGCGTGGTGACGTGCTCGGCAAGGGCCCGCTGCCCCGCGCGCAGGAACGGCTTCTCGGCGTGGCTCGCCTCGATCTCCTCGATCTCGCCGCGCGGCAGGAACGTGAAGATGCGGAGGAGCTCCCCGACCTTGACGTCCTCGACGTTGAGCCAGAACTGGTAGAAGGCGTACGGCGACATCATCTGCGGGTCGAGCCACAGCGCTCCGCCCTCGGTCTTGCCGTACTTGGTGCCGTCGGACTTGGTGATCAGCGGCGTGGCGAACGCATGCGCCCGCCCCCCGGTCGCCCGACGGATCAGCTCGACGCCGCCGGTCAGGTTGCCCCATTGGTCCGAGCCGCCGAACTGGAGCCGCACGTCGTGGGTGCGGTAGAGCTCGAGGAAGTCCATCGACTGGAGCAGGACGTAGGAGAACTCGGTGTAGGAGATGCCGGACTCCAACCGGCTGCGCACGACGTCGCGCGCCAGCATCCGGTTGACCGGGAAGTGCTTCCCGATGTCGCGCAGGAAGTCGATGGTCGAGAGGTTCCGCGTCCAGTCCAGGTTGTTGACCATCGTGGCGGCGTTGTCGCCGGTGAAGGAGAGAAACGGCTCGATCTGGGCGCGCACGCGCTCGACCCAGGAGGCCACGGTCTCCGCGGAGTTCAACGTGCGCTCGCCGCTGTCGCGCGGATCCCCGATCATGCCGGTCGCTCCCCCGACCAGGGCGAACGGCACGTGCCCGGCCTCCTGCAGACGCTTCGCGGTGAGGATCTGGACGAGGTTGCCCATGTGGAGGCTCGGGGCGGTGGGGTCGAACCCGACGTAGTAGCGGACCGGGCCGGCGTCCATCTCCGCACGCAGGGCGTCGAGGTCCGTCGCGTGCGCGATCAGACCGCGCCAGGCGAGGTCGTCCAGGATGTGGGGCGAGGAGGGGGACAACGTGGTTTCCTTCCGGTGTGACTCCGGCCCCTAGCCTGCCGTATGAGGGTGCGGGTCCCGACATCGTGGCCCCCGCCCTGCTGGGTTGGACGGTGAGCACCACGTCGGCCGACGGGATCGTGACCGTGCGGCTGACCGAGGTCGAGGCGTACGCAGGAGCCGACGACCCCGCCTCGCACGCCTACCGCGGACCCACGCCGCGCAACGCCACCATGTTCGGCCGGGCCGGTCTGCTCTACGTCTACCGGTCCCACGGCCTGCACTGGTGCGCCAACGTCGTCACCGGCGGCGACGGGCTCGCGCAGGCCGTGCTGCTGCGTGCCGGCGAGGTCGTCGCCGGTCACGCACTGGCACGGGAGCGTCGGGGGCCACGCCTCCCCGACCACCGGCTCGCTCGCGGCCCGGGGTGCCTGGCTCAGGCCCTCGGTCTCACTGGCGACGACGACGGCGCGGACCTGCTCGCTCCGGCGTCACGCGTGCGACTCGAGCACGGCGAACCGCCCCCGGTGGTCGCACGCGGCCCGCGCGTGGGGGTGGCCCGGGCCGCCGACGTGACGTGGAGGTTCTGGGCAGTGGGCGACCCCAGCGTGTCGGCGTACCGGCGCAGCCCGCGCGCGCCGGCAGCCCCCTGACCGGCTACCCGACCCAGAGCCGGAAGGCGCGCGCCGCCGCCCGCACCTCGCCGAGCTGCTCGGCGACGCGGTCGGGTGCGGTGCCCCCGCGACCGTTGCGGCTGGCCACCGAACCCTCCACGGTCAGCACCGAGCGCACCCCGGGGGTGAGCCGCGGATCGATGGCGGCGAAGTCGGCGTCGCTGAGGTCGCCCAACTCCTGGTCACGCTCCTCGCAGACCCGGACGCACGACCCCGCCAGCTCGTGCGCCTCCCGGAACGGCACGCCCTCACGGACCAGCCATTCGGCGATGTCGGTGGCCAGCGAGAAGCCCTGGGGCGCCAGCTGGGCCATCCGCTCGGTGTTGAAGCGCAAGGTCGCGACCTGCCCGGTGAACGCCGGCAGCAGGACCTCCAGGGTGTCCACGGAGTCGAAGACCGGCTCCTTGTCCTCCTGCAGGTCGCGGTTGTAGGCCAACGGCAGCGCCTTGAGCGTCGCCAGCAGGCCGGACAGGTTGCCGATGAGCCGGCCGGACTTCCCGCGCGCGAGCTCGGAGATGTCGGGGTTCTTCTTCTGCGGCATGATGCTCGAGCCGGTGGAGTACGCGTCGTCGAGACGCACGAAGTCGAACTCCTTGGTGGCCCAGAGGATGACTTCCTCCGCGAGCCGGGAGACGTCCACCCCCACCATCGCCGCGACGAAGGCGAACTCCGCGACGAAATCGCGGGCCGCCGTACCGTCGATGCTGTTGGCGGTCGATCCGGTGAACCCGAGGTCGCGCGCCACGGCCTCGGGGTCCAGGCCGAGGCTCGACCCTGCCAGCGCGCCCGAGCCGTACGGCGAGTCGCCGGCTACCCGCTCGTCCCAGTCGCGCAGGCGGCCCACGTCCCGCAGGAGCGGCCAGGCGTGCGCGAGCAGATGGTGTGCGAGCAGCACCGGCTGCGCGTGCTGCAGGTGCGTGCGGCCCGGCATCACCGCGCCGTGATGGGCTTCGGCCTGGTCGGCCAGGGCGTCGACCAGGTCGAGGACGTGCGCGGCCACCGTGCGGGCGTGGTCGCGGAGGTAGACCCGGAACAGCGTGGCGATCTGGTCGTTGCGGCTGCGGCCTGCACGGAGCTTGCCCCCCAGCTCAGGTCCGAGCCGCTCGACCAGGCCGCGCTCGAGGGCGCCGTGGACGTCCTCGTCGGAATCGGCGGCGACGAAGACGCCCGTCGCGACGTCGCGGTCGAGGTCGTCGATCCCGTCGAGCATCCCGGCAAGCTCGTCGTCACTGAGCAGGCCCGCGGAGTGCAGCACCCGGGCGTGGGCGCGGGAGCCGGACAGGTCGTAGGAGGCGAGTCTCCAGTCGAAGTGCGTCGAACGCGACAGCGCCTCCAGCGCCGGGCTCGGACCGCCCGCGAAGCGACCGCCCCAGAGCTTGCCCGTGTTCGTCGTGCCGGTCGCGGCGGTGTGGTCGCCCTCAGTCATTCCCGGCCTCCATGGCCGCGGTGTCCAGTGCCAGCTCCGCGTCCGCCTCGGCCTCGGGGTTGTCGGTGATCTGGTCCGCCCCGCCGGCGGGGAGCTCGCCGAAGAGGGTGCCGTGCTCGACGAGCACCTGGCCCTGGTCCAGCGGCTGCCCGGCGTACAGCTCGAGCTTGGCGCGCGAGTCGGCGATGTCGAGGTTGCGCATGGTGAGCTGCCCGATCCGGTCGGTGGGGCCGAAGGCCGCGTGCTCGGTCCGCTCCATCGACAACTTGTCAGGGTGATACGAGAACGCCGGCCCCTCGGTGCGCAGGATCGTGTAGTCCTCACCACGGCGCAGCCGCAGCGTCACCTCGCCGGTGACCAGCGAGGCCACCCACCGCTGGATCGACTCGCGCAGCATCAGCGCCTGCGGGTCCAGCCAGCGGCCCTCGTAGAGCAGCCGGCCCAGCCGGCGACCCTCGGCGTGGTAGTTCGCGATCGTGTCCTCGTTGTGGATCGCGTTGAGCAGCCGCTCGTAGACGATCCACAGCAGGGCCAGACCCGGCGCCTCGTAGATGCCGCGGGACTTGGCCTCGATGATCCGGTTCTCGATCTGGTCCGACATGCCCAGCCCGTGCCGACCGCCGATGGTGTTGGCCTCGTGGACGAGCGCCACCGCGTCGTCGTACCGAACGCCGTTGATGGCCACCGGCCGACCGCGGTCGAAGGCCACCGTGACGTCCTCGGTCTCGATCGTCACCGCGGGGTCCCAGAAGCGCACGCCCATGATCGGCTGCACGGTCTCCAGCGACACGTCGAGGTGCTCGAGGGTCTTGGCCTCGTGCGTGGCACCCCAGATGTTGGCGTCGGTGGAGTACGCCTTCTCCTTGCTGTCGCGGTAGGGCAGGTCCCGCTCGGTGAGCCACTGGCTCATCTCGGCCCGCCCGCCGAGCTCGGTGACGAAGTCGTGGTCCAGCCACGGCTTGTAGATCCGCAGGGAGGGGTTGGCCAGCAACCCGTAGCGGTAGAAGCGCTCGATGTCGTTGCCCTTGTACGTCGACCCGTCGCCCCAGATGTCGACGCCGTCCTCGTGCATGGCGCGCACCAGCATCGTCCCGGTCACCGCGCGGCCCAGCGGCGTGGTGTTGAAGTAGGCGCGTCCCGCCGAACGGATGTGGAAGGCGCCGCACGCGAGCGCCGCGAGGCCCTCCTCGACCAAGGGCGCCTTGCAGTCCACGGCCCGGGAGATCTCGGCACCGTACGCCGTCGCCCGACCCGGCACGCCCGCGATGTCGGGCTCGTCGTACTGCCCGATGTCGGCGGTGTAGGTGCACGGCACCGCGCCCTTCTCCCGCATCCAGGCCACGGCCACCGAGGTGTCGAGACCACCGGAGAACGCGATGCCGACCCGTTCACCGACGGGGAGGGAGGTGAGGACCTTGCTCACGGTCGTCCTTCTTTCGTTCGCTGCTGTGCGGACCACGCCGCGGGATGGGAGGAGGGATCAGGTGCCGGTGTGGCCGTCGGCCAGGGCGGTGAAACGTCGAGCCAGGGTGTCGCCGCCGACGGGGTCGCGGCCGATGACCAGCACGGTGTCGTCGCCCGCGATCGTGCCGAGCACGTCGCGCAGCTCCGCCTTGTCCACCGCGGAGGCCAGGAACTGCGCGGCCCCCGGCGGGGTGCGCAGCACGACGAGGTTCGCGCTGGCCTGGGCAGAGACGAGCAGTTCGGTGCAGAGCCTCGCCAGGCGGGCCTCGGCGGACTGCGTCTCCCCCACCGACCGCAACGCGCGCGCCCCGCCCTCGGCGGGCAAGGCGTACACCAGGGGTCCCGAGGCCGAACGCACCTTGACCGCGTCGAGCTCCACCAGGTCGCGCGACAACGTGGCCTGGGTGACGGTCAGCCCGGCATCGGCCAGCAACTCGGCGAGCTCGGTCTGCGAGCGCACCTCGTGACGCGACAGCAGGTCGGTGATGAGCTGCTGCCGCGCGCTCTTCGTCGCCGGGATGGAGGCGCCGTGCTCGTCCGCACCCACCGCGGTCACCGGCCCTGCTCCAACAGCCAGGTCAGGACCGCCTTCTGCGCGTGCAGCCGGTTCTCGGCCTCGTCCCAGACGACGCTCTGCGGTCCGTCGAGCACCTCGGCGGCGATCTCCTTGCCGCGGTACGCCGGCAGGCAGTGCAGCACGATCGCGTCCGGCTTCGCGTGGGCCAGGAGCTCCGGAGTGACGGCGTACGGGACGAAGGGGCGCATCCGCTCCTCGGCCTCGGACTCCTTGCCCATCGACACCCAGGTGTCGGTGGCGACGACGTCCGCGTCGCGGACCGCGGCCACCGGGTCGTTCTCGACCGTGACCGACCCTCCCGTGGTGGCGGCGATCTCGGCGGCACGCGTCAGCACAGCCGGAGCGGGAGCGAAACCCTCGGGCCCCGAGAGCCGCACGTGCAGACCCGCGGTCGCGCCGGCGAGCAGGTAGGAGTGCCCCATGTTGCAGGCCGTGTCGCCCAGGAACGCCAGGGTCTGACCCGCGAGGGCCCCGCGGTGCTCCTGGATCGTCAGCAGGTCCGCGAGCAGCTGGCAGGGGTGGAAGTCGTCGGTCAGCGCGTTGACCACGGGAACGCCGGCGTAGGCCGCCATCTCCTCGATGCGGTCCTGTCCGTAGGTTCGCCAGACGACCGCGGCGACCTGGCGGCCCAGGACGCGGGCGGTGTCGGCGATCGACTCCCGCACGCCGATGCCGGCGAGGTTGCCGTCGATCACCATCGGCATCCCGCCGAGCTCGGCCACCCCGGCCATGAAGGAGGCCTGCGTCCGCAGGGTCGGCTTGTCGAAGATCAGCGCGACGCCCTTGGCCCGGGTGAACGGGGCGGCACCGTCACGCTGCTCCTTGAGTCGCACCGCGAGCGCGAGCACCTCGGCCTGCTCGGCCGGGCTCAGGTCGTCGTCGCGGAGGAAGTGGCGGGTCACGGGGTGGACTCCTTCTCCTGGGCCGCCGCAGCCAGGATCGCCGGCCAGGCCGTGACGAACTCCTCCACTTGGGCGGGGGTGAGCACCAGCGGCGGGGCGAAGCGGATCCGCGCCGGGGTGCAGTCGTTGACGATGAAGCCGCGACGCTGGGCGGCGCGGGCGACCTCGGCGGCCATGGGGGCCGCCAGATCGAGCCCGATCAGGAGGCCTTCACCGCGGATCTTGGTGACGTGCTCGTGGGCCAGACCCGCCCGCAGCAGCGCGCCCATCGCGATCGCGTGCTCGAGGATGCCCTCGGCCACGAGGGTGTCGAGCACGGCCAACGAAGCCGCGGCAGCCACCGGGTTGCCGCCGAACGTGCTGCCGTGGTTGCCCGGCCCCAGCAACGCTCCGGCGTCTCCCAGCCCGATACAGGCTCCGACCGGGATGCCACCGCCGAGGCCCTTGGCCAGGGTGATGACATCGGGCACGACCGCCTCGTCGACCAGGGCGGGGTTGGCGTGGGCGAACCAGGTGCCGGTACGGCCGATGCCGGTCTGCACCTCGTCCAGCCAGAGCAGCGCTCCGTGCTTGCGGGTGATGGCGCGGGCGCGCGCCAGGTAGTCGCTCGGTGGGACGACGACTCCCGCTTCGCCCTGCACCGGCTCCAGCACCACGGCGGCGGTCCGGTCGGTCACCGCGGCCGCCAACGCGTCGGCGTCGCCGTACGGCACGAAGGTGACGTCGCCGGGAAGCGGCTCGAACGGCTCGCGGTACGCCGCCTTGCTGGTCAGCGCGAGCGCACCCATCGTGCGGCCGTGGAAGGAGCCCTCGGCGGCGACCAGGTGGGTGCGTCCGGTGCGCCGGGTCAGCTTGAACGCGGCCTCGTTGGCCTCGGTCCCGGAGTTGGTGAAGAAGATCCGTCCCGGGGAGTCGAGCAGCTCCAGGAGCCGCTCGGCCAGCCGGACCTGTGGTTCGGTGGCAAAGAAGTTCGAGACGTGTCCCAGCGTCTGGAGTTGCTCGGTCACCGCGGCGACCAGCGCCGGGTGGGCGTGGCCCAGCGCGTTGACGGCGATGCCGCCCAGCAGGTCGAGATAGCGGTTGCCGGCCTCGTCCCACACGTAGGCGCCCTCGCCGCGGGTGAGGACCAGCCGCGGGGTGCCGAAGGTGTTCATCACCGCACCGGCGTAGCGGTCGAGGGTGGTCATGCCGGCTCCCCCGTCCCGCCCAGCTTGGGCTTGGAGGAGGTGCGGTAGAGGGCGGTACGAATTTTTGTCGGTACGCCGGGAAGCACCTGGGTGCCGATGCCCTCGTCGGTGAAGATCTCCAGCAGGACCGCGTGCGGCTCGCGGCCGTCGACCACGGTGGCCCGCGGCACACCCTCGGTCACGGCCTTCAGGCAGGCCTGCATCTTGGGGACCATGCCACTGGCCAGACTCGGCATCAAGGCGGCGAGCGCCTCCGGGCTGATCTCGCCGATCACATCGTCGGAGTCCGGCCAGTCGCGGTAGAGCCCCTCGACGTCGGTGAGCACCAGCAGCTTCTCGGCCTCCAGCGCGACGGCCAGCGCGGCCGCTGCGGTGTCCGCGTTCACGTTGTGGACCACGCCGTCCGCGTCCGGTGCAACGCTGGAGATCACCGGGATGCGGCCGGCCTCGACGATGTCGCGCACCGCCTCGGGGCGGACCTGGGCGACCTCGCCGACCAGCCCGAGATCGACCTCCTCGCCGTCGACGATGGTGTTCGTGCGCTCCGCGGTGAAGAGGCCGGCGTCCTCACCCGACAACCCGACGGCCAGCGGCCCGTACTCGTTGAGCAGCCCGACCAGCTCCCGCTGGACCTGGCCCACCAACACCATCCGGACCACGTCCATCGCCTCCTCGGTGGTGACCCGCAATCCACCGCGGAACTCCGAGGCGATGTCGAGGCGGTCCAGCATCCGCGAGATCTGCGGGCCGCCGCCGTGCACCACCACCGGCTTGAAACCCGCGTAGCGCAGGAAGACCACGTCCTGGGCGAAGGCGCGCTTAAGGGCGTCGTCGGTCATGGCGTTGCCGCCGTACTTCACCACGATGACCTTGCCGTGATACTTCATCAGCCACGGCAGCGCCCCCGCCAGCGTGGCGGCCTTGTCCGTCGCCTGCTTCCACAGGTCGAGCTGGAGCTCGTCGTCCATCGTCAGCTCCCCTCAGCTGCTGTAGGCGGAGTTCTCGTGCACGTAGGCGTGCGTGAGGTCGTTGGTCCACACGGTCGCCGTCGCGTCACCGGCCTTGAGGTCGATGGTGACGGTGACGTCACGGGCGGTGAGGTCGACCAGCGCCGGATCCTCGTCCGGCGTGGAGCGCCGGCACACCCAGACGCCGTTCATTGCGACATCGAGATCGGCGGGATCGAACTGCGCGGACGTCGTACCGATGCTCGCCAACACCCGGCCCCAGTTGGGGTCCTTGCCGAAGACGGCGGCCTTGAAGAGATTGCTGCGCGCCACGCTCCGGCCGACCTCGACCGCCTCGTCCTCGGTGGCCGCGTGCAGGACCTCGATCGCGATCTCGTGGTCGGCGCCCTCGGCGTCGGCGAGAAGCTGAAGGGCCAGGCCGGTGCAGGCCTCGGTCAGGGCCGCGGTGAAGGCATCCTCATCGGGACTCACCCCCGAGGCGCCGTTGCACAGCAGGGTGACGGTGTCGTTGGTCGACATGCACCCGTCGGAGTCCAACCGGTCGAAGGAGACCCGGGTCGCGGCGCGCAGCGCACGGTCGGCCGTGGCCGCGTCGATCTCGGCATCGGTGGTCAGGACGACGAGCATGGTGGCCAGTTGCGGGGCCAGCATCCCGGCGCCCTTGGCCATCCCGCCGACCGACCAGCCGTCGCATTCGACCACGACCTGCTTGGGGACCGAGTCGGTGGTCATGATCGCCGTGGCGGCCGCCGCCCCTCCCTCGTCGCTCAGGTCGGCATGCGCCCGGTCCACGCCGTCCAGCAGGTTCTCCCGCGGGTTGGCCAGGCCGATGAGGCCGGTGGAGCAGACCACGACGTCGATCGCGCCGATGCCGAGTCGTTCGGCGACCCGTTCGGCCACGGCGTGCGTGGTCTGGAAGCCCTCGGCGCCGGTGTAGCAGTTGGCGCCGCCGGAGTTGAGGACGACCGCGCGTACGACGCCGTCCTTGACGACCTCCTGCGACCACAGCACCGGGTTCGCCTTGCACCGGTTGGAGGTGAAGACGCTGGCCGAGTCGTAGCGGGGACCGTCGCTCACGACCAGCGCGAGATCGGGGGCGCCGGTCGACTTCAGACCGGCGGAGACTCCAGCAGCCCGGAAGCCACGGGGGTGGGTGATGCTCATCAGGGTTTCTGCTCTCTGGTGGACCGACGTCGGTCGGTCAGGAAGGGGTGGGGGCGGGGTCGACCTGATGGCCTCGTCGTCGCCATTCCTCGGCAGCGTCCCCAGCCCGGTCGGCGGGCACCAGGATCCAGTCGGTGTCGAAGGTCGACAGCGTGAAGACGCTGATGCCGGCCTCGGAGAGTGGGGCGAGCAGTCCCGCGAGGATGCCGGTCAGGGCGAAGTCCAACGGTCCGACGACGGAGAACGCGACGAAGGGACCCTGGGAGCGCGCCTTGCGGGGCACTCCGGCCGCGGCGCAGACGAGCGAGGTCTCTTCGGCCGTAGCGGTGACGGAGAAGACCGTGGCCGAGGTCGCCCAGGACGGGACGTCGGCCCCGGGTCCCAGCCGGACGACAGCGAGGTGCTCGGGGTGGACCAGCAGGGAGAGGTGCGCGGGGTCGTGCGCAGAGCCGTTGGTGGCGTCGTTCACGGCGCCAGTCCGATGGTGCTCAAGCCGGTGGTCTCGGGCAGACCCACCGCGAGGTTGAGGCACTGGACCGCAGCCCCGGCCGTGCCCTTGGCCAGGTTGTCGATCGCCCCGATGACCACCAGCCTCCGGGCGTCCTCGTCGACGGCGACCTGGAGGTGGACGGCGTTGGACCCGGTGACCGCCTGCGTCTGGGGCCACAGGCCATCGGGCAGGAGGTGGACGAACGGCTCGTCGGCGTACGCCTTCTCGTAGACCGCCCGGGCCTCGGCGTACGTCACCTCGGTCGGTGCGGTGCAGGTGGCGAGGATGCCGCGGCTCATCGGCACGAGCAGGGGCGTGAAGCTGACCCGCACCTGCTGCCGGGTCAGGGCGGAGAGGTTCTGCACGATCTCCGGGGTGTGCCGGTGGACGCCCCCCACGCCGTACGCGCTGGTGTTGCCCATCACCTCGCTGCCGAGCAGGTTCGGCTTGAGCGACTTGCCCGCACCGCTGGTGCCGCTGGCAGCCACGACGACCAGATCGTCGCAGCGCACGATGCCTGCGGCCACCGCCGGGGCGAGCGCGAGGCTCGAGACGGTCGGGTAGCAGCCCGGGACCGCGATGCGCCGAGCCCCCTCGAGCGAGGACCGGTTGTCCCCCAGCTCGGGCAGCCCGTACGGCCACGCCCCGGCGTGCGCGCCGCCGTAGAACCGGGTCCACTGATCGCTGTCGGTGAGCCGGAAGTCAGCGCCGCAGTCGATGACCACGGTCTGCGGACCGAGCTCGTGCGCGAGCGCCGCGGACTGGCCATGGGGCAGCGCCAGGAAGACGACGTCGTGGCCGGCGAGCACCTCGGCGGTGGTCGGCTGGAGAACACGGTCGGCCAGCGGCAGTAGATGCGGCTGCAGGGCACCCAGGCGCTCACCTGCGTTCGCTCCGGCGGTCAGCGCCCCGATCTCGACCTCGGGATGGGCCAGGAGCAGGCGCAGGAGTTCACCCCCGGCGTACCCGCTGGCACCGGCGACGGCAACGCTGATCGACATGGTGCATGACTATACACAGATCTGCATATCCGCGTTGCACCGCCCCGCGACTGGTCAGATCTTTCCCGCGACTGGTCACGTCTTTCCCACGACTGGTCGCTTCTTGCGCGCGACTGGTCGCGTTTTGCCCACGGGACGCGCTCGGTTCAGTCGATGGGCTGGGCCAGCACCGCACGAAGAGCGGCCAATGCTCCCGGGTCTCCGTCGAATGTCAGTGCTTCATCCCCGGCGCGGTGCCAGAGCCAGGCGTCCAGCGCGGCAGCGGAGCCACGCAGCCGAGCCGAGCGGTCGCCGAGGGAGGAGAGCCCGTCGCGGACACGGAGGTCCGACTCGTCGCACGCCGCGCCGGTCTCGGGGTCGGTGCCGGTGAAGCGCCCGAGTTCGAGACTCCACGAACCTCCCCCGTCCGCGGCCTCGACCAACGCGGTCAGCCCGTTCGGGGTGAAGGTCCCCCACGGCGACGCTCCTCCGAACATCACCCGCAGCGCCTCGTCGACTCCGTCCTCGGCCAAGGCAGCATCGAGTGGGCCCGCAGTCCCACCGCTGACCAGTTCGGCGTCGATCCGGTGGATCATCGCCTCGTGTGCTTGGCGCCTGCGGATGTACCCCACACTCTTGTCGGGGGCCCACATGTACACCTGCTCCGCGGGATCCGCTTCGGTCAGGGCCCGGACCAGTCGGTCACTCTGCTCCGCGCCGAGGTCGAGCAGATCGGCGTACGACGGAGGTCGCTCCGGTCCCTCGAGTCCCTCCGGGTCCTGAAGCCGACGCTCGACCACGGTCGCCCAGAACCATTGCACCTCGGTCAGGTGCCACAACAGGTCCGCGGAGTCCCAGTCCGGACACGTCGGCACGCGAGCCGAAGGGTCCGCCAGGGCGAGCGCCGCGTGGAAGTGGGAGGACTCGCGCTGGAGATGGCCGAGGTAGTCGAGCTGCACACTGCCTCCCTACCCGCTCTCGGGACTCGCACGCCACTGGAAAGACGCGACCAGTCGCGCGCAAAACCCGACCAGTCGCGCGCAAAACCCGACCAGTCGCGCGCAAAACGCGACCAGTCGGCGGAAAGACGCGACCAGTCGGGTCAGCGGAGGGTGGCGCCGTGGCGCTCGGCGGCGAGCGCGATGGCTCCCTGCCGGGCGGCGGTGATCTCCTCGTCGGTCAGGGTGCGGTCGCCCGCCCGGAAGCGCAGGGCGAAGGCCAGCGACTTCTTGCCGGCGCCCACCTGCTCGCCGGTGAAGACGTCGAAGAGCCGGACCGACTCGACCAGGTCGCCAGCGCCCTCGGCCAGGGTCGCGGCCAGGGTCGCGGCCGGAAGCTCGGCATCGACGACCAGCGCCAGGTCCTCCTTGGCCACCGGGAACGCGGAGAACCGCGGGGCCGGCGGCACCAGCACGGCATGCCGCAGCAGGACGTCGAGGTCGATCTCGGCCGCCGCGCTGCGTGGGGCCAGTCCGAACGACGTACACACCTTGGGGTGCAACTCACCGGCGTGGCCCAGGACCTCCTCGCCCACCACGAACTCGGCGCAGCGGCCCGGGTGCCACGGCGCCCGCTGCGCGGCGCGCACCTCGACCTCGACGCCGAGGGCACTCGCCGCGTCGCGCACCGCCTGGACCGCGTCGCTCCACGAGGCGACGCGCCCCGCGCCCCACCAGCCGCTGCGTTCGCGCTCGCCGGTGAGCACCAGGCCCAGGTGCAGGGGCTGGTGCGGCAGCGCCTTCTGCAGGTCCGCCCACTCGCCCTCGGTCGGGCGACGGTCGACCGGCAGGATCGGCGCCGCCACGGTGCCGCGCGGCTCGGTCACGGTCGCGGTCTCGAAGAGTGCGACGTCCCCCTGCCCGCGGGCGACGTTGCGCGCGGCGGCCTCGAGAAGGCCGGGCAGCAGTGTGGTGGTCATCAGCGGCGCCTCGGCCGACAGCGCGTTCGCGATCCGCAGGGCGTCCCGACGCGGGTCGTCCGCGGGGAGGCCGAGGGCGTCGAAGGAGGCGGTCCCGACGAACGGGAAGTTGATCACCTCGACGAACCCGGCCCCCGCGAGCGTGCGGCCGAGCCGGCGACGCAGCACCTGCGCCGGGGTCAGGCCACGACCGGCCGGAGCCGGCGGCAGGATCGACGGCACGTCCTCGTAGCCGACGATCCGCGCCACCTCCTCGACCAGGTCGAAGGGGTCGGAGAGGTCGGGACGCCACGGCGGCACGGACGCGGTCAGGCGCGACCCCTCCACCTCGACGGCGCACCCGACGCTCTGCAGGTGCGCCACCGTCGTCGCATCGTCGATCGGCATCCCGGTGATCCGGGCGGGCAGGTCGAGGTCGATGGTGATCGAGGGCTGGGCGGGCGCGCCGCCGACCTTGGTGACCCCGTCGGTGATCGTGCCGCCACCGAAGGCGACGAGCAGTTCGGCCACCCGATCCGCGGCCGCCTCCGGGAGCGTCGGGTCGACCCCGCGCTCGAAGCGCTTGGAGGCCTCGCTGGGCAGTTTGTGGCGACGCTGCGTCCGGAAGATCGACACCGGGTCGAAGTGGGCGGCCTCGATGACCACCGTGCTCGTGGTCGCGGAGAGCTCGGTGGTCTCCCCGCCCATGACGCCGGCCAGGCCAATCGGCCCGGAGTCGTCGGTGATGAGCAGATCCTCCGCGGACAGTTCGCGGTCCACCCCGTCGAGGGTGCGCAGCCGCTCTCCCGCCTGCGCGCGCCGGACCCGGATCGGGCCGGTGAGCCGGTCGCCGTCGTAGCCGTGGATCGGCTGGCCGAGCTCGAGCATCACGTAGTTCGTCACGTCGACGGCCAGGGAGATCGGCCGCATCCCGGCGAGCTGCACGCGGCGGGCGAGCCACCCCGGGGTCGGCGCCGACGGGTCGAAGCCGGTCACCGTGCGGGTCACGAAGACCGGGCAGCCGGCCGGGTCGTCGACGACGACCGGGTAGCCGCTGTCGTTGGGCGCAGGGGTGTCCCGCAACGCCGGGTCGCGGTACGCCGCGTCGAAGCCGAGGGCCGCCTCGCGCGCCACGCCACGCAGCGAGAGCGCGTAGGCACGGTCGGGGTTGATCTCGAACTCGATGACCTCCTCGCGCAGGTGCAGCGCCTCGAAGGCATCGTCGCCGGGAGCACCGGCGTCGGCGGGCAGGATCATGATCCCGTCGTGGTCGTCACCGAGGTCCAGTTCGCGCGCGGAGCAGATCATCCCCGCGGAGAGGTGGCCGTAGGTCTTGCGCGCGGTGATCTCGAAGCCGCCGGGCAGCACGCCACCGGGCAGCACGACGACGACGAGGTCGCCGACCGCGAAGTTGCGGGCGCCGCAGACGATCCCCTGCGGTTCACCGGTGCCGTTGGCCGCGCCGACGTCGACCTGGCACCAGCGGATGACCTTGCCGTTCTTCTGGGGTTCCTCGACGAACTCCAGCACGCGGCCGAGCACGAGCGGGCCGGTGATGTCGCCGCCGGCCTGCTCGAGCGCTTCGAGCTTGAGGCCCAGCGCGGTCAGGCGGGCAGCAAGGTCCTCCGTGGAGACCTCGGCCGGCAGGTCGACGTACTCGCGGATCCAGGACACGGGGGCGCGCATCAGATCTCCGTCCCGAACGCAGTGGTGAAGCGGACGTCTCCCTCGAAGACGTCGCGCAGGTCCTCGACGCCGTGCCGGAACATCAGCGTCCGGTCGATGCCCATGCCGAACGCGAAGCCGGTGTAGCGCTCCGGGTCCACACCGCAGGCGACCAGCACCCGCGGGTTGACCACACCGCAGCCGCCCCACTCGATCCAGCCCTCACCACGGCAGGTGCGGCAGCCGTCGCTGTCCACACCGCGGCACACGAAGCAGACCAGGTCGACCTCGGCGCTCGGCTCGGTGAACGGGAAGTAGGACGGGCGGAAGCGCGTCGAGATGCCTTCACCGAACATCGACTGAGCGAAGTGGTCGAGGCTGCCCTTGAGGTGCGCCATGGTGATGCCCTCGTCGATGACGAGCCCCTCCACCTGGTGGAACACCGGGCTGTGGGTGGCGTCGTACTCGTCGGTGCGGAAGACCCGCCCCGGGCACACCACGTAGATCGGGGGCGTGCGGGTGAGCATCGTGCGCGCCTGCACCGGGGAGGTGTGGGTCCGCAGCACGATCGCGTTCTCCGGCGGGTGCATCCAGAAGGTGTCCTGCATGGTGCGCGCCGGGTGGTCGGGCCCGAGGTTGAGCGCGTCGAAGTTCAGCCACTCGGCCTCCACGACCGGCCCTTCGGCGACCTCCCAGCCCATCGCGACGAAGACGTCCGCGATCCGCTCGCTCAGCGTGGTCACCGGGTGCCGGGCACCGACAGGGCGACGGTCGAAGGGCAGCGTGACGTCCACGGCCTCCTCGACGAGCATGCGGGACTCGTGCTCCTCCTCGAGCACGACCTGGCGCGCGGCGAGTGCCTGGGTCACCGCTCCGCGGGCCTGGCCGACGCGACGGCCGGCCTCCTTGCGGGCCTGAGGCGGCAGCGCACCGATCTCCCGGTTGGCCAGCGCTAGCGGGGAGCGGTCGCCGGCGTGATCGAGGCGGACCTGCTTGAGCTCGGCGAGCGTGGTCGCACCGGCGATCGCGGCCAGGGCCGCGTCGCGCATCGCCTCGACCTCCTCGGCCTTGAGCGGGGTCACCTCGACGGGGTCGTACTCGTTGGGAGCTCGGGTCGCAGCGTGTCGCTGGGCGATCGCGGCAGACACTCGGTGGTCGCGACGGGCCGTACGTGGTCGCAGGCTCCTGTCGTGTCGCTGCCAGGACGACGGGTGGGGTCCGCGGTCCGCGGGCCAGTCTAGGAAGTCGCCGCCGTCGACCGCTCACCGGTTTCGGCGAGCGGCCACAGCACCTCGATCCGCGCCCCGCCGCCCTCGGCGTCGGTGATCCGGATCTGACCTCCCTGCGCGGTCACCAGTCCGTGGACGACATAGAGCCCGAGACCCGACCCACCGCGGGTGCCGTGCTTCCAGAACTTGGTGAAGACCCGGCTGCGGATCTCGGGGCTGATCCCCTCGCCCTGGTCCTCGACGACGATCTCGACGTACGGCGTGTCCCCGACCGCGGTCTCCCGGAGCAGGATGCGCACCTGCCCCTCGCCGTGGCGGACGGCGTTCTCCACCAGGTTCGTCAGCACCTGGGTGAGGCGGTCGGGGTCGGCCTGCACCGCGGGCAGCGGTTCGGCGGCCTGGAGCACGATGTCGCGGCCGGTGCCGGCCTTGATCGAGTCGCGCACGGCGGCGGCGGTGCGTTCGGCCTGCACGGGGCGCGGGTAGAGGGACAGCCGGCCGGTGTCGATCCGCGCCACCTCCAGCAACTCGGCGATGAGCCGGGTGAGCCGGTCGGTGTCGGCGTGGACGGTCTCCATGATGAGCCGCTTCTGGTCGTCGCCGAACTTGTCCCACCGCGCGAGCAGCGAGGCCGTGAAGCCCTTGACCCCGGTCAACGGCGAGCGCAGTTCGTGGGCGACGGTGGCGACCAGGTCGGAGCGTTCGCGGTCCAGCCGGGTGCGTGCCCGGGCCGAGCGCAACGCGACGCTCACCGCGGTGACCGGGTCGTGCGGCGAGGCCCGGACGAAGCGCGCGGTGACGAGCAACTCGGTGCCGTCGGCGGTGTACCAGGACTGCTCGGCCTGGAGCCGTCGGATCCGCAGGCCGTCGTACGGCGCGGTGACGGCGAACCAGTCGCGCCCCTCCAGATCCTGCAGCGCCACGGCCTCGGCCAAGGGGCGCCCGACCAGGCCCGCGCCCGTCGCCAGCATCCGCTCGGCGGTCGTGTTGGCGTGCGTGACGATCCCGTCCGCATCGGCGACCAGGACACCGTCAGGGAGCAGGTCGAGCAGCGCGGCCTCGGTCCCGGGGGTCGACATGAGGGTCAGGCTAGTCCTCGCGCCGCGCACTGTGCCCGTACCGAGGTCATCTCCTGCGCTGGGCGCGTGCCGAGGTGTAGAGACAGACCGCCGCGGCGGTGGCGAGGTTGAGGCTCTCGGCGCGACCGAGCAGTGGGATCGCCACGCGACGGTCCGCGAGGGCCGCGACCTCCTCGCTCAGTCCGTGCGCCTCGTTCCCGAAGACCCAGGCCGTCGGGCCACCCAGGGATTCCTCGCCGTCGTCGGCGAGATCGAAGAGGTCGCTGTCCCCGGCCCCGGTGGTCGCGAGCAGGCTCAGACCCGCGGCACGCAGCGCCCCCAGGGCGCTCGCGGCGTCGGCGTACGCCACCACCGGCAGGTGGAATAGGGAGCCCGCGGTCGAGCGGACGACCTTGGGGTTGTAAGGGTCGACGCTCTCCCCCGCGAGCACCACCGCGTCCGCCCCTGCGGCGTCGGCGCAGCGGATCACGGTGCCGGTGTTGCCGGGGTCGCGGATGTCGACGCAGACCGCGACCAACCGTGGCCGCGCCGCGACGACCGAGGCCAGGTCGGCCTCCAGGAAGCGGCAGACCGCGACCAGGCCCTGGGGGGTGACGGTGTCGGAGAGCGAGGCCACCGCGTCGTCGGTCGCGCGCAGCCAGGTGACGTCGGGGTACGCCGCGACGAGGTCGTCGTGCGCGCTGCCGGCGACGAAGACCTCACGGACCACGCCGGGCGTGCGCAGCGCCTCGATCACGGCCTGGCGGCCTTCGGCGAGGAAGAGCCGGTGTTCGGCCCTGGACACACGACGGGCGAGCCTCCGCGCCGTACGGACCCGGTTGCTGGTTCGTGTCAGCAGCGGGTCGGCGGGGAGGCTCGCCATCGTGGGGTCAGGTCCCAGGGTGTCCCGAGGGGACGCGCTCAGGCCGAGACCGGAGCGTTGACGTCCTCGGGCAGCGCCGCCTTGGCGGTCTCGACGAGGGCGGCGAAGGCCGGCGCGTCGTTGACCGCGAGGTCGGCGAGGATCTTGCGGTCGACCTCGACGCCGGCGGCCTTGAGGCCCTGGATGAACCGGTTGTAGGTCATCCCGTTCTGGCGGGCCGCAGCGTTGATCCGCTGGATCCACAGCTTGCGGAAGTCGCCCTTCTTGGTGCGACGGTCGCGGTAGCTGTAGACCAGCGAGTGGGTGACCTGCTCCTTGGCCTTGCGGTAGAGGCGCGAGCGCTGGCCCCGGTAGCCGGAGGCGCGCTCGAGGGTCGTACGACGCTTCTTCTGGGCGTTGACCGCCCGCTTCACGCGTGCCACGTGTTACTCCTTGCGTTCTGTGCGGGTCGGGTCAGCGACCGAGCAGCTTGCGGACGGTCTTCGTGTCGTTCTTCGACACCTCGGTCGTGCCGGACATCCGACGGGTCATCTTCGACGGCTTCTTCTCGAGGTTGTGGCGCAGCCCGGCCTTCTGACGGCGCAGCTTGCCCGATCCGGTGACCCGGAACCGCTTGCTCGCACCGGAGTGCGTCTTGTTCTTCGGCATTCCTACTGTCCTTTGCGTGTGCTGGTCGGTCGGACGCGATGGCGGCCGTCCTGGCCGGCCCGGCCGGTGAACCGGTCGGACCGACGATGTCGGTGGGTCAGAGATCGTCGACGTTCTCCGAGACCCGCTTGGGTCGCTCCGGCTTGGGAGTCGTCGCGGCGGCCGCGGCCCGCTCGCGCAGCTCGGCGCGCTCGGCTTCGACCTCGGCCTGGCGCTCGGCGGCCCGCTCGGCCTTGAGCGCCTTGACCTCGGCCTTGGCCTCGGCCTTCTTCTTGTGCGGGCCGAGAACCATGATCATGTTGCGGCCGTCCTGCTTGGGGGCCGACTCGACGAAGCCCAACTCGGAGACGTCCTCGGCCAAGCGCTCGAGCAGCCGCAGCCCGAGCTCGGGGCGGTGCTGCTCACGACCACGGAACATGATCGTGATCTTGACCTTGTCGCCCTGGTTGAGGAAGCGGACGACGTGCCCCTTCTTGGTGGCGTAGTCGTGCGCGTCGATCTTCGGGCGGAGCTTCATCTCCTTGATGACCACATTGGTCTGGTTCCGGCGGGCCTCACGGGCCTTCTGGGCGTTCTCGTACTTGAACTTCCCGTAGTCCATGAGCTTGCAGACCGGGGGTCGCGCCATCGGCGCGACCTCGACCAGGTCGAGATCCGCCTCTTGCGCAAGCCGCAGCGCGTCCTCGATGCGGACGATGCCGACGGTCTCGCCGTTGGGGCCAACGAGCCGGACCTCGGGTACCCGAATCCGGTCGTTGATGCGCAGCTCAGTGCTGATGGGTCCTCCTGGGTGTGTGTGGCGTGGGGCCAGGACCAGGGACCGCAGAAAAGCGAAACGGCTCCCGTGCCCTCGACAGCGGAAGCCGGACGGCGCCGTGCGGTGGCGGACGGGTGATGCCCCGCCTCGCTGCCGACGCACAGCGTCGCAGGGTGCCATCGTGAGATGGAACCCCGGACCGGAACCCGACGATCTCGCGGTCGATGCGGGTGGGAGCCTCGGCTCCGCTTGTCGGACCCGCCTCGCGCCGCCGGAGCGGCATGACGCAGGTCGGTCTCGGTCAGGATAGCAACATCACACCCTGGGACGCACATCGAGGTGGACCGGCGTGACAGGCTGGAACGCATGTCCGACTCCGCCCCCGCCCCTGCCGGCGACGCCGCCGACCTCGCCGCCGAGCCGATGTCGCGCGACATCGCCGAGGTCCCCGCTCTCGAGATCGTCTCGACCGCCGCCCTGCACCTGATGAGCGCCGCGGCGGTCAACCTCGGTCTGGCCGAGGACCTGCCCGAGCACCAGGACCTCGACGAGGCCCGCACGCTGATCGAGGCGTTGGCCGGGCTCGTGGTCACCGCCGCCCCGCGGCTGGGTCACCACCACGCCGCGCCGCTGCGCGACGGTCTGCGGAGCCTCCAGTTGGCCTTCCGTGAGGCCTCCGAGGTCCCCGACGCCCCCGGCGAGGGCCCCGGCGAGAAGCTCACCGGGCCCGTCTACCCCCGCTGACCACGCAACCGGCGGAGTCCCGGACGCGTCACTCCTCGGCCTGCTTGACCCACGCCCGGGTGCCGCCGACGTCGGCGAGGGTGAAGCCGTCGGCCAGCGCCACCAGGTCGCGACCCTGGATGACGAACGTCGTCGGTCCGGCGACGTCGACGACGATCGCGTCGGCGTTGTCCTGGCGCGCCGCCCGAGCGGCGTCGCGGGCGCTGACCGGCACCGGCCGGCCCTCGGGGTTCCAGCGCTGCAGGCTGTCGGTGCCGGTGAAGGCGAGCAGTGCGAGCCGTCCGTCGCGCCCGGTGAGCAGCACCGTCGCCATGTCCGAGGTCTTGTCGTGCGCGAGGCCCTGGTCGTCGTACTCCACCTCGCCGAGGACCGCGACCACCGGCACCAGCAACCGGGCGTGCTGAAGGACCGCGAGGGTGTCCGCGTGGGTGCCCGGGGACCCGGCGTACCGGCTCAGCGCCGCGGCCACCTCCGGCGGAACCGCGCCGTCGTCTCCGGCGAAACCTGGGTCGGGGATGCTGCGCACGCGGCCATGGTGTCACCGGACGTTCGCCGAGCGTGGCCCGGGGCGCCTCGGGTGCCGACGTAGGCTGGCGTCATGAGCTCGGTCGACACGGTGACCTGGCAGGCGCTCGGCCTGACGCTGACCCTGCTGGGCCTGGTCGTGTCCGCCGTCGTGTGGCGACGACGCGGGCCCGCCCGCGGCCTGCGGGCGGTCGCCTGGAGCCTGCTCCCGCTGGCTGCCGGGTTGACCGGCACGCTCCGCCTGGCCGGTGAGATCGCCGAGGCCACCAGCCGCTGGGCCGCCCGCTTCGTCTTCAGCCCGTCGGTGTGGCTGGGCGTCGTGACCGCCGGCGTGGCCGTCGTGCTCTTCGTGGTCTCGGGCACCCTGCTCCGCCGGGAGTCCACGCGTCGGGCACCGGCCTCCCCGGCGACCGGCGGCCTGCCGGGCACGGCCACTCCCCCGGCGGCCGTGGGCGGACGATCGAAGGGCCGGTCGGCCGACCCCGAACTCGACGAGATCGAGGCGATCCTGCGCAAGCACGGGATCGGGTGAGCCTCGCGACGCCGGCCGGACACCTGATCGACCTGGCACGGTCGCGACCCCAGGTCTGGCCGACCGGTCGTCTCCTCTGCATCGACGGGCTCGCCGGAGCCGGCAAGAGCACCCTGGCCGCGGAGGTCGCCACGACGGCCGAGGCCCGCGGGCTCGGGGTCCGCGTGGTCCACACCGACGACCTCCTCCACGGCTGGGAGGGTCTCCCCGGACTCGGCGAGGACCTGGAGCGACTCGTGGTCGGCCCCCTGCGCGCCGGCCGTCCCGGGCGTTACCGCCGCTACGACTGGGAGGCCGAAGCGTTCGCCGAGGAGGTCGCCGTCGCCCCCACCGACCTGGTGGTGCTCGAGGGCGTGGGCAGTGCCGACCCCCGCTACGCCGCGGACATCACCGTGATCGCGTGGGTGGAGGCGCCCACGCAGACCCGACTGGCACGAGGGCTCGCGCGCGACGGTGACGCACTGCGGGCGCAGTGGCTACGGTGGCTGGACGACGAGCAGGAGCTCCACCGGACCCGCCGCACCCGGGAACGCGCGGAGGTCCGGCTCCGGACCTGAGCCGGATCAGGACAGGCCCGGCTCAGTGGTCGTCGCTGGTCCGGTCGACCGGGTCGGCCCCCGACTGCTCGTCGGGCTCCACCGCCGCATGTGCCTCCACCAAGGCCCGTAGGAGGCGGACCTGGGCCTGGGCGAAGCCTCCGTCCGAGCCCTGGATGCCCAGGGCCGACTTCGACGTGCCGTCGCTCAGGTCGAACACCGCCCACGGGTCGCCCGGGCGCAACGAGACCGCGACGATCTGACTCCAGGCATACCGGTGGGAGCGGTAGCCGTTGACGATCAGCACGCCCTCCTCGTCGGCGTCGACCCGGCCCCGCGCGAGCGCGTGAAAGGCGACGAAGAAGCCCGCCCCCATCGTGAAGACGGTCAGCTTCTGGAAGAGGGTGAACTGCTCCTGGATCCGGTCGGGGAAGGCGAACCAGATCGCCGCCGTGACCAGCACGAGCACCGCGCCGAAGACCACGGCCGCGTAGCGCACCCCCCGGGGTCGGAACCGGTGCGGCAGCGGCGGGAGGGGGCGTCCCTCAGAGGCGGCAGGCATGGATGTCGGTGGTCAGGATGCCGCGGGCACCGATCTCGTAGAGGTCGTCCATGATGCGCTGCGCCTGGCTGCGCGGAACCATCGAGCGGACCGCGACCCAGCCCTCGCGATGCAGCGGGGAGACCGTGGGGCTCTCGATGCCGGGGGTCAGCGCGACGGCCTCCTCCACCCGGGACTCGGGAATGTCGTAGTCCATCATCACGTAGGAGCGCGCGACCAGCACGCCCTGGAGGCGACGTTCGAAGATCTCCAGGCCGGGGTGGTCCACGACGTCGGCGCGCCGGATCAGCACGGCCTCCGACTCCATGATCACCTCGGCGACGATGGCCAGACCGGCCTGACGCAGCGTGCTGCCGGTCTCGACGACGTCGGCGATCACGTCCGCCACCCCGAGCTGGACGCTGGTCTCCACGGCACCGTCGAGCCGGATGACCGACGCCTCGATGCCGTGCTCGGCGAGGTAGCGCTTCACCACGCCGGCGTACGAGGTGGCGATCCGCTTGCCGGCCAGGTCGGCCACGGAGGCGACCGTGCCCGGTCGGGCGGCGAACCGGAACTTCGAGCGGCCGAAGCCCAACTGCAGGGCCTCCTCGGCCTTCGCGCCGGAGTCCCACAGCAGGTCGCGGCCGGTGATGCCGATGTCGAGGGTGCCCTCACCGACGTAGACGGCGATGTCGCGCGGCCGCAGGTAGAAGAACTCGACGCCGTTCTCCGGGTCGGTCAGGGAGAGTTGCTTCGGGTCGGAGCGCTGGGCGTAGCCGGCCTCGCGAAGCATCTCCGCGGCGGCCAGCGACAGCGAGCCCTTGTTGGGCACCGCGACGCGCAGCGTCGGGGCAGGGGTGTCGAGGTCGGTCGTCATGGGGCTCTCTGGAACGGTGGTGGCTCACACGGTGGGGGCAGGGTTCAGCGGTGTGAGGTCACAGATGGTCGTAGACGTCCTTGAGGCTGATGCCGCTGGCCAGCATGAGCACCTGGGCGTGGTACAGCAGCTGGCTGATCTCCTCGGCCGCGCGGGCCGGGGTCTCGTGCTCGGCCGCCATCCAGGCCTCCGCCGCCTCCTCGACCAGCTTCTTGCCGATCGCGTGCACGCCGGCGTCCAGAGCAGCTACGGTGCCCGAGCCCTCGGGGCGGGTCTTGGACTTCTCGTGGAGCTCGATCCACAGCTCGTCGAACGTCTTCATGGGGTCTCCGTCTTCGGCGTACGTCGTGCACCGCGCCCGCGGATCAGGCCCGCGTGCGCGTCCAGCCTACGATGCGCGACGAAGTCGAATGGAATCCGGACCGAGGCGCGGGCGCGCTACTCGGTCTCGTACCGCCGCCGGATCCTGCGCAGCGTGGTCGCGGTCACCAGCGCAGCGGACGCGGCCTCGTAGCCCTTGTCCTCGATCGACCCCGGGAGGCCTGCGCGGTCCAGCGCCTGCTGCTCGGTGTCGCAGGTGAGCAGGCCGAAGCCGATCGCGACGCCGTGGTCCAGGGCGACCCGGTTCAGCCCGTCGGTCGCCGAGGAGCAGACGTACTCGAAGTGCGGGGTGCCGCCCCGGATGACGACGCCCAAGGCGACGATCGCCTCGTAGCCCTTCTCCGCCAGGGCCGCGGCTACGACGGGCAGCTCGAACGAGCCCGGGACCCGGACGACGCCGGGCGCCTCGACCTTGAAGTCGGTCAGGGCACGGCGGGCGCCGGCGATGAGCCCGTCCATCACCTGCTCGTGCCAGCTCGCGGCCAGGACGGCCACGCGGATGTCGTGACAGTCCACCGGGGCCGCCTGGTAGCCGTGGGTGGGGGAACCTTCGCCGCTCACTGTCGGTCTCCTTCTGCGGCCGGCGCCGCGTCGTCTCCGGTCCGGTCCAGATCGGGCAACTCGTGGCCCATCCGGTCGCGCTTGGTCTGCAGGTAGGCGATGTTGTGGTCGTTGGGGTGCGGGGTCAGGGCGATCCGCTCCGCGACGGGCACGCCGTAGGACTCCAGCCCGCTGGTCTTCGCGGGATTGTTGGTCAGCAGCCGCACCGAGGCCACGCCGAGGTCCTTGAGGATCTGCGTGGCGGCCCCGTAATGGCGCGCGTCCGCGGGAAGCCCGAGCTCGAGGTTGGCGTCGACGGTGTCCGAGCCGCCGTCCTGGAGCTGGTAGGCCTGCAGCTTGGCGAGCAAGCCGATCCCCCGGCCCTCGTGACCGCGCAGGTAGATGACCACACCCCGACCCTGGGCGACGATCCGCTCCATCGCCTCGTCGAGCTGGGGCCCGCAGTCGCAGCGGCTGCTGCCGAACACGTCTCCGGTCAGGCACTCCGAATGCACCCGGGTCAGCACCGGGGTGCCGTCGGCCAGGGCCTCGGGGTCTCCGTAGACCAGCGCGACGTGCTCGGAGCCGTCGATGGCGATGCGGTAGCCGAAGGCGGTGAAGTCGCCGAACCGGGTGGGCAGCCGGGTCTGGGCGACCCGCTCGACGTGGGACTCGTGGCGGCGGCGGTAGTGCACCATCTGCTCGATGGAGACCAGCTTGAGGCCGTGCTCGTCGGCGAAGTCGCGCAGTTCCTGGCCGCGCTTCATCGTGCCGTCGTCATTGACGACCTCGACCAGCACACCGACCGGGGTCAGCCCGGCCATCCGGGCCAGGTCGACCGCGGCCTCGGTGTGGCCGCGCCGGGCGAGCACCCCGCCCTCGCGGTAACGCAGCGGGAATACGTGGCCCGGCCGGGTGATCTCCCACGGCTCGGTCGCGGAGTCGGCCAGCACACGCACGGTGTGCGACCGGTCGGCCGCACTGATGCCGGTGCTGACCCCGTCGCGGGCGTCGACCGAGATCGTGTACGCCGTCCGCATCTTGTCCTTGTTGTGCGGGGTCATCAGCGGGATCTCGAGCCGGTCGAGGTAGTCCCCCGGCATCGGCGCGCAGATCACGCCGGAGCTGTACCGGATGGTGAACGCCATCAGCTCCGGGGTGGCCTTGCTCGCGGCGAAGATGATGTCGCCCTCGTTCTCCCGGTCCTCGTCGTCCACGACCACCACGGCCTTGCCCGCGGCGATGTCGGCGATCGCGTCCTCGACGGAGTCGAGGCGGATCTTGTCCTCCCAGCTCATGCGTCCTCATTCAGGGTCGTGCCGAGCGTGGCCGAGGAGACCCCGGTCCGCAGCGATCCGCGCTGCAGCAGACGCTCGACGTACTTGGCGATCACGTCCACCTCGAGGTTGACCGGATCGCCGGGTTGCTTGAAGCCCAGCGTGGTGCGGGCCAGGGTCTCGGGGATGAGCGAGACGGTGAACTCGTGCGCCTCGTCGTCGACCGCGACCACGGTCAGCGAGACGCCGTCGACCGTGATGGAGCCCTTCGACACCAGGTACGCCGCCAGCGCCGGGTCGAACGCGACGGTGACCAGCTCCCAGTGCTCGCTCGGCTCCCGGCGCGCGATCCGGCCGGTGCCGTCGACGTGGCCCTGCACGAGGTGTCCGCCGAGGCGGGTGTGCGCGGTGACGGCGCGCTCGAGGTTGACCCGGGCCCCGGGGACCAGCGCACCGAGGCTGGTCTTGAGCAGGGTCTCGCGCATGACGTCGGCGGTGAACGTGTCTCCCGAGCGCTCGGCGACCGTCAGACAGCAGCCGTTGACGGCGATCGAGTCCCCGAGCGCGGCGTCGGAGACCACCAGCGGTCCGGACACGGTGAGCCGTACGGCGTCGCCCTGGTCCTCCAGCGCCTGCACGGCGCCGAGCTCCTCCACGATCCCGGTGAACATCAGGACTCCCTTCTCCGGTGCTGCTGCTGGGGGGTGTGGCCGTGTCCGGGGTCCCGGTGCGGGGCCAGGGTCAGGCGGACGTTGCGGTCCACGCCGACACCCACGGTGGTCACGTCGAGCACGTCGAGCCGCACGGCGTCGGCCAGGGTGGTGAACCCGAGACCCTCCACGGCGTGGGTGCCCCCGCCGACCAGGAGCGGTGCGGTGTAGGCGACGACCTCGTCGACCAGATCGGCCGCCAGGAAGGCCGCGGCCAGGCGGGGGCCGCCCTCGAGGAAGACGTGACGACGGCCGTCGGCGTACAGGGTGCGCAGCGCCTCGTGCGGGTCGCGGGTACGCAGGAAGGTGGTCGGGGCGGCCTCGTCGCGCACCCGGGCCGAGGCCGGTACGTCGCGCAGCCCCATCACCGCGCGCAACGGCTGCGTCTCACGCGGCAACGGCGCGTCCACCTCGTCGCGCACCGACAGTTGGGGGTCGTCGATCAGCACGGTGCCGGTGCCGGCCAGGACCACGTCGCACTCTCCCCGCAGGCGGTGGGTGTCGCGCCGCGCGGCGAGGTTGCTGATCCACCGGCTGGTGCCGTCGGCGGCGGCGCTGCGGCCGTCGAGCGAGGCGGCGAACTTCCAGGTGACGAAGGGACGCTCGTGCTCCAGGGCGAAGGTCCAGGCGCGGTTCAGGCGGCCGGCCTCGTCGGCCAGCACGCCGTCAACGACCTCGACCCCGGCCGCGCGCAGCCGCTCAGCTCCCCCGGCCGCGACCGGGTTGGGGTCGCGCTGGGCGATCACCACACGACGTACGCCGGCGGCCAGCAGCGCCTCGGTGCAGGGTCCGGTGCGCCCGGTGTGGTTGCACGGCTCGAGGGTGACCACGGCGGTGAGCCCGGGCGTCGGTGCGTTCAACGTGGCCAGCGCGGCCACCTCGGCGTGCGCGGTGCCGGCGCCGCGGTGGAAGCCCTCGGCGACCTCGACCCCGTCGGCGTCGAGCAGCACGCACCCGACCCGGGGGTTGGGGCCCAGCGGGACACCCGGAGTCGCGGCCAGGCGCAGGGCGCGGCGCATGGCGGAACGCTCGGCGTCACTCACCTCGGCGATGGCCATCGCGCCCTCTCCTCTCCGGGTCGCGTGGACCGGGGTGGGGCGGTACGACAGCGCTGACGTCGCGGCGTACGTCCGGGTCCGGCGCACGACCGCGAGCCTGCCACTGCGCGTGCGCTTCCCATCCGGACTCTCACCGTCGGTCCAGGAGTTCCACCTGGTCAACCGAGGACTGGCTGTCATCGGGTCGCGGACTGTCACCGCCGGCTCGGAATTTCACCGACCCCAGAGCACGCGAGTCGTCAAACTCGTCACTGGACAGGGTGCCACACCGGAACCGGGCAGCGGTCGGGTGTCCGCGTGATGCCCCTCACTCGCGGCACCGGTCAGGCTGTCGCCGCCGCGATCGCGCGCAGCCGGTCGACCATCGCTCCGGGGTCATCGGCGTTGAAGACCGCGGAGCCGGCCACGAACACGTCGGCGCCGGCTTCGGCGCAGCGTTCGATCGTCTCCACCGACACACCCCCGTCCACCTGGAGCCACAGGTCGCCCCCGTGACGCTCGATCAGAGCCCGCGCGCGACGGATCTTGGGCAGGCAGACGTCGAGGAACGCCTGGCCGCCGAAGCCGGGCTCCACCGTCATGATCAGCAGCATGTCGAGCTCGCCGAGCAGGTCCTCGTAAGGCTCCACCGGGGTCGCCGGGCGCAGGGCCATGCCGGCGCGGGCTCCCGCGGCGCGCAGTTCGCGCGCGAGCCGGACCGGCGCCGTGGCGGCCTCCACGTGGAAGGTCACCGAGCCCGCGCCCGCCTCCACGTAGGCCGGGGCCCACCGGTCCGGGTCCGCGATCATCAGGTGCAGGTCCAGCGGGGTGTCCGTGGCGCGGCTGAGCGACTCGACCACCGGCAACCCGAGGGTGAGGTTCGGGACGAAGTGGTTGTCCATCACGTCGACGTGGAGCCAGTCGGCGTTCTCGACCTTGCGGACCTCGTCGGCGAGATGCGCGAAGTCGGCGGACAGGATGCTGGGTGAGATCTGGATGCCCATGACGGGGTGAAGCCTACGGGCAGGCGCTCCCGGCCGCGCACCGCGCCCCGGGGTGTCCACGGGCCGGCCGGAGCGTGGTCAGGGCCGGCGCAGCAGCGCGAGGAACATCGCATCGGTGCCGTGCCGGTGCGGCCACAGCTGGACGGTGCCCGGTAGAGGCCCGGCCACGTCCGGAGCCGCCGACGCCGCGTCCCCCAGCCACGGCACCGCGTCCTCGAGGACCGTCCCCGGGCGGGCCGCGAGCGCGTGCTCCACGGCGCCGGCGGTCTCGGCCAGCACCGGTGAGCAGGTCACGTAGGCGACCAGGCCACCCGGCCGGACGGCGTCGAGGGCGTGGACCAGCAGGTCCCGCTGCAGGGGGACGAGCGCGTCCAGGTCGGCGACAGTGCGCCGCCAGCGGGACTCGGGGCGGCGGCGCAGCGCGCCGAGGCCGGTGCAGGGCGCGTCCACCAGCACCCGGTCGAACGCGGCGTCGGACCAGGCGGGCACGGTGCCGTCGGCGACCACCGTCGCGACCGTGCCCCGGGGCAGGGCGCGGACAGCACGGCGTACGAGGCGGGCTCGGTGCGGCTGTCGCTCCGAGGCCACCAGCGTCGCGTCGCGCTGAGCCGCCACGGCCCCCAGCAACGCGGCCTTGCCTCCGGGGCCGGCGCAGAGGTCGAGCCAGCGACGGTCGGGTGCGGTCACGGGTGCCTCGACCAGCGCGCGGGTGACCAGTTGCGAGCCTTCGTCCTGCACCGCGGCACGGCCGTGGACCACCGCCGGGATCTGGCCGGGGTCCCCTGCGGCCAGCACGACGCCCCACGGGGAGCGCGTCGTCGGGGTCGCACCTTCGACGCGTAGCAACTCCTCGACCGTGCACAGGCCAGGGCGCGCCACCAGCGTCACCGCCGGCGCGGTGTTGTCCGCGGCGAGCAGCGTGGTGAGTTCCTCCGCCGCTCCGACGGCGTCGAGGGCGTCCTGCAGGGCGGTCACCACCCACCGCGGGTGGGCGTGCTCGATCACGGCGCGCTCCAGGGGCGGGGTGGTCGCCGCCGGGGCGAGCTCCTCCACCCACTCCTCGAAACTGCGGCGCAGCACCGCGCGCAGCACTCCGTTGACGAAGCCGGTGGCGCGCGGACCCACGGTGCGTCGGGCCAGGTCGACCGAGGTGGCGACCGCGGCGTGCGGGGGCACCCGCATCCGCAGACCCTGGTGAGTCCCGAGCCGGAGGATCTCCACCACCCGGGGCTCGAGCTTGTCCAAGGGCCGCCGGGCACAGGCCACGATCACCGCGTCGTAGGTGCCCCGACCGCGCAGGGTGCCGGCGACGAGCTCGGTGGCGAACGCGGCGTCGCGCCCGGTCAGCCCGTGTTCTCGAAGGCGGGCCGGAAGCAGCAGGTTGGCGTAGGCGTCCTGCGTGGAGACCCCCTCGAGGACCTCCAGCGCCGCGAGCCGGGCCGGGTCGACGGGCCTGCCGCGCTCAGGCACCGGCGCCGGACCGGTCACCGGGCTGGTCACCGAACCGGGCCCCGTCGGCCAGCCGTACGCCGCGCGCCCAGTCCGCGGCCGCCATCTGCTTCTTGCCGAACGCCTTCACCTCGCCCAGCCGGACGGGCACCGTCGCGGTGCCGACGTGCACGCTGTTCTTGCCGACCAGCAGTACGCCGGGCGGGGTCGGGGCCGCCTCGGGATCGGGACGGACCGGGCCGAGCTTGACCCGCTCCCCTGCGAAGGTCGTCCAGGCTCCGGGGCCGGGGGTGCACGCTCGGACCCGCCGGTCGACGGCGAGGGCAGGCTCGGTCCAGCGCACCTCGGCGTCCTCGACGAGGATCTTCGGTGCGAAGCTGATCCCTTCGCCCGGCTGGGGACGCGCCTCCAGCGAGCCGTCCTCCAACCCGTCGAGCGTGGCGACCAGCAGCGGCGCGCCCGCGTCGGCGAGCCGCTCGAGCAGGTCCCCGGCGGTGTCCGTGGGGCGCACCCGCTCGGTGACGACACCGAAGGTCGGACCGGCGTCGAGCTCCTTGACGATGCGGAAGGTGGTCGCGCCGGTGACCTCGTCACCGGCCCAGACCGCGTGCTGCACCGGCGCTGCTCCCCGCCAGGCGGGGAGCACCGAGAAGTGCAGGTTCACCCAGCCGTGGATTGGGATGTCCAGCGCCGACTGGGGCAGCAGCGCCCCGTAGGCCACGACCGGGCAGCAGTCCGGGCGCAGTGCGGCGAGTGCCGCCTGGAAGTCGGGGTCGCGGGGGTGGTCGGGCTTGAGCACCGGCACACCGAGCTCCTCGGCGAGCTGGGCGACCGGGGAGGCGACCAGTTTCCGGCCGCGGCCCGCGGGCGCGTCCGGGCGCGTGACCACCCCGACGAGCTCGTGGTGGGAGTCCGCGATCGCGCGCAACGACGGCAGGGCGACCTCCGGGGTGCCCGCGAAGACGACCCGCATCAGAGGGCCAGCCCTCGGGTCGGGTGGGGGCTCACCTTCAGGGTGGGCGGAGGCCCGAACCAGTCGGACTCGCGGATCGCCTTCATGGCCTGCTTCCTGGTCTCGGCGTCGAGCCGTTCGACGAAGAGGATGCCGTCGAGGTGGTCGGTCTCGTGCTGGATCGCCCGGGCCAACAGATCCGAGCCCTCGATGACCACCGGCTCGCCGTACATCGACAGGCCGTGTGCGACCACGCGGAGCGCACGCGTGCAGTCGAGCACGACCCCGGGGATCGAGAGACAACCCTCCTCGCCGTGCTGGGTCTCGTCGGACAGGGTCAGCTGCGGGTTGACCAGATGGCCGACCTCGCCGTCGACGTTCCAGGTGAAGACCCGCAGGCCCACCCCGATCTGGGGTGCGGCCAGGCCGGCTCCGGGCGCGTCGAGCATCGTCTCGGTCAGATCCTTCACCAGACGACGCAACTCGGCGTCGAAGTCGACGACGGGGCTCGCGGGGGTACGCAGCACCGGGTCCCCGAAGAGACGGATCGGCTGGACGGTCACGGACTTCCTTCCCTGGTGGAGAACCAGCGGTCAGTCTACGGAAGGCACCGCCCAGCCCCGCACCCTCACCCCGGGGCTCCCCCATCAGCTGGCGGGTCTCGGGAAGGTCAGCCGAGGACCACGGGATCCACCTGGACCCGCACCGGCGGGAGCTTGCGCGCCGAGCGCACCCCCTGACCGGCCCGCAGCGCCGCGCTGAGTGCCGGACCGTCGCGCCGCGGGACCCGGATGACCACGCGCACCGGCACCTCGTCGGGGGGTAGGTCATGAGGGACCTGGTCGGGGTGCGTGCTGTGCGGGACCGGACCGAGTACCTCCGCGGCCGCGGGGAGCGCCAGCGCCCCCACGAACGCGGTCACCTCGCTGTCGGGACCAGCCACGGTGGCGACGCGTGAGGCCGGCGGGAGGTGCGCGGAGCGGCGTTCCTCCGCCTCCCGGTCGGCGAACCCTGCGGGGTCCCAGCGGACCAGGGCCTGCAGCACCGGCAGCGCGGGATCACCGACCAGCACCACCCGGCCGCCCTCGGGCGCCGGCCGGGCCAGTGCAGCGGCGTTGAACCAGCGGCGCGCGCACTCCTCCTCGGTGCGCAGGTCGGGCCTCGCCAGCATCACCCAGGTGTCGAGCACCACCACCGCCGCGTAGCCGCCCTCGGCGAGGGGCTCGGCTCCGGGGGTGCTGACCACGATCGCCCGGTCGCCCGGCACCCGGTCGAGGACACGGTCCCCGCCCGAGCGACGCACCGCGACACCGGGGAAGGCCCGCCCCAGCTCCTCGGCGGTCCGGCTCTCCCCCAGCACCGGGGCCCGCAGCCCCCGGGCCCCGCATCGGGCACAGGCGTGGTCCGGGACCACCCGGTCGCACCAACGGCACTGCGGCGGCCGGTGCGGGGCCGGTTGATGGAGCGGACCCGCGCACTGCATGCACCGGGCCGGGGCGCGACACTCCTCGCAGGCCAGCGCCGCGGCGTACCCGCTGCGGGCACTCACCACCAGCACCGGGCCCTCCTCCAGGGCCGCGCGGACCGCCGCGTGTGCGCTCGAAGGGAAGCGCACGTGCCGCGCCATCGGGTCGCGCTCCAGCTCGCGGTCGGTAGCGCCGGTGACGGAGACCTGCGGGGCCTGCGCACGGACGCGACTCCGCTCGGCGGCCACGGCCCGGGCCCAGCCCCCGGAGACCAGCAGGGCGGCCTCCACCGAGCGGGAGTACGCCCCCAGCACCACGGAGACCCCTTCGTCCTGGGCGCGTTGGAGGAGGACCTCCCGAGCGTGCGGGTAGGGGGCGCGCGGCTCGGCGTACAGGTCGTCGCCGTCGTCCCACATCAGGATCAGTCCGAGGTCCGCCACCGGAGCGAACGCCGCGGCTCGGGTGCCCGCGACCACGCGCACCGCGCCCCGGGAGACCGCGAGGAAGTTGCGGTAGCGCGGGGCCGGTCCGAGGTCGGCGCTCAGGGACACGACGCCCTCGGACCCGAGGGCCTCCTCCAGCGCCCCGGTGAGGCGGGCGAGGTCGCGGTGGTCGGGCACGCACAGCAGCACGCCGGTCCCGCGGCGGGCCGCGGCGGCGGCCAGCTCCGCGTAGCGCCGGGGCCAGTCCTCTCCCGGCAGTGCCGTCCACACCGACCGGCTGGTGCGGCCGGCGCTCACCGAACGCACGAGTTCGCCACCCCCGTCGTACGCCGACCAGGCCCGTTCCGCGACCGCCGGCGGCGCCGCGACGGGGCGGGGCGCCGGGGCACGCGGGGGCTCCTTCTCGACGGTCGCATGCCGCGGCGGGATCGCCAGCCGCAGGACGTCGGCACGGGAGCCGGCATACCGCTCGGCGACGGCGGAGGAGAGACGTGCGACCTGGGGCGCCAGGACCGGCTCGGAGCTGACCACGCGGCGCAGCGGCGCCAGCCGGCCGGAGTGCTCCGACGTCGCGCAGCGCTCGAGCACGAAGCCGTCGACGTCCTGCCCCGCGAAGCGCACCTTCACCCGGCACCCGGGCACGGCCTTGTCGGCCATCGTGGCCGGGACGAGGTAGTCGAAGGGGCGGTCGAGGTGCGGCAACGCGACGTCGACCAGGACCCGTGCGACCGGGTCGTGCTCGGCCGCCTCGGGACGGGCCTTCTCCCGGGCGGTGGTCCGCGCAGTCGCCTCGGCCGCGAGACTGCGGGCCTGAGCCAACCGCTCCTGGGCCAACGCGGGGATCAGCTCCAGCTGGGGCTCCTCCGCATCGACCACGACGCGCATTCAACCATCGGGCACCGACGTCGCGGGCGGGGCTGTCCCCACCCGCGACATCGGTGAGCCGGAAGGGCGGTCGCTCAGATGCCGGCGGCGGCGCGCAAGGCGTCGGCGCGGTCGGTGCGCTCCCAGGTGAAGTCGGGAAGCTCGCGGCCGAAGTGGCCGTACGCCGCGGTCTGGGCATAGATCGGTCGCAGCAGGTCCAGGTCCCGGATGATCGCGGCCGGGCGCAGGTCGAAGACCTCGAGCACGGCCTTCTGGATCGCCTCCACCGGCACGACCTCGGTGCCGAAGGCGTCGATGAAGAGGCCGACCGGGTGGGCCTTGCCGATGGCGTAGGCGACCTGGGCCTCACAGCGACGGGCCAGCCCGGCGGCGACCACGTTCTTGGCGACCCAGCGCATCGCGTAGGCGGCGGAGCGGTCGACCTTGGAGGGGTCCTTGCCGGAGAAGGCGCCCCCACCGTGACGGGCCATGCCGCCGTAGGTATCGACGATGATCTTCCGACCGGTCAGACCGGCGTCGCCCATGGGGCCGCCGATCTCGAACTTGCCCGTCGGGTTGACCAGCAGGCGGTAGTCGTCGCTCGGCACGTCGAAGTCGGCCAGGACCGGGTCCACGACGTGACGCTTCACGTCGGGGGTCAGCATGTTGTCCAGGTCGATGCCGCGGGCGTGCTGGGTGGAGATGACGACGGTGTCGACGCGCACCGGGCGGTTCTCGTCGTCGTACTCGATGGTGACCTGGGTCTTGCCGTCGGGCAGCAGGTAGGGCAGGACGCCGTCCTTGCGGACCTGGGAGAGCCGCTCCGAGAGCCGCTGGGCCATCGTGATCGGCAGCGGCATGAGCGTGGGGGTGTCATCGCAGGCGTAGCCGAACATCAGGCCCTGGTCGCCGGCGCCCTGGCGGTCCAGCGGGTCGGTCGAGTGGTCGTGCCGCTCCTCGTAGGCGTCGTCGACGCCCTGGGCGATGTCCGGGGACTGCGCGCCGATGGCGACCTGGACGCCGCAGGAGGCACCGTCGAAGCCCTTGTCGCTGCTGTCGTACCCGATGCTGAGGATCCGGTCGCGGGCGAGCTGGGCGATCGGCGCGTACGCCGTGGTGGTCACCTCACCGGCGACGACGACCAGACCCGTGGTCACCAGGGTCTCCACCGCCACGCGGCTGGTGGGGTCCTGGGTGAGGAGCGCGTCCAGGATCGTGTCGCTGATCTGGTCGGCGATCTTGTCCGGGTGTCCCTCGGTCACGGACTCCGAGGTGAAAAGACGTCCCGTCACGGTGTGCTACCCCTGCCTGCGCCTGCGGCGCTCTGTGCATGTGCCCCCGCGGGTGAATGCCGCGGAGCGGACCTGGCGGTCCCAACCACCATAACGAGCGGTCCGATATGTGGTCACACGTCCTGCCAATTGGACGACACCTGGTCCCACACCACGTGCGCCAGGGCGGACTTCGAGCCGTGCGGGACCGGCGTGGCCGACCCGTCGGGTCGCAGCACCACGGCCTCGTTGTCCGGGCTGCCGAAGACCTTCCCGCCGCTGACGTCGTTGACGACCAACAGGTCGCACCCCTTGCGGCGCAACTTGGCGGTCGCGTGCTCCAGCACGGAGCCGTGCGCGTCCCCCGTCTCCGCCGCGAAGCCCACGATGATCTGGCCGGGCCGGGTGCGGGTGGCTACCAGCTCGGCGAGGATGTCGGGGTTCTGGACCAGGGTCAACTGCCGGGCCGCCCCGTCATCGGACTTCTTGATCTTGGTGTCGCTGGAGGAGTCGGGCCGGAAATCGGCCGGCGCCGCCGCCATCACCACGGCATCCGCCTCGGCCGCGGCGGTCAGCACCGCGTCGCGTAGTTGGGCGGTGGTCTCGACGTCGACGACCCTCACGCCCGCGGGCGCCGGGAGGGCGACGTTGGCCGCGACCAGGGTGACCTGGGCTCCGCGCGCGGCCGCGGCGCGGGCCAGGGCCACACCCTGGAGCCCCGACGAACGGTTCCCCAGGAAACGGACCGGGTCGAGGTACTCGCGGGTGCCGCCGGCCGACACCACGATCCGTCGACCGGCCAGGTCGGTCTCGGCGGCCCGGTGACCCCGCGCCAGCACGTCGCGCGCGGCCTCGAAGATCTCGGCCGGATCGGGCAGACGGCCCTTGCCGGTGTCCGCGCCGGTCAGGCGCCCCTCGGCGGGCTCGAGGACGATGGCGCCGCGACGCCGCAGGGTGGCGACGTTGTCCGACGTCGCCGGGTTCTCCCACATCTCCGTGTGCATCGCCGGCGCGTAGACCACCGGGCACCGCGCGGTCAGCAGGGTGTTGGTCAGCAGGTCGTCGGCGAGCCCGTGGGCCGCCTTGGCCAACAGGTCCGCGGTGGCCGGGGCGACCAGGACCAGATCGGCCTGCTGCCCGATGCGCACGTGCGGGACCTCGTGGACCGACTCCCAGACCTCCGCGGACACCGGCTTGCCGGACAGGGCGGACCAGGTGGGCGCCCCGACGAAGGCCAACGCGGCTGCGGTGGGGACGACGGTCACGTCGTGGCCGGACTCGGTGAGACGGCGCAGCAACTCACAGGCCTTGTACGCCGCGATGCCACCGCTGACCCCGAGGACGACTCGGGGGGCGGTGGCATCGACGTGGTGATCCCGGGCGGGTCCGGTCACGAGGGCTGCCTCAGAGCTCGGTGCTCTCGGCGGGCGGGGCCTGGTTCTCGGCCGCCAGCGCCGCCTCGGCCTCCGCCTCGGGGTCGAACTCCTCGCAGGTCAGCAGGTCCTCGTTGATCTCGCGCAGCGCGATGCTGAGCGGCTTCTCCTGCGGCAGGGTGTCGACCAGCGGGCCGACGTACTCCAGCAGGCCCTCGCCGAGCTGGGAGTAGTACGCGTTGATCTGGCGGGCACGCTTGGCCGAGTAGAGGACCAGGCGGTACTTGGAGTCCGTCTTGGTCAGAAGTTCGTCGATGGGCGGGTTGGTGATGCCCAGGGCGATCGAGGTGCCAGACACGTGGTTAAGCCTCACAGGTTCGGTCGGGGTTTGACTCTCGCGGGTACGTCGTCTCGGGGCCGGGCGAGCGAGTCCGCGCAGGCCGTGGGGTCGCTCAAGCGGTCGACTCCACCATCAAGGCTATCAACTCCTCGCCCGCGCGGTGAACTTCGGTGTTCACCACGGTGACGTCGAACTCCTCCTCCGCGTCCAGTTCGACCACCGCGGTCTCCAGGCGGCGGCGCTGTTCCTCGGCGGTCTCGGTGCCGCGCCCGACCAGCCGGCTGACCAGTTCCTCCCAGGACGGCGGCTTGAGGAAGACGAACAGGGCCTCGGGCATGGTGGCCCGCACCTGGCGCGCCCCCTGCAGGTCGATCTCCAGCAACGCCGGACGCCCCTGGCTCAACGCCTGCTCCACCGGGCCGCGTGGGGTGCCGTAGCGGGCGCGGCCGTGGACGAGGGCCCACTCCAGCAACTCCCCCGCCTCGACCATCCGGTCGAACTCCTCGTCGCTGACGAACAGGTAGTGCACCCCGTCGACCTCACCGGGGCGCGGGGCCCGCGTCGTCGCGGAGACCGACATCCACACTTCCGGGTGGTGCTCACGGATGTACGCCGCGACCGTCCCCTTGCCGACCGCGGTCGGCCCGGCCAGGACAGTGAGCCGCGACCGACCTCGACCCCCCGCAGCCCCCGCGGAACTCACGCGTCGGTGCTGTCGGAGGGAGCGCCGAACTCGCGCTCCAGCGCGGCAAGCTGGTTGACCCCGAGTCCGCGGACCCGCCGCGACTCCGAGATCCCCAGGCGCTCCATCAGGTTGCGGGCCCGCACCTTGCCCAGCCCGGGCATGGCCTGGAGGAGGTCGACCACCCGCATCTTGCCGATCACCTCGTTGGTCTGGCCCTGGTGCAGCACCTCGACCAGGGACGCCCCCGAGTGCTTGAGCCTGTTCTTGACCTCGGCCCGCTCACGACGCGACGCGGCGGCCTTGTCCAGGTTGGCCTGGCGCTGTTCGGGAGTCAGGGGCGGCAACGCCACAGTCGAGACCTCGTCACGGGGTGTGGGTGGAAGAGCAGAACCCCTGCAATCTAGCCATCCCCGGTTCGCGGCTGCAACGCGGTGTCCGGCGGTATCCGCCTGGGTGCGCCGACGCGACGAGACCCCGGAACCGTGCGGTTCCGGGGCCTCGTCGATCCCGTGGATCAGGGAGCGGTCACCGTGACTTCACGAGTCACCGTGGTCAGGTCGCCCCAGCCGTCGGTCACCGTGAACGTCACCGTGTAGGTGCCGGCCGCGGGGAACGTGTGGCTGGCCGTCACGACCTGGTCACCCGTGGTGCCCACGGTGCCGGTCGAGGTGGTGTTGGCAGTGCCGTCACCCCACGACCAGACCCGCGTGGTGGAGTCGCTCAGGTTCTCCCGGAACCGGCCCGTGAAGCTGCAGGCCAGGCCCGTGCAGGCCGGAGCGTCGATGGCCGTGGCGGTCGGAGCCGCGTTGTCCGTCGGCTCGGTCACCGTGACCATCTGCGCCAGCGTGGCGGTGTTGCCCCACTCGTCCCGCGCGGTCAGCGTGACCGTGTAGGGAGCCGTGGTGGTGAACGTCCGGGTCACGACGGCACCCGAGGAGGGCCCGCTGCTGCCCGAGGGGCTCACGGCCCACGAGTAGGTGACTCCGGCGATGTTCTCGTCGGTCGTCGTCCGCGCGTCCAGCGTGCAGATGTTGGAGTCACCACCGGTGCCGCACTCCACCGTGAAGGCCGGGACCGGCGGGTTGCTGGCCGGCACCTGCACGGTGATGTCCGTAACGTCGTACGTCGGGTTGGTGGCGAAGCCGTGGCTGTCGACACCGCGCACGCGCACCGTGTACACCCCGGCCGGGAGCACCGGCGTGGTGTAGCTGTAGTTCGACCCCGGCGAGCCGGGCGAGTTGAGGAACGCGTTGCGCCAGCTCTCGTTGGTGCTGGTGAAGGTGCCGGACGCGCTCATGTACTGGCCGAGGCTGTTCACGATCGCGACCTGCGCGTTCTCGATCTGGCGGTCGTCCTCGACCCGGCCGCTGACCACGATCTTGCCGTCGGTGAAGACGGCGCCGCTCGTGGGCAGCTGCAGGTTGGTGAGCACGACCGGGGGCAGGTCGCCCGGGTAGACCCGGTAGGTGCCGGTCGCTCCGGAGGTCGACAGGTCCTGCTGGCCGGCGGTGTCGTAGCCGTAGGCCGTAATCCGCCAGTCACCCTCGGTCGGCAGCACCAGGTTGAGCGACCAGTTGGTGCTGGTGGCGTTGGGCGTCTCCAGCGTGGCGTTGACCGTGGCGAAGGCCGCGGCCAGCGTGCCGTTGGGCTGCAGGTAGCGGTTGGTGTCCGCGTCGCGCAGCGCCACCCGGACCGACTCGACGCCGAAATCGTCGGTCGCCGTCCCGGCCAGGGCCAGGTTGAGGTCGACCGGGGTCGGCACCGGGTTGAGCAGGGCGTTCGGCGGGTTGTCCCCGGCCACCTGGGCGTTGATCGTCAGACGGCCCTGGTTGGTGCCCGAGGTGCTGAGGCCCAGGTCATCGTTGGCGCGCACCGAGAAGCTGTACGAACCCGGCGAGAGGTTGAACGGGGTCGTGTAGGACCAGTTCGTGCTCGTGCCGCTGACGTTGATCGGCGTCACCCGGTACCAGCCGGCGCCCTGGACACCCCAGGTGCCGTCGGCCGCGACGGCCTCACCGGTGGTCGTGTTCCGGAGCTGGATCTCGACGTTGGCCAGGCCTTCGTCGTCCGACGCGCTTCCGCTGAAGGACATCGGGGTGCCCGGGGTCACGACGAGCGGGGTCACGGCCGTCGGCGGGTTCATCACCACCGGGGTGCTGATGTTGACCGTCGGTGCGACCGCCGTGCTGCTCACCGTCCACGTCCGGTCCACGGTGTCGAGCGACGACTGGCCGGCGTTGTCACGAATGGCGACCTGGATCTTCCATTCGCCCTCGTAGGGCACCGTGACCTCGTCGGACCAGGTGGTGCTCAGCGCGCCCGGCACGTCCAGCGTGGCGTTGAACGAGTTGTAGGTGGCGATGGCGGAGCCGTCGTCCTGCAGGTAGCGGTTGGCGGAGTCACGGATGGTGTACGACACGCCCTGGACGCCGAAGTCGTCGTTAGCCGAGCCCGTCACCGTGAACGACTGCGTCGGGATGATCCCGCTGGGGCCAGTGATCGAACCGGTCGGGGTCGCGTCGGTGGTCCCGAAGGTCTCGAACTTGTTGATGTCCTTGGTCGAGTCCTGGGCACCGCCGTTGGCGACCGTGCGGGCCATCGCCTCCAGCGACAGGTTCCCGGTGAGGTTCAGCTCCAGCGACCAGTTGGTCGTGGCGGCACCGGGGTTGGCCAGCGTGGCGTTGATCGTGTTGGCCGCACCCCAGGTGACCAGGTCGTCCTGGAGGTAGCGGTTGGTGTCGCGGTTGCGGATCTCGACCTGCACCCGGTTCACCCCTCCGGTGGCGCGGGCGGTGCCCTCGACCACGAACGGAGCACCGGCTTCCTCCACGCGACCCTCGATCGGGTTCACGATGTCGGTGTCGACCGCGGTCGGCGCGCCGAGCAGGTTGAAGACCGCGATCCGGCCGACGTTCTGCGCGCCCTGGGTGGTGGCGTCGCCACCGGTCACCAGACGCCCGGGCATGGCCAGCATGGCCTTGTTGCCCTCGAACGAGTTCGACCACGGGTTCCACTCCAGCGCCTTGCCGGTCGCGTGGTCGAGGGCACCGAGGTGCTCGCGGCGGACCACGTCGTCACCCAGGCCGTAGCCCGAGAGCCCCTGGCCGGTGCCGTAGCCGCGGTCGTCGAGGCCCGGCCACGGATCGCGAGCGGTCGGCGACTCGTTCCACGCGAAGTGGCCTCCGATGTAGACGGCCTGCTCGGAGATCGCGATGCCGTAGATGCTGTCGAACGCACGCGAGATCCACAGCGGCTCGACGTTGTCCCCACCCGCGATCGGGAAGGCCATCACGGTGTCGTTGATCGGGGGGCGGTCACCGCCGGAGCCCGAGGTCACCGCGAACCAGGTGCCGTCCGGGGAGATGTCGCCCCCGTAGGCCCGCTGGACGCCGCCGACCAGGCCCAGGTTGTCCTCCCACAGGCGGGTGCGCCACGGCAGCAGGTCACCGGTGCTGACGTCGATCAGGCCGGCGCCGTAGCGGTTCTGGCCGTCGATCTGGCGCCCGGTGTGGACCACCATCAGCGTGGACAGGTCCGGGGTCAGCTTCATCTCCTGGACGTTCAGCGCACCGTTCGGGCCGATGCCGCCGGAGATGTCGTTGCTCCAGGTGCCGTCCGGGTTCGCGTTCGTGCGGCCCACCAGCGCGCCGGTGGCTGCGTCGACCGCGGCCAGGCCGACCTTGGTCCGGCCGTTGATCGTGGTGAACTGCCCGCCGAGGAAGACGGTGGTGTTGGTGGCCTCGAGCTCGGTGCCCGCGCCGTTGGCGTGCGCGGTGAAGCCGGTCACCGTGGCGCCCGTGGACGGGTTGATCGAGGCGAACTTGCGCTTGGTCACACCGTTGACGGTGTTGAACCGGCCGGCGACGTAGAGCTTGGTGCCGTCGGGCGAGGCCTCGATGTCGGTCACGCCGCCGTCGAAGGTCGGACGGAAGTTCGCGTTCACCAGGCCGGTCGCGACGTTCCACGAGGCCAGGTACGGCTGGTTGTAGTTCGTCGTGTTGCCGCTGGCGTTGTTGCGGATGGAGGTGAACCCGCCGGCGATGTAGACCGTGTTGCCGATGTACTCCAGGTCCCAGATCTCACCGGAGGTGATCCGGGGTTGGTTGGTGAGCACGGTGTCGGAGGCCAGCGAGGTGTGCCCCGGTCCGCCCACGGGCAGCGAGACGTTCACCGTGCGGGTGGCCTGGTCGGTCGCGGTGCCGTCGCTCACGGTGAGCGTGATGGTCTTGGCGCCCTCCGTGGCGTAGGTGCGGGACGCCGTCACGCCGGTGGCGGTGCCGCCGTCGCCGAACGCCCAGCTGTAGGTCAGCGGGTCGTCGTCGCCGTCGGAGGAGCCGCTCGCGTCGACCGAGCAGGTCATCCCGGTGCAGGACGCGGTGAACGAGGCGCTCGGCGGGTTGTTGCCCGGCGCCTCGTCGCTGCCGGGCTGGACGACCACGGAGAACAGGGCGTTGCGGCTCACCGCGGGGCTGGTGGTCGCGGTGCGTGCGGCGGCGGTGCCCACCGGCACGGCCGCGGCGGAGTCGGCCAGGACGGCGCTGATCCGGCCGCTGCCGGCGGCGGCACCGGTGCCGCGCTGGGTGACGTCACCCGGGAGCGTGAACGTGACCGCGTTGGCCGACTTGCCGCTCCAGAAGTTGACCAGCCACGAGTTCTCACCCACGACCGGCACGGTCGGGGTGGAGAGGCTGGAGGTGGAGGCGTTGCCGACGCTGCTGGCCGTGGCCGACACCGACGCGACGCCGATGCTGCTCTCGTAGGCGGCGACCGACATGACGGACTTCACCGACGCCGAGGTCACCGCGGTGACCGTGGTGCCCGCGTCGTTCGCCGTCGCGGTCCGCGTCCAGGCGCGGCCACGGATGCCGTTGCCGTCGCGGGTCTCCACCAGGCTCCAGCCCGCAGGTGCGGTGATGGCGGCGGTGGAGGAGTTCGTGGTCAGGAAGAGCACCAGCTGGTCACCGGCGGTGACCGAGGCGGGGACGACCACGCGGTGGTTGGCCCTGCTGCCGGCGGTGGTGTTGCCACCGACGTAGGAGATGTCCCCCACCGCGGCGTTGGCCGCGGGCGTGGCCAGCAGGCCCACCGCGGGAAGTGTTGCCACCATGGCCGTGGTCACGGCAGCAACGATGGATCTGCGCGCTCGCATGAGTCCCCCAAGCGAAGTTAAAAGTTCCCCGGACAGACTTCCCCCCGGAAGTCCCGCCGCTACCCTACCGGCCGGGCAGGGCCCGACAGTATGGGTCGAACGTCGCGCGACCTATGGCCCAGTAGAACTATGCGATAAATGTCCGAAGTCGTGGGTTTCAACGGTCAACGCAGCGACCTGAACGCACCGATGGCGCGCTCGGCCGCACCCTTCAGCGCCGCCGGGTCCGGGCCGGCAGCCAGGATCTCCCGACTGCTGGCCGGCACCACCGCGGAGACGGCGTCCCCGAAGATCCGCCGTACCGACTCCACCGTGCCGCCCTGGGCGCCGATGCCGGGGACCAGCAGGGGCCCGTTGATCCCCAGGTCCTCGCCGGTCTCGCCGATGGTGGCGCCGACCACCGCCCCGAAGGAGCCGAGCGGCGCGACGTTCGCATTGCGCTCCGCCAGCGCCGCGAGCATCTCGCCGGCCACGGTCCGTCCCGACGCAGCCTGTGCGTGCTGCACCTGGGGGCCTTCGGGGTTGGAGGTCAGGGCCAGTACGAAGACCCCGCCTCCGTGCTCCTCGGCCGTCGTGAGCATCGGGTCCAGCGATCCGAACCCCAGGAACGGGCTCGCGGTGATCGCGTCGGAGCAGAGCGGTGAACGCGGGTCGAGGTAGGCGTCGGCGTACGCCTGGGCGGTCGAGCCGATGTCGCCGCGCTTCACGTCGAGGATGACCAGCGCGCCGAGTTCGCTGGACCGGGCGATGACCTGCTCCAGCACCGCGACGCCCCGGGCCCCGTGCCGCTCGAAGAAGGCGCTCTGCGGCTTGACCGCGGCCACCGTCCCGGCGAGCGCCTCGGTGGCGGTCATCGCGAATCGCTCCAGGCCGTCGACGTCGTCGGTCAGACCCCACTGCGCGAGCAGACCGGCGTGCGGGTCGATCCCCGCGCACAACGGCCCGCGTGCCTCGAGTGCGGCGTGCAGCCGGGCGCCGAAGGGGCTGACCGGTCGGGTGGAGGGGTGGGTCACGAGGGCTCCTGGAAGAGTCGGTCACCTGCCGGCGCCTGAGCACCCGGCGCCGTCGAACTCCGCGCCGCGTCGATGGCGCGCTGGATCCTGGCCGGCCACCACGGGCCGCCGTAGACGAAGCCGGTGTATCCCTGTAGCAGGGTGGCACCGGCGTCGAGTCGCGCGAGCGCGTCCTGCGGGGTCTCGATACCCCCGACCCCGATCAGGGTCAGGTCGGGACCGACCCGAGCGCGCAGCAGGCGCAGCACTTCGGTGGCGCGCGCCCGCACGGGTGCCCCGCTCAGACCGCCCGCGCCGACCGCCGCGACCTGCGCGGAGTCCGACCGCAGGCCGTCGCGACTGATCGTGGTGTTGGTGGCGACGATGCCGTCCAGTCCCAGCGAGAGCGCGAGATCGGCCACCGCGAGCACGTCCTCGTCGGACAGGTCGGGCGCGATCTTCACCAGCAGTGGCACCCGCCGCGGGGTCACCTGGTCGGCGGCGCGGCGTACGGCCTCCAGCAGCGGGCCGAGCTTCTCCACCGCCTGGAGGTCGCGCAGTCCCGGGGTGTTCGGCGAGGAGACGTTGACGACCAGGTAGTCGGCGTGGGGCGCGAGCAGCCGGGTGCTCTTCTCGTAGTCGCCGCTCGCCTCCTCCTCGGGGACGACCTTGGTCTTGCCGATGTTGACGCCCAGCACGACGTCGCGCTCGTGGCGTCCGGCCTGTCGCTGGGCGAGCCGGCGGGCGACGACCTCGGCGCCGTCGTTGTTGAAGCCCATCCGGTTGACCACGGCCCGGTCGGCGGGCAGGCGGAACAGGCGCGGACGCTCGTTGCCCGGCTGCGCCTCACCGGTGACCGTGCCGATCTCCACGAAGCCGAACCCCAACGCGGCCAGCGCGTCGATGCCCACCGCGTTCTTGTCGAAGCCGGCGGCGAGGCCGAACCTGCCGGGGAAGGTCAGGCCCATCGCCGCGACGGGTGCCACCTCACGGCGCACCGACCGGCCGTGCCGAGCCAGCGCAGGGCGTCCTGCCCGGATCGCCCGGAAGGCGGTGTGGTGGGCCGACTCCGCGTCGGTCCGGGTCAGGACGTGGGTGAAGAGCGCGTCGTAGACACTCACCGAGCAGCCCCACTCATCGAGCGGCCCAGCCCTGCAGGGATCGGACGCCGATCTCGTCGCCGTGGAGCGCCTCGATCCCCTGCACTGCCGCGGCCAAGCCCTGCACGGTGGTGATGCACGGGACGCCGGCGAGCACGGCCGCCGTACGGATCTCGTAGCCGTCGATGCGGGCACTCCCACCGCCCGCACCGTGCGGGGTGTTGACGATCAGGTCGATCTCGCCGGCCTGGATCAGCTGCACCGTGGTCGGCTCCCCGTCGGGGCCGGGGCCCTCGAAGTGCTTGCGGACCACGCGGGCCTTGATGCCGTTGCGACGCAGCACCTCGGCGGTGCCCTGGGTGGCGAGGATCTCGAAGCCGTGGTCGGCGAGCACCTTGATCGGGAAGATCATCATCCGCTTGTCGCGGTTGGCCATCGAGACGAAGACCCGGCCCGAGGTCGGCAGCGACCCGTAGGCGGCGGCCTGCGACTTGGCGAAGGCAGTGCCGAAGTCGGCGTCGAAACCCATCACCTCGCCGGTCGACTTCATCTCCGGACCGAGGACGGTGTCGACGTGCTTGCCCTCGGGAGTGCGGAACCGGTTGAACGGCATGACCGCCTCCTTCACCGCGATCGGCGCGTCGCCGGGCAGGTCTCCCCCGTCGTTCGCCGGCAGGACGCCCTCGGCACGCAGGGCCGCGATGGACTCGCCCAGCATCACCCGGGCGGCGGCCTTGGCCAGCTGCGTCGCAGTCGCCTTGGAGACGAACGGGACCGTCCGGCTGGCGCGCGGGTTCGCCTCCAGCACGTAGAGCACGTCGGCGCCCAGCGCGAACTGGATGTTGATCAGCCCCCGCACCCCGATCCCCCGCGCGATCGCCTCGGTGGCGACGCGGATGCGGGCGATCTCGGCGGCGCCGAGGGTGATCGGAGGCAGCGCACAGGAGGAGTCGCCGGAGTGGATGCCGGCCTCCTCGATGTGCTCCATCACGCCGCCCAGAAAGAGGTCGGTGCCGTCGTAGAGCGCGTCGACGTCGATCTCGACCGCGTCGTCGATGAACCGGTCGACCAGGACCGGTCGGTCCGGGCTGATCTCGGTCGCGGCCTCGATGTAGGAGGCCAGCGCGTCGTCGCCGTAGACGATCTGCATGCCGCGTCCGCCGAGGACGTAGGAGGGCCGCACGAGCACCGGGTAGCCGATCTCCTGGGCGATGGCACGGGCCTGGGCGAACGAGGACGCCATCCCGTGCTTGGGCGCGGTGAGCCCCGCGTCGGCCAGGACCCGGCCGAAGGCGCCCCGTTCCTCGGCGAGGTGGATCGCCTCGGGCGTCGTGCCCACGATCGGCACGCCCGCGTCCTCGAGCCCCTGGGCCAAGCCCAGCGGCGTCTGGCCACCGAGCTGGCAGATCACCCCGGCCACCGGACCGACCGCCGACTCCGCGGCGTAGATCTCCAGCACGTCCTCCAGCGTGAGCGGCTCGAAGTACAGCCGGTCGGAGGTGTCGTAGTCGGTGGAGACAGTCTCGGGGTTGCAGTTGACCATGATCGTCTCGTACTGGTCGGCCAGCGCCAGGCTCGCGTGCACGCACGAGTAGTCGAACTCGATGCCCTGCCCGATCCGGTTCGGCCCGCTGCCGAGGATGATCACCGCCGGCTTCGTGCGGGGCTGCACCTCGGTCTCCTCGTCGTAGGAGGAGTAGTGGTACGGCGTGCGCGCGGCGAACTCCGCGGCGCAGGTGTCGACGGTCTTGTAGACCGGCCGGATCCCCAGCGCCCAGCGGACCCCGCGGACGACGTCCTCGCGCAGTCCCCGGATGCCGGCGATCTGCGCGTCCGAGAAGCCGTGACGCTTGGCCAGGCGCAGCACCTCGGGGGTCAGCTGGTCCGCGTCGGCGATCACCTCGGCGACCTCGTGGATGAGGAACAGCTGGTCGACGAACCACGGGTCGATCTTGGTGGCGTCGAAGATCTGCTCCGGGGTGGCGCCGTGGCGGATCGCCTGCATGACCTTCTGGAGGCGACCGTCGTGGGGGGTGCGGATCTGGTCGAGGAGGGTTTCGAGGGTGGTTTCGAGACGGCTCGCTCCGCTCGCCTCCTCAACCACCGAAACCTCACCGGTGGTTGAGGAGCGAGCGCCAGCGAGCGTCTCGAAACCACCTGCGGGGGCGGACGGCAGCGGGGTGAAGTCGAACGGGGCCTGGCGGTCCTCCATCGAGCGCAGCGCCTTCTGGAGCGCCTCGGTGAAGTTGCGGCCGATCGCCATCGCCTCGCCGACCGACTTCATGTGCGTGGTCAGGGTCGGGTCGGCGCCGGGGAACTTCTCGAACGCGAACCGCGGCACCTTGACCACGACATAGTCGAGGGTGGGCTCGAAGGAGGCCGGGGTCTCGGCGGTGATGTCGTTGGGGATCTCGTCGAGGGTGTAGCCGATAGCGACCTTGGCGGCGATCTTGGCGATCGGGAAGCCGGTGGCCTTCGACGCCAGGGCGGAGGACCGCGACACCCGCGGGTTCATCTCGATGACCACGACCCGGCCGTCGGCGGGGTTGACCGCGTACTGGATGTTGCAGCCGCCGGTGTCGACGCCGACCGAGCGGATGATGCCGATCGCCAGGTCGCGCAGGTACTGGTACTCCCGGTCGGTCAGGGTCATCGCCGGCGCGACGGTGATCGAGTCACCGGTGTGCACGCCCATCGGGTCGAGGTTCTCGATGGAGCAGACGATCACGACGTTGTCGGCCTTGTCGCGCATCACCTCCAGCTCGTACTCCTTCCAGCCGATGATCGACTCCTCCAGGAGCACCTCGGTGGTCGGACTGGCAGAGAGACCGGCCCCGGCGATGCGGCGCAGGTCGTCCTCGTCGTAGGCGATGCCGGACCCGGTGCCGCCCATGGTGAAGCTGGGCCGGATCACCACCGGGTAGCCACCGAGCTCGTCCACCGCCGCGAGCGCCTTCTCCAGGGCGTGCGCGACCTGACCGCGCTCGTCGGCCCCCTCGGGCGCGTCGTCGGCGTTGCAGATGACGCTGCGCGCCACCTCTCCCCCGAGCTCCTCCACGATCCGCTTGAAGGACTCACGGTTCTCACCGCGGTGGATCGCCTCGATGGAAGCACCGATGAGCTCGACGCCGTACTTCTCCAGCACGCCGTTCTCGTGGAGCGCGATCGCGGTGTTGAGCGCGGTCTGCCCGCCCAGGGTCGCCAGCAGCGCGTCGGGACGCTCCTGCGCGATGACCTTCTCGACGTACTCCGGGGTGATCGGCTCGACGTAGGTGGCGTCGGCGAACTCCGGGTCGGTCATGATCGTGGCCGGGTTGGAGTTCACCAGGATCACCCGGAGCCCCTCGGCCTTGAGCACGCGGCAGGCCTGGGTGCCGGAGTAGTCGAACTCGCAGGCCTGGCCGATGATGATCGGCCCCGACCCGATCACCAGGATCGAGTTGATGTCGTCACGCTTCGGCATCAGTTCTCCTCGTTGGTTGAGGTTGCGGGGTTTCGAGACGCTCGCCCAGGGGCTCGCTCCTCAACCACCTCGCTCCGCTCGGTCATCAGCTCGCAGAACCGGTCGAACAGGTACGCCGCATCGTGCGGTCCGGCCGCGGCCTCCGGGTGGTACTGCACCGAGAACGCGCGCAGGCGTTCCTGGCCGTCGCGCAGCTCCAGCCCCTCGACGACGTCGTCGTTGAGGCAGACGTGGCTCACGCTCGCCTCGCCGTACGGCGTGGGCGTGGGCCGGTCCAGCGGCGCGTCGACCGCGAAGCCGTGGTTGTGCGCGGTGACCTCGACCTTGCCGGTCGTGCGGTCCATCACCGGCTGGTTGATGCCGCGGTGGCCGTACTTGAGCTTGTAGGTGCCGAAGCCCAGCGCGCGGCCGAAGAGCTGGTTGCCGAAGCAGATCCCGAAGTAGGGCAGCCCGCGCTCCAGCGCCTGCTGGAGCAGGGCGATCTGACCGGTGGTCGCGGCCGGGTCCCCGGGACCGTTGGAGAAGAAGAGCCCGTCGGCGCCGACCGCGAGGACGTCCTCGATCGAGGCGGTCGAGGGCAGCACGTGCACCTCGATGCCGCGCTCGGCCATCATCCGCGGGGTGTTGGCCTTGATGCCCAGGTCGAGGGCGGCCACGGTGAAGCGCTTCTCGCCGACCGCGGGGACGACGTAGGCCTCCGGGGTGGTGACCTCGTCGGAGAGTTCGGCGCCGGCCATCTCCGCGGACGCCAGCACCCGCTCCAGGAGAGCCGTGGGGTCGGTCTCGGTGGTGGAGATGCCGACCCGCATGGCCCCGCGCTCGCGCAGGTGGCGGGTCAGGGCACGGGTGTCCACGCCGCTGATGCCGACGACGCCCTGGGTGGCGAGCTCTTCGTCCAGGGAGCGACGTGAGCGCCAGTTCGAGGGCATTCGGGCGGGGTCGCGGACCACGTAGCCCGCGACCCAGATCTTGCGGGACTCCGGGTCCTCGTCGTTCATCCCGGTGTTGCCGACGTGCGGGGCCGTCATCACCACGACCTGGCGGTGGTAGGAGGGGTCGGTGAGCGTCTCCTGGTAGCCGGTCATGCCGGTGGAGAACACCGCCTCGCCGAAGGTCTCCCCTTCGGCGCCGAATGCCTCGCCGCGGAACGCGCGGCCGTCCTCGAGGACCAACAGGGCGGGCCGGGCCGTCGTGGCAGAGGTGGGGATGCGACTCACGCGGGATCCTCCTGCGGGGTGATGAGCGAGCTGATCTGACGGACCCAGTCCTCGTGGAGCGCCCCGGGCCGCAGGCCCGCGTCGGGATCCACGACGAGCCGGAAGCCGGTGTCGAGGGTGAGGTCGCCGTGCGACCAGGTGATGACGAGCAGGCCGTGCGGCGGCAGGACCTTGCCGGCGATGCCGGCGTCGTGGCGAGCCGCACGCAGCGCCGACCGCGGGATGCGGAAGGAGCCGGGGCTGCGGGTGACGTCGAGGCCGTCGGCCGACAGGGTCAGCCGCGCAGGACTGCGCACTCCGAGCCCGCGGGCGACGACCCGGTCCAGCCAGTCGCCGGCCACCGTGCTCCCGTAGTAGCGGGCGTCGGCCGTGGCGAGCACCTCGGCCGGCGGCTCGGCGGGCACCGGGACCAGCACGGGTACGTCGTGCTTGCGACCGCGCCGACGCCACCCGCGCCACATCAAGAGGTAGGCCACGAGGACGAGGGCCAGGAGCAGGAGTCCTGCCTGGGTCTGGCTCATCGAGTCGCCCCGCCGTCGACGAGGTTTCCGTCCAGGACGGTCGGTCGCCCGCCGAACACGGTGGCGACGACGGCTCCGGTGAGCTTGCGCTCGTGCCAGGGGTTGTTGCGCGACAGCGAGGCCGACCGGTCCCGATCGACCACCACGACCGCGGCCGGGTCGACCAGGGTCACGTGGGCCGGCTGTCCGACCGCGAGCGACCCGCCCTGCCCGGTGAGGCCGGCGATCCTGGCGGGTGCCTGGGACATCACCCGGGCGACATCGGCCCAGTCCATCGCCCCGCCTCCCACCATGAGGTCGCTGACCACGGGCAGCGCGGTCTCCAGCCCGAGCATCCCGAAGGCCGCATCGACGAAGGCGTGCTCCTTGTCGTGCCGGGCGTGCGGGGCGTGGTCGGTGGCGACCGCGTCGATCGTCCCGTCGGCGAGCGCGGCGCGCAGGGCGGCGACGTCCTCGTCGGGCCGCAGCGGCGGGTTCACCTTGAACACCGGGTCGTAGCCGGCGAGCAGGTCGCTGGTCAGCATCAGGTGGTGCGGGGTGACCTCCGCGGTGACGGCGATGCCCTGGGCCTTCGCCCACCGCAGCACCTCCACCGACCCGGCGGTCGACACGTGCGCGACGTGGACGCGGCTGCCGGTGTGCCGCGCCAGCATCACGTCGCGGGCGACGATCACCTCTTCGGCGACGCCCGGCCAGCCCGGCAGCCCGAGGCGCCCCGAGAGCTCGCCCTCGTGGCAGCAGGCGGTCGGTCCGGCGAGCGCCGGGTCCTGCGAGTGCTGGGAGATCACTCCGCCGAAGGCCTTGACGTATTCCAGGGCGCGGCGCATGACGCGGGCGTCGTGCACGCACTTCCCGTCGTCGGAGAAGACCCGGACACGGGCGCGGGAGCGCGCCATCAGGCCGAGCTCGGCGAGTTCCTCACCGGCCAGCCCGCGGGTGACCGCCCCGACCGGCTGCACCTCGACCAGACCGGCCGCGCGCCCGAGGTCGAGCACCCGTTCGGCCGCCTCGGCGGTGTCGGTGACCGGGGAGGTGTTGGCCATCGCGAGCACGGCGGTGTAGCCACCGGCCGCGGCGGCCCGTGAGCCGGTGAGGATCGTCTCGGCGTCCTCACGACCCGGCTCGCGCAGGTGGGTGTGCAGGTCCACCAGTCCAGGGAGGGCGACCAGCCCGTCGGCGTCGATCACCGTCGCCTTCGGAGGCGCCTCGTCGACCAGGACGCCGTCGGCGACGTACAGGTCTCGGGCGGGACCACCGAGCACGGCGGCCCCGCGGATCACCAGGGGGGTGCTCACTGGTCGCTCCCTTCTCCGGCAAGGAGGTGGTAGAGGACGGACATCCGGACCGCGACGCCGGCGGAGACCTGGTCGAGCACCAGCGAGGACGCCGCGTCGGCCGCGTCGGCGGAGATCTCCAGGCCGCGGTTCATCGGGCCGGGGTGCAGGATCGGCGTCCCCTCGGCCAGGCGCGCGAGGCGGTCGCGAGTCAAGCCGTAGCCGACGGTGTACTCCCGCGCGGTCGGGAAGAACCCGCCGCTCATCCGCTCACGCTGGACCCGGAGCATCATCACCGCGTCGGCCGCGGGGAGCACCTCGTCCAGGTCGTAGCAGGGGGTGAACCCCGCCTCCTTCGCCCACGTGGTCACCCCCGCCGGCATCAGCGTGGGCGGAGCCACGACGGTGACCTGGGCGCCGAACAGACCGAGCAGCGCGACGTTGGAGCGGAAGACCCGGCTGTGGGTCAGGTCCCCCACGATCACGACGTGCCGGCCCTCCAGCGACCCCAGCCGTCGGGTCAGGCTGTAGGCGTCGAGCAACGCCTGCGTCGGGTGCTCGTGGGTGCCGTCGCCGGCGTTGATCACCACGGCGTCGGTCCACCGGCTGACCTGCTGGGCGGCCCCGGAGGCCATGTGGCGGATCACGAGACCGTCCACGCCCATCGCCGCGACGGTGAGGACCGTGTCGCGCAGGCTCTCGCCCTTGCTGACGCTGGACCCCTTGGCGGAGACGTTGATGACGTCGGCCGAGAGCCACTTGCCCGCGATCTCGAAGGAGGAGCGGGTGCGGGTGGAGTCCTCGAAGAAGAGGTTGACCACCGTGCGCCCCCGGAGCGCGGGCAGCTTCTTGACCGACCGGTGCTGCACCTCGTGCATCTCCGCGGCCGTGGCGAAGAGAGTGTCGACGTCCTCGCGGTCCAGGTCCGCGATGCTCAGCAGGTGCTTCCTCATCGGGTGGCCCCTTCCCCTGCCGTGGGCCCGGTCGGGCCGGCGATGCGCACCTCGTCGAACCCGTCGGTCTCTTCCAGGCGCACCATCACGCGCTCGCTGCGCGCGCTGGGCAGGTTCTTGCCGACGTGGTCGGCCCGGATCGGCAGCTCGCGATGACCGCGGTCGACCAGCACCGCGGCGCGGACCGCGGCGGGCCGCCCGTGATCGCCGAGCGCGTCGAGCGCGGCCCGGATCGACCGGCCGGAGAAGAGCACGTCGTCGACGAGGACGACGACTTTGCCGTCGATTCCGCCGGACGGGATCTCGGTGCGCCGTAGGCCGCGCGTGGGCTGCATCCGCAGGTCGTCGCGATAGGCGGTGATGTCCAGCGAGCCGACGGGCACCTCCACGCCCTCCACCTCGGCGATCCGCTCGGCGATCCGGTGCGCGAGGGGGACGCCACGACTCGGGATCCCGAGAAGGACCAGATCGGCGGCGCTCTTGTTCCGCTCGAGCAGCTCGTGCGCGATGCGGGTCAGGGCCCGGGCGATGTCACGGGCATCGAGAACGGCACGGCCGGCGTCGACCCCGATCTCGCCGGGGGCTCCGGGGGTGCTGCGGTCCTGGGCAGGCATGCGCGGCCCTGACCTCCTTCTCCGCCTCACGGGACGGCTCGTTAAAGGACGTCGGTCGGCGCCGACCCTACCCGATGACTCGGCAGGCACGGCGCCCGGTCCACCGACGAGGCGTGCTCGGCACCACGCCTGGCTGGCCGGATTTCTCTATTGGGCTCGGCGCGCGCAGCCCTACCGTCGAAGCCGCAGCCGGACGACGACGTCCGCGGACCTCAGGAGGACCTCGATGGGCACCCACTCCACCGCCGGGAGCCGCCCGCGCCTGACCGGTCGCCGGGTCGCGGTCACCGGCGCCGCGCAGGGCATCGGCCGCTCGACCGCGGAGCTCCTGCTGCGCGAGGGGGCGCTGGTCGCGATCGGGGATCTCGATCTCGAGCGCGCGCGGCGTACGGCCGCCGAACTCTCGGAGAGCACCGGTGGCCGCTGCGTCGCCTGGGCGCTCGACGTCGCCGACGAGGCCTCCTTCGCCGCGTTCCTCGACGCTGCCGTCGCCGAGTTCGACGGCCTGGACGTGCTGGTCAACAACGCCGGGATCATGCCGATCGGCCCGTTCCTGGACGAGAGCGACGGCCTCACGCGGCGGGCGGTCGACATCGACCTGAACGGTGTTCTCACCGGCACCAAGTTGGCCGGTCGGTACTTCGCGTCCCGGGGCAGCGGCCACGTCGTCAACGTGGCCTCCGTCCTCGGCACGATCGCCTCCCCGAACGCCGCGACCTACTGCGCCACCAAGTACGCCGTGGTGGGCCTGGGTGAGTCGCTGCGCCAGGAGTGGCACGGCACCGGACTCGACATCACCACGGTGTGCCCGGGGTTCGTGCGCACCGAGCTGATCGCCGGCATGTCGGCGAACGCGGCGATGGAGCGCTACCTGATGGTCGACCCCGGCGACGTCGCGGTGGCGATCACCGAGTCGATCGTGGCCCGTCGGTCGCGCACCGTGTTCGTCCCCGGCACGGCAGGCCTGGCGTCTCGAGGCAGCGCGAACCTTCCGGTGCGCCTGAGGGACTGGCTCTTCCGGGTCAGCGGCGGTACGAAGGTGACCACCGATCTGGACCTGACCCGCCGCGCCGAGTACGACAACCGCATCAGCCGCTGACGCCCACCACCCACCGAACCGGAGGAACCCATGAGCACCGACCGACCTGAACTGACCGGCGTCGAGGGCGCCCCGGAGACCTTCCTCAGCGAGGCCCTGCTGGCCACGCTGCCGGAGAACCTGGCCCCCGCCCCGTGGACCTGCTCGCTCTCGGCGCTGGTCTGGGGGCACCGCGGTGGTGTCCCGGCGACGCAGGCGCTGCCGCCGCTGCTGCGCCGCGACCACAAGGGCCTCGCGGTCGTCGGCGGGATGGTCCGCTACCAGGACACCCCGGTCGGGGCGTACGACGAGGTCCTCGGTCTGGTCGCCACCCGTGAGGGGGGCCGCCCCTTCGGCTCGGTCGCCTTCATGTCCGTGGACTCCCCCGCGAGCCTGGTCGGAGGTCGCACCAACTGGGCCATGCCCAAGGCCCTGGGCGCCTTCAAGGGCGAGGTCGGCGCGGGTGAGACCTTCACCGCCTCCAGCGACGACGGCGGCACCTGGGAGGTCAGCGCCACTCCGCGCGTGTTCGGCCCCGCGATCCCCGTGGCGACCAAGGGCCAGGCCCAGCAGCAGTTCCCCGGGGGCCGGGTGGGTGCGAGCCGGCTCCGGGGCAAGGGTCGGGTGCGCCTGGCCGTCGTCACGGTCTCGGTCCGCTCCGACGGTCCGCTGCCGACCTGGCTCAAGCCCGGCCGGCACCTGGGGGCGCTGGTCGAGGAGGCCACGTTCTCCTTGGAGGAGCCGACGTTCCGCTGAGTCGTTCCGTCAGCCTCCCGTGCCCAGGCGCGCGAGCGCCTGGCGCACCGCCTCGGTGAACGTCGGGTACGGCGAGATCATCGTGCGCCACACCGACAGCGGGATCCGGGCGTGGATCGCGGTCGTGAGCATGCCGAGCACCTCGCCCCCCGACGGCCCGACCGAGGTGGCCCCGACGAGCTCGTCGCCGCGCGCCACCAGCTTGACCAGCCCCTCACCGCCGGGTCCGTGCAGCCAGCCACGGCTGGTGTCGGCCAGGTCGACGACCGCGGTACGCACCGCCGGTCCACCGTCGCGCTCGGCCTCCTCCCGCGCGGCCCGCTCGGTCAGCCCGACCGACCCGACCTCGGGATCGGTGAAGGTCACCCGCGGCACGGCGCGGAAGTCGGCCTCCGGTCCGGGGCGCCCGAGGATCGACCGGACGGCTGCGGCGGTCTCGTAGAGCGCCGTGTGCGTGAAGGCGCCGTGACCCACGATGTCGCCCACGGCCCACACGCCGGGCGCGGCCCGCAGCTGGCCGTCGGTCTCGACCACCGACGCGTCAGGGTCGAGACCCACCGTCTCCAGCCCGAGGTCGGGGAGGTTGGGACGCCTCCCCGCGGCCACCAGCAGGCGTTCGGCGCGCACGGTCTCCCCGGGCAGGTCGAGGACGAACCCGTCGTCGTACGACACCTCGCGCAGCTCCTGCCCGACCAGCACCCGGATGCCGTCGGCCTCCAGCGCCTCGGTGAGGACCGCCGACGCCTCGGGCTCGTCGGCGGCCAGCACCCGGTCGGCGAGGTCGAGCAGGGTCACCCGCACCCCGAACCGCGCCATCGCCTGGGCGATCTCGCACCCGATCGCTCCTGCGCCCAGGACCGCCAACGACGCGGGCAGCTCCTCGACCTGGACCACGTCGCGGTTCGTCCAGTACGGCGTCCCCGCCAGACCCGGGACGGGCGGCACGCCCGGGTCGGTCCCGGTCGCCAGAACGACACCGCGGTGGGCCCGCAGCAACTGCGTGCCGTGGTCGCCCTCGACCTGCACCAGGACCGCCTCGCCGTCACGACCCGCGAGCCGTGCCTTCCCCCGCAGCACGGTGGCCCCCGAGGCGATCAGCCGGGACACCTTGTGGGCATCGGTCCAGCCGTGGGCCGCCTCGTCACGGATCCGCCGAGCCACCGGCGCCCAGTCCGGGGTGACACGCACCGTGCCCGCGAGCGTCTCCACGCGCCGGGCCTCGGCCAGGGCGTGGGCCGCGCGCACCATGATCTTGCTCGGGTTACAGCCGTAGAAGGGGCACTCCCCGCCGACCAGGTGCTTCTCGACGCCGACGACGGTCAGACCGGCCCGTGCCAGCTTGTTGGCCGCGGCCTCACCGCCCGGGCCGAGGCCGATCACCACCACGTCGATCCGTTCGGGCAGCGACTCACCCCCGGCGACGGCGGGAGTCGGCAGGGGCGGTGCAGACGGGGTCATGCCTCGATCATGCCCGCCGGGAGCTCACCTCACGCGCGCAGCGTCGCCTTGTCGCGGACCACGTTGCCCAGGATCCCGTTGACGAAGGACGGCGAGTCGTCGGTGGACAGGTCACGCACCAGGGCGAGCGCCTCACTCACCGCGACCGCGTCGGGCACCTCGTCGACGTAGAGGATCTCGAAGACCCCGAGCCGCAGCACGTTGCGGTCCACGGCCGGCATCCGCTCCAGGCTCCAACCCTGGGCGTACGTCGACAGCAGCGAGTCGATCCGGGCGCGGTGCTCGGCCACGCCGCGCACCAGGGTGACCGTGTACTCGTTGAGCGGGGTCTGCGCCGGGTCCTGTCGCGCTGAGTCGAGACGCTCCTGAAGCGTCCCGTCCAGCGGCAGTCCCCGCACCTCGCTCTCGAACAGCACGTCGAGTGCGCGCTTGCGCGCCTTGGAACGGGCTGACATCGCCCGCTGCCTCAGTTGTTGACCCGGCCGAGGTAGGAGGAGTCGCGGGTGTCGACCTTCACCTTCTCGCCGGTGGTGATGAACAGCGGCACGGCGATCTCGTGGCCGGTCTCGAGACGGGCGGGCTTGGTGCCGCCGGTGGAGCGGTCGCCCTGGAGGCCCGGCTCGGTGTACTCGATGACGAGCTCGACCGAGGCCGGAAGTTCGATGTAGAGGACGCGGCCCTCGTTGGTGGCGACGATCGCCTCCTGGTTCTCGAGCATGAAGTTCTTCGCGTCGCCCACGATCTCCGGGGAGATCTCGAGCTGCTCGTAGGTGCCGGTGTCCATGAAGACGTAGTTCGAGCCGTCGTTGTAGAGGTACTGCATCGTCCGCTTGTCGACGTTCGCGGTCTCCACCTTGGTGCCGGCGTTGAAGGTCTTGTCGACGACCTTGCCGCTCTCGACGTGCTTGAGCTTGGTGCGCACGAACGCAGGACCCTTGCCCGGCTTGACGTGCTGGAACTCGACGACCGCCCAGAGCTGGCCGTCAAGGTTGAGCACGATGCCGTTCTTCAGGTCGTTCGTCGTTGCCATCCGTGGGAGTTCCTGTTCACGTCGGGGGTGGGGCGCGCCCTGCGGAGGGCACAGCGGTGCAGTTTATATCCCGTGGTCGGCGCCCCATAACCTTGAGCCATGACCAACCCGCTCCAGGTCCTCACCGAACGCTTCTCCGAGGCCCTCACCAAGGCCTTCGGCGAGGAGTACGCCGGCACCGATCCGGTGATCCGGCCCTCGGACCGCGCCAAGTTCGGTGCCGACTTCCAGGCCAACGTCGCGCTCGCCCTCGCCAAGCAGGTCGGGCTGCCGCCGCGCGAGGTGGCCGCCCGCATCCTGGAGCACCTCGACATCTCCGACGTCGCCGAGGCCCCCGAGGTCAGCGGCCCCGGGTTCCTCAACCTCACCCTGCGCACCACCTGGGTCGCGGCGGCCGTCGCCGGGCTCGACGACCGGCTCGGCGTGCCGCAGCAGGAGAGCGCCGTGGTGGTCATCGACTACTCCGCGCCCAACGTGGCCAAGGAGATGCACGTCGGCCACCTGCGCACGACCGTGGTCGGGGATGCGCTGGCCCGCACCCTGGAGCACCTCGGGCACCGCGTCGTCCGGCAGAACCACGTCGGCGACTGGGGCACGAACTTCGGGATGCTGCTGGAGTACCTGCTGGAGGTCGGCGAGGACTCCCCCCAGGCCGACCTGCTGGTCACCTCGCCGAACGACTTCTACCAGGCCGCCCGGGTGCGCTTCGACGGCGACGAGGACTTCGCCACCCGCGCCCGGCAGCGGGTGGTCACGCTGCAGTCGGGGGACCCCGAGACGCTGCGGATCTGGGAGGGGATGATGCGGCGCTCGCGGCAGTACTTCAACGCGATCTACCGGATGCTCGACGTCACCCTGACCGACGACCACCTCGCCGGGGAGAGCACCTACAACGACGACCTCGCCGGCATCTGCACCGAGCTGGAGGAAGCCGGCATCGCGACCACGAGCGAGGGCGCGCTCTGCGTCTTCCTCGAGGAGTTCACCGGGCGCGAGGGCAGGCCGGTCCCGCTCATCATCCGCAAGTCCGACGGCGGCTACGGCTACGCCACCACCGACCTCGCCACGATCAAGCACCGGATCACCCGGCTCGGCGCGGACCAGATCCTCTACGTCGTCGGCGACCCGCAGTCGCTGCACCTGCAGATGATCTTCGCGACCGCGCGTGCGGCCGGGTGGCTCGGTGACGACGTCGCCGTCGAGCACGTGAAGATCGGCAACGTGCTCGGCGCGGACAAGAAGATCCTGCGCACCCGCGCCGGGTCGTCGCTGAAGCTGATGGCGCTGCTCCGGGAGGCCGTGGTGGCCGCCGGCCGGGTCGTCGATGCCGCCGGGGGCGACTTCACCCCGGAGCAGCGCGACGCGCTGGCCTGGCAGGTCGGCATCGGCGCGGTGAAGTACGCCGACCTGTCGGTCTCGCACAGCAGCGAGTACGTCTTCGACCTGGAGCGGATGGTGGCGCTGACCGGCAACACCGGCCCCTACCTGCAGTACGCCGCGGCGCGGATCCGCTCGATCCTGCGGCGAGCCGCCACCGAGGGTCATGCCGCCGGTGACCTGGTGCTCACCGAGGAGCCCGAGCGGGTGCTGGCCCTGTCCCTGCTGGGCTTCGGCGAGGTGGTCGCCCAGGCGGGCGCCCTGCGGGAGCCGCACCGGCTGTGCACCTACCTCTTCGACCTGGCCCAGGCGTTCACCGGGTTCTACGAGAACTGCCCGGTGCTCCGGGCCGAGGACGACGCCGTCCGCGCCTCGCGGCTGGCGCTGGCCGAGCGGACCCTGGACGTGCTCGTCGCCGGGCTCGGGCTGCTGGGGATCCAGGCGCCCGAGCAGATGTGACGCGGCTCCCAGCGACTCGAACTTAATACCCCCTGGGGTATAAAGTTCGAGCATGGACAGCACGGGCCCTGCACGCCTCCAGCACCTGCCGGTCACGCTCTTCGCAGCGGTCATGGGGCTGGGAGGCCTGTCCCTGGCCTGGCGCCGGGCTGCCCGCGTCTACGACGTCCCGGCCCAGGTCGGCCAGGCCCTCTTCTGGATCGCGCTGGGGGTCTTCGGACTGCTCGGGGCCCTCTACGCCGCCAAGTGGCTCCGCTTCCCTGCCGCGGCCCGGACGGAGGCACGGCACCCGGTGCGCATGACCTTCCTGCCGACGATCACGGTCAGCCTGCTCGTGCTCGCCACAGCCGGACAGGACCTCCTCCCCGGCGCGGCGCGCGCTGCCTGGTGGCTCGGCGCCCTGGGACACCTCGCCCTCACCGCCGCAGTGATCAGTGCCTGGTTCGTCCGCTCCGACATCGGGCTGGACCAGATCACCCCGGCCTGGTTCATCCCGGTCGTGGGCAACGTGATCACGCCGCTGGCCTTCGCCGAGTTGGGTAACGAGGACCTGGCCTGGTTCTCCTTCGGGGTCGGGCTCACCTTCTGGATCGCGCTGCTGCCGCTGCTGCTCTTCCGGCTGCTCCTGCACCCGCAACCACTGCCACCGAAATTGCTGCCGACCCTGGCGATCTTCATCGCTCCCCCGGCGATCGCGCTGCTCTCCTGGCAGTCACTCACGGGCGAGGCGGACTCCCCCGTCGTCCGGATCCTGTTCGCGGCGATGGTGATGTTCGTGGTGCTGGTGGCCGCGCAGGGGAGCCGGCTGCGACGCCTCCCGTTCGCGCTGCCGTTCTGGGCCTACACCTTCCCGCTGGCCGCCGCCGCCGCTGCAGCCGTGTCGGTCGCGGGATCGCGACCGGCAGCCGCGTACGACGTCGTCGCGGTGCTCCTCCTGAGCGTCGCCTCCGTCGCGGTGGCGGCGGTCACCGCGGGGACACTGCGCCTGGCGGCACGCGGCGGGATCTGCGTGCCCGAGTAGGACGCGAGCCGACTCCCGCGCCGTTCAGCCGGCCCGGCTGCGCAGCATCCGGCGTACGTGGTCGCCGCGCTCGCGCGCCGAGCTCGCGACGACCGGGGCCGCCTGCGCGAGCGTGGCCTCCACTCGGTCCAGGAAGACCGCATCGATCGCATACGTCGGGAACAGCCGGTAGGTGAGGACCATCGCCGGGATCATCCCGCCGTCGTCGAGCCGCGGGAGCGCGGCGAGGAACCGCTCGGCGTACGGCGCCACCAGGTCGTCCTGACCGGCGCGCCAGAACGCGGTCCCGACCTGTCCGGCCATCCCGATCGGGACGCGGCGTTCCTCCAGCAGCGCGGTCCAGACCTCGGCCTTGGCTGCGGCGTCGGGCTTCGCCGCGCGGACGACGAGCGCGCGGACCCAGGCGTCCGGGTCGGGATCGCGGGCCAGGAGTTCCGCGACCGCTGCGTCGGTGTCCTCCCCCAGCTCGGCGGCTCGTGCCGCGAACCTCCAGCCGAGGTCGACGTGGTCGCCCACCTGATCTCGGAGCCAGGTCAGGTCCTCACCGTCCGCGCAGCGCGCCAGGGTCCGCAGGGCGACCTCGCGGCGTACGGGCTCGGCAGCCAGCGTGCGGCACGCCCGGGCGGCCACGGCCTGAAGGTCCCGGCGCTGCTCCTCGGGGGCCCACAGTTCGGCGGCGTCCGCGAGCATCCGCAGGTAGGGCTCCACGACCGACGCGGCGCTCTCGGCCACGACCACCCGCGCCAGCGCGTCGACGGTCTCGGCGGCGCTCGCCTCACCGTTGCAGAGCAGGTCCCACACGGTCGCCACCGCCACACCACGCGCCAGAGCGGTCGGCAGCGCGGCGGCCTCGGCCAGCAGCACCGGCCGGGACCGTTCGTCGGGACGGCTGGTGGCAAACGTGAGGTCCTCGTCGTTCACCAGCAGCAGGTCGGCCTCGGGCAGGTCGAGCGCGGTCCCGTCGGCGGCGACCTCGACCCGCTCCACCGCGATGCGCTCGAGGCCGGACGGCCCGCGGCGGTAGGCCCCGACGGTGGTCACATGGGGGCGGTGCGGGGCCCCCTCGACGTCACCGCTGGGGACAGCGCTCAGCACCAGGCCGTCGCCCTCGCGAGTCAGGGTGAGCCGGTCGGTGCCCGCCGTGCTCAGCCAGGCTTCGCGCCAGGCGTCCAGATCACGGCCGCTGGCCTCGGCCAACGCGTCCATCAGGTCACCGAGGGTGGTGTTGCCCCAGGCACGGCGCGCGAAGTAGGCCCGCATGCCCACCCGGAACGCCTCGGGCCCGACGTAGGTCCGCAACTGGTCGAGCACCGAGGCGCCCTTGGGATAGGTGATCGAGTCGAAGATCGAGGCGGCCTGCTCGACGTCGGCGATGGGCTGGTGGATCGGGTGCGAGGTGGGCCCCTGGTCGGCGAGGTAGGCATCGATCTTGTCGTCGGCCAGATGGCTGGCCCAGGAGTCGGTGTAGGCGGTCGCGTTCACCGCGGCCCAGTTGCAGGCGAACTCGGCGAACGCCTCGTTGAGCCAGAGGTCGTCCCACCAGCGCATCGTGACGATGTTGCCGAACCACATGTGCGCCATCTCGTGCAGCAGCACCTTGGCGCGGGTCTCCTCCTCGGCCGGGGTGGCGTCGCTGCGGAAGAGGAAGGTGTCGGCCCAGGCGACGCAGCCGTAGTTCTCCATGGCGCCCCCGAAGTCGGGCAGGAACACCTGGTCGTAGCGCGCCTGCGGGAAGGGCATCGCGAACTCGTCGCCGAAGAAGGCCAGCCCCTGGGCGGTCACGGTGAAGAGGTTGTCGGCGTCACGCTCGAGGATGGGGGCCAGCGAGCGTCGGCAGGCCAGTCCGAGGTCGTGGCCGCCGACCCGGCGCCGGACCTCGTGGAACGGCCCGGCCAGGACGACCGGGTTGTACGTCGACAGGGGTGGGGTGTCCGCGAAGGTCCACCGGCGCGCACCGTCGGCGGCGTCGGCGATCTCGGCGTCGCCGGAGTTGGAGAAGACCGTCCACGCCGCCGGTGCGGTCACGGTGAACCGGTGCGGCGCCTTGAGGTCCGGTTGGTCGAAGCAGGCCCAGACGAAGCGGGCCTCGTCCGGCTCGAAGGAGGTCCACAGGTAGACCTCGCCGTCGGCCGGGTCCACGGCCCGGTGCACGCCCTCACCGGTGGCGGTGTTGCGCTGCACCGTCTCGATCACGAGCACGTGCTCGGAGGATCGCCCCAGGTCGGTCAGGAGGATCCGCCCGTCCTCCACCGCACCCACCGGGACGCCGTCCAGGGTCGCGCGCACCACCTCCGCGGCACAGTCGACGAACGTCGCGGACCCGGGCACCCGCGCGCCGAAGGTGATCGCGCTCGTGCAACGCACCTCGGGCCCCTCGAGGAGGTCGGTCAGGTCGACCGCGATGTCGTAGCGGCGTACCTCGATCAGCGCCGCGCGCTCCTGGGCCTCGTGCTGGGTGAGACTGGGCATGGACATCCCTTCGTGGACCGTGCGGACCGACCCAACGTAGGCGAGCAGACCCCCCACGGGCCACGCGGTTTCCCCCGGACCCCGCCGACTACGCTGACGCGGTGACCGCGACCTCCCCGTCCGCCCCGGCGTCCACCCCGTCGTCCACATGGTTCCGCTCCCCCGACGACGCCCGCGACCGGCTCCAGGCCGTGGGCTACTTGACCGACGCGGCCACGGCCACCACCGCCTATCTGGCCGGCGCGCTGGAGAAGCCGCTGCTGCTCGAAGGCCCGGCCGGGGTCGGCAAGACCGAACTGGCCAAGGCGGTGGCCCGGGCGACCGGCGCCGACCTGGTCCGGCTCCAGTGCTACGAGGGCCTCGACGAGGCGCGGGCGCTTTATGAGTGGAACTACAAGAAACAACTGCTGCGCATCCAGGCGACCTCGGCGGACCAGGCGTGGGAGGAGACCCACGACGACATCTTCACCGACGAGTTCCTGCTGACCCGGCCGCTGCTGACCGCGATCCGGCGCGAGGAGCCGACCGTGCTGCTCATCGACGAGGTCGACAAGACCGACGTCGAGGTCGAGGGCCTGCTGCTGGAGGTGCTCTCGGACTTCCAGGTCACCATCCCCGAGCTCGGCACCGTCACCGCGGTTCGCAGGCCCTTCGTGGTGCTCACCTCCAACGCCAGCCGCGAGCTGTCGGAGGCCGTCAAGCGACGGTGCCTCTACCTGCACCTGGACTACCCCGACGCCGAGCGTGAGCGTGCCATCGTCGCCGCGCAGGTCCCCGAGCTCGCCGACCGGCTCGCGGCCCAGCTGGTCGACCTGGTCTCCCAGCTCCGCGAGCTGGAGCTGAAGAAGGCACCCTCGATCGCGGAGTCGGTGGACTGGGCCCGCACCCTGATCGCGCTGGAGGTCGAGGACCTCGACGAGGCCGCCGTGGACGCCACCCTCGGCGTCGTCCTCAAGCACCACTCCGACCAGACCAAGGCCCTGGCCGCCCTGCGCGGCCACCGCCGCCGCTGAGCGGCCGCTGAGGCAGTCATGGCCCTGGTCGAGCGACACATCGCCTTCGTGGAGGCGCTGCGCCGTGCCGGGCTGCCGGTCTCGCTCGCCGAGGACCTGGACGCCGTGCGGGCAGTGCTGAGCGTCGGACTGACCGATCGCGAGACGGTGAAGGCCGGGATGGCCGCGACCCTGGTGAAGCGCCACGGCCACCGCGAGACCTTCGACGCGATCTTCGACCTGTTCTTCCCCGCCCTGCTCGGCTCCGGCGCCGACTGGTCGCATCTTCCCGCCGACTGGTCAGATCTTTCGCGCGACTTGTCAGATCTTCCCGCCGACCTGTCAGATCTTCCCGCCGAGTTGTCGCATCTTTCGCCCCAGGACCTCGAGAACTTCCGCGACGCGGTCGTCGAGGCGCTCGCCGCCGGCGACGGCGACCGGGCCCAGCAACTCGCGGTCGGGGCGGTGGGCCAGTTCGGCTCCATGCCTGGTCGCGCCCCCGGGATGTCGGCCTGGTCGTCGTACAACACACTGCAGAAGCTCTCCCCCGACCTCCTGGTGAGTCGGCTTGCGCGGGCGCTGCGCGAGGGCATCAACGACACCGAGCGGCGCAGCGACGAACTCGCGATGCTCACCGCCACCCATCGGGTCGACGACTTCCGCCGGCGGGTCGAATCCGACGTACGCCGCCGGCTGGCCGAGGACAAGGGTGCCGACTACGTCGCTGAGACCACGCTGCGACCGAGCCTGGACCAGATCTCCTTCACCGCCGCCCGCGCCAGCGAGGTCGAGCAGATGCGCCGCGAGATCTACCCGCTGGCACGTCGTCTCGCCTCCCGGCTCACCCAGGAGCAGCACCACCGCCGGCGCGGCCCACTGGACTTCCGGCGTACCGTGCGGGCCTCGATCTCCACCGGCGGCGTGCCGTTGGCGACCTACCACAAGCCGAAGCGACCGCACCGGCCCGAACTGGTCGTGCTGTGCGACGTCAGCGGCTCGGTGGCGAGCTTCGCCCAGTTCACCCTGCTCCTCGTCTACGCGCTGCGCGAGCAGTTCGGCAAGGTGCGCGCCTTCACGTTAGTCGACGACATCCACGAGGTCACCGACGACTTCGTCCCCGGCGCGGACCCCGCCGAGACCATGACCCGGTTAGCCGCCAGCGCCCGCAAGGCGTCCCTGTGGGGGCGCACCAACTACGGCCGCAGCCTGAACCGCTTCCAGGAGCAGTACGCCGACGCGCTCGGCCCCAAGAGCACGCTGCTGATCCTGGGCGACGCCCGCTCGAACTACTCCGACCCCGGGCTGGACGCCCTGCGCGAGATGGTCGGCGCGGCACGGCAGGCCTGGTGGCTCAACCCCGAGCACCCCCGCCAGTGGGGCAGCGGCGACTCCGCGGCCCCCGACTACCTGCGGGTGGTGCCGATGGTGGAGTGCCGCAACCTGACCCAGCTGACCGAGTTCGTCCACGACCTGCTGTGAGCGTCGCTCAGCGTGCCACCTCGGCGTACGCCGCCGCGAGCAGCGCCGGGTCGGGACCCTCGAGCACCACGGGATGCGCGAGATCGTCGAGGATCACGAAGCGCAGCAGGTCACCGCGTGACTTCTTGTCCACCTTCATCGCCTCGAGCAACTGCGGCCACACCGCACCGCCGTAGGTGACGGGGAGTCCGAGCGACTGCAACACCGTGCGGTGCCGCTCGGCGGTGGCCTCGTCCAGCCGACCGGCCAGGCGTGCGAGCTCGGCCACGAACACCATCCCGATCGAGATCGCGGCGCCGTGACGGTACTGGTACCGCTCGGCCCGCTCGATCGCGTGGCCCAGGGTGTGGCCGTAGTTGAGCGCCTCGCGGCCCGGGTGACCCGAGGTGCCGCCGGTCTCCTTGAAGTCGGCCTGCACCACGTCGATCTTCACCGCGATGGCGCGCTCGATGAGCTCGCGCTGCTCGGCCGAGCCGACCTCGAGTGCCTTCTCCGGATCACGCTCGACGATCTCCAGAATGGTCGGGTCGGCGATGAAGCCGCACTTCACGACCTCGGCCATGCCGCTGATCAGCTCGTTGCGCGGCAGGGTGTCCAGCGCCGCCAGGTCGCACAGCACCCCCGACGGCTCGTGGAACGCGCCGACCAGGTTCTTGCCCTCGGAGGTGTTCATGCCGGTCTTGCCGCCCACTGCGGCGTCGACCATGGCCAGCAGCGTCGTCGGGACGTGCACGACCTTCACCCCGCGCAACCAGGTGGCCGCGACGAAGCCGCCCATGTCCGTGGTCGCTCCCCCGCCGACCGTGACGACCGCGTCGGAGCGGGTGAAGCCGCACTGCCCGAGCACCTGCCAGCAGAACGACGCGACCGGGGCCAGTTTGGCCTCCTCGCCGTCGGGGATCTCGATGGCGTGGGCCTCATAGCCCTGCGCCAGTAGGTCCTGCCGCACCGCTTCGCCCGTCGCGGCCAGCGCACGCGGGTGGATCACGGCCACCCGCTGGACCCCCGGCCCGAGCAGGCCGGGCAGTTCACCGAGCAGGCCGCTGCCGACGAGCACGTCGTAGGGACCGGCCTGGCTCCCAGGGCCCCCGACCGACAAACGGGTCACGTCCTGCATCACGACTCCTGTCCTGTGGCGCGCCGGGACTCCTCCAGCGCCTCGATCGCGCGGCGTACCTCGTCGGCGACCTCCTCGGGGGTGCGCCCGTCGGTGTCGACGACCACGTCGGCCACCTCGGTGTAGATCGGCAGCCGCTCGTCGAGCAGCTGCTTGACCCGCGCGCGTACGTTGCCGAGCAGCAGCGGGCGCCCGGTTCCCAGTCCGACTCGCTTGACCGCGTCGGACAGGCCGACCTTCAAGAACACCACCGGGTACGCCGCGAGCGCGGCCCGGGTGCGCTCGTCCAGCACCGCTCCTCCGCCGAGCGCCAGCACGCCGGGGTGCTCGGCCAGTGCCGTGAGCAAGGCAGCGTGCTCACGCTCCCGGAAGTGGGCCTCACCGGCGTCGACGAAGATCTCCGACACGCTCCGGCCCTCGGCCGCCTCGACGTCGGCGTCGGTGTCGCGGACCTCGACACCCCACCGATCGGCCAGGAGCGCGGCGACGGTGGTCTTGCCCGCACCCATCGGGCCGATGAGGACCGCGCGCGGACCGCTCACCGGAACTTCAAGGTGTCCAGGTAGCCCTGGACGTTGCGTCGGGTCTCCTGCACGGAGTCCCCGCCGAACTTCTCCAGGATCGCCTCGGCGACCACGAGCGCGACCATCGCCTCGGCCACGATGCCGGCCGCGGGGACGGCGCAGACGTCGGAGCGCTGGTGGTGGGCGACCGCGGGCTCACCGGTGGCCACGTCGACGGTGCGCAGAGCACGCGGGACCGTGGCGATCGGCTTCATCGCCGCGCGGACGCGGAGGATCTCGCCGGTGGTCATGCCGCCCTCCGTGCCTCCGGAGCGACCCGAGGTGCGCCGGATGCCGTCCTCGCCCGGGACGATCTCGTCGTGTGCCATCGAGCCGGGGTCGGCGGCCAGGTCGAACCCGTCGCCGACGGCGACGCCCTTGATCGCCTGGATGCCCATGAGCGCTCCGGCGAGGCGGGCGTCGAGGCGGCGGTCCCAGTGGACGTGGGAGCCCAGGCCCGGCGGCAGGCCGTGCACGACCACCTCGACGACACCGCCGAGGGTGTCGCCGTCCTTGTGGGCCTGGTCGATCGCGGCGACCATCGCGGCGCTGGCCTCGGGATCGAGGCAACGGACCGGGTCGGCGTCGAGGTAGGCGACGTCGGCCTTGGTGGGGATGGATCCGGCCGGGGCTGCGGCCCGGGCGATCTGCACGACGTGGGAGACGATCTCGGCGCCGGTGGCCTGCTCGACGAACGCGGCTGCGACGGCCCCCAGCGCGACGCGCGCGGCGGTCTCGCGGGCGGAGGCGCGTTCGAGGATGGGGCGCGCTTCGGTGAAGTCGTACTTCTGCATGCCGGCCAGGTCGGCGTGACCGGGGCGGGGCCGGGTCAGCGGCGCGTTGCGCGCCATCCCGGCGAGCACCTCGGCGTCGACCGGGTCGGCCGACATGACCTGCTCCCACTTGGGCCACTCGGAGTTGGCGATGCGCAGCGCGACCGGCCCACCCTGGGTCTCCCCGTGCCGGATGCCGCCGATGATCTCGACGACGTCCTGCTCGAAGGACATCCGGGCGCCGCGTCCGTAGCCCAGCCGGCGCCGAGCGAGCGCGTCGGCGATGTCGGCGGAGGTCACGGAGACGTGGGCGGGCAGTCCCTCCAGGATCGCGGCGAGCGCCGGACCGTGGGACTCCCCTGCGGTGAGCCATCGAAGCATGGGGTCAGTGTTTCACGCGCGTCTCGACGGCCGGGACGCCCGTCTCAGGTCACGTCCGCAGGCCGAGCGATGTCAGAGGCGGCCGACGTACCAGTCGGCGATCCGCTCGCCCCACAGCACGCCCACCAGCGCGCCGACCAGCATGAACGGGCCGAACGGGTAGGCCTTGCGCTCCACGATCCGCAGGGCCGAGAGCAGCGCTCCTCCGATCCCGCCGAGGAAGAAGCCCGCGAAGAGGCCCACGGCCAACGCTCCCCAGCCCACGAAGCCGAGCGCGATGCCGAGGACCCCCGACAGCCGTACGTCGCCGTACCCCAGCCCCCGGGGGTAGACCAGCCACAGCAGCAGGAACACGCCGCCACCGACCACCCATCCCCAGCCCGCCCGGACCAGGTCGTCGGTGCCGCCGTCGATCAGCGCCCCGACCAGGCAGAGCCCGATCACCACGAAGTACGACGGCGCGATCACCTTGGTGGGCAGCAGGCGGGTGCGCCAGTCCACCACCGCCAGCGCGATGCCGACCGGCACCAGGAACAGCCAGGGCAGCAGCGCGGTGTCCCAGCCGAGCCGGAGCCCGAGCAGCGCGCCGACGACGGCACCCGCGATCGAGGAGCGCAGGCCCAGCCCGGGGATGGCCGCGATGGAGACGTAGAGCTCCTTCGGCTCCTCGACGACGGCGTCCGCCTCGGGAACCTCGCTCAGGGTCTGGCCCAGTTCCTCGGGCACGGCGGTGTCGGCCTGGTCGACCTCGTCGGCGTCGTCGACCGGCTCGGGGATCCGGGCGATCAGCCGCGGGACCAGGGGCCCGGTGACAGCCCCGAACGCGGCCGCGGCGATCGCGGTGTCGACGTACCAGCTCATGGTCTCCGAGCCTAGGTGAGCCCGGGGACGAGATCGTGGGATTCTCCCCAACCCGCCGCCGATCCGACCACGCGGCGCAACTCGCGCAACCACGCGACGCAACTCGCGGGGGACCGAGGCGGGGGGCCGAGGCGGGGGTCAGGCGGAGCGCGCCGCCAGCGCCGCCTCGCCCGCGGCACGCATCGCCGCCAGCGGTGCCACGAGGGCCCCGGTCATCAACTCGACCTGGAGCGCGGCCTGGTGGACCAGGAGGTCCAGCCCCGAGACCAGCGGGACCCCGTCGCCCAGGGCGGCATCGGCGAGCGGCGTGGGCCACGGGTGGTAGAGCACCTCGAAGACCGCCCGCGACGCCGCGACCCAGGCGCCCGGCCCCTGCGGCAGGTCCGCCTCCGCGGTAGCCGGGATCGTTGAGACGAGAAGGTCGACCGGGCGGGGGTCACTCCCGGCCAGCACCGCGACCTCGACGCGGGGCGCGTGCGGGTGCCGGGCCACCGCGGCCAGCGTCTCGGCGGCGCGGGCGGGATCGCGGACGACGAGCTCGGCATCGGTGCAGCCGAGGTCGGTGGCGGCCAGCAGCACCGAGGCTGCGGTCGCACCCCCGCCGAGCACGCGCACCCGGGCCAACGGGCCGTCGTACCGCTCCCGGATCGCAGCGCGGGCTCCCGGCAGGTCGGTGTTGTCTCCGACTCTGCGCCCGTCGCCGAGCAGCACCGTGTTCGCACCCCCGGCCAGCGCGGCCCGTTCGGTGACCTCGTCGAGCAGCGGCAGCACGGTCCGCTTCAACGGCATCGTCAACGACAGGCCACGCCACTCGGAGCCGAGGCCGGCGAGGAAGTCGGCGAGGCCGTCCTCGCGCACCTCGACGGCGTCGTAGGACCAGTCCAGGCCCAGGGCCTCGTAGGCCGCCCGGTGCAGCTCCGGCGAGAGCGAGTGCGCGATCGGTGACCCCAGCACCGCGCAGCGCCGTGGTCCGGACGCGGAGTCGCCGCTCAGCACCGGTCGGAGGAGGCGCAGAAGTTCGCCAGGTCGACGTTCTTCCAGGTCAGGAACTGGTCGTAGTCCTCGGTGAAGCGCGTCTCGCCGGTGTCGAGGTTGACCGTCACGTAGTAGACCCAGGGACCCGGTGTGGGGTTGGCCGCGGCCGCGATCGCCGCGTCCCCGGGCGACTCGATCGGGCCGGGCGGCAGCCCCGGGTAGCGCCGCGTGTTGTACGGCGAGTCGACCTGGAGGTCCTCGGTGGTCAGACCGAGGCCGAGGTCGCGGCCGAGCGCGTAGTTGACCGTCGCGTCGATCTGCAGCAGCCCGCCGGTCACGTCGCTCTCGAGCCGGTTGTAGATGACCCGGGCGACCTTGCCGCGGTCCTCGTCGCGGTTGGCCTCGGACTCCACCAGGCTGGCCACGATCATCAGCTCGGCCGGGGTGTAGCCGAGTGCCTCCGCCCGCTCCTCCAGGTTCGCCTCGTCGGCGGCCTGCCGCCAGCGGGCCACCATCGCGGCGAGCATCTCGGTCGGCGTGGCGTTCGGCCCGAAGGCGTAGGTGGCCGGGAAGAGGTAGCCCTCGGGGTTCCCCTTCGCGTACGCCGGCAGCCCGATCGCGTCCGGGTCCCGCAGGGCCGCACGGAAGCGACGCACCGGGATACCGGTCTCCTTCGCCAACAACGCCAAGGTGTCCTCGACCCGCAGTCCCTCGGGGATGGTCACGCTGGCCTGCACCAGGTTGTCGGGGTCGATGAGGACGGCGAGGGCGTCCTGGGCCGCCATCTCCTTCTGGAGGGTGTAGAAGCCGACCTGGATACCGCGCGAGGCGGTGTCCTCGGCGGCGGCGTCGGTGAAGGCCTCCACGCTCTTCACCACGCCGGCGTCCTTGAGATTGCGTCCGATCACGGCCGAGGTGTCCCCCTCGGCGACCTCGAACAGGACCTCCCCGGTGCCGGGGCCCGGGTAGTCCTCGGGGCCGGCGAAGAGTCCCTGCACGCGGTCCAGCCCTTGGGAGAGCAGCACCGCGGCCCCACCGATGAAGGCGGCCACGATCACCACCACGGCCAGGCAGCCGATCAGCCGGCGGCTGACGGGCGGTCCTGCATGGTGCTCGTCGAGGTGGGCGTCGAGCACGTGCGCGTCGGGGGCGGGGTCGTACGTGACGGAATCGTGGCCGCCCGTGTCACCGCGTCCGTCCGGGTCGTCGCCGAAGAACGAGCCCTCGCGGTACTCCTCGTCGCTCACTGCTCTCCTTCGTCCGTCGTCCCCGGCAGGGCCACCGACTCCCCTGCGGGGCGACCGGTAGCGCGCTCGGTGTCCAAGGCATTCTGCAGGATGACCACAGCGGCGGCCTGGTCGACGACCGCTCGGCGCTTGGCGCCCTTGCGGCCCTGCTGGCGCAGGACGGCCTCGGCCGAGACGGTGCTGAGGCGTTCGTCGACGAGCCGGACCCCGCCCGGAGCCCGGTCGGCCACCGGCCAGGGCGTCAGCGCGACCGCCAGGTCGGCCACGAACGCGCGGACCTTCGCCGCCGCCGGGCCTTCGCTGCCCGAGAGCGACCGCGGCAACCCGACGACCACTTCCGCGACGTCGTGCTCGACCACCAGCGCCCGCAGCCGGGCGAGGTCGCCCTCACCGCGGGGCACGGTCTCGACCGGGGTCGCGACGAGACCGTCGGGGTCGCACGAGGCCACCCCGATCCGGACGTCGCCCACGTCCACCCCGAGTCGTACGCCGCGCCGCACCCGACCGCCTCCCTCACTGAACCGTCTGTGCTGAACCGCGCCGGCTCAGACCGTGGCGGCCTGGACCGCGGCCCGGACCTCGCCGAGCGCCTGCTCCACCCGGCTGGCGTCCGCGCCGCCGCCCTGGGCCACGTCGTCCTTGCCACCGCCGGATCCGCCCAGGACCCCCGCCGCGACCTTGACCAGCGCATTGGCCGACAGCCCGCGCGAGCGGGCCTCGTCGTTGACCGCGACGACCAGGGCCGGCTTGCCGTCGGAGACCCCGATGATGGCGACCACGCTGGGACGTCCCGGCGCCATCCGGCCCCGCACGTCGAGGGCGAGCTTGCGGACGTCCCCGGCTCCGGCACCGTCCACGCGCCGGCCGGCATACAGCACCCCGCCGACCTCCTCCGCGGCCGCGGCCATCGTGCCGGCCGAGGCCAGCAGCTGACCCAGCCGCACCCGCTCGATCTCCTTCTCCGCGGTGCGCAGCCGCTCGACCAGATCGGCGACGCGCTCGGGGAGCTCCTCGGGTCGGGCCTTGAGCGCCTCGGAGAGCTGGGCCACGAGCACGTGCTCGCGCGCCAGGAAGCGGTAGGCGTCGGAGCCGACGAGTGCCTCGACGCGGCGTACGCCGGAGCCGATGGAGGACTCGCCGAGCAGCTTCACCAGACCCAGATGCGCCGAGCGCTCGGTGTGGGTGCCTCCGCAGAGCTCACGGGCCCAGTCGCCGACCGAGATCACGCGCACGCGGTCGCCGTACTTCTCCCCGAAGAGCGCCATCGCACCGGAGCGGACGGCCTCCTCCTGCGACATGTACTCGGCCTCGACCTTGAGGTCGGCCAGGACCAGGTCGTTGACCCGCGCCTCCACGTCGGCGAGCACCGAGGCGGGGACGGCGCCGGTGGCGGAGAAGTCGAAGCGGAAGCGCCCGGGGGCGTTCTCCGAACCGGCCTGGGTCGCGGTCTCGCCGAGGGCCTCCCGGAAGGCCTTGTGCACCATGTGGGTGGCGGTGTGGGCGCGGCTGATCGAGCGTCGGCGTTCGAGGTCGACCAGCGCCTGGGCGTGCTCGCCGACGGTGACCTCGCCGGCCAGCACCTTCACCTGGTGCACGATCAGCCCGGTGATCGGCGTCTGCACGTCGAGCACCTGCACCCTCGCGCCGTTGGCGAGCTCGATGACGCCCTGGTCGGCGAGCTGACCGCCGCCCTCGGCGTAGAACGGCGTGCGGTCCAGCACGAGCTCGATCTCGTCGCCCTCGTGGGCGGCGCCGACCATCCCGTTCGGACCGACCAGCGCGCGCACGCCGGCCTCGGAGACCAGCTCGTCGTAGCCGGTGAACTCCACCGCGCGGCCCAACGTGTCGGCCACCTCGCGGTAGGCGGCGGTGTCACCGTGGCTGGACTTCTTGGCCTTCGCGTCGGCCTTCGCGCGGTCGCGCTGCTCGGCCATCAACCGCCGGAAGCCGGCCTCGTCGACCTGGAGGCCCTGTTCGGAGGCCATCTCCAGGGTCAGGTCGATCGGGAACCCGTAGGTGTCGTGCAGCGCGAACGCCTTGTCGCCACTGAGCGAGGTGGCACCGGCGGCCTTGGCGTCGGTGACGGCCAGGTCGAAGATCTGGGTGCCGGCCTTGAGGGTCTGCCGGAACGCGTCCTCCTCGGCGTAGGCGATCGTGGAGATGCGCTCCCAGTCGGTCTCCAGCGTCGGGTAGGAGGCCTTCATCCGGTCACGGCTGACCGGCAGCAGTTCGGGCAGTACCCGGTCCTCCACGCCGAGCAGGCGCATCGAGCGCACCGCGCGGCGCAGCAGGCGGCGCAGCACGTAGCCGCGCGCCTCGTTGCCGGGGGTCACCCCGTCGCCGATGAGCATGAGTGCGGACCGGACGTGGTCGGCGACCACCCGGAAGCGGACGTCGTCGGTCTGGCCCTGCTCCCCACCCGCGCCGTAGCGGCGCCCGGAGAGGTCGGCGGCCCGCTCGATGACCGGGAAGATCTCGTCGATCTCGTAGAGGTTGTTCTTGCCCTGGAGCAGGTAGGCGACGCGCTCCAGGCCCATGCCGGTGTCGATGTTCTTCGCGGGCAGGTCGCCGGCGATGTCGAAGTCGTCCTTGGCGCGCACCGCCGAGAGCTCGGACTGCATGAAGACCAGGTTCCAGATCTCCAGGAAGCGGTCCTCGTCCACGATCGGACCGCCGTCGGGGCCGAACTCGGGCCCACGATCGATGTAGATCTCGCTGCACGGCCCGCCGGGACCGGGCACGCCCATGTGCCAGTAGTTGTCCTGGAGCCCGCGACGTTGGATGCGCTCGTCCGGCAGCCCCGCGATCCGCTTCCAGAGCCCGGCGGACTCGTCGTCGTCGAGGTAGACCGTCACCCAGATCTTGTCCGGGTCGAAGCCGTAACCGCCGTCCTCGACCGAGGAGGTGATCAGCTCCCACGCGTGCTCGATCGCCCCCTCCTTGAAGTAGTTGCCGAAGGAGAAGTTGCCGCACATCTGGAAGAACGTGCCGTGCCGGGTGGTCTTGCCGACCTCCTCGATGTCGAGGGTCCGCACGCACTTCTGCACGCTCACCGCACGGGGGTACGACGGGGTCTCCTGGCCGAGGAAGAACGGCTTGAAGGGGACCATGCCGGCGTTGACGAACAGCAGGTTCGGGTCGTCGAGCAACAGCGGCGCCGAGGGGACGTGGGTGTGTCCGCGTCCCTCGAAGTGTGCGATGAACCGCCGCCGGATCTCCGCGGTCTCCATCAGTGTCGCCCCTTCCGTGGCTGTGCAGGTTGCTCGATCGTGTCAGGTCCGGTCCCGGGGGCCGGGACCAGGTGGTGCGTGGGGGGGTGGTGCGCGAGCGGCCCGGCCGCTCAGTCGGCGAGCTCGAGCGCCTCGGCGGCCTGACGGGCCGCACGCCCGCTCTCCAGTGAGGTGACCTGCCCGGCCAGTTGGCGGCGTTCGGCGTCGACGGCGACCCGGTGGCGCAACTCGGCCTCCTTCTCGGCCCGCCCGGTCTGGTACTCCTCGCGCAGCACCCGGGCACCGGCGAAGAGCCCGGTCAGCCGGTCGTGGATGCCGTCGAGGGTGACGGCCTCGGCCGCCTTCCGCGCCTTGCTGGTGGCGTAGACGCCGGCCGCGGTGCCGGCCAGGAACCAGAGCCCTCTCATGCCGCGCTCCCCCGCATGCCGCCCACCGGGGCGTCCGCCTGGGTCGGCTGGGCCGCCTGGGCCCGACGGACCGCGCGCACCATGCGCCGCGCCTCGCGCAGTTCCTGCTTGCGAGTACGCCGCGACCGACGTCGGGCGACGTGCGCCTCGGCCGCGGCCCGGTCGCGGTTCTCCGCGCGCAGTGCCTGTCGTACGCCGTGCCCGGTGGCGAGCACGCGGATGCCGGCGTCGACCGCGCGGGCCCTCAGCGGCGAGCGTCCCTGATGCTCGGCCAGGGCGCGGACCACCTGCTCCTCGAGCACCTGCGAGGCAGGTGGGCGCGGGAGCGGCACCGCCCCGGGCAGGGCCCCGTCACCTCCGGCGGCGAGCGAGGTGATGACGTACTCGCGCTCCGCGGCTCGGGCGCGCGACTCGGCACGAGCCTCGACGGCAGCCCTGCGCGCCTGCTCCACCTCGGTGCTCAGTCGGCGGACCTCGTCGGCCAGGTCGGCGACCTCGTGACGGGAACGCACCAGTTCGGCGCCCAGTTCAGCACGCAGGGAGGCGTCGCGGACGCGGGCCCGACGCAGCGCCACGGCCGCGCCGAGGAGCCCGGTCACCAGGAGGGTCAGGCTGCAGCCCAGGAGGATCAGCTGCGGGGTGGTCATAGGTTCCGACCCTACCCTGCGTCGGGCCTGGAGGCGCGGGTGGAGCAGGCCCTCTCGGGTGTGCTCACTGCCCGCGGACCAGGCGCCGGATCCGCTCCCAGCGTTCCTTGACCGCAGCCTCGGCACCGAAGGCCGTGGGCCGGTAGTAGGTGGCATCGGCGACCGGCTCCGGGGCGTACTGCTGTTGCGCGATGCCGAACGGCTCGTCGTGGGCGTAGCGGTAGCCCACCCCGTGCCCGAGGTCGCGGGCTCCGGGGTAGTGCGCGTCGCGCAGGTGCGCCGGCACGGGGCCGACCTTGCCGGCGCGGACGTCGGCCAACGCCTCGTCGACGGCGAGGATGACCGCGTTGGACTTCGGGGCGACCGCCAGTGCGATCACCGCCTGCCCGAGCGTCAGCCGTGCCTCCGGCAGGCCGATCAACTGGACGGCCTGAAAAGCGGCGACCGCGGTGCTCAACGCGGTGGGGTCGGCCAGGCCGATGTCCTCACTGGCCAGGATCACCAGGCGCCTTGCGATGAAGCGGGGGTCCTCCCCGGCCTCGAGCATCCGCGCCAGGTAGTGCAGTGCGGCGTCGGCGTCGGACCCGCGGACCGACTTGATGAATGCGCTGATCACGTCGTAGTGCTGGTCGCCCTGCCGGTCGTAGCGCACGGCTGCCCGGTCGACCGCCTGCTCCGCGACCTCCAGGGTGATCTCGACCGGATCGTCGGGCGACGCGGCCGGCTCCCCGTCGAGGGCGGCCCCCGCGGCAGCCTCGAGATAGGTCAACGCGCGGCGGGCGTCGCCACCGGCGAGGCGGACCAGGTGCGCCGCGGCGTCGTCGGCGAGCCGCACCCGGCCGCCGTACCCGCGCTCGTCGGTGAGCGCGGCGGCGACGACCTCGTGGATGTCGGTGTCGGTCAGCGACTCCAGCGTCAGCAGGAGCGAGCGCGACAGCAGCGGCGAGATCACCTGGAAGCTCGGGTTCTCGGTGGTGGCGGCCACGAGCGTCACCCAGCGGTTCTCGACTCCGGGCAGCAGCGCGTCCTGCTGGGCCTTGGAGAACCGGTGCACCTCGTCGACGAACAGCACCGTCTCCCGGCCGGTGCGCACCAGTCGTTGACGCGCGGCATCGATGGCGGCGCGGACCTCCTTGACGCCGGCGGTGACGGCGGAGACCTCGACGAAGTGGCGCCCGGTCTGGCGGCTCAGGATCGAGGCGATCGTGGTCTTGCCGGTGCCGGGCGGTCCCCACAGGATCACCGACATCGGCTGGTCGGCCTCGATCAGCCGTCGCAGCGGTGACCCGGGCTTGAGCAACTGGCCCTGGCCCCGCAGGTCCTCGAGTGTCTGCGGACGCATCCGCACCGCGAGCGGTGCCGAGGCATGATCGTTTCCGGCCAGCGTGCCGGCGCCGGCGTTGGCTCCGGCGGCCACCATCGGTTCGTCGACCTCGAAGAGTCCCTCCACGCAGGCGAGACTAACCCGGGCGACGTCGCGGAGCCGGGGCCGCGTCAGCGGTTCAGCAGTGCCTCGGAGTCGCGACGGTGCGTGGCCAGGTCGGTGAACGACTCGGCGTACCCGGGGTTGTCCAGGGCGGCGTCGCGGCTCTGGCCCGGCACCGCCTCGCCCTTGCCGTTGATGCCCAGGGCCGCCAGGGTCACCGGGCTGGTCGGCGCCTGACCGAGTTCGCCGGCGAAGTGGCAGGCAACCTTGTGGCGCGGGCCGATCTGCAGCAGCGGCGGCTCGACCTTGGCGCAGATGTCCTGCGCCAGCGAGCAGCGCGTGCGGAACCGGCAGCCGGTCGGCGGGTTGATCGGGCTGGGCACGTCGCCCTCGAGGCGGATCCGCTCCCGGCGACCGCCGATCTGCGCCTGCCGGACGTCGGGCACCGCGGACAGCAGCGCCTGGGTGTACGGGTGGTGGGCGTGGTTGTAGAGGCTGTCGCGGTCCGCGATCTCCACGATCTTGCCCAGATACATCACCGCGACCTCGGGGCAGAAGTGCCGCACCACGGCGAGGTCGTGCGCGATGAAGAGGAAGGCGATCCCGAACTCACGCTGCACGTCCTGGAGCAGGTTGACCACCTGCGCCTGGATCGAGACGTCGAGGGCGGAGACCGGCTCATCGGCGACCAGCAACTTGGGCTGCAGTGCCAGGGCCCGCGCGATGCCGATGCGCTGACGCTGACCGCCCGAGAACTCGTTGGGGTAGCGGTTGTAGTGCTCGGGGTTTAGGCCGACGACCTTGAGCAGTTCGCGCACCCGGTCGAGCACCTTGTTCTCCGGGACCACCTTGTGCACCCGCAGCGGCGTGCCCACGATCGTGCCGACGGTGTGCCGCGGGTTCAGCGAGCTGTAGGGGTCCTGGAAGATCATCTGGATCTCGCTGCGCAGCGGAAGCATCTCCTTGCGCGAGAGCGCGGCGATGTCGCGGCCCTCGAAGAGGATCTGGCCGCCGGTGGGGTCGTAGAGCCGGGTGATCAGGCGTCCGGTGGTGGACTTGCCGCAGCCGGACTCCCCCACCAGGCCGAGCGCGCCGCGCCGCGGGACCGCGAACGAGACGCCGTCGACGGCCTGCACGTGCGCCACCGTGCGACGGATGACTCCGGAGGACTTCACCGGGAAGTACTTCTGCAGGTTCACGACCTCGAGGATCGGCTCCTCGCCGACACCGGAGGTGTTCGCCGCGTGCGGGGTGACCTCGGGGGTGATGCTCACGTCACTCACCGTCCTGCTCGAGGGTCGTGGCCACCAGTTCTGGGGCGATGTCGGGCAGCACCTCGGACGCGTAGATCACCGCCGGGTCGGGCAGGTGACACCGGGTGAGGTGGTCGTTGTGCGACGTGCTGACCCGCAGGTCGGGCAGCGCCGTGGCGCACAGGTCGCCCGGCACCTTGTCCTTGTGGGTGCAGCGCGGATGGAAGGGGCACCCCGTCGGCGGGTTCAGCAGGCTCGGCGGGTTGCCGGGGATCGGCAGCAACCGGGCGTCGGTGCTCGCGGTCACGTCGGGCACCGAGGAGAGCAGGCCCCAGGTGTACGGCATCTCGGGGTGCACCAGGATCTGCTTCGTCGGCCCCTGCTCCACGCACCGGCCGCCGTACATCACCAGCACCTCGTCCGCCATCTCGGCGACGACGCCGAGGTCGTGGGTGATGATGATGATCGCGGAGTTGAACTCGTTCTGGAGATCTTGGAGCAGGTCCAGGATCTGCGCCTGCACAGTCACGTCGAGCGCGGTGGTGGGCTCGTCGGCGATGAGCAGTTTGGGGTCGTTGACCAGCGACATCGCGATCATCGCGCGCTGGCGCATGCCGCCGGAGAACTGGTGCGGGAAGTCGTCGACCCGACTCTTCGCCTGCGGGATGCCGACCCGGTCGAGCATCTCGATGGCCCGCTTCTTGGCCTCGCTCTTGGACACCTTGTGGTGCGCCCGGTAGGCCTCGATGATCTGGCGCCCGACGGAGTAGAAGGGGTGCAACGCGGTGAGCGGGTCTTGGAAAATCATCGCGACGTCGTTGCCGCGCAGCGAGCGCAGGGTGTCCTCGTCGGCCCCGATGACCTCGCGGCCGCCGACCCGGATCGAGCCCTCCAGCCTGGTCTGCTTGGGGTTGTGCAGCCCCAGCACGGCCATCGACGAGACGGACTTGCCCGAGCCGGACTCACCCACGATGCCCAGCGTCTGGCCACGTCGCACGTTGTACGACAGATCGGTGACGGCCTGGACGAGACCGTCATGGGTGGGGAACCGAACGGTGAGGTTCTCGACCTGGAGGAAGGGCGCCTCGCCCGCGGTGTCCGCCGGTGCGGTGAGGAAGCCGGTGCTGGTGTCGTTCACGACGCCTCCTCAGGAGATCCGCACGCGCGGGTCGATGAAGCTGTACAGGATGTCCACCACCAGGTTCGCCACCACGATGATGATCGCCCCGAAGAGCACGGTGGCGGCCACGACCGGGAAGTCGACCGGGTAGCGCAGGGCGTCGATGGCCCAGCGGCCGATGCCGTCGATGTCGAAGATCTTCTCGGTGAAGACGGTGCCGGCGAGCAGGAACGCGAAGTCGAGGCCGAAGATGGTGATGACCGGCACGATCGCGGCGCGCAGGGCGTGCCGGTAGATGACCTTGTTGCTCTTCAATCCCTTGGCGGTCGCGGTGCGGATGTAGTCCTCGCCGAGGGTCTCCACCATCTGGCCGCGGGTGTAGCGGGCGTACGCCGTGGAGCCGGTGAGGCCGATCACCAGCCAGGGCAACATCAACCCCCAGGCCCAGGGACCTATGCCCTCGCTGATCGGGTGATAACTGGTGTCCTCGAAGATCTTCCAGGTCAAGGAGAAGTAGACCCAGGCCAGCACCGCGACGACGTAGTACGGGATCGAGGAGAGGATGAGGCTCGAGCTCACCAGGGCGCGGTCGGCGAACGTGCCCCGGAAGCGAGCCGCGAGGGTGCCGAGCAGGACGCCCAGCGTGAGATAGATGGTGGCGCCACCGACGGCGAGGGAGATCGTCGCGGGGAGTTTCTCCAGCATCTCGTCGGTGACTTCACCCTTGGTGGAGTAGGAGATGCCGAGGCAGGGCGCTTCGCACGGGTAGTCGGGACCGAAGCTGACGACGCGGTCCTGGAAGATGCCGCGGGCCCACACCAGGTACTGGTTGACGACGCCTTCGTCGAGCTGCATGGCGTCGGAGATGACCTGGAGCCGCTCCGGGGTGCACTTGCCGTTGAGGTCGCACAGCGGACGGGCCGGGTTGGCAGGTCCGAGGAAGAACAGCGCGAAGACGAACATCGACGTCAGGATGACGACGAGCGCGGCGGAGATCAGCCTCCGCACGATGAAACCTGCCACGGTCTTCCTCGAATCTGCTCGGTTCAGATCAACCCCCGGATCGGGGGTTCTCGGACCTGGGTGTGGGGTGAGCCCGGGTCTCGGACTCACCCCACACCGGGTGATGGTGCTGGTCGACGGCTAGGCCGTCGGCCGTGGGGCCAGGGACCTCCTGGTCACCCGGCTCACTGGGTGAGCCAGATGTCCTTGTAGGTCGGCTGGCCGAGGGTGTTGTCGTTGAAGTGTCCGTTGACCTTGGAGCCGTGGACCTGGGCAACACCGGTGTAGTACTGCGGAATCACCGGGAGGTACTCCTGCATGATCTTCTGGTCGAGCTCGTTCCACGCGGCGGGCTGGTCCTCGGCCGGCAACTCGAAGACCGCGTTGATCTCGTCGTCGATGGTCGGCTCGTTGAACCCGGCGATGTTGGTGCCGAACCCGATCTTGTCGATGTCGGTCGACTGGAAGATCGGCGGGATCCAGGTCGCACCCGACGGCCAGTCCGAGCACCAGCCGTAGGACCGCAGGTTGATGTCGCTGTCCGGGTTGTCACGGTCCTCGACGAACTTCGCCTCGGTGGTCGGCACCGCGGTGGCCTTGAAGCCGGCCTCGGTGTAGGCCTTGACCAGGACGTCCTTCACCTGGGTGTTGATCGGGTTGTCGGTCCGCCACAGGAACTTCACCTCGAAGTTCTCCGCGCCCGCCTCGGCCAGGAGCTCCTTGGCCTTCTCGGGGTCGGTCTCGAACTCGCCACGACCCTCGACCAGTTCGTACTCCTCACGGCCCGGGATACCGGGGGGCATGATGTTGTTCGCCGGGATCGCGGTGAGGCCCGGGATCAGACCGCCGGCCAGGATCACGTCGTCGAACGGGTAGGCCCAGAGCATCGCCTCGCGGACCTTCTTGTCGGTCACCTTGCGGTAGTCGGGCGACTGGAAGTAGGTGCACGGCGAGCCGCCGACGACGAGGCGGTCCTCCGCGTCCTCCTGGAACTGGCGGTAGTTCTGCGCCTGGACGTCCTCGTAGGTGAGGCTGGTCTGCGCGTCACCGGAGTCGGCCAGCATGAGCCGGTCGATCTGGTCGTTGGCCACGCCGGCCTTGAACTCGTAGCCGTCCGGGTAGGCGGTGCGGCCCGGGTCGGTCGCGGGGTCCCACTCGGGGTTGCGCTCCAGGATCAGCGACTTGGACGGGGTCCAGGTCTTGATCTTGTAGGGGCCGGTCGACCAGGGGCGCTGCGCGTACTTGGCCGGGTCGCCGTCGGCACCGGCGGGACGCGGGCCCATCGCCGGGAAGGCGCCGTAGTAGGGGAAGTCGGGGAACGGCTTGGACATCTTGATGGTGATGTCGTTGCCCTCGACCGTCACGGCCTCCTGGGTGGCGTCCGGGTCGGTGTAGGGACCCGCGTAGTCGGCGCCGCCGAGGAAGTAGGGGTTGGAGTAGTAGATGCCGGGGCCGTTGATGAACGTCTCCTGGTCCATCGAGGCGATGATGCCCCGGGCCACGTCCTCAGCGGTCAGCGGGTCGCCGGTCTCCCACTTGACGCCGTCGCGGATGGTGAAGGTCCACTCCGTGAAGTCGTCGTTGGGGGTGCCCAGGTCTTTCGCCAGGTCCGGGACCAGGATCATCTGGCCGGACTCGGCGTCGTAGGCGTACTGGGTGAGCTGTCGGCTGACCAGACCCGTCATCACCGCGTTGGTGTCGGTGAAGTAGAGGTCCTGCGGGTCCAGCGGGGTCGTCAGACCGGTGGCGGTGTAGACGGTGACGATGCCACCCTCCGTCGCACCGTCGATCTCGACGGGGCCCTGCCGCTCCGGGTCCTGCCCGCTGCCCGTGTTGCCGAGGTTGTCGGTGTCGAGCCCGCTGCCCCCGTTGTTGTCACCGTTGTCTCCGCCGTCGCTGCCGCCGCAGGCAGCGAGCGCGAGGAGACCCGCCGCGGTCAACGCGACGATCGGTTTCCTGAACCGCATGAGTGGTCCACCCTTTCCGTGGTTGGTGCTCTCGATCGGTGACGGGATGTCAGCGACGAGTCTTGGGGTCGAAGGCGTCTCTGATCGAGTCGCCGAGGAGGTTGAGGGCCAGCGTGAGGATCGCGATGGTGCCGACCGGGAGCCAGAGGTAGAGCGGGTAGACCTCGAAGTAGATCGTCGCGTCGGCGGTCATCTTGCCCAGCGAGGGCGTCCCGGTGAGCCCCAGCCCGAGGAACGAGAGCCCCGCTTCGGCGGCCACGAAGGCCGGCATCGCCAGCGAGGTGGCGACCACGATCGGAGCGACCAGGTTGGGCAGCAGCTCCTTGAAGAGGATCTGCCGGGTCGGCACGCCGATCACCTCGGCGGCCTGCACGAACTCGCGCTCGCGCAGCGAGAGCACCTGACCGCGGATGAGCCGGGCCAGACCCATCCAGCCGAGGATGACCAGCACCGAGATCAGTGCGATCAGCTGGGCCCGGGCCAGCTGGTCCACGTTGTCCTGGAAGTTCGACACGATGATCGGCGCCAGAGCCAGCATCCCCAGCAGGTAGGGGAAGGCCAGGAACACGTCGGTGATGAACGAGAGCACCGCGTCCACCCAGCCCCGGGAGAAGCCGGAGACCAGGCCGATGACGAGCCCGAAGATGGTCGAGAAGATCGTGGCCATGAGCGCGACCAACAGCGAGGTGCGCAGGCCGTAGACGAGGTAGGCCAGGTTGTCCGAGCCGCTCCGCGGGGCCACGCCCAACGGGTGGTCCCAGGTGAAGTCGTTGTACGGCGGGCCGACGGCAGGCAGGCCGTCGAAGTCGAGCACGTCGCTGGGCGACGGCGCGTTGGGGTCGGTGATGTCCCAGTACACGCCGAACGCCTTGGTGATGAGCGGCGCGAAGAGCGCCACCAGCACCAGCAGGATCAGGATGATGGTGCAGACGACCGCGACCTTGTCCTTGCGGAGCCGCTCGAACGCGATCTTCGTCGGCGACTTGCCGGCGACCTCTACGACCTCGTCCTGGTGTTCGGCGACCTCAGCAACTGCAGAGATCTCGACCGGACTCGTCATCGCCACCCTTCCCAGACCACGCGAACGTGACGTAGGACACGCACGTTGCGAGTGAGCCTAGTGCGGCGTAGGACAAGAACTGGCTCCGCCGCGGTAACGATCTGGTCTCAGCCTGCGGACGCCTCCGAGGCCTCGGCGCCGCCTCCCGAAGCCACCTTCGGCTTGGCGTCGACGCCTGCCTCCTTGCGCTGTTCGGGCGTGATCGGCGCCGGTGCCGCGGTGAGCGGGTCGTACCCTCCGCCGGTCTTGGGGAAGGCGATCACGTCGCGGATCGACTCGGTGCCGGCCAGCAGCGCACAGATGCGGTCCCACCCGAAGGCGATGCCGCCGTGCGGCGGGGCGCCGTACTTGAAGGCCTCGAGCAGGAAGCCGAACTTCTCCGACGCCTCCTCCTCACCGATCCCCATCACCGAGAAGACCCGCTTCTGGATGTCCTCGCGGTGGATACGGATCGAGCCACCACCGATCTCGTTGCCGTTGCAGACGATGTCGTAGGCCCAGGCCAGCGCGTTGCCGGGGTCGGCGTCGAAGGCCTCCAGGTCCTGCGGCGAGGTGAACGCGTGGTGCACCGCGGTCCAGGCCCCGGCCCCGACCGCCACGTCGCCCGCAGCCGTGGCCTCGTCGGCCGGCTCGAAGAGCGGCGCGTCCACCACCCACAGGAAGCTCCACGCGGACTCGTCGACCAGGCCCACCCGCCGGCCGACCTCCATCCGCGCCGCACCGAGCAGGGCGCGGGAGGACTTCACCGGGCCGGCGGCGAAGAAGACGCAGTCGCCGGGGTTCGCGCCGACGTGCGCGGCGATGCCGGCCCGCTCGGCCTCCGACAGGTTCTTGGCCACCGGGCCGCCGAGCTCGCCGTCCTCGCCCACGAGCACGTAGGCCAGGCCGCGCGCCCCTCGCTGCTTGGCCCACTCCTGCCAGGCGTCGAGCTGCTTGCGCGGCTGGCTCGCTCCCCCAGGCATCACGACCGCACCGACGTACGGCGCCTGGAAGACCCGGAAGGGCGTGTCGGCGAAGAAGTCCGTGCACTCGACCAGTTCCAGGGAGCAGCGCAGGTCGGGCTTGTCCGAGCCGTAGCGGCGCATCGCCTCGGCGTAGGTCATCCGCGGGATCGGCGTGCTGATGTCGTGGCCCACCAGGCGCCACAGCGCGGTGAGGACCTCCTCGGCCAGCGCGATCACGTCGTCCTGCTCGACGAACGACATCTCGATGTCGAGCTGGGTGAACTCCGGTTGCCGGTCGGCGCGGAAGTCCTCGTCGCGGTAGCACCGCGCGATCTGGTAGTACCGCTCCATCCCGCCGACCATGAGGAGCTGCTTGAACAGCTGCGGGCTCTGCGGCAGGGCGTACCAGCTGCCGGGCTGGAGACGCGCGGGCACCAGGAAGTCGCGGGCGCCCTCGGGCGTCGACCGGGTCAGCGTCGGGGTCTCGATCTCGACGAAGCGGTGCCCGTGCAGCACCTCGCGCGCCGCCCGGTTGACCTCGCTGCGCAGCCGGATCGCTCCACCGGGACCGCTGCGGCGCAGGTCGAGGTAGCGGTGCTTGAGGCGGGCGTCCTCGCCGACGTCCACGTGGTCGTCGATCGGGAACGGCACCGGCGCCGACGCGCTCAGCACCTCGACCTCGGTGGCGATCACCTCGATGTCACCGGTCGGCAGCGCCGGGTTCTGGTTGCCCTCGGGACGGGCCGCGACCTCGCCGACCACGCGCACGCAGTATTCCGCGCGGAGCTGATGGGCGACCTCCTCGTCGCGCACCACCACCTGCACGACGCCGCTGGCCTCGCGCAGGTCCAGGAAGGCCACGCCACCGTGGTCACGGCGTCGGCCGACCCACCCGGCCACGGTGACGGTCTGCCCGATGTGCGACGCGCGCAGCGTCCCAGCCTCGTGGGAGCGGATCAACGTACTTCTCCTTCAGCGATGTGCACGGTGCGAGGACGCAGGTCCTCCGACGGGGGGCTCCACGTGTCCGGATCGGCCGCCTCCTGGGCCCCGGAGCGGATGTCCTTGACCTCGTGGCCGGGCTCCCCCGTGGCAGGGAACCACACGAACGGGATGCCGCGCCGCTCGGCGTACCGGATCTGCTTGCCGAACTTCTGCGGGCTCGCCGCGACCTCGCAGGCGATGCCGCGGGCCCGCAACTGCTGCGCGATCCGGTCGCAGGCCGGGCGCGACTCCTCGTCGGGCAGCGCGACCAGGACGGCGCTCGGCACGGCGCGGGTCGCGGTGACCACGCCGCGCTGGAACAGCGGCACCAGCAGGCGGCTGAGCCCCAGCGAGATGCCCACCCCCGGGTACGACGTGCGGCCGTCGGTGGCCAGCGAGTCGTAGCGGCCTCCGGAGCAGATGCTGCCCAGCGCCTCGAAGCCGCTCATCCGGGTCTCGAACACGGTGCCGGTGTAGTAGTCCAGGCCGCGGGCGATCTTCAGGTCGGCGACGACCTGGACCCGCTCCCCCGACAGGTCCGCGCAGCCCTCGATGACCGCGGCGAGCTCGGCGAGACCCTCGTCCAGCAGCGGGTGCTCGACGCCGAGGGCACGGACGCGCTCGACGAACGAGGTGTCGGCGGTCGCGATCGAGGCGAGCTCGAGGCACGCGGCGGCCTGCTTCTCCTCCAAGCCGGCCTCCTCGCGCAGCAGCCGCAGGACCTCGTCGGCGGGAAGCTTGTCGAGCTTGTCGACCAGCCGCATGACCTCGTCGAGGTCCTCGGCTCCCAGCCCGGCGTAGAACCCCTGGATCAGCTTGCGGTTGTTGACCTGCAACTGCAGCAGGGGCAGGAAGTCCAGCCGGCTCAACGCGTCCAGCATCACCCGCGCCACCTCGACGTCGTGATGGAAGGGCAGCACGTCGCGGCCGACGATGTCGATGTCGGCCTGGGTGAACTCGCGGAAACGACCCTCCTGCGGGCGCTCGCCGCGCCACACCTTCTGGATCTGCCAGCGGCGGAACGGGAACTCCAACTTGCCGGCGTTCTCCAGGACGTAGCGCGCGAACGGCACCGTCAGGTCGAAGTGCAGGCCCAGCCCGGCGTCCGCGTCGGCGGCGTCGGCCTGGAGACGGCGCAGGACGTAGACCTCCTTGGAGGTGTCGCCCTTGCGCAGCAGCTGGTCCAGCGGCTCCACCGCCCGGGTCTCCAGCGGCGCGAACCCGTGCAGCTCGAAGGTCTCGCGCAGAGTGTCGACGACCTGCTGCTCGGCCAGGCGCTGGGCGGGCAGCAGCTCAGGGAAGCCACTGAGCGGGGTGGGCTTGGACATGGGTCAACGGTTCCTTGTCGTCGGTGCCGGGGACAACCGGGTTTACAGCCCGCGTCGCGGTGCGGGATCGGCGTCTCCCTGGCGCTGGAGCTCGGTGAGGAACGGGTTCGTCGCCCGCTCCCGACCGATGCTGGTCTGCTCGCCGTGGCCCGGCAGCACCACCACGTCGTCGGGGAGGGTGAGCACCTTGGCGCTCAGGCTCCGCAGCATCGCGGCGTGGTCGCCTCCCGGCAGATCGGTGCGCCCGATCGACCCGGCGAAGAGCAGGTCACCGGAGAACATCACCTGGCTCACCCCGGCCGCGGGGTCGTCGTACGGCGTGCGGAACGTGATCGAGCCGGGCGTGTGTCCCGGTGCGTGGTCGACCGAGATCTTCAGACCGGCCAGGTCCAGCACCGCCCCGTCGACGACCTCGGCCACCGCGTCGGGCTCGGCGAACTCGTACTTGCCGCCCAACAGCATCCCGGCGGTCTCGCGCGACATCCCCGCCATCGGGTTCGCCAGCAGGTGCCGGTCGGCGGGATGCACGTACGCCGTCGCGTCGTAGGTGCCGGCCACCGGGGCGACGCACCACATGTGGTCGACGTGCCCGTGGGTGACCAGCACGGCGACGGGCTTGAGCCGGTGCTCGCGCACGACCTCGGCGATGCCGTCGGCGGAGTCCTTGCCGGGGTCGATGACCACGCACTCGGCTCCGGGGGCGGTGGCGGCGACGTAGCAGTTGGTCCCCCACGGACCTGCGGGGAACCCGGCGAGGAACACGAGCTGCTCTCCTTCCGCCCCGGCCCGTCCACCCGGAGACGGACGGCCCGGCCGGTGACGACGACCCGCCGGTCGGCGGGGCAACCCCGGAAGCCTACCGAGGCTCCCGCCCCCTGTTTAGACTCGGCCCCAGGGCGGCGTGCCTGCGCGACAGGGGTGACTGTCGCCGTCCTGACCACGACATGAGGGACCGGCCCACCCGGGCCACCCTCCGAGTCCCAGCCGACCGAGGTGAGTCCGTGACCAGCTCCGCATCCGACCAGAGTCCGACCTCACCCGAGACGGCCGACGCCGAAACACCTCCCGTGGAGGAGGCTGCGGCTCCCGTCGCTGAGCCCGCCTCGGGCATCCCTGCGGATGCTGCTCCCGCTCCGGACGAGGCTCCTGCCGCGATCGAGACCCCCGCCGCTGAGCCCGCTTCCGAACCCGCTGCCGCTGCGGACCCGGCACCCGCCGCTCCGCGCGCTCCGCGTCCCGCGCCCCGGCCCGGTCCGCGACCCGGCGCGCGTCCCGGTCCTCGCCCCGGCTCGGCCACCGCCAAGGCCGCCACCGCCGCCGCGGCACCGGCGGTCCCCCGCCCCGCCTCCTCCGTCGCGACCGCCGCGGACTGGGGTCGTGTCGATGCCGACGGCACCGTGTTCGTCAAGACCGCGGACGGCGAGCGGTCCGTGGGCCAGTGGCCGGGCGGTGACCCCGCCGAGGCGCTGGCGCACTACGCCCGCAAGTACGACGACCTCGTCTTCGAGGTCGACCTGCTCGAGCACCGGCTGACCTCCGGCTCGGTCTCCCCCGACGACGCCCAGCAGGCGGTGGCGCAGGTCCGCGGCACCGTCACCGATGCCGCGGTGGTCGGCGACCTCGCCGCCCTGGAGACCCGCCTCGCCGGCTTCGACACACTCATCGCCGAGCAGCGCGAGCGCCGCAAGAAGGAGCGCGCCGAGCGCGTCGCCGCAGCCACTGCCGCCAAGGAGCGGATCGCCGCGGAGGCCGAGGCCCTGGCTGGGGGCTCCGACTGGCGCAACGGCGCCGACCGGCTCCGCGTGCTCCTCGACGAGTGGCGCACCGTGCCGCGACTCGACAAGGCCTCCGACGACGCCCTGTGGCGCCGCTTCTCGACCGCTCGTACGACGTACACCCGTCGCCGCAAGGCCCACTTCGCCGAGCTCAACGAGAAGCGCGACGGCGCCAGGGTGATCAAGGAGAAGCTGGTCAAGGAGGCCGAGGCTCTGGCCAACTCCACCGACTGGGGTCCGACCTCGGGCGCGTTCCGCGACCTGATGCGGCGGTGGAAGGAAGCCGGTCCGGCGCCGAAGGGTGTCGATGACCAGCTCTGGCGGAAGTTCCGTGCCGCCCAGGACACGTTCTTCGGGGCCCGCGACGCCGACGCCGCCGCGACCGACGCCGAGTTCGCCGCCAACGCCGAGGTCAAGGAGGGCTTGCTGGTCCAGGCCGAGGCGTTGCTGCCGATCACCGATCTCGCCGCCGCGAAGGCCGCCTTCCGCGACATCGCCGAGAAGTGGGACGCTGCCGGGAAGGTCCCCCGCGACCGGATCAAGGAACTCGAGGGGCGCATCCGCAAGGTCGAGAACGCGATCCGCGAACGCGAGGACGACGCGTGGCGCCGCTCCAACCCCGAGGCCCGGGCCCGGGCTGCCGACACCGTCGCGCAGCTGGAGGCCTCGATCGCCGACCTGGAGAAGAAGCGCGCCGCCGCCGAGGCCGCCGGCAACACCAAGAAGGCCGCCGAGCACGCTGCTGCCGCCGAGGCACGTCAGGCCTGGCTCGTCGAGGCCCGCAAGGCCCTCGACGAGTTCACCGCCTGACTGGTCACGTCTTCCCCGCGACTGGTCACGTCTTCCCCGCGACTGGTCACGTCTTCCCCGCGACTGGTCACGTCTTCCGCGGTGGCTGGCCACGTTGGGCCAGCACCTCGCGATAGCGGCACGCCAGGCGCATTCCGGCATCGGCCCTCTGGCCGAAGAGATCCTCACGACGGAAGACCTCGATCACCCAGGAGTCCTCCCCCTCGATCAGTCCGCGGCGCCACGAGTCGTGGGCGACGTCCCGGTCGTTGGAGTGATGCGCTGCTCCGTCGTACTCAGCGGCGAACCGGTCCTCCGGTGACGCGAGATCCAGGAAGAACGAGCGCCCGTGCCGTTCCACCTCGACCTGCGGCACCGGTGTCGGTAGCGACGGCTCCTGCCACCAGTAGAAGCGCAGCGCGGACTCGGGGCCACTCTGGGCCCGCGGGTCGACCAACGGTGCGACGACCCGCAGGCGGACGACACCGCGATACCCCTTGAACCTCTCCACACCGCCACAGATCTCTTCGACCGTCACTCCGGTGTGACGGGCCAACGCGTCGAGCGCCCCGAGCGCGATATGGCCCGACTCGCGCCTCCCGAGATCCCAGGCCGTCCGCAGCGGGGTGGTGATCTCGAGGCCGCCGAGGAACCACACGGTGTCCTCTCGGCCGAACCGCCACTGCCCGGAGTCGACCATCTTGTTGCGCAGACGCGAGTGGCCCTCCTGCCGGACGACGGTGAGGGGCGGCACCTCCCCGGGGATCCCGTAGCGGGCGTGTCCGGTCCAGAGCCAGCACGCGGTCCAACCGGCGACGACGGAGCCCGGCGGCACGACGGCGGCCAAGCAGGCAGCGCGCAGATCGACGGTGTCCGCGAGATCCCGTACGACGTACACGCCCTTGATCGGGCGCCGCAGTGAGCCGGTGGCCGTCATCAGCGAGAGGTCGCGCGCGGTGACTCCTGCGGCGTACGCCTCGGTGGCGGTGAACGGCCGGTCACGCGGCACGGACGACAGGTCGGGCGAGGAGAGAAGACTGGTCACCGGTGCATTCCATGCGCGCGGGCGCCGGGTCTCCGTCGTACGGCGCCGGGGTGGGGACAACCCTCAGCCGCAGGAGCCGGGGACAACTTCTGGCCGCAGCCGCGAAAGACGCGACCAGTCGCCCGAAAGACGCGACCAGTCGGCGGAAAGACGCGACCAGTCGCGGGAAAGATGCGACCAGTCGGCGGGAAAACGTGACCAGTCGCCGGAAGGACGCGACCAGTCAGCTGGCGGTGATGCGGTAGGCGTCGAAGACGCCCTCGACGTTGCGCACCGCCCGCAGGACGTGGCCCAGGTGCTTGGGGTCGGCCATCTCGAAGGTGAAGCGGCTCTTGGCGACGCGGTCGCGACCGGTGTTCACCGAGGCGGCCAGGATGTTGACGTGCATGTCGGAGAGCACCTTGGTGATGTCCGAGAGGAGCCGGGCGCGGTCGAGCGCCTCGACCTGGATGTTGACCAGGAACATCGACTGAGCCGTCGGGGCCCACTCGACCTCGACGAACCGCTCGGGCTGCTTGCTCAGATCGGCCGCGTTGGTGCAGTCGGCGCGGTGCACCGACACGCCCGCCCCGCGGGTGACGAAGCCGAGGATGTCGTCCCCGGGCACCGGGGTGCAGCACTTGGCGAGCTTGACCCACACGTCGCTGATCCCGCGGACGATGACGCCGGCGTCGCTGCTGGCCCGGCGCGAGACCCGCGGCCCGGTGATCTGGACGCCCTCGGCGAGGTCCTCGGTCGCACCCTCCTCGCCGCCGTACAGGTCGATGACGCGCCGCACGACGGTCTGCGCGCCGACCTGGCCCTCGCCGACCGCGGCGTACAGCGCGGACACGTCGGGCAGCCGCATCTCCGCGGCGACGGCGGAGAGCGTCTCGTGGGTGAGCAGCCGCTTGAGCGGCACCCCCTCCTTGCGCATCAGCCGGGCGATCTGGTCCTTGCCGTGCTCGATCGCCTCCTCGCGCCGTTCCTTGGTGAAGAACTGGCGGATCTTCGAGCGGGCCCGCGGCGACTTGACGAAGCCGAGCCAGTCGCGGCTGGGACCGGCGCTCTCGGCCTTGGAGGTGAAGACCTCCACGACGTCGCCGTTCTCCAGGGTCGACTCCAGCGGCACGAGCCGACCGTTCACCCGGGCGCCGATGGTCTTGTGGCCGACCTCGGTGTGAATCGCGTAGGCGAAGTCAACCGGCGTCGACTGCACCGGCAACGCGATCACGTCGCCGCGCGGGGTGAAGACGTACACCTCGGCAGCGTTGATCTCGAAGCGCAGCGACTCCAGGAACTCGCCGGGGTCCTCGGTGTCCTGCTGCCAGTCGAGCAACTGACGCACCCAGGCCATGTCCCCGGCGCCGGCGTCCGCGGCGGTCTTGTCGGTGTCGTTGCCTGCGCGGACGTCCTCCTTGTACTTCCAGTGGGCGGCGATGCCGTACTCCGCGCGACGGTGCATCGCGTAGGTGCGGATCTGGAGCTCGACCGGCTTGCCCTCGAGCCCGATCACCGTGGTGTGCAGCGACTGGTACATGTTGAACTTCGGCATCGCGACGAAGTCCTTGAAGCGGCCCGGCACCGGGTTCCACCGGGAGTGGATGATGCCCAACGCGGCGTAGCAGTCGCGGTCGTCCTCGACGAGGATGCGGATCCCGATCAGGTCGTAGATGTCGGAGAACTCCCGGCCCCGCACGATCATCTTCTGGTAGATCGAGTAGTAGTGCTTCGGCCGGCCGGTGACCGTCGCCTTGATCTTGGCGGACTTCAGGTCGGCCTCGACCTGGGTGACGACGCGGGTCAGGTAGGAGTCGCGCGACGGTGCCCGCTCGGCGACCAGGCGCACGATCTCGTCGTACATCTTGGGGTGGAGGGTGCCGAAGGCGAGATCCTCCAGCTCCCACTTGATCGTGTTCATGCCCAGGCGGTGCGCGAGCGGCGCGAAGATCTCCAGGGTCTCCTTGGCTTTGCGCTCCTGGGTGGACTGCTTGAGGTAGCGCAGCGTCCGCATGTTGTGCAGCCGGTCCGCGAGCTTGATCACCAGGACCCGGATGTCGCGGCTCATCGCGACGATCATCTTGCGGATGGTCTCGGCCTCGGCGGACTCGCCGTACTTCACCTTGTCCAGCTTGGTGACGCCGTCGACGAGTTGGGCGACCTCGTCACCGAAGTCCTTGCGGACCTGCTCCAGGGTGTACGGCGTGTCCTCGACGGTGTCGTGCAGCAGCGCGGCCACCAGCGTCGGCTCGGTCATGCCCAGCTCGGCGAGGATGGTGGTCACCGCGAGCGGGTGGGTGATGTACGGCTCGCCGCTCTTGCGCTTCTGGCCGCGGTGCATGAGTTCGGCCACCAGGTAGGCCCGCTCGAGCAGCGCGAGATCGGCCTTGGGGTGGTTGGCGCGCACCGCGCGGAACAGCGCCTCCAGCACCGGGTTGTTCGGCTGGCTCTTCGTACCGATCCGGGCCAGCCGTGCACGCATCCGCCCGGCCGAGACCGCGGAGGCCGGCGTCCGGCTGCTGTAGCCACCCGAGTCCGACAGCGAGTTCAACCGAGGCGAGGCCTCCGCGCGCTCGGAGGCCTGCGAGTCGGGCGCAGGCGCGGGCGTCTCGGTGCTCAGCACCTTCTCCTCGCCCACGCGTGCTCCTTCGTCCAGGCGGACCGCACACCCCTACGGACGTGCGCCTGCTCCAGTCTAGGTCGCGGCGCGACTCACACGGTGTGCAGTGCCCGGACCGGTACGCCGGGAAGCGCGTCGCGGCCGGGAAGGAACGAGAGCTCCATCAGCACCGCCACCTCGGCGATCACGCCACCGCACGCCTCGACCAGGCGTCGCGTGGCGGCCACGGTGCCGCCGGTGGCGAGCACGTCGTCGACCACCAGCACCCGCTCTCCGGGCGCGATCGCGTCACGGTGGACCTCCAGCACGGCCTCGCCGTACTCCAGCGCGTACTCCTCGGTGTGCGTGGGCCCCGGCAGTTTGCCGGCCTTGCGGACCGGCACGAAACCGGCGCCGAGGTGCAGTGCGACCGGTGCGGCCAGGATGAAGCCGCGCGCCTCGACGCCCACGACCTTGTCGACGCCCGGAGGCGCGTGGTCGCCCGCCAGCGCGGCGACCACCGCACTGAACCCGGCGTGGTCGGCCAGCAACGGCGAGATGTCCTTGAAGAGCACGCCCGGCTTCGGGAAGTCCGGGACGTCGCGGATGAGCCGCTCCAGGTGATCGGCGACCGAAGGCCGCTGCGCGTCCATCACGACTTCTTCCCGCGCCGCGAGCGAGGCTTCCGGCTCGGTTGAGGGCGACCGGCCGAGGTGTGGCCGGCCACCGCGTTGCGCAGCTCGCGCGGTGGGTCGCCGACCGCCATGTTCTCCGCGTAGGCCGACACCATCGCGTACGGGTCGGCCGCGCGGCGGCTCCGCCGCTTGATCGCCCGGGCGTCCCCCTCGCGGACGCCGGGCTCGCGCTCCTTGAGCTGCACCAGCAGCGGTGTGGCGATGAAGATCGAGGAGTACACCCCGGCCGCCATGCCGACGAACAGCGCCAGTGCGAGGTCCTTCAACGCCCCGGATCCGAGCGTGACCACACCGACGTACAGCAGCGCCGCGACCGGGAGCAGCGCCACGATGGAGGTGTTGATGGAGCGGACCAGGGTCTGGTTGACGGCCAGGTTCGCCGCCTCGGCGTACGTCTGCCGCGACCGGGAGAGGTCGCGCGTGTTCTCGCGGACCTTGTCGAAGACCACCACCGTGTCGTAGAGCGAGAAGCCGAGGATCGTCAGCACACCGGTGACGGTCGCGGGGGTGACCTCGAAGCCGGACAGGGCGTAGACACCGACGGTGATGAGGACGTCGTGGGCGAGCGCGACCAGCGCCGCGACCGACATCTTCCACTCGCGGAAGTAGCCCCAGATCAGGAGCGTGACCAGGACCAGGAAGACGGCGAGACCGGTGAGGGCGCGCTGGGCGACCTGGGCGCCCCAGGAGGGACCGATGTCGGAGAGGCTGATGTCGTCGGCGGCCACGCCGGTCGCCTCCCGGATCGCGTCCGAGACCGCGGTGGCTTCGTCGGCGCTCAGCGGCTCGGTCTGCACCCGGATGAACTCGCTGCCCGAGACGTTGACCGTCGGCGCCGAGGCGTTGTCGATGCCGGTCTCGACGACCGCCGCGCGAATCGCCTCGACACCGTCCTGGTCGGCCTGGCCGGCCGGCATCGCGACGCGGTACTCCACGCCACCCTCGAACTCGATGCCGAGGTTGAGCTTGGGCACCAGCAGTCCGTAGAGGGCGACGCCGATGATGGCCGCGGAGATCGCGTACCAGAGCCGGCGACGGCCCACGAAATCGATGGAGACGCGCCCCTCGTAGAGCGACTGACCCAGCCGGGCGAGCTTGCTCATGACACCGCTCCTTGCACCGGGGTGGACGCAGCGGGTCGGGTGATCCCCGCGTGCTCCAGGGAGAGCCCCGACATCGGGTGCCCGGTGCCGAAGAACCGGAACCGGACGAGCCAGGAGACCAGGGGCTTGGTGAAGAAGAAGAAGACCAGCAGGTCGATGACCGTGCTGATGCCCAAAGCGAACGCGAAGCCCTTCACCACGCCGATCGCGAAGAGGTAGAGCACCACTGCGGCCAGCAGGGACACCGCGTCCGCGATCACGCAGGTCATCTTGGCGCGGTCCCAGCCTGCCTCGACCGCGACGCGGATCGACTTGCCGTCCCGCATCTCGTCGCGGATCCGCTCGAAGTAGACGATGAACGAGTCCGCCGTCACGCCGACCCCGACGATGAGGCCGGCGATGCCGGGCAGGGTCAGGGTGAAGCCCGCTACCTCGCTCAGGAAGAGCACCGCCGCGTAGGTGATCGCGCCGGCGACGCCGAGCGAGGCGATCACGACCAGGCCCAGACCCCGGTAGTAGAACAACGCGTAGAGCCCGACCAGGACCAGCCCGACGATGCCCGCGACGATGCCCGCCTGCAGCTGGTCGGCGGCCAGCGTCGGGCCTTCTTCGCTCACCACCGACTCCTCGAAGGTCAGCGGGAGGGCGCCGTAGCGCAGGCTCGTGGCCAACGACTGGGAGGTCTCCGCGTCGAAGGTGCCCGTGATCTGAGCGTTGCCGTCCAGGATCGCGGAGTCGACCCGCGGTGAGGAGAGGACTTCGCCGTCCAGCACGATCGCGAACAGCTCGCCGGTGCCGGCCATCGCCCGGGTGACCTGCGCGAAGGTGTCGGTGGCCTCGTCGTTGAACTCCAGGAGCACGGCGTACGACGTGGAGTTCTGCGGGATGCCGGAGCTCGCGTCGGTGAGTTGGGTGCCCTCGATCAGGGCCGGCCCCAGCAGGTACTTGTTGCCCTCCTCGTCACACGTGATCAGGGGCTTGGCGGGGTTGTCCTGCGTATCCTGCGTGCCGCAGGTGAAGGCGGCGAAGTCGGCCAGCGACGCGGCGTCGGGGTTGCGCATCCACGCCAGCTGCTCCTCCACCGAGGACTCGTCGGTGGGCACCGGAGTGTCGACCGACGCGCTGGGCTGGTCGCTGGGCTGGTCGCTGGGCTGGCCGCTGGATCGGGTGTCGGGCGTGGGCGTGCTGTCGCCCGAGGCGGTGAGCGCCGAGGAGAGCGCCCGCTGCTTCGGGCTGGGCGACGGACTGGCCGACGGGCTGGGCGACGGACTGGGCGACGGACTGGGCGACGGGCTGGGCTCGGGCAGCGGCTGACCCGACGCAGTAGCCGCGACCAGGCGGAAGCGGAGCTGGGCGGTCTGCTTGACGCTGTCGACCAGGTCCTTCCGGGACTCTCCGGGGATCTCGATGATGATCGTGTCCGAGCCCTGCGTGGAGACCTCGGACTCCGAGACACCGGAGCCGTTCACGCGCGAGTCGATGATCGACGCCGCTTCCTCCAACTTCTCCGGGGTGATCGTCTCCCCGGTGGCGGTGGAGGCCTGCAGCGTGATCCGGGTGCCGCCCTGGAGGTCCAGACCGAGCGCCGGCTTCCAGACCCCGTTGAGCGCCAGACCGACGTACGCCGCCAGCAGCACCAGACCGAAAACGACCAGGACTCGTCCCGGGCGTGGGCCCTTGTTCGCCATGTTCTCCCTCGTTCACCGTTCGCGGCAGGGCGCCGCGTCAGGCCGCAGCGCCGTGCGCCGCGGTTCAGATCGTCGCGACGCTCAGGTGCCCGGCGTCGGGTCGACCGGGTTGTCCGCGGCCGTGCCCGTGGCGCGCCCGTCGGACTCCGGCGCCGACTCCTCCAGGGAGTCCTCGACCGGGTCCACGACCCGCACGATCGCGCCACGCACGGCCTTCAACTGCACGCCGGGGGCGATCTCGAGGTGGACGAACTCGTCGTCCAGCGCGGCGACCGTCCCGAAGATGCCCGAGGACAACATCACCTCGCGCCCGATCTCGGCGGTGTTCTGGATGCGGGCCAGCTCCTGCTGGCGACGCTTCTGCGGGCGGATGAGCAGCAGCCAGAAGGCCAGCACGATCAGTACGAGCGGCAGAAGCTCCACGGGATTCACCGGATGATCACATCCTCAGGTCGGGGACCGGCGTCGACGGGCGCCGAGTCTAGTCCCGCCGAACCGGTGGGCCCGACGAGCGCGACCGACCGGGATCACCCCGGCGGGCCAGTAGTCAGACGCCTGGGGATTCCTCGAAGTTCCCCGGAGCGTCGAAGAGTGTCTGCTCGCGGCCGCGCGGCACCGCCAGGCCGAGGTGCTCCCAGGCGGCCGGGGTGGCCACCCGACCCCGCGGGGTGCGCGCCAGGAAGCCCGAGCGGACCAGGAACGGCTCGGCGACCTCCTCGACGGTCTCGCGCTCCTCGCCCACCGCCACCGCCAGGGTGCTCAGCCCGACCGGGCCTCCGGCGAAGCGGCGGCACAGGACGTCGATCACCGCTCGGTCCAGCCGGTCCAGGCCGCTCCGGTCGACCTCGTAGAGCTCCAGCGCCTGCTCGGCGATCGCCCGGGTGCAGCGCCCGTCGCCACGCACCTGCGCGAAGTCGCGCACGCGGCGCAGCAGGCGGTTGGCGATGCGCGGCGTACCGCGGCTGCGGCCGGCGATCTCGGCGGCGCCCTCGGGCGACAGGTCCGCGCCGAGCAGGCCCGCGGAGCGGTGCACGATGTGCTCGAGATCCGCCGGGTCGTAGAAGTCCAGGTAGGCGGTGAACCCGAAGCGGTCGCGCAGCGGGCCCGGCAGCAGCCCGGCACGGGTGGTGGCCCCTACCAGGGTGAAGGGCGGCAGCTCCAGCGGGATCGCGGTGGCTCCGGGGCCCTTGCCGATCACGACGTCGACGCGGAAGTCCTCCATCGCCATGTAGAGCATCTCCTCGGCCGGGCGAGCCATCCGGTGGATCTCGTCGACGAAGAGCACGTCGCCCTCGTTGAGGCCGGACAGGATCGCGGCCAGGTCGCCGGCGTGGGTGATGGCCGGTCCGCTGGTCAGCCGCAACGGTGCGCTCATCTCCGCGGCGATGATCATCGCCAGGGTGGTCTTGCCCAGTCCGGGGGGCCCGGAGAGCAGCACGTGGTCCGGGGTCCGACCCCGGGCCCGAGCGGCGTGCAGCACCAGGGCCAGTTGCTCGCGGACGCGGTCCTGGCCGATGACCTCGTCGAGCGTCTTGGGTCGCAGGGCCGCCTCGACGGCCTGCTCCTCGTTCTGCGCGTGCGCGTCGACGATCGCGCGACCTCCGTCGACACTGCCCCCGTCGTACGCCGTGGTGCCCGGCAGCGCGGAGCGGGACGCCAGATACGCCTGCTCGGCGGCCTCGAGGCCCGACTGGTCCGCGGAGCTCATGCGCGGCTCAACGTCCGCAGGGCGGCGCGAAGCAGCGCCGCCACGTCGGCGCTCTCCCCCGCGTCGGGGGCGACCACGTCGAGCGCACGCTCCGCCTCGCGGGCGGACCAGCCCAGACCGAGCAGGCCCTCCCGCACCGGCACCCGCCAGGCGTCCCCGGAGTCGGGTGTCGCGAGGACGGGCAGCGAGGCGCCCCCTCGCACCGGGCCGATCCGGTCCTTGAGCTCCAGGATGATCCGCTGAGCGCCCTTCTGGCCGATCCCCGGCACGCGCGTCAGCGCGGCCACGTCCTCACCGGCCAGGGCGCGGCGCAGGTCGTCGGGACGCAGCACCGCGAGCATCGCCTGCGCCAGCTTGGGTCCCACGCCACTGGCCGTCTGGAGCAGCTCGAAGACCTGCTTCTCGTCCTCGTCGAGGAAGCCGAAGACCGTGAGGGAGTCCTCGCGGACCACCATGCTCGTCGGCAGGGTGGCCGTCGTGCCCTCGCGCAGGGTCGCGAGCGTCCCGGGCGTGCAGTTCAACTCCAGACCGACGCCCCCGACGTCGATGACGGTCGAGGTCAGCCCGACCTGGGCGACGGTGCCACGGACGAACGCGATCATGGGGTTCCCTTCCCGATGGTGGCAGTGCTGGCGGTGGCGAGCCGGTCCTGGGCACCGCCCCGCCAGAGATGACAGATGGCCAGCGCGAGCGCGTCGGTGGCGTCGGCGGGCGACGGGGTCGTGGACAGCCGCAATATGCGCGTCACCATCGCGGCGACCTGCTCCTTGCCGGCGCGCCCGTTGCCGGTGACCGCCGCCTTCACCTCGCTGGGGGTGTGCAGCGCGACCGGCACGCCGCGACGCGCGGCCGCCACGAGCGCCACGCCACTGACCTGCGCCGTGCCCATGACGGTGCGCAGATTGTGCTGGCTGAAGACCCGCTCGACCGCGACCCGGTCGGGCCGGCAATGGTCGAGCCACGCGACGATGCCCTGCTCGACCTCGAGCAGCCGCTGTTGGATCGGAAGATCCGCGGCCGTGCGGACGACGCCGACCTCGACCAACCGGAGCGGCCGGCCGATCTCCCCCTCCACGACGCCGAGGCCGCATCGGGTCAGCCCGGGGTCGATCCCCAGCACACGCATGCACGCCTCCATGGTCCGAACAGGTGTTCGGACCACGGTAGCCCGACAGGCCGGGTCAGCCGGGCCCAGACGCGCCGAACGTGCCTGCACTGCCCGCGCGAGACCCCTGCGGACGACCGCGGGATCAGGCGTCGAGCGCCTCGAGGATCTCCTCGGAGATGTCGAAGTTCCCGAAGACGTTCTGCACGTCGTCGAGGTCCTCGAGGGCGTCGACCAGACGGATCACCTTCGCGGCGCCCTCCTTGTCCTCGACGTTGACCTGCATCGAGGGGACGAACTGCGCCTCGGCGGAGTCGTAGTCCAACCCCGCCTCCTGGACCGCGGTGCGGACCGCGATGAGGTCGCCGGCCTCGCTGAGCACCTCGAAGGCGTCGCCGAGGTCGTTGACCTCCTCGGCACCCGCGTCCAGGGTCGCCTCGAGGACGTCGTCCTCGGTGATCTCGCGGTCGCCCTGCTGCTTGGGCAGGACCACGACGCCCTTGCGGTTGAAGAGGTAGGCCACCGAGCCGGGGTCCGCGAGCGACCCGCCGTTGCGCGAGGTCGCCGTGCGGACCTCCATCGCGGCGCGGTTCTTGTTGTCGGTCAGACACTCGATGAGGAGTGCGACGCCGCCGGGGCCGTAGCCCTCGTACATGATCGTCTGGTACTCCGCACCACCGGTCTCCGCGCCCGACCCGCGCTTGACGGCGCGGTCGATGTTGTCGTTGGGGACCGAGGACTTCTTCGCCTTCTGGATGGCGTCGTAGAGCGTGGGGTTGCCGGCCGGGTCACCGCCGCCGAGGCGCGCCGCCACCTCGATGTTCTTGATGAGCTTGGCGAACATCTTGCCGCGCTTGGCGTCGATGACCGCCTTCTTGTGCTTGGTGGTCGCCCATTTGGAGTGGCCGGACATGGATCTTCCCTCGTGATCGCGTGGACGGTCAGCGGCCGCGGACCAGATCCAGGAAGTACTCGTGGATCCGGCTGTCGCCGGTGACCTCGGGGTGGAACGACGTGGCGAACAGGTGCCCCTGCCGAACCGCCACGATCCTACCCGCGGCCTCGCCCGCCGCCTCTCCGGCGGCGACCCGGGCGACCACCTCGACGCCCTCCCCCACCTGCTCCACCCAGGGTGCCCGGATGAAGACCGCGTGGAACGGGCGGTCCAGGTGGGCCACGTCGACGTCGCCCTCGAAGGAGTCGACCTGGCGGCCGAAGGCATTGCGGCGTACGACGACGTCCAGCCCGCCGATCGTCTCCTGGCCGTCGATGCCGTCGACGATCCGTTCGGCCAGCAGGATCATCCCCGCGCACGTGCCGAAGATCGGCAGGCCGCCGTGGGCCGCCTCCCGCAACGGCTCCAGCAGGTCGAAGATCCGGGCGAGCTTCGCAATGGTGGTCGACTCCCCGCCCGGCAGCACGAGCCCGTCGAGCCCGACCAGTTCCCCGGGGCGCCGGATCAGCGGCGCCTCGGCGCCCAGCCGCTCCAGCGTGGCGCGGTGCTCGCGGACGTCGCCCTGCAGCGCGAGCACACCGATGACGGGGGTGGAGGAGCCGGACACCGGGACATCGTAGGGGTCACCGCCACAGCCTCACGCGCAGGTGCCGAGCAGCCCCAGGAGCGAGGTGTAGCCCTTGGAGTTCGAGGCACTCGAGATCCACGTCGACCCGTAGAGCGCCTGCACCGAGAACGTTCCCGCGGTGATGCCGCTGAAGGTCTTGGCATGGGTGCCGGGACCGACGTCCTCGGTCGTGCTGCCTCCCGAGCCGTACGACAGGCGGTAGCCCGTCACGTTCGGCACCGCCGTCCACGTCAGCTGCGTCGAGCCGATGTTGAGCAGGCCGCAACTCACCACGGGCGCGGCCGGGGTCACCGTCGTCAGCGTCGTCCCGGAGACCGTGACCGAGTCCGCCCACGCCGCCAGGGCCTCCCCCGGGACGAGCACCGGGAGTGCCACCGCGGCCCCCACGGCACCGGCGGCCCAGGCCAGCAGCCCTCGCCGCCGCGTCGCGGGCTGCCGTGACGTCGCCGGGTCCGAGGGCGCCGGCGGAGAGGGCGGCACGGCCGGGGCGGACGGCGCCCGTGGCCCGCGCAGCAGCCCGAGCAGCAGCATCACGTAGCCGGCCAGCACGAACACCCCCGGAGGCGTGGTCAGCCAGGCGATCACCCGGCCCAGGCCAGGAACCCAGACCACGGTCCGGGGCGCCCCGGTGACCGGGTAGGCGGTCCCGTCGACCTCGCGGTTGGCGTCCCCCTTCAGACGCAGCAGGGCGGCCCCGTCGGTGCCGGGCTCGATCTCCACGATCCGGTGCGTGACCCAGGCGTCGGCGTAGGGCACGGTCACGATGTCGCCCACGGCGAGGTCCGCGGCCGCGGTGTCCCGGGCGATCCCCAGGCTGCCCGCCGTGATGGTGGGCGACATGGACCCGGAGAGGAAGATCAGTGGGCGCAGGCCGACCAGCGGAGCGACCACCACTGCGAGCAGGCACAGGGCGCCGAGGACGGCGCCGACCCAGAGGGTCAGCTCGCGCGCGACGCGTCCGGCACGCTTCGCGGGCCCGGCACGGGGCATCCGGACGCGCATCAGTAGGACGTCCCCGACGCGGTGAACGTGACCGAGGTGGTGGCGCCCTGCAGGGAGGTGTTCGCGGCTCCCGGCAGGGTGAGCTGGAGGCAGATCGTCTCCGATGCGCCCGCCGCCAGGGTGCGGGGGGAGGCGGGGCTGCCGAGGATCTCGGTGGCCAGGGTCGTCGCCGAGCCGGTCAGCGCGGCCCCACCGCAGGTGGCCGTCGGGCTGGTACCCGTGACCGCCGCGGCGCCGGTGACGGTCAGCGTCAGCGCGGCCGCCAGGCCCTTGCCGTCGGCGTTGGTCGCGGAGGAACCCAGGTAGTACTGCAGCGGCGCCGTCCCGCTGTTGCTCACGGTGAGCACCCCGGCGGTCGAGTTCCCCGGCATCATCGCGGCGAGGTTGAGCGAAGTCCATCCGGTGACGGCGTCCTGCCCGTTCACCTTGAGGTCGATGGTGCCGGTGGTCAGCGCGGTGCCGGTCACCTGCACGGTGTCGGTCCAGTAGGCATAGGTGCCGGTGACTCCGACGGCGGCCGCTGTGCCGAGGCTCAGCAGCGCCCGGATCCGGGTCGAGCGGGACGCATGCTCAGCCATGAGCCGGCACCTCCCCGGCGCCCGGCAGGGTCGGACGGCGACGCCCGCGCACGTCGGCGAGCAGCAGCATCACCGCGTACGCCGCGAGCGCCACGGCCATCAGGGCCACCCCGCCACGGCGCTGCTCGGGAGTCAGGACCCCGGCCAGGTGCCCGGCGTACGGCACGGCGTACCAGAGCTCGCCGCGGACCTGCACCGGCCGCACCCAGCCCGGATCGGGGGACTCGTTCGCGTCGCCCTGCGTGCGGAAGCGCGGCGTGCCCGACCCGACCGCGACCTCGACCACCCGGTGGGTGACCACCTCCGGCTCACCTGAGCGCACTTGGTAGGTGATGACCGATCCCACCGCGATCTCGTCGTCGGCCACCGGCCGGACGACCGCGAGGGTCCCCGGGGTCAGCACCGGCTCCATCGAGCCGGTCACCACGGCGTACGGCACCGCGCCGCCCACCGCGGGGACGACCACGCAGACCGCGAGCAGTCCGGCGACCCCGGTCGAGGCGACCACGACCAGCCCTCGGAGCACCCGCCAGGGAAGCCCGAGGGGCCGTACGCCGCGCTGCGGAGGCGTACGGCCTGCTGGGGACCTGCGGGACGTCATCGGGAGCGCCGCCTAGTCGTGCACCTGGGTCGCGGTGAGGCTCACGGTGTCCAGGACGGTGGAGAGATCCTCGGTGCTGTTGCCTGCAGCGCCGTCGAAGGTCACCGTGACGACCGCGGTCAGGGCATCGCCGTCGTTGTCCTCGGTGAACTCCGTGGCGGGCACACCGCCCACGGAGACGTCGCTGACGTCGGCGACCAGGGCACCTCCGAAGTCACCGTCGGCGCCGGAGAAGTTCGCCGCACCCAGGCCGACCGCGGCGCGCAGGTGGTTGCCCTCGGCCTCGATCGTGAAACTGCAGGTCTTGGTCAGCACGTCGCCGGGCACAAGTGGGTCACCGGCGTTGTACGTCGACGGAGCCGACTCGCCTGTGTCCAACGTCCAGGCGCCACAGCCCGTGTTGATGCCGTCGGTGACCAGGTTCAGGTGACCCGCGTTGAGCGCACCACCGGTCACGGGCTCGCTCTCGGTCCACACCGCGAGGGTCGCCCGCCCGCCGATCAGTAGCAGTGCGGCACCCGCCAACGCCACCAGCGCCTTGGTCCGCCGGTGCGTGCCCGGGCGCGGCGTCAGCCGAAATGAAGCATTCATCGTTCCCACCTCCACTCCACGCGGGAGTGCGCGGACCTCCCCCACGGAGGTCCACCCCTTCCATCGGCGAGGACGGGGTTGAGGATGAGTGCTTCGATGTGATAAGGGACCAAGGTCCCAGAATGCGCCGACGGCCCCGAGCGATGCTCGGAGCCGTCGATCGTGGCCTAGCGGGCGGCGGGGGTCACCAGCCGCGGTCCTCCAGCCGGTGGTGCACCGGGATGTCGGCGACGTTGATGCCGACCATGGCCTCGCCCAGTCCGCGGGAGACCTTGGCGATCACGTCGGGGTCGTCGTAGAAGGTGGTGGCCTTGACGATCGCCTCGGCGCGCTGGGCCGGGTTGCCGGACTTGAAGATCCCCGAGCCGACGAACACACCGTCCGCACCGAGCTGCATCATCATCGCGGCGTCGGCCGGGGTGGCGATGCCACCGGCGGTGAAGAGCACCACCGGGAGCTTGCCGGTCTCGGCGACCTCCTTGACCAGGGCGTAGGGGGCCTGGAGCTCCTTGGCCGCGACGTACAGCTCGTCGGAGGACATCGTGGACAGCCGGCGGATCTCCGCGCGGATCGTGCGCATGTGGGTCACCGCGTTGGAGACGTCACCGGTGCCGGCCTCGCCCTTGGAGCGGATCATCGCCGCGCCCTCGGTGATCCGGCGCAGCGCCTCACCCAGGTTCGTCGCGCCGCACACGAACGGCGCCGTGAAGGCCCACTTGTCGATGTGGTTGGCGTAGTCGGCCGGGGTCAGCACCTCGGACTCGTCGATGTAGTCCACTCCGAGGCTCTGCAGGACCTGCGCCTCGGCGAAGTGCCCGATCCGGGCCTTGGCCATCACCGGGATCGAGACGGTGGCGATGATGCCGTCGATCATGTCGGGGTCGCTCATCCGGGAGACCCCGCCCTGGGCGCGGATGTCGGCCGGCACCCGCTCGAGCGCCATCACGGCGACGGCGCCGGCGTCCTCGGCGATCTTGGCCTGCTCGGGGGTGACGACGTCCATGATCACGCCGCCCTTGAGCATCTCGGCCATGCCGCGCTTGACCCCGTCGGTGCCCCGGGCCTGGTCGGTGGGGGCGGTCTGGCTGGTGGCTTCGTCGTTCACGACTGACTCTTCTTCACAACGCTCGGACCGGGCCGGGCCCGGTGGGAATGGAATGACCCCAGCCTACGGCGCCGATGGCCGCCGTTCGAATCCCGGCCCCGGCCGCCCTCACCCGGACGGGCCGTGGACGGGTGCGGTCAGACGGCGGCGCGTGCGGCGGCCGCCGAGGAGTCGCCCAGGGCCCCCCGGTACACCGCGAGCACCCGCGGCATGACGCGCGACCAGTCGAACCGCTCGTGCGCCGACTGGGCGCGGCGGGCGAGCTCGGCCGCGCTCGGCGGGTCGGTGAGCGTCGCGTCGAGCGCGCCGGCCAGGGCGGCGACGTCACCGGCGGGGAAGAGCACTCCGTCGCGCCCTCCCCCGAGCACGTCGACGAACGCGGGCAGGTCGGCAGCGACCACCGGCACCTCGGAGGCCAGCGCCTCGGCCAGCACGATCCCGAAGCTCTCCCCGCCCAGGTGCGGCGCGACGTACGCCGCGGCGCTGCGCAGCGTCTGTGCCTTGGTGACGTCGTCGACGGCACCGAGGAAGACCACCCGGTCACGGACGTCGAGGGGCAGGCCGCGGCGCAGCCGGGCGACCGCGGTGGGGTCGCCGGCTCCGAGGACCAGCAGATCGACGTCCGGGTGCCGCGAGAGCACCGCCGGCAGCGCCTCGAGGAGCAGCGGCAGGCCCTTGCGCGGCTCGTCGACCCGCCCGAGGAACACCACGGTGCGACGCTCGGCGGCGGCGCGGGGGCCGAAGCGGCTCGCCCGGATCCCGTTGGGGATGACGATCGGCTCGACGTCCTGATAGCGCCGCAGGGTGGCGGCGGCCTCGTCGGAGACCGCGACGTGGCGGGCGATCTTGTCGAGGCCCCCGCGTAGCACGGTCGCCGCGGACGCACTGAGCGCCCAGGGACGCTCCTGTGCGGTGTGGTAGGTCGCGACGACCGGGACGCGGGCGGACCACAGCGCCAGCGCGGCGACGCTCGGCGTGTTCGGCTCGTGCAGGTGCAGGACGTCGAAGCGCCCCTCCTCCAGCCACCGGCGCACCCGCCCGGCGACCAGCGGACCGAAGGAGACCCGGGCCACCGAGCCGTTGAAGGGCACCGGCACCGCCCGCCCGGTGGCGGTGACGTGCTCGGGCAGGTGGTCGCCCTGCTCGCCGGGACCCAGCACCCGCGCGACGTGACCGGCTGCGGTGAGCGCCTCGGCCAGTTCGAGCACGTGGTTCTGCACGCCGCCGTGAGCGTCGAAGGAGTAGGGGCAGACCAGACCGATCCTCATCCGCCGGCACCTGGGGAGAACACCGGCTGCATCATGTGCCAGTCGACGGCGTCGGCGCGCAGCGCGGTGGTGAACGCGTCGGCGACCTCCTGCATCGCCGCGACCAGCCCGGCGCGCCCCGGGCCGACCACCACCTCCGGGTGGAACGTGATCTCCAGATCCGGCCCGCGGTAGGCGAGCGTGGTCGGCACCAGGGCGGCCCCGGTGACCCGCGCGAGCATCGCCGGCCCGGCCGGCAGCAGCGCGGGGCGACCGCACAGCTCGACCTCCACGGCGGTTCCGCTGAGGTCCCGGTCGGCGAGCAGGCAGACGTAGCCCCCCTCGCGCAGGTGCGCCACGAGCGCAGGCAACGGCGGCTCCCCGCCGGTGAGCGGCAGGATGCGCATGCCCAGGGCCTCGCGGTAGGCGACGAACTCCTCGTAGACCCGCTCGGGACGGAGACGCTCGGCCACGGTCAGCACCGGCATCCCGGTGGCGCAGGCCCAGGCTCCGGCCCAGTCCCAGTTCGCCTGGTGCGGCAACGCCGACACCACGCCCCGCCCCTCGGCGTACGGCGTCCGCAGCCGCTCCTCGTGCACCGTGCGGGTGCGTCCCACCAGGTCGTCGAGGTCCCAGCCGGGCAGGCGGAAGGCCTCGCACCAGTAGCGCAGGTAGGAGCGCACGGCCTCGCGCGTCAGGCCCTCGAGCGCGGCGGCGTCGAGGTCGGGGCGGACCACGGCGAGGTTGTCCCGCAGAGTCTGGACGCCGCGGCCGTCGCGCCGGTGCAGCCGGTCGGCGATGCGGCGGAAGACCCGCTGCGCCCGGTCCTCGGAGAGGCGACCAACGCCGCGCCAGGCCCCGACGTACGCCGCGGCGACGGCCCGCTGTCCGGCGGCGCGACCGGCGGCGCGCAGGCGGGACTCGGCCGGCTCCCCGGTGGCGGGCGCGGGGGTCACGGGTCAGGCAGGTCCGGCGGTGCCCGCGTCGCGGGCGTGGGCCTGCTCGCGGACGGTCAGGATCCGCTGGACGACGGTGATGGTGCTGGCGACCGCGAGTGCGCCCAGGGTGACCGGGATCGCCCAGAGCGCCTCCTCGAAGCCGAGGCGGTTGAGCAGGTCGGCGAGACCGGTGATCACCAGGATCGCGACGAGCCGGTCGGCGCGCTCGGCGATGCCGACCTTGGCGTCCATCCCCAGGGACTCGGCCCGCGCCCGGGCGTAGGAGGTGACCGAGCCCATCGTGAGGCAGTAGATCGCCAGCGCCGCGAGGAGGTCGCTGTCCCCGGGACCGACGTAGTACATCGCCAGCGCTCCGAAGATCGCGGCGTCGCCGATGCGGTCCAGCGTGGAGTCGAGAAAGGCACCGAAGGGGCTCGTGCGCCCGGACTTGCGGGCCATCGCTCCGTCGATCAGGTCGGAGAAGACGAAGGCGGTGATGACCAGGACACCCGCGAGCAACTGGCCCTGCGGGAAGAAGATGACGGCCCCACCGACCACCCCGAGGGTGCCGATGAGCGTCACCGCGTCGGGGCTGACGCCCAGCCGCAGCAGGAGGTCCACGACGGGCGTGAAGACCTTGGTCCAGAAGGCGCGGAATCGATCAAGCATGGCGCGCTCAGGCTACCGGTCCCAGCGCCCGCTCCTCGCCACCCGCGCAACGACGCACGCGGGGGCCGTGTCGGAGGTCACGCGTGGGAGGCGGCGGGCTCCTCGGCTCCCGCCACGGCGGCGGGATCGCCCAGCAGCGGGGCGAACGCGAGTTCGGCCGCACCGACGAGCGCCGTGTCCTGGCCCAGAGCGGCGACGACGATCTCGGCGTCGCTGCGCATCGCCAGCCGCGAGCGCCGGTCCAGCCCGTCGAGGACCAGTTCGGGTCGCTCCGCCCAGACGGTGGCCAGCACGCCGCCGAGCACGACCACTTCGGGGTTGAAGATCGCCAGCACGCTGCGCAGCCCGATGCCGGTCCACACCGCCACGTCCTCCAGGGAGCGCATCGCACGCGGGTCCTCGGCCCGCGCGGAGTCGATCACCTCCTGCACCGCGGCCGGACCGCCTCCGGGGAGGCGGCCCGCCCCGACCAGCAGCGGGCCCTCCCCGATCTTGGTCTCCCAGCAGCCGACCGCCCCGCACCGACAGGTGGACCCGTTGGTGTCCACCGGCAGGTGACCGACCTCGCCGGCGTACCCGCTGGCACCGCGGACGAGCTGGCCCCGGGTGATGAAGCCGCCGCCGATGCCGACGGTGCCGCTGACGAAGGCGACCTCCTGGTGCCCGCGCGCGGCGCCGCGGAGCAGTTCGGCCATCGCCCCCAGGCTGGCGTCGTTACCGACCACCACGGGCAGGTGGAGGCGCTGCTGCATGAGCTGGGCGAACGGCTGGTCCACCCACCCCAGGTTCGGGGCGAAGTGGACCAGCCCGTCGCTCTGGCGCACCATCCCGGGCACGGAGATGCCGGCCGACAGGCAGCGGAGCGGGCCGGCCTGCTCCAGCAGCTCCTGGCACTGCAGGGCCACCGCCTCGACCACGGCGGCGACGTCGTGGCCACCGCGCTGGTGCATCCGGAAGGACCGGAACAGCACGTCCCCGCCCAGCCCCACCAGCGCCGCGGTGATCCGGTCGACGTCGAGGGCCACGGCCAGCACGCAGACGTCGCTGCGTGGCACCACGACGAGCGAGGGGCGTCCCGTCCGGCGCACACCGGGAGTGGCGCCGTCCGGGACCTCCTCGCGGACCAGGCCGAGAGACTCCAACTGGGCGGTCAGGTCACCGATGGTGGAGCGGTTCAGCCTCAGGGCCTCGGTGAGGTCCGCACGGCTGGTGGCGCCGTCGAGATGCACGCGCTGCAGTAGGGCGCGCAGGTTCGCGCGGCGTACCTCGTCACGCCCGACTCCCGCAGCAGCCATCGTCCCCTCCTCCACCCGTCCTGTGCACCCGGAACCGCGCCGTCAGGCGCGTCCGCTGGCTGCCGCCTTCCTGCGGCTGATCGCGTCCACGCTCGCCGCGAGCAGCAGCACCAGACCGGTGACGATGTAGATCTGGCCCTGGGGACGGTTGAGCAGCAGCATGCCGTTGTTGATCACCGCGATCACGAAGCCACCGATGATGGCGTCGAGCACCCGGCCCTTGCCGCCGAAGAGGCTGGTGCCACCGATGACGGCGGCGCCGACCGCGAAGAGCAGGGTGGCGTCGCCACCGGTGCTGGGCTGGACGCCGTTGTTACGGCTGGCCAGCAGGATGCCGGCGACGGCGGCGAGCATGCTGCAGACCACGAAGGCCGACAGCCGGATCCGGGCGACGTTGATGCCAGAGCGGCGCGCGGCCTCGGCGTTGCCACCGACCGCGTAGATGTGCCGACCCCAGGCCGTGCGCGAGAGCAGGAAGGTCAGCAGCACCAGCAGGACGAGCAGGACCAGCACGACGATCGGCACGCCCTTGATGGAGACCGTCGCGACGTTGCGGCTGCGCTCCTGGGAGAGGTACGCCGTGAAGGCCAGCGCGATGACCGCGAGCGTGCCCGCCTTGAGGGCCCACAGCAGCAGTGGGTCGGCGTGCAGCCCGGCTGCCCGACGGCGCGTGGAGCGCAGGTAGGTCAGCACCGCGTACGAGCCGACCCCGAGCAGGCAGATGGTCCACCCGAGCCAGACAGGCAGGTTCTTGTTCATGATCGCGATGAGGGTCTCGTCGCGCACGCCGATGCTGCCGCCCTCGCCGATGAGGACCAGCAGGACGCCCTGGAAGCCCAGGAAGGCCGCCAGCGTGACCACGAACGACGGGATCCCCAGCTTGGACACGAGCAGGCCGATGCCGGCCCCGATGACGGCGCCGGTGACCAGACCGCCGAGGATCGCGATCGACCAGTGCATGTCGCGATTGGTCAGCAGGATCGCCATCACCGCAGCACAGACACCCGCGGTGTAGCCCGCCGAGAGGTCGATCTCCCCGAGCAGCAGCACGAAGACCAGGCCCATGGCGATCACGACGACCGCGGCGGCCTGGTTGATCAGGTTGGCGAAGTTGAACGGGTTCGCGAAGGACTGCGGCTCCAGGATCGTGAAGACCGTGCAGAGCACGACCAGGCCCAGGATCGCGGGCAGCGCGCCGACGTCGCCGCCGCGCACCTTGGTGACGTAGTCGCCGAAGATCCCCCCGAGGGTCGCCTTCTCCTCGACGGGGGCCGGCGCGGGAGCGTTGCTGGTGGTGGTCATCACGCCTCCTCGGCGTTGGTGGCGGCCGGGGCGAGTCCGAGGTCGCCGGAGCGTCCGGCGGTGATCAGCTCGACGATCTGGCCGTGGGTGACCGAGGACGTCGGGATCTGGGCGACCATCTTGCCGAGGTAGAGCACGGCGATGTCGTCGGCCACCTGGAGCACGTCGTTCATGTTGTGGCTGATCAGCACCACACCCAAGCCACGGTCGGCGAGCCGGCGGACCAGCCGCAGCACCTGCTCGGTCTGGGCCACGCCGAGCGCGGCGGTGGGCTCGTCGAGGATGACGATCTTGGAGTTCCACAGGACCGCCCGGGCGATAGCGACCGTCTGACGCTGGCCGCCGGAAAGGGCGGCGACCTGCGCACGCACGGACTTCAGCGTCCGCACCGACAGCCCGTCGAGGGTCTCGCGGGCGCGGGTCTCCATGGCTGCCTCGTCGAGCATGCCGTTGCTGGTGACCTCACGACCCAGGAACATGTTGTGGACCACATCGAGGTTGTCGCAGAGCGCGAGGTCTTGGTAGACGACCTCGATCCCCAGCGCGTTGGCTTCCTTGGGACTGGTCACGTGCTGGGGGCGGCCCTCGAAGAGGTACTCCCCCGCGTCGAAGGTGTGGATGCCGGCAATGCCCTTGATCAGGGTGCTCTTGCCGGCGCCGTTGTCTCCGACAAGGGCCGTGACCTTGCCGGGGGTGATGTCGAGGTCGACGCCGCGCAGCACGTGCACGGCTCCGAAGCTCTTCTCGATGCCGCGCAGCGTCAGCAGGGGCGCGGTGGAGGCCGAGGGAGATGCCGCCTCGGCAGCGGTGGTGGACATCTGAACTCCAGGGAGGTGAGCGGTGGGATGGGTCGGGGCCGGCCCCTCCCGCAGGAGGGACCGACCCCGGGGTGGGTCAGGAGATGCCCGCGTCCTCGCAGAGCTTCGCGTACTCACCGGTGCAGACGTCCTCGGCGGACTGGAAGCCGTCGGCGATCACCTTGGCCACGCCCTCGGCGTCGGAGATCGACTCCGGGGTCGCGAAGGCCGACTTGACCTCTTCGCCGGTCTCGCTGTCGGTGACCGTCGAGGTCGCCAGCTCGTCGGCGGCCGCGGTGTCACCCTCGATCAGGGCGATGGCCAGGGCCGCAGCCGTCTCGGCCTCGAGGTTGGTGTTCTTGTAGACGGTCATGCACTGCGTGCCGGCCAGCACGCGCTGCAGGCCCTCGACGCTGGCGTCCTGCCCGGTGACCGGGACCTCGCCGTCGAGACCGTTCGCCGCGAGTCGGGCGACGATGCCGCCCGCCATCGTGTCGTTGGCCGAGACCACGCCGTCGACCTCACCGTTGTTGTCGGTGAAGATCTGCTCGAAGGCGGTGCCGGCCTTGTCCGCGTCCCAGAAACCGGTCTGGTCGCCGACCAGGGTGTACTCGCCGGAGTCGATCTTCGGAGCCAGGGCCTCCTCGTAGCCCTGCTTGAAGAGCGCGGCGTTGTTGTCGGTCGGGTCGCCGTTGATGAAGACGATGTTGGCCTCGGTCTTGCCGGCCTCGTCCAGGCAGGCGGTCAGACCCTCGCCCATGAGCTGGCCGACGACGACGTTGTCGAAGGACACGTAGTACGACGCGCCACCGCCCAGGGTGAGCCGGTCGTAGTCGATGGTCTGGATGCCGGCCGCCTCGGCCTTGCCCAGACACGCACTGCCGGTCTCGGAGTCCAGGTTCACGATCATCAGGACCTGGACGTTCTGGTTGATCATGTTGTCGCAGATGCTGGCGAACTTGGCGGTGTCGCCCTGCGCGTTGTCGATCACCGACTCGACGCCGGCGGCCTCGAAGGCCGCTTCGAGGCTCGGGCGGTCGTTGGCCTCCCAGCGGGGAGACGTGGTGGCGTCGGGCAGGATCACGCCGACCTTGCCGGTGGTGTCACCGCCGTCGCCGGTGTCGCCACCGTCACCGTTCGAGCCGCCGTCGTCGCCGCACGCAGCCGCTGTGAAGAGCAGCAGCGCTGCCGCGCTCGCCGACGCGAGTCGCGCTCCCCTGCTTCGCACCATCTGTGGAACCTCCTGGCTCGTGACTCCGTGTGATCGGCGTCACTGGTTATGTTGTGTGCGACAACATAACCACCCCGGTTGGCCCTGTCGAGAGGTTGTGGTCCCGACTTTTGTTGTTTGATAACACTTAGATAACGGAAGCGTGGGCAGGCTTCGCCCGCCCCGGCCTGAGACGCGCGGGACGAGAGGGACGGCGTCAGTCCGCGGACCCCCAGGCGTCGGCGAGCAGGGCCCGGGTGTCGGTCATCAACTGCGGCAGCGTGCGGGTCCGGCCGATGATCGGCATGAAGTTCTGGTCACCGGCCCACCGCGGGACGACGTGCTGGTGGAGGTGGGCAGCGATCCCGGCCCCTCCGGCGTGCCCCTGGTTCATGCCGAGGTTGAAGCCGTGCGGACCGCTGACGCGGCGCAGCACCCGCATCGCCCGCTGGGTGAGGTGGGCGACCTCGACGGTCTCCTCCTCGGTGAGGTCGGGATAGTCCGCGACGTGGCGGTAGGGACACACCATCAGGTGGCCCGGGCTGTAGGGGTAGAGGTTGAGCACCACGTACGCCGCGTCGCCACGGTGCACGATCAGCCCCTCGGCGTCCCCCAGGCGCGGGATCCGGCAGAACGGGCACTCCCCCGGCGTCCCGTCCGAGGGCTTGTTCTCCCCCGAGATGTAGGCCAGCCGGTGCGGGGTCCAGAGCCGCTCGAGATGATCGGGCGAGCCGACCCCGTCCTGGTGGTGGACCTCCTCCTCGCCGGCCACGCTCAGACCTGGACCCGCTGCTCGACGGCCGCCACGATCCGCGCCACCGCATCCTCGATGGCCACGCCGTTCTCCTGGTCGCCGTTGCGGAACCGGAAGGAGACCGAGCCGGCCTCCATGTCCCGGTCGCCGACGAGCACCATGTAGGGCACCTTCTGGAGCTGGGCGTTGCGGATCTTCTTCTGCATCCGGTCGTCGGAGTCGTCGACCTCCACGCGGACGCCGGCCTTCCGCAGGGTCGCGGCGACGTCGTACAGGTAGTCCAGGTGGCGTTCGGCGACCGGGATCAGCACCGCTTGGACCGGGGCCAGCCAGGGCGGGAAGGCGCCGGCGTAGTGCTCGACCAGCACGCCGAAGAACCGTTCCAGCGAGCCGAACTTGGCCGAGTGGATCATCACCGGCTGCTGGCGGGTGCCGTCGGCGGCGACGTACTCCAGGCCGAAGCGGGCGGGCTGGTTGAAGTCGTACTGGATGGTCGACATCTGCCAGGTGCGGCCGATCGCGTCGCGGGCCTGCACCGAGACCTTCGGGCCGTAGAAGGCCGCGCCGCCGGGGTCGGCGACCAGCTCCAGTCCGGAGTCGTCGCAGACCTGCTGGAGCACCGCGGTGGCCTCGGCCCAGTCCTCGTCGGAGCCCACGAACTTGTCGGGCTTGGAGTCGTCGCGGGTGGAGAGCTCGAGGTAGAAGTCGTCGAGGCCGAAGTCCTTGAGCAGGCTCAGCACGAAGTCGAGCAGGTGCTTGATCTCCCCGGGCGCCTGCTCCTTGGTGACATAGGAGTGCGAGTCGTCCTGGGTCAGTCCGCGCACCCGGGTCAGGCCGTGCACCACCCCGGACTTCTCGTAGCGGTAGACCGAGCCGAACTCGAAGAGCCGCAGCGGCAGCTCACGGTAGGAGCGGCCTCGCGAGCGGTAGATCAGGTTGTGCATCGGGCAGTTCATGGGCTTGACCATGTAGTTGCTGCCCTCGAACTCCATCGGCGGGAACATCGTGTCCGCGTAATAGGGCAGGTGGCCCGAGGTGAAGAAGAGCTGGTCCTTGGTCAGGTGCGGAGTGCCGACGTAGGAGAAGCCTTCCTCGATGTGCCGGGCGCGGACGTAGTCCTCCATGGCGCGCTTGATGACCCCGCCCTTGGGGTGGAACACCGCGAGGCCGGACCCGATCTCGTCGGGGAAGGAGAAAAGGTCGAGCTCCTTGCCGAGTTTGCGGTGGTCGCGCCGCTCGGCCTCCTCGAGCCGGTGCAGGTAGGCGTCGAGCTCCTCCTTGGAGGGCCACGCGGTGCCGTAGATCCGCTGCAGCTGCTTGTTCTTCTCGTTGCCCCGCCAGTACGCCGCGGCGGTCCGCATCAGCTTGAAGGCCGGGATCCGCTTGGTGGTCGGCAGGTGCGGGCCGCGGCACAGGTCCTTCCACGCCACCTCGCCGTTGCGGTTGAGGTTGTCGTAGATGGTGAGCTCGCCGGCGCCGACCTCCGCGTCGGCGCCCTCCGCGATCTCCTGGCCCGCGTCCGCGGAGCCGCCCTTGAGCCCGATCAGCTCGCACTTGTAGGGCTCGTCGGCCAGCTCGACCAGGGCGTCGGCGTCGGTGGTGACGCGGCGCGAGAACCGCTGGTTCTCCTTGATGATCTTGCGCATCGCGGTCTCGAGCTTCGCCAGGTCCTCGGGGACGAACGGGGTCTCGACGTCGAAGTCGTAGTAGAAGCCGTTCTCCACCGGCGGACCGATGCCGAGCTTCGCCTCGGGCCACAGCTGCTGCACCGCCTGGGCGAGCACGTGCGCGGTCGAGTGCCGCAGGATGTCCAGGCCGTCCTTGCTGGTGATCGCGACCGGCTCGACCTCGTCCCCGGCGCGCAGTTCGTACGCCAGGTCCTTGAGGTCGCCGTTGACTCGGGCGGCGATGACGTCCGCTGCCTCGGCGTAGAGCTCCCAGGCCTTCGTGCCCGCGGTGACGTCCCGCTCGCCGGTGTTCCCGGACACCTCGAGGACACTCACCTTGATCTCGGACACGCGCGCTCCCTCCGTGGCGGTCCACGACCAGCGGACCCGGTGCGCGACGGCGGCGGCCGTCGCCGGTCGATCGTATCCAGCGGTCCGACGGAGCGACTCCGGGGTTTCCCGGCGACGCCACGAGGCCCGCTCCCGTCTCGGCCGGAGACGACACGACCCCCGCCGGCAAGCGCCGGACGGGGGTCCAGGGTGGGCGATACTGGGTTCGAACCAGTGACCTCTTCGGTGTGAACGAAGCGCGCTACCACTGCGCCAATCGCCCCGGGTCGTGCACCGGCAGCCGGTGCGCCGGAAAGGTTACCCCATCGGGGCGGTCGGGTTTCAACCGGCTCGTCGCAGCACGTTCCGCGGGCCGTACGGAGCCCGCAGGGAACGTGAAGGTCCCGCCCCTCGGGCCGACGAGGGCCCGTCGCGACGGATCGATAGTCCTGGTCCATCTAGGACCAAAGTCATGGCAACTCGGGACAGCGACGCCCTCGTTTCGGGACTGAGTCCCCGGCGCGCCTCCCTGATTTTTCGCTTAACCGACGTAAATTCGTGTTCAGAACGCTGATACAGGTTCATCCTGTTTTGTCATAATTTGTCCCTGGCCGTACGGCGTGTCGAGTGCCCCTTCTGGGCCTCCCGGGCTAGTCATTCCGGCTCAATCACGCGGGGATTTCCCAGTTCTCCCTCGCAGACCCCCTGGATCCGTAGCAGAGTTACCTCACGGACGAACGACCTGGGGCCAAGGTCCTACTGGGAAAAGGTTCGGGAATCCGCGTCATGGATGCACTGGGAGGTCGTCTCCATGACGTCACTTGCCAAGGGAGAGGCACTGCAATGGACTTCGACATCAACACCAAGCGCACCGCGGCGACCCGCATCGTGGACACCGTCGTGCTGGAGCTCATCGACGCGACCGGGGCTGCCACCCCGCTCGAGACCGAGCTGAGCTTCGACCCCAGCGACCCGTTCGCGGTGACCGCCACCTTCAACACCATCTCGGGCCCGGTCCGCTGGACCTTCGGTCGCGACCTGCTCATCGGCGGCCTCTACGAGCCCACCGGCGACGGCGACGTGCACGTCTGGCCCTGCCTGGACGACGAGGCCCGCTCGGTCATCATCATCGAGCTCTGCTCCCCCGACGGTGAGGCCCTCGTGCAGGCCCGCACCAGCGACATCACCTCCTTCGTGGAGCGGATGACCGCTTCGGTCGCCCCGGGCAACGAGATCGACCACATCGACCTGGACGGGACCATCGCGGCGATCCTCGCCGCCGACGCCGCCTGAGCGCCGGTCGTCGCCGGCCGGGCACCTTCAGCACCCACGAACCGCCCCGCCAGGCAGACGACCCACCTCTCCCTGCGGCTTTACCATGGGCCGGTGCGAGACCTCTCGCACCGGCCCTTGGTGTTTCTCCGGGGCCGTCGGCGCAGCCCGCCCCGTTCCGTCCCAGCCAGGAAGGCCCCCGTGCTCTTCACCCACGACGTCGAGCACTCGCTGGCCTGCCTGGTGGACCTGGTCAACAGCGAAGGCCCCACCGACGGGCTCGCCGAACTCTCCGACCTGCAGGACTTCGTGCATCGCTATCGCTTCAGCGATGTGGGAACTCTGGGCCCCTCGGACGTCGAGGACGTACGGCGGCTCCGCGACCTGGTGCGACCCGCGTTCGGTGCCCGCAGCGAGGCCGACGCCGCCGCAGCGGTCAACCGGCTCGTCGCCGCGGCTCCGGTTGCTCCGCGGCTGACCGACCACGACGGCTACGCGTGGCACCTGCACTACTTCACCCCGGGCGCCACCGTCGCCGAGCACCTGGCCGTCGACGGGGGCATGGCGCTGGCCCAGGTGGTCGCCGCCGGCGAATGGCAACGCCTGCGGACCTGCGAGGCGCCCGATTGCGACCAGGTCCTGGTCGACCTCTCCCGCAACCGCAGTCGCCGCTACTGCGACGCCCAGTCGTGCGGCAACCGGATCCACGTCGCTGCCTACCGGCAGCGCCGCCGCGAGGACTCCTGAGGCTCCCCGCTCACGGATCGAGGTCAGCACCAGCGCGTTCGTGCCACACCGCTTGGGCTGAGCGAGTGACCGGGCCGGGCTCCCCCAGATCGCGACCGTCGCAGAACCGCACCGGCTGTACGTCGCGCGTCGTCGAGGCCAGGAAGATCTCGTCCGCACGCCCTAGGACCGAGAGCGGCTCCTCGACCTCGACGACGTCGCACCACTCCACCAGCAGCCCCCGGGTGACCCCGGGCAGGCAGCCGGTGCTCAGTGCGGGGGTCAGGAGGTCACCGCCGACGACGACGAAGACGTTGGAGCCGGCCCCCTCGCACAGGTGGCCCCGGGTGTCCGCGAACAGCGCCTCTCCCGCGCCCCGCTCGGCCGCGTAGGCCAGGGCGAGCACGTTCTCGGCGTACGACGTGGCCTTGAGGCCCGCCAGGGCGCTGCGCTCGTTGCGCGGCCAGGGAACCGTCACCACGTCCTCGCTCGGCCCGCGCGGGCCGTAGGCGCTGGAGACGACCGAGACCGTCGGGGTCCTCGACCCGCGGCCGGGGCCCGGCGCGGCGACACCGGCGGTCCAGGTGATCCTCAGGCGCCCCAGGGCCAGAGGCTCGGCAGCGAGCACCGCCGACACCCCGGAACGGACCAGGTCCTCGTCGAGGTCGGGGAGGCCCAGGCCGCGGCAGGCCCCGGCGAGGCGACGCAGATGGCGAGTCAGCGCGAACGGCTGTCCGTCGACGACCTTGACCGCCTCGAACGCTCCGTCGCCCATGCTGAAGCCCCGGTCCAGCACCGACACCGCGGCCTCGGCGGGATCCGCCAGCAGCCGTCCGTTGACCCAGGCGCGCATGAGATCACCGTACGGCGCCAGGCGCTCCTCGCGGCGCCGGCAGGGCCCGGATCGACACGCGGCAGGGGCCGGAATTGGCCATCGTGGCGGAGTCGGCTACAGTTTCGTCTCGCACGCCCGGTGGGTCATCCTCCGGGGTCGCAGGCGGACGTAGCTCAGTTGGTAGAGCGCAACCTTGCCAAGGTTGAGGTCGCGAGTTCGAGCCTCGTCGTCCGCTCGGAGAAGGGTCGCAGATCCCTTGCGGATCGGCCCCTCCTTGGTGGAGTGGCCGAGAGGCGAGGCAACGGACTGCAAATCCGTCTACACGGGTTCAAATCCCGTCTCCACCTCGAAGCACCACGGGCGATTGGCGCAGCGGTAGCGCGCTTCCTTGACACGGAAGAGGTCACTGGTTCAAACCCAGTATCGCCCACCAGCGGAATCTGGTCCCTGACCTGCGGAAACGCAGAATCAGGGGCCTTTCGCTTCGGCGAGCGTGCGACGTATGTGCGATCCGAGCGAGGCTCCTCCAGCCGAGAGGAACGAACCGTCATGACCGCAACCGACACCCTGGCCGAGAGCCTGGAACCTTCGTCGATCGACGTCCGCAAGCTGCGCCAGGCGAAGGGCTGGAGCATTGAGAAGCTCGCTAGCGGGGCCGGCGTGGACGCGGCCTATCTCGCCAGGATCGAGGCAGGCGACCGGCGCCCCACCCGCTACTTCGCTGACCACATCCTGCGCGTGGTGCTCGGCGAAGCCACAGGCTTCGGGCCTGGGGCCGCTGACTCACTGCTGAGTGCCGTCCAGGCGGCAGAGTCCGGCGCTCTTGCCGCCCACCTGGCGGGTACGTGCTCCGCGTCGGAATGGTCGTGCTCATGGTGCGAAGCCAATGGCTGACCGGAGCGCTATCCCCCGTGGTCGTGTCGTGGCACGCTGTCATGACAGGGCCACGGGGGCGCTTCGCACTACAGGCCAGGGCTCCCCGTTCCAGTCAGTAAGGGGGCGCCATGGGCGACAACCGCATGCCAGGGCAGTACCTTCCAACGTGGGCCATCGTGACCGCAGTGGTGGTCCTGACGGTCTTCTTCGTTCTGGTCGGCTTGGCCCAGTTGGCTTACAACTGACCCTGGGGCGTGGTCTTTCGCGAGCGTCGTCGGCGCCGCTACTCTCGGCGTGCTCGGCGACCCCTGACCGCGGACAAGCCCCGGCGGGTCACCCAATGGACCGCCAGCGCTGCGACCGCCACGGCTACCGTCGCTGCCAATAACCGAAGTCCATGCAGGCGTGGCCACACGTCGGCCACCCCGCTTATCAGGCTGGCAAACAGCACGACCAGCACCAGCGCCTTAATGCGATCGTTGTCCCGGTGCTGCGTCTGCATCAGTTCCGCGGTGCCACGCTGGATCTCCTCCGAGCGCACCGCGCTGTCCATGAGCACCCGCATCAGCTCGCGGTCAGACTCCCGTTCTTGCTGCCGTTCGCGGGCGGCCTCCTCGATCCCCTCGCCGTAGTAGTTGGGGGGAATCCTCGTTACCTGAGGCTCAAGCACGAGCCGCTCTCGGTTGAGCTTGGGCATTGCGTCCGCCAGCGCCTTCTGCCAGCGAGGCGAGGCGTTCACTTTGCCGATCCTCTGCAGCAGCTTCGCAGTGTCGGCTACCTCCGTCGGCGCCGCCATCCGTTCGGCCAACTGCGCCCACTGTGGGCCGAGAGCCGCCCTGCCCTTGAACGCGTCGCTGAGGAGAAGGGTCTTCGTGTCGCCGACGAATTCAACGCGGGACGCACCAGTTGTCCTCGCCGCTTCGTCGGCCGCAAGGTAGGACGCCAGTTGCTCTCCGCCCATCAGCGTGGGGTGCTCGGCCTTAAGGCGTAGGCGGTCAGTCAGCGGGAGGCCACGCAGCAACTCCGGAGTCCACTCCAGCGGGAGGTTGTCGAAGTCGAGCGGGGCCCGAACCGTGGCCTCAGTGCGCGGCCCATCCGCTTGTTGGGGCGGCTCGCCGCCTCCGACTGCGGCGGCGTTGATCGGCTGGTGGTCCTCCATGCATCTAGTGTGCGCGACCCCACCGACAGAACCGGGAAGCTCTCCGCTTCGGGTTACCAAGTCGGAACCCCCGGCCGATCAGCCCCGATTAGGTCGCGGCTGGGGCCGCGGCGGAGGCGGGGGGTCATTGCGCACCCCAGGCCGAACGGGGTTGGGTAGTGGCGCCGGCCGCGGGGGCCGTGATGATGGCTGGCTAGTCATGTCGGGGATCCTCCAGCGACCCGGGCGGCGAACAGCGAGGCGGTTTGCAGCAACAGACACAGCAATGCGACGAAGTAGGCCCAGTGCATGCGCCCCAACTTCTTGTCGTTGGCAAGGTAGTTCCGCCAATGGTTCAGCGCCAACGAGGACACCACGTGCCCGACGTCCGCGGCGCCATGAGCGTCCGCGTCCAACTTGTCGACGCTCATGGCGAAGCGAAGCTGGCGCGGGGATACGACGAACGCGACTGCGAGAGTCGCCCCGGCGAACAGCGTCAGTCCCGCCCACCCCAACACCTGCACGGCGTCATTTCCGTCGCGAGGGTCGACCGCGATGCCGAACAGACCGAGCACTACCCCGGCGAACCCGAGAATGGCGCTTTGAGGTTCCCCCCGGACCGTAGAGGCATCGACAATGAGGATCGAGATGCCAGAGAAGCGGAAGAAGTACGACCGGGAGTTCCGTGAGGGAGCTGTCCGGATCGTCGAAGAGACGGGGAAGCCGATCGCGCAGGTCGCTCG
>JBGAJX010000012.1:0-122799 GCA_044224695.1 Marmoricola sp. | reverse complement strand
CCGCCGGAAACGGCAACGACCAGAGACCACCGTGGAACACCCCGGCAGCGAGGCCGGGCGATCACCCACTCCCCGACCCGCTCAACCCCGAGCGACGTCACCCGACCGAGTCATCGCCAGCCGGTCGGTGGATCCGGGCTTAGTGGGCGAAGTGGGCTACCTCCATACGTCGGCCCCGGCACCACCACGGGCGCGGCCCCGTCGCCTACTTCACCTCACCCCGCCGCAAGAACCACAGCCCCACCCCCAGCGGCACCACGATCCAGATCAAGACGGTCGACCCCAACATCGCCCATTCCTCAGGAGTGTTCGTGGCCCGCTCGAAGAGCTTGACCTGGGTGTAGTTCCAGTCGATCCACGGCTGTAGGTCGAGGAACCAGTCCTGCACGAGGGCGAGCAACTGGAGGATGCCGGGGAGCACGAACGAGACCACGAAGTAGCCGACGATCGCCGCCGCAGAGGAGCGCAGCACGACGGCCAACGTGAAGCCGACGGCCATGCCCATCAGGTTGCCGAGCACGAGCTGGGGCGCGGTGCCCACCGACACGTTCCACACGGGCTCCACACCCGCGATCGCGGCGCCGGCCAGGTTGCCGACGACGCCGACAGCGAAGGCGACGACCACGGAGGCGAGGCCGACCATCAGGGTGGCTGCGGCCTTGGCGCGGATCACCCGAGGCCGGCTCGGCACCAGGGTGAACGTCGTCAGTCCGGTGCGTTGGCTCCACTCGCTCGTCACGGCCAGGATCGCGATCATCGGCAGGATCACCGACATCGGGAAGCCGATCGCCGTAGCGAAGGTCTCGTAGGTCACGTCGCTGTCGGGAGCGAAGACGAGGACCGATCCGGCCGCGAGGACCGACAACAAGCCGATGCTCACGAGCATCCAGAATCCCGAGCGTGTGTTGAACATCTTCCGCAGCTCGACCTTGACCAACCGGGTGGTCGGTATCGGCGGCACGACTCTCCGTGTCGCGGTGGTTGGGGCGGGGCTGACGAACGTGGCGGTCATGCCGCAACTCCTTCGCGTTGGGTGTCGGCGGTGAGCGCCAGGAACATGTCTTCGAGACCGGCGCCCTCGACGTACCGGAGCTCGGTCAGCGCGATGCCGGCGGTCAGCGCCACGGCTCCGACGCGCGCAGGGTCGGCCTCGGTGCGCACGGTGCCGTCCCCGGCGAGCGTGCTGGAGATCCCGGCCTGTTCTAGCGCGTGCGCCAGGTCGCGCGGTGAGGCGGAGCGGGCAAGCGTCCCGGCGGCAGCCAGGAGTTCGTCCTTGGTGCCGGACGCGACGATCGAGCCGTTGCCGATCACGACCAGGTCGTCGGCGATGACTTCGATCTCGTGCAGCAGGTGCGAGGACAGCAGCACTGTGCCGCCGCGGCCTGCGAAGTCGGTCAACAGGTCGCGCATCCATCGGATCCCGGCCGGGTCGAGGCCGTTGGCGGGCTCGTCGAGGATCAGCACCATCGGGTCACCCAGGAGTGCGGTGGCGATGCCGAGCCGTTGCCGCATGCCGAGGGAGTAGTGACGCACCCGCCGCTTGGCCTCCGTGGGCGTCAGGCTCACCAGTTCGAGCATCTCGTCCACGCGGCGGCGGGGGAGCCCCATGGTGTCGGCGGCGACAGTGAGGATCTCCCTGCCGGTGCGACCGGCGTGCTGCGCGGAGGCGTCCAGCAGCACGCCCACCTCGAGACCGGGGTTGGGGAGGTCGTCGAAGCGCTCGCCGTTGATCAAGGCGACGCCCGACGTCGGCGCGGTCAGCCCCACCATGACGCGCATCGTGGTGGACTTGCCGGCGCCGTTCGGGCCGAGGAAGCCGGTCACGCGGCCGGGTTCGGCGGTGAAGGAGATGTCGTCGACGGCGGTGAAGCCGGCGTACCTCCGGGTCAGGGATTCAACGGTGATCATCGGTCCTCGCGTTCGCTGGACATGCTGCCTCTTGTTTCGGCCTGCGCCGGGGTGCGCGGGACGTGGTTCCACCGTGACGGAGCACGGGCTCCTCGGGCATCGGTCGTGAGGCTCCGACGAGGTCATGCCTCCGGCCAGTGGGCGCGTCAGACTTTCGGTCGATCCATCGGCGGCGCCGCCTCCCTACGCTGGGGGAGTGAGCAATCCACTGCGGTCCGTGCTGGCCGAACCCCGGCCCTCGGCTCCGCTGGCGCGGGTGTGGCGTGACTGGGCGGTGCTGGCGTTCGTGATCGTCTGCGCGGTTCTGGAGGGTGCCCTGCGGTCGGACATGCCGCTGCCGGTGCTGTCCGTGGTGGTGACTGTCGGACTCGCGCCGCTGCTGCTGTGGCGGCGTACGCATCCGCTGGCCGTGGTCGCGGCCGTCTTCGGGGCGATCACCTTCGTGGACCTCGCTCTGGTGGTCCTCGAGCAACCGGCGCTCGACTCGTTCTCCTCGCTGTGGGTCCTGCTGCTGCCCTACGCGCTCTTCCGCTGGGGCTCGGGGCGTGAAGCGGTCGTCGGTGTGGCGATCATCCTGGTCCCGGCCACCTTGTCCTTCCTTGTCAGTTGGACCGGATGGGCCGGCGCTATCGCCGGACTCGCCGTCCTCCTTGCTGCGTTGGCCATGGGGTGGGCGATCCGTTCCCAGCACGTGACCCGGGAACAGCGGATCGAGCAGGTGAAGTCCGAGGAGAGGATCCTGCTGGCCCGCGAACTGCACGACACCGTGGCCCACCACGTCTCGGCCATCGCCATCCAGGCCCAGGCCGCACGCCTCATGGCAGCCACCCAACCGTCGGCGCCGCTGGAGGCCATGGAGGTGATCGAGCGCGAGGCCACCCGCACGCTCGCGGAGATGCGATCGATGGTCCGGGTGCTGCGCAACGAGGAACCGGCCGACTACGCCCCGCAGCCCGGGGTGGCCGACCTCGACCGGCTGGCCGGTGCGTCGCCGAGCGGTCCCCAGGTCCACGTGACAGTCTCCGGTGACGTGGACAGCCTTCCGACCGCGATCGATGCCGCGGTCTTCCGGATCGCCCAGGAGGCGGTCACCAACGCACTGCGTCACGCCCGCAACGCCACGGTGGTCGACGTGAGAGTCTCCGGCGACCAGTCCTCGGTCCACCTCGTCGTCCGCGACGACGGCGATGTGAGTGCACCCCGCTCCGCCCCCGAGGCGGGCTTCGGGCTGACCGGCATGGTGGAACGCGCGCTGCTCCTGGGGGGTGCCTGCCAGGCAGGCCCGTGCCCCGGTGGTGGCTGGGCCGTCAACGCGACCCTGCCACGGCAGGTGGCGGCGTGAGTCTGCGCGTGCTGGTCGCCGACGACCAGGACCTTGTCCGCACCGGGCTGCGGCTCATCCTCGGCACCCTGGAAGGCATCGAGGTCGTGGGGGAGGCGCGCAACGGCCAGGAGGCCGTCGCGTTGGCGCGCGAACTGCGTCCCGACGTGGTCCTGATGGACATCCGGATGCCGATCCTCGACGGCGTCGAAGCGACCCGACAGTTGGCGGGGCCGGGCGTCGAGGATCCGATCGCCGTCGTAGTGATCACCACTTTCGACCTGGACGAATACGTGCATGGGGCGTTGGTCGCCGGCGCCACCGGATTCCTGCTCAAGGACGCCGGACCCGAACTGCTCGGTGAGGCGATCCGGGCCGCCGCCCGCGGTGACGCGCTGATCTCACCGAGCATCACGCGACGGCTGTTGTCGACGTTCGCGAGCGCGGGGCGCGCGACTCCACCCGCTCAGCCGTTGGAGCCGCTCACCGAACGCGAGGAACAGGTGCTGCTCACCGTCGCGCGGGGCCGCACCAACGCCGAGATCGCGGCGGAGCTGCACATCAGCCTCAGCACGGTGAAGACGCACATCGGCAGCCTGATGACCAAGCTCGGCGCCCGCAATCGCGTGGAGATCGCCATGTGGGGCTACGAGACCGGCCGAGTCCGCGACTAGGGATCCGCTTGCGCCACAGGGCCGACGCCGACGCCTACCATGGCGACGTGACTGAGCCCAGAGCCTCGGAGATCGCGCTGAACCGGGCGCTGTGGGCCGTCGTGAACGAGCGGTTCACCGACGCCGCGGCCGAGGACCTGTGGACCCGGCCCGAGATCGTCTGGGGGATCTTCGCAGTGCCCGAGCGTGAACTCGGTGTCCTCGGGGATGTGCGCGGCCTGGAGGTCGCGGAGTTGGCGTGCGGCACGGCGTACTTCTCGGCCTGGTTGACGCGTGCCGGTGCCTCGGTGGTCGCGCTCGACCTGTCGGGGGAGCAACTCGCGACGGCCCGGCGGCTGCAGCGGCAGCACGGTCCGGACTTCCCCCTGGTGCAGGCCGATGTCGAGCGCACTCCGTTGCCGGACGCGGGATTCGACCTGGTCGTGAGCGAGCACGGCGCCGCGGCTTGGTGCGACCCCGAGCGCTGGTTGCCTGAAGCTGCTCGCGTGTTGCGCCCCGGGGGACGGCTCGTCTTCCTGACCAACAGCCACCTGTCGGCGTTGTGCGTCCCCACCGACGAGGGGGTCGCCGAGGAGCAGTTGCTGCGCGGACAGCGGGAGGCCTACCGGGTGCAGTGGCCCGGGGGAGGGATCGAGTTCCACCCCTCGCACGGCGACTGGATCCGCTTCCTGCGCGGCTCCGGCTTCGCGGTCGAGGCGATGCACGAGCTCTACCCCCCGTCCGATCGCGGCGACCATCCCTTCTACGAGATCGTCTCGGCGGACTGGGCCGCTCGCTGGCCGGCCGAGGAGTTGTGGGTGGCCACGCGGGTGTGAGTCGCTACCGGCGCTTGTTGCGGTTGCCGCGGGTGCGCGGGCGACCCGACTTCGCTCCCGAGCCTGATCCGGTACGCCGCTGCGGGCGACCCGTGGGTGCCTTCGGTCCGCGCGCCGGGGTCGCCGGCTCCGCTTCGCTTCGGGAGCTGCGCACGGTCCGCCCCCGTACGATCCCGATGAACCTCTCCAGGTTGGGGTCCTCGTTCGCCTTGTCCCACGCCAACCCGACGCCGACCGGACGCAGATCGACCACCGGACGGGCGACCACGTCCTTGCGGTGGTGCAGCCGCGCGATCGACATGGGCAGCAACGCGATGCCCGTGCCGGCCGCGACGGTCTCCACGATCTGGGCCGGGGTGAGCGGAGGAAGACCTGGGAGGGGCTCCAGGCCGACGTCGGACCAGCCGTACGTCGACGGATCGCCCACCAGACCGAGACCGGCCAGGTCCGCCAGCGTCAGCTCGTCGTACTCCGCGGCCGCATGGTCGCGCGGCACCACCACGACCGCGACCTCCTCATAGAGCGGGATGAGGTGCAGGCCCGTCGCGTCGAAGGGCTGCCGGACCAGCGCCATGTCGAGGCTCCGCCGACCGGTCAGATCCGCGGGCGACACGGCGGGCACCATGACCGCTTCCATCGCGATCTCCGGGTAGCGATCCGCCCACAGCCGCAGCCACTTGCCGGGGGAGACGCCCTCGACGTAGGCGATCCGGAAGGCGTCGGACGCCGCGGTGGGCTCCGTGTCGGGCTCCTGCATGGTGTCCTCGCTTCCGGTCGGCGTCAGCCTAGTCCGCAGGGTGACTAGGCTTCGCGCATGGCGAAGCAGCAGACGATGAAGCCCGAGACCGCGGCCAAGAAGCTCGGTGTCTTCGCTCCGGCCATGCCCGAGGAGCTGCGCAGTCGGCCCATCTCGCGCGACGAGCTCAACGCACTCCAGGCCGACCCGCCGGAGTGGCTGCGCGACCTGCGACGCAACGGACCGCACCCGCGGGCGGAGGTCGCCCATCGTCTCGGCGTCAGCCGGTCGGCCCTGGCTCGGGCGGGGGTCTCGGACTCCCTGACCACCGCCGAGATCAAGGCGCTGCTCGAGGAGATGCCGCCGTGGCTCGAGGCCGAGCGGGAGGCGTACGACGCGAGGCAGGCGAGCGGCTCGTAGTTCGTCGGCAGCCGGCGCGCGGTGGAAAACCAGGAGAGAACTGTCGGCGATGACGCATAGCGTGGACGGATCATGACCACACTCACGACCCCGGCTCCCGCCACGCACGACGACCCCCTTGCGCCCGCGACGGACGACCCGTCGCGTCGGATCGACGCCCAGCGGCTCAAGAGCCCGCTGGCGATGGTGGCGCTCGTGGGTGCCGCGGTGGGTGCGGTCGGCATGACGTTGGCCACGGTCGTGGCCGGACGGCTCGCGGAAGACCCGACCCAAGGTCTGGTCGTGGTGCTCGGCATCTGCCTGATCGGGGCGGCGGTGATCGACACCGCGGGGAAGATCGCCTGGGTCGGCTGTTCCGACCGCGCCGAGGGACGGCTACGCGAGGACCTCCTGGAGGCCGCACTGCAGCAACCGCTGGAGGCGCTGAGCGAGCAGGCCGTCGGTGAGGTGCTGGACCGCATTGACGACGACACCCACGAGGTCGGCAACCTGGTGCGGTGGCAGTTCTGGATGCTCGCGCGCACCGTGTTCGGCACGCTGCCGATGTGGATCGTCGCCGGGGTGACCTGGTGGCCGTCCTTCATCCTCTTCCCCCTGCTCGCGATCGTGACCTGGTTCGCGATCCGGTCGCTGCTCGGTGAGATCGCGCGGCGCAAGGTCGTGGAGGAGATGGCCTGGACCGACCACGCCGCCGTCCTCGAGGAGGGCATCGCCGGTCGTGACGACCTGCGGACCAGCCTGGGGCAGGCACACGTCGTCGGTCGTGTCGCGCGGCTCTCCGCGGAGGTCCACGCGAAGTTCGCGGCAGTCGTGAGCGTCGAGAGCCGACTGGCCCGGCGCGCGGGCGTGTTGCTGCATGCCCTGCTCGCGGGAATCGCGGTGGCCGGCGTGGCGCTGGCCGTGGCCGACACGTTCTCCGTCGCCCAGGTGGTAACACTGTTCCTGGTCACCTCCAGCTTCGTCGGCCAGATCTCGATGGTGGCCAACCACCTCCCCGACCTCCAGGCCGGCCTCGGCGCGGTCATCCGCCTGCGGCAGATGCTCGCGGTCGCACCGGAGCCGGTGGGCGGACGGGCGCTCCCCGACGGGCCGCTCGACCTGGAGCTGCGTGGGCTGGACTTCGCGTACGCCGAAGGCACGTTCGCGCTCCAGGACGTCGACCTGCGGGTGCCGGCGGGACACACCGTCGCGCTCGTCGGGCGCACCGGCTCGGGGAAGTCGACGCTGGCCGCGCTGGTCTCGCGCGCCATGGAGCCCCCGCGCGGGGCGGTCTTCCTGGGCGGGATCGACGTGCGCGACCTCGACCTGCAGGCGCTGCGCCGGTCGGTCGGCGTGGTCACCCAGCGCACCGAGATCCTCGCGGGCACCCTGGCCGAGAACATCACCCTCTTCGCGGAGTTCCCCCGGCACGTCGTGGAGGCGGCCGTGGAGGAGTTGGGGCTGGACGCGTGGGTCGCGGGCCTGCCCGACGGCCTCGACACCATCCTCGGACCTGGCGGCACCTCGCTGTCTGCGGGGGAGGAGCAGCTCGTTGCCTTCGCACGGCTGCTCGTGCGCGACGTGCGTGTGGTGGTGCTCGACGAGGCCACTGCCCGCATGGACCCTGTCACCGAGCAACGGGTGGTCGCCGCCGCTGACCGGCTCCTCGCCGACCGCACCGGCATCCTGGTCGCCCACCGACTCTCCACGATCGAGCGGGCGCCCCTGGTCGCCGTCCTCGACCGCGGCCGGATCGTGCAACAGGGCTTGCGGGTCGAACTCGCGGTGACCGGCGGACCCTTCCGCGACCTGCTGCACGCCAGCCGGGTCGAGGGGGATCTCGCGGCGGTCGACGGCACCGCCGCGGCCCCGGGGCCGGACCTCGATGTGGACGACCTCGCCGGCGTCGGTGGCCTGCGCCGGACCGGGCCGCCGCCGGACGTGGAGGAGGTCGGCACCGGTCCCTCGCTCGCACGCGGCATCGCGCACGCGCTGGCGGTCCGTCCCGAGTGGGGCCTGCTCGGAGCGCTGCTCTTCCTGCTCACCTCCGTGACCGGGGCCCAGGGCGCCGTGACCGGTCTGCTCTGGGGGCGCATCGTCGAGGACCTGCAGGCCGGCGGCACGCCGACGTGGCTCACCGTCGCGGTCGTGGTCAGCCTGCTGATCGCGCCGATCGCCCTGGCCAACGCGTTCTGGCGCTACCCCCGTTGGTGGATCGAGGTCATGCTCCGGGCCCGGATGGCAGTGCTCTACGGCCAGACCCGGCAACGCCGGTTGGTGCGCACCCCACCGGGTGAGGTGGTCGCGCGCTCCATGGACGCCGACCGTTACGCGCGGTATGCCGACCGATGGGTCGACTTCCTCAACGGCCTCGTGATCGCCGGTCTGACCGCCGTGCTGGCGGGCACCTGGGTCGCCGGTGCGGTGCTGCTCACCGTGATGGTCTCCTCGGCGCTCGCCTCCGCCGTCGGCCGCCCGATCGCAGGCCGCTCGGCCGCAGCCGCGTCCACGGCCCGCGCCCGGTTCGGTCGGGCGTTGGTCTCGGCGCTGGACTGCGCCCGCACGGTGAAACTGGCCGCGGCCGTCCCCGAGATCCACGCCCACCTGCGTCACGTGGACTCCGGGCGCGTCAACGCTGCGGTGAAGGAGCACCGGGTGCAGGCGTTCCTGGACGGCGTCCCGATGGTGATGGTGCAGTGCGGCGTGGTCGCCGCCTGGGCGATCTACTTCACGGGCGGCTGGAGCCTGGCGATCGCGCTGCTGGTGGCCAACGCGGTCAGCGGGTTCGACTGGTTCGGTCGCGTCGCGGGCATGGTGGTCACCGAGGCCCCCGGCACCCGGGCGTGGCAGGTGGAGACCAGCCGCTTCGCCGGCGGTGCCGACCTGATGGACCTGCCGCCGGGGGTCGACCTCGTCACCGGCGCGGCGCCGGCGCCGGAGCCGGTGCGCCGCGTGCCCCTCGAGTGGCTGACGCTGTCCGGCTTCGCGGCCATCCACGACGACGGCACGATCGGAGTCAGCAACGTCGACCTGGACGTCCAGGCCGGAGAACTGGTCCTGCTCGTGGGTCAGGTCGGCTCGGGCAAGTCCAGCCTGCTCGCGGCCCTGGCGGGACTCATCGAGCACTCCGGTGAGCTCCGGTGGAACGGTCAGGACGTCACCGACCCGCAGGCGTTCCTGCGCCCGGCCCAGGTCGCCCACGTCGCCCAGGTGCCGCGGGTGCTGTCGGGCACGTTCGCCGACAACGTCCTGCTCGGGCACCGGCGATCCTTCGACGACCCGGTGTCGGCCGCCCGACTCTCGCGCGACATCGACGAGGCGGGTGGCAAGGAAGCCCTCGTCGGGCACCGCGGGGTGCGGCTCTCCGGCGGCCAGGTCCAGCGACTCGCGCTGGCCCGCGCGTTGGCCACCGAGGCGGAGCTGTTGCTCGCCGACGATGTGTCGAGTGCGCTCGACGCCGCCACCGAGGTCGAGCTGTGGGCGGCTCTGCGTGAGCGCGGGGCGACCGTGATCGGGGCGACCTCGAAGCGGGCGGCGCTGGCGCAGGCCGACCGTGTCGTGGTGCTCGTGGGCGGCGAGGTCGCCGCGGTTGGTCCGTGGCGTGAGCTCGCGCCCGCGTGGGGGCACCTGGCCGGCTAGCTAGCCCGCCCGGGGCGCCCCCACGCGGGGTCAGTGCCGGGCGGGCTCGTCGGTTCAGCCGCGAGGCACGCGCACGGCCCGCACGATCACCGACGCCGCAACGACCTCGGAGGCGGTGAAGCGGAACCGCAGGCGCGTCCGGCCCTGCGGCAGGCCCTTCACCGTCCCCTGGGCCAGCCCGTCACGGACGGGGAACTCGGCGATGGTCGAGCCCTTGCGCAGGACGCGCAGCACTCCGGTCACCGACGCGACCTCGGGGGCGCTCACCGCCGCGCCGACGTGGAGGACGCCGCGGCGTACCTCGGTGGTCAGCTCGAAGCGGGGCTCGCTCTTGACCCGGGCAGTCGGCACCGAGCGCACCGGAAGCGGGGTGTAGCCGGTCCGGCGGAAGGTCACCTGCGCCACGATGCGGGCGCCGAGGTCGTCGGCGGTGACGACGTACGTCGGTTCGCCCGCGCCGCGGACGCGCTCGCCGCCGCGGAACCACCGCACGACCGCGACCGCGTCGGGGGAGGCCGTGGGCACCTTCACGCTGAGCGTCTCGCCGAGCCGGGGCTCACCGGAGACGGTCGGGGAGGACCCGGCGATCAGCGTGCCGCGCTCCACCGGAGCCGTCGGGGCACTCGAGGCGGTGACGGCGTCGTACCCGCTCTTGCGGGCGGTCACCGCGACGGTCAGTTCCTTGCCCGCCAGCGTCGGGGTGACGTCGAGCGTCGGTGCGGTCGCCTTGCGCAGGCGGCGCCCGTCGGCGAACCACCGGTAGGTGACCTGCTCGGGCACGGGGTTCCAGGTCCCCGGGTCGGCGGTCACGGTGCTGTCGACGACAGCCTCACCGGTGACGGCAGGCTCCTCGACGGGAGTCAGGGCGCCCGGTTGCACCGGACCCGAGGCGTCGGTGAGCACGATCTGGCGCTGGAAGCCGGGCTTGGTCGCCACGACGCGAAGCGTGAGGACCGCTCCCTCGAGGTCGGGTGTCAGCGTGAGGGAGGGGGAGTTCGCGGTGGGGATCCGGACGCCGTCGGCGCGCCAGCGGTAGCCGAGCGTCACGTCCGGCACGCTCCAGGCGCCCGGGGTCGCGGTGACGGTCGCACCGACCTTCAGCTCTCCACGGATCGCTGGCAGCGCCGTGTTCTCCAGCTCGACGTCGTTGAGGTGGATGAAGCCGCTGGGCCACCCCGTGCCGGACCTGGTGATGCGCGCCCAGGAGAACGTGCCGCCCCAACTGTCCTGGGACACGATGATCTCGTCCGCGGAGATCACCTCTTCGACGTAGGCGACGTGGCCCGACGACCCCGCGCCCGGCACGTTGGCCTTCCACCAGGCGACCGCCCCGACGCGGGGGGTCTGGTCGGTGAGGTCGCTGAGCGCGACGCCCCAGTTCGAGCCGTTCCCGCTGCCGGACCAGGGGCGGACGTTCGGCAGACCACTCTGCACCATCCGGTAGGCGACGTAGTTCGTGCAGTTGTGGCCCGAGTACATCCGCCAGTACATCGAGCCGCTGGCCTTGCCGTAGCCGGCGTCGGAGTAGCCGGCGGCAATGCATCCCGAATAGGTGGTGCAGAGCCTCGTGCTCGTCGCCGCCGCCGGCGCCACCACGGCTCCCGTGAGGGCCGCCGAGGCGGAGACAGCGGCACTCACGAGCATCACCAACAGAGTCCGAACACGCACAGGCATCCTGTGAGCCTAGGGGAAATTGGGAACTCGTGGGACTGGAATCGACCCAGGTCAAGTCGACACGCCGATAAATGTCCGACTTCACATTGATGTGATTTGCCCTATCCCACCACAAAGTCGGGACGCGAGAAGATGGTTCGCGTGAAGAGCCTTCCCGCGGAGCGGCATCTGCTGCGCGCCAAGGACCTGGCCGACAGCCGGTACGCCGAGCCGGTGGACGTCGCGGCGATGGCGGCCGTCGCGGGGCTGAGCAAGGCGCACTTCAGCCGCGCGTTCAAGGCCGCCTTCGGGACGCCGCCGCACGCCTACCTGCTGACCCGGCGCCTCGAACGGGCAGCGGCGCTCCTGCGCGGCACCGACCACGCGGTCGCCGACATCTGCATGGAGGTGGGCCTGACCAGCGTCGGTTCGTTCACCACGGCGTTCACCCGGACCTACGGGATGAGCCCGACGGCGTACCGCTCCGCCTGGCCGCCGGCCTCGGCTCGCGTCGTCGTCCCGGCGTGCGTGACGCGGCTGTACGGCCGCCCGGCGTACGTCCCGGACAGCGGCACCGCTCGCCGGAGCGGGGACCTCGACAACGCAGCACGATCCGAGAAGACCCCACCGGTCACCGCTCCCTAGGGTCGAAGCCATGACCCCGCTCGGGACACCGGGCGGAACCTGCGAGGAGGACGACATGATCAAGGTGGCAAGTGCTCAGGTGTGGGTGCACGACCAGGACGAGGCGCTGGCCTTCTACACCGAGAAGCTGGGGATGGAGTTGCGCGAGGACGTCACCGTCCCCGAGCTCGGCAACTTCCGGTGGCTGACCGTGGGCGTGCCCGGCGAGGAGGTCTCCGTGGTGCTGATGGCCATCCCGGGCCCGCCGATGCTCGACAGTGCCATGACCGAGGAGATCCGCTCCCTGGTCTCGAAGGGGTTCGCAGCCACGATCTTCCTCACGACCGACGACTGCCAGAAGGCCTACGAAGAGCTGAGCGCCCGTGGCGTCGAGTTCACCGAGACGCCGGAGCAGCGCCCGTACGGCATCGACGCCGGCTTCCGGGACCCGTCGGGCAATTCGTTCCGGCTCACCCAGGTGCTGTGGGACGAGAGCCTCCAGGGCTGAACGACCACGGGGCGCAGCTCGCGACCACGGGGTGAAACTCGGGGGACCACGCGGTGAAACTCGGGGGAGGGGTCAGCGGCCCTTCAGCGCCGGGTGTCCCTTCGCGAGCAGCGGTAGCAGCAGGCTGCGCGGGGTGATCTGGGCCAGGGCCGAGGCCACGCGGTTCGCGGTCCCAGGGATGACGACGAGGCGCCCGGCGGCCAGCCCGTCGACGGCGGCGCGAGCCACGGCACCGGCCGACACCCACATCACCGACGGCAGGGCCGCCTTGGCCTCCTCGTCGGTGAAGCCGGCGCGCTCGCCGAAGCCGGTCTCCACCGGGCCGGGGCAGAGCGTGGTGGCGGTGACGCCGGTGCCGCGCAGTTCCGCGGCCAGGGACTGGGTGTAGGAGAGGACGAAGGCCTTGCTCGCGCCGTACCCGGCCTGTCCCGGCAGCGGCTGGAAGGCGGCCGTGCTGGCCACGTTGAGGACGGCGCCGCGGCCGCGCTCCACCATGCCGGGCAGAAGCCGGCTGCACAGGTCGACGACCGCGACCACGTCGAGCTCGATCATGTCGACCTCGGCGTCGGCGTCGGACTCAGCGACCAGGCCCAACGTGGACAGGCCGGCGTTGTTGACCAGCACGTCGACCGCGCGGTCACCGTCGAGCAACGCGGCGACGAGCCGGTCGCGGTCCTCCCGGTCGGTGAGGTCGCACCGGATCACGTCGGCCGCGGGGAGCGCCTCGGCCAGGGAGCGCAGTTTGTGCTCCGAGCGGGCCACCAGCGTGACGTGGTGCCCGCGTCGCGACAGCTCGGCGGCGATCTCCGCGCCGATGCCGGAGGAGGCCCCGGTGACGACGGCGGTGCGGTCAGGTGCGGGGGAAGGGAGCGCCATGCCCGGGAGCGTACGACGAGCGGGGTAGCCTGCACCGCATGCGTACCCTCGGCAACATCATCTGGTTCGTGCTCGCCGGTTGGTGGCTGGCCCTGGGCTACGTCCTGGCCGGCCTGATCGCCTTCATCCTCATCATCACGATCCCCTTCGGCATCGCGTCGTTCCGGTTGGCCGGCTACGTGGTGTGGCCCTTCGGCCGGACCGTCGAGGTGGGAGCCGACATGGGGGCGCTCTCCCTGATCGGCAACATCATCTGGATCATCCTGTTCGGCTGGGAGCTGGCAATCGCCCACGTCGTTGCGGGTCTCCTGCTGTGCGTGACGATCATCGGGATCCCGTTGGGGATCGCGTGCTTCAAGATGGTGCCGCTGACGTTCCTCCCGCTTGGCAGCCGGGTCGTGCCGATCACCCCGGGAGTCAACGACCGGTACGGCTTCAGCGGCTGAGCGGGCGACCGCGGTCCGAGGTCACAGCACCTGGTGGCCGTACATCTCGCCCAGCGGGTCGGCGATGAGCTCCAGGCGCGCCCCGTCGGGGTCACGGAAGTAGACCGACACCTCGCTGTGGATGACGTGCTCGACGCCCTCGGCGACGAACCGGTCCACGATGCCCTGCCAGCGCTCGGGATCCATCGAGATCGCGACGTGGTGCAGGCCGCCGAGCACCTCGGCGTACGGGCCGACATCGAGGCCGGGGAAGTCGAAGAACGCGATCAGGTTGCCGTTGCCGATGTCGAAGAAGAAGTGCGACGAGCCGGGGTAGTCCCGGTTCTCGATCAGCTCGGTGAGCGGGAACCCGAGCAGGTCCTGGTAGAAGCGGATGGTCTGCTCCACGTCGCTGCTGATCAGCGCGGTGTGGTGGAGCCCGCGAGCCGTGGACTCCGGCCGCTCCCCGGTCGGGCGCAGGTGCTGCTCACGCAGTTGGGCGCGACGCGCGGAGAGGGCGTCCAGGTCGGGGGTCGACTCGCTCATCAGATCCTCCTGCTCGTGGGGTCTCCAGCATGCCGTGGCGGTGGTCGGCCCACCAGCGCTCAGGCGGCCGCGGCGTGCATCTCCCAGACGAGCACCTCGGCGTCGGAGGTCGCGGTGACCTTCTGACCGCCGGTCGCGGTGAACCGCACGGCGTCACCGGCCTCCAGGGCGCCCGCCCCTTCGAGCGTCACCTCGCCGCGCGCCACGAAGAGGTGCAGGAAGGGGGCGTCCGGGAGAGCGACGGAGGCACCCGGGGCCAGGCGGCCGGCGTAGAGCGCGGCGTACCGGTTGCGGATCCGGATCGCGGAGGCGCCGTCATGCTTGGCCATCCCCGAGGCGACCGGCACCAGGCCGGAGGAGAGGATCTCGGGAGCGATCTCGAGTTGTTCGTAGCCCGGGGTCAGCCCGCTCTCGTCGGGGAGCACCCACATCTGCACGAAGTGCACCGGGTCGGTGTGCGCCTCGCCGGCCAGCCGCCAGGAGTCGTTCTTCTCCGAGTGCAGGATGCCGCGCCCGGCGCTCATCCGCTGCGCCAGGCCGGGGTAGATCACGCCGTTGTGGCCGGTCGAGTCCTGGTGGACCAGCGACCCGTCGAGCACCCACGTCACGATCTCCATGTCCCGGTGCGGGTGCGTGTCGAACCCGGTGCCCGGGGCCACCACGTCGTCGTTATTGACCAGCAGCACGCCGTGGTGGGTGTTGCCGGGGTCGTAGTGCGGGCCGAAGGAGAACGAGTGGTGCGACTCCAGCCAGGCGGTGCCGGTGTGGAACCGGTCCGCGGCACGGCGGACGTCGACGGCAGGGGTCAGGTTCATGGCTCTCCCAGGGGTCGCGGACACCTCGATCCTAGGCAGCGCACTCCAGCGCGGGGACCGGTCGTTCAGTTCAGCGCGGAGAAGGCGTCGAACACCATGTACGCCGGCCAGAACAGTCCCTGGAAGACGGCATAGAGGTGCTCCCAGAAGCCGCTCGCCTGCTGCCAGAAGTACACCCAGGCCCCGAAGATGCCGAGCGCATAGATCGCGCCGCCGCCGGCGTTGGCGCTGTTGCTGCCGCCGTTCTTGCCCATGCCACCCACCTCCCCGATCACCGTACGCCTCGACGAGGGTCAGGTCAGGTCGTCGGGGTCCGCAGCGCGTAGTCGACGATCTGCTCCACCGACCACGTCCGGGCTCGGTCGACGGCGTCGTCGTACGCCTCGCCCAAGACCGCGCGGGCGTCATGGGCGGCCTGCTCCTGCAACGCCACGTCGGGCAGGTAGTAGCCGTACACCGCCGCGCCGACCTCCTCGCGCAGGCCGGTCGCGGCTCCCAGCAGGTGCGGCACGCGCGTCGCGTCGGTCGGGGCGTCCAGCACCGCGACCGACTCCAGGAAGAAGGCCAGGTTGGCCAGGTCGGCGGTCTCCTGCGAGAGCCGGATCCCTTCGACGAGATCGGTCCGCGCGCCGTCGTGGTCCGCTCGCGCCAGCCGGGCCTGGGCCCGGTTGAACAGCGCGACATAGGTCGCCAGGCGGTCGCGCCGACCACGAGCCAGCGACAGCCCCGCGCCGATCGCCTCCTCCGCCGCCCGGGCGTCGCCCCGCAGCAGGTGCACGGTGCCCAACCACACCTGGGTCAGCGACGGGATCCAGTCGCTCTCCGGTCCTGCCGCTCCGGCGTGGTCGAGCGACTCAGTGAAGAAGCGTCCGGCGCGGTCCAGGTCGCCCTCGGCCAGGGCCGCCAGCCCCATGCCCGCCCGGGACTTCGCCACGACCTCGGCGTCGCCCAGCTCGGTGCCCAGCGCGTAGGAGGCCTCCCAGTGGATGCCGGCGCGGGTCGGGTCGCCGCCGGCGTACGCCATCGTGGCCAGCGCCAGATGCACCCGGGCGCGGACCACGGGGGAGAGGTCGGCCTCCAGGCAGAGCGCAGCCAGGCGTACGCCGGTGGCGAAGCGCCCGCGCAGCCACCAGTAGAGCCACAGGTGCCAGGTGATCCAGCCTGCGGTGTCGGCGTCGCCGAGGTCCAGGGAGCGCTCGATCGCGACCACCAGGTTGCTCTCCGCGGACTCGATCCGGGTGAGCCACTCGACCGCGTCCGGGCCCTCGAAGCCGCGGGCCGCCTGCCGGGCCAGCACCTCGCCGTACGCCGCGTGCGCGCGTGCCGCAGCGTTCGCCTCGTCCCCGACGAGCAGAGACCGGGCGTACTGCGCGACCGGCTCCAGCAGGGTGAAACGGGGTTCGACCCCGTCCTGCCGCACGACCAGGGACTGGGCCACGAGGTCGGTGAGCAGCGGCAGCACGGGACGTCCGGCGACGGCCTCGATGGCGGGCAGGGCGGCGCCCCCGCGGAAGATGCCGAGCAGCCGGAAGAGCCGCTGCTGGTCGAGGTCCAGCAGACCGTAGGACCAGTCCAGGGTGGCGCGCATCGTGCGCTGCCGTTCCGGGAGGTCGCGGGCACCGGGGGCATCCAGGGTCTCCTCGAGCCGGGCCAGCAGGGCATCGGGTCGGAGTACGCGCACCTGGGCGACGGCCAGTTCGATGGCCAGGGGGAGTCCAGCCAGGCGGCGGCCCAGCTCCGCGAGGGCCGGGGCGTCCTCGTCGCGCAGGTCCGCCCCCACGGCCAGGGCGCGGTCCACAGCCAGGGCTCCGGCCGGAGCGCTCGCCAACTCGTCCAGGCCGCTGACGGAGTCGCCGGCCACCGCGAGCGGGGTCACGGCGTACTCGCGTTCGGCGCGCAGCCGCAAGGGCGAGCGTGAGGTCGTCAGCACGCGCAGGAGCGGGGCGCCGGCGACCAGCCGGTCGACCACGGGAGCGATGCTCAACAGGTGCTCGAGATTGTCGAGCACCAGCAGCAGACGACGTCCGGCGAGGGCGGCGGTGAGAGCGTCCTCGTCCCCGGCCGCGGCGTCCAGGGCGCTCGCCAACGTCGGCACCACGTCGGCAGAACTTGTCACGCTGACAAGAGAGAGCGAGACGACGCCGTCGGGGTACTCACATGCGATCCGGTCCGCGACCGCGGCCGCCAGGCGGGTCTTGCCCACGCCGCCGGGACCGATGAGGGAGACCAGGCGGTGCCCGTCGCGCAGGAGCCCGGCGACGGCGTCGACGTCCTCGTCGCGTCCGAACAACGGCGTCGGCGGGACGGCGAGGCGTGCGGGGAAGACCGGCCTCTTTCCAGGGGTCTCCACCGGATCAGGCTCCGCGGGAGAGGCCACGGCCGCAGCCGTGCCACGGCGGGGGATCAGGGCCTGAAGGTCGGCACGCTCGCGGTCGGTGAGCCCCAGTGCCTCGGCGAGCGCCCGCACCGTGTGCGGGTAGGGGCGGGTGCGGGTGCCGCGCTCCAGTGCGCTCACCGCGTGCGGGGTGAGCTGCGCCCGCTCGGCCAGCTCCTGCTGGGTCAACCCGGCCCGTTCGCGTGCGGATCGCAACGCCTCGGCGAACGTGGGGGCGGACATGCGCGCCAGCATAGGCAGTCGTACGCCGGCCAGTGTGCGGGTGGTGTGCGGGTGCTGTGCGTTCCGTGCGCGGCACCGAGCGCGCAGGATCATGGACATGACAACGCCGAACCCGAGCACCACCGGGTGGCTCCCCGCGGACTGGGCCCACCCCACCCGCGTGGACCTGCCGACCGGGCACCACCTGCGACCGATCCGCGCCGAGGACGTCGATCTCGACATGCGCGCGGTGATGGGCTCCCAGGAGCGGCTCTGGTCCATCTACGGCACGGCCTGGGGCTGGCCGCCGCCCACGATGACCGCCGAGCAGGACCGCGAGGACCTGGCCCGGCACGCCGCGGAGATGGAGACCCACACCTCCTTCAACTACGCCCTCTTCGACGCCGGCGAGACCGAGCTTCTCGGCTGCGTCTACATCGACCCCGCGGAGAAGGCCGGCGCCGACGCCGACATCTCCTGGTGGGTCGTGGACTGGGCGGTCGGCACCGCCCTCGAGGAGGCGCTGGACGCCTTCGTGCCGGCCTGGATCGCGGCCGACTGGCCGCTCGAGCGACCCCGCTACGTGGGTCGCGACCTCAGCTGGGCGGCGTGGCTCGCGCTGCCCGACATCGCCTCACCCTCCACACCGAAGGAACTGTCATGACCACTCTCACCTCCACGCTCGACGCTCCGGCCACCACGGGGCACCCCCAGGGACGCGGCTGGGTGCACGCCGGCATCGCCGCGTCCATCTTCGCTGCCGTCGGCATCGTCGGCAGCCTCAACTCCGGCGCCGCCTACGAGCCCGCACTCGCCGGCGACGCGGTCGGGATCACCGAACGCCTCGCCGAGCAGGTCCCGTGGATCCTGGTCTTCCACGTCTCCACGATGACCAGCGCGCTGCTGATGGTGCCCTTCGCCGTGGGGCTGCATCGCCATCTGCGACGACGAACCGGTGACGAGAGCCTGCTGCCCGGGGTGGCGGCGCTGGGTCTGGTGCTGGTCATGGTGGCCCAGCTGATGGGCACCGCGCTGACCACCGAGTTCGCGTTCGGGGTGCAGGACCCGGAGCTGCTGGTCCCCGAGACCGCGGTCTTCTTCGGGCACTGGATCGGGACCGTGCCGTGGGTCTGGGCCGGGGCCGGGGTGGCCGCACTGGCCGTGGGCCTTGCGGGACGACGCTTCGGCGCGGTGGCGCGCTGGCTGACCTGGACCAGCCTGGTCCTCGGCGTACTGATGACGCTGCTCGGGGTGAGCCCGCTGCAGTACATGGCCGGCATGCTCGGCCCGATCTGGTTGCTGGCCGTCTCGATCGGGCTGCTGCGGCGCGCCTGACCTGCGGCAGCACATCCCCGGGGGGACGGGGGAAGGGGGAGACGTCCCCGGCTCAGCCGCGGACGTCGAAGGAGCGGACCGCCTCACCCACGACGAGGTCCGCAGCCACGGCGAGCCGGTCCCGGGTCACCCCGGGACCGGCCTCGTCGTGCTCCAGGCGGGCACGGGCCGCGGCCAACGCCTCGAGCGCCGCCGCGACCGACGTGCCCGGCACGGCCTCCCGCACCGCGGGCACCAGCCAGTCGAGGTCCAAGGTGCCCTGCGGTGGGGCGAACACGCGTTCGCCGCTCACCCAGTCCGTCGCGTGCGGTTCCATGTCCCCATGCTGGCGCGGGCGTCCAAGGGCCTCACCCGTGCTCGCGGTCGTGGCGACTGAGCAGTGCCGCGATCGCCTGCGGGACCGGCTGTCCGGTCCGCTCGGTCATGAACAGGTACTCGCCACCGGGGTTCACCTCGAGGAAGACGTGCCGGCCGTCCGGGGTCACCCGGAAGTCCGAGGCGCCGTACTCGAGCCCGAGCTTGCGATGCAGCGCCAGCAGCCGGGTCTCGACCTCCTCGGGCAACAGGTACGGCGTGAACACCGCCGACCCGATGCCGCCGCGGTAGTCCACGGCGTACTCCGGTGTCGACTTGATCGCCGCGGCGAACACCTCCTCCCCGACGACGATCACGCGCAGGTCGACGTCGACCGGCACGTACTCCTGGAAGGTGACGGGGGCGTAGCGCACCTCCTCCAGCCGGAGCTGGTCGGCGGCGGTCACCAGCGCGGTGGCCCGCGGGGCCTCGGCGATGTTGCGGAAGGCCTTGCGGATCACGCCGGAGTCCTCGTGGCGCATCACGAACTCCCGTGCCCGCACCGGATCGTTGGTGATCAGCGTCGAGGGCACCTCCAGCCCGACCTCGCGGGCGACCTGGAGCTGGCGGATCTTGCGCTGACCGACCTCGTCGGCGGCCGGCGGGTTCATCCAGAAGCAGTCCATCGCATGCCACAGGCCGGTGAGGGCCTCCCGCGACTCCGACCAGGCGAAGAGCTGGGCGGTCGGGTCCGTCAGCGCCGGGTCGAGCTGCATCGGCCGCTCCCGGCGATACCAGACCGCGCCCACCTCGGCGACGTCGACGACGTCGTCGCGCACGGTCAGCCGCAGCCGGTCCCCGCCCTCGCAGACCGTGCAGCCCAGGCGGACCTCGAGCCTGCTGCGGTGCGGGAAGTCGGCCACGTCGACCACCACGGCCGGGCGGTCCAGGTGTTCCAGGACGGCGTGGACGTGCGCGTTGTCGTGGAAGCTGACGATGACGATCATCGCGGCACCCTCCGTCAACCCTGCACGGCCACGAGCGCGGCGTACGCCGAGGAGAGCCCCTGCAACCGGATCGCGCCGGCTGCGTCGAGTCGTCCGGCCGCTGCCTCCGCGGCGTAGGCGCCCAGCACCTGGGCCAGCTGCGCCACGATCATCGCCACCGCGTCTCCGCCGGCCGAGGCCTGTCCTCCGCTCTGACCTGCCGAGGCGTCCTCGCCACGCCCGCCGAGGACGAACGGCATCGCGCCACCCACGAAGACCGGGTTGATCGCGGGGTTGATCGCCGGGTTCACGGCCGGGTTCACCAGGGGCCCGGTCGGGTCGATGTACGGGCCTTCCAGCGCGCCGAACTTCACCGGATCCGCCACGGACTTGGGCGGGAGGTCGGCGACGAGGTGCTTGCCACCCTCCAGCGGCAGGTCCTTGGCGAACTCCTTGGGGCGGTCCTTGACCAGATCCTTGGGGTTCTCCTTGATCGGCTCCTTGAACCCCTCCTTGACCGCGTCCTTGATCGGGTCCTTGGGGACGTCCTTCATGCCGTCCTTGCCGAGGTCCTTCGGGTTGTCCTTGAAGCTCTCCTTGACCGCGTCCTTGATGCGGTCCTTCGGACCGTCCTTGATGACGTCCTTGTTCAGGTCCTTGACGAACTCCTTCACCGGCTTGGGGCCGCTGCACGGACCGGTGGTGCCGATCGAGGAACGCGGACCGTCGAGCGCGGCCTGCATCCGGTCGACCTGTCCCTGGGTGAACATGAACATCGCGGCGTCGTCGGTGTAGTCCATGTAGTTCATGAACAGGTCGCCGTTCGGGCCGTTGTTGCACGTGACGTGCGGGAAGGCGGGGGAGCCGTAGTTCGGCCCGGCGGCGTTGGGGGTGTCGGCCACGAAGTCGTCGCCGGAACAGCCGGTGCCGTCGTCGCCCCAGATGTGGCGCAGGTTCAGCCAGTGGCCGATCTCGTGCGTCGCCGTACGGCCTCCGTCGAAGGGTGCCGAGGCGGTGCCGGTGGTCCCGAACGCGCTGTGCAGGATCACCACGCCGTCGGTGGCGGCCGGGCCCCCGGGGAACTGGGCGTAGCCCAGCAGCGACTGTCCCGTGCCGGAGCGCAGGTTCCCGCACGTCCAGACGTTCAGGTAGCGGTCGGCGGGCCAGGCGTCCGCCCCGCCCGAGGCGGCTGCCTTGACGTCGTTGAGCGTGGAGGTGAACTGCCCGTTCGACGACGACGTGCGGGTGATGCCGTTGGTCGGGTTGCCGGCCGGGTCGACGGTCGCGAGGCGGAAGGTGATCCGGGCGTCGCCGATCAGCGGCTGGAAGACCGCGGGGGTGTTCGTGCGGTCCGGGTTCGCGGCCCGGAAGTCGGCGTTCAGCACGTCGATCTGGCTCTGGATCTGGGAATCGGAGATGTTCTCCCCGGAGTTGCGGTGCACGACGTGCACCACGACCGGGATCTCCGTGCAGCCGGTGCGCAGGGCGGCCGGACCGAACGCCAGCATCCGGCTGGTGCGGTTCTCGATCTCAGAGCGGGCCTCGGCATAACCGTCGACGGTCCGCAGGAGGTGCTCGTGCACCTCGTCGGTGCCGCACTCGCGGCGCTCGGGACGCTGGTCGTCGGTCGGGGTGGTCTTCTTCCGGGGTGGCATGACGGACTCCTCGAGGGGGTCAGGTCGGCCGCAGCTCCAGGGTCGAGCCTTCCGCGGCCACAACGTGGAAGGTCGCCACCCATCCGGGGCAGGCGACCTCGAGGAGGTCACCGGACAGATGCCAGGTGCCGTCCCCGCTGGAGACACCGCGGTCGTCCGGCCCGGGAAGGCCGGCCGAGGCGGTGCCGTCGGGGCGGAGGGTGAACGAGGTCCGGCCGCGCGAGGGCGGCAGCTCGACCTCGGAGGAGCGGAACACCTGCAGCCCGTCGTGGTCCTGCTCGTGGGCGTGGACCCAGGAGCCGGTCAGGTCGTCGGTGTCGGTCATCGTCGGTCCAACCTCTCTCTCCCGTGCCCCGTGCACGAGTGAGCTTCGGGGACGACGATCCTCGGCGTCGCCGTACGTCGACAATGCCGCAGTCTGCTCACGGGCTGGACCACCGGCACGTCCGGGTGATCCACCCTGCGAGAGGTATCAGGGACGCGGGTCCCACCACAGCCGGTCGTCGAAACCGCCGCGGGCCTCACGCTTCTGGTCGGCTTCGGCGACGATGTCCTCGCAGCCGAGGCCCTGAAGTCCTACCAGGGCGGTGAGCACCTCCAGGACGTCGGCCGCCTCCTCGAGGCGCTCCTCGTGCGGTGCCTGGAGAAGTTCGGTGACCTCCTCCAACAGCTTGGAGAGCAGGGCCTCCTCGAACTCGGTCTCGCTCAACCGCCGCACGGCGGGAATCGGCCCGGTGGTCGCGGCCACCAGTTCGGGGACGCGGTCACGCACGAGCTTGCCCAAGGATCCTCCTAGATTCCCCTCCATCCTGCCCTGCTTGTCCGGATCCAGATAGGGGGGAGTAGGAAGGAGGCATGCGACCCCGTCTCCTCACGTCCGTCCTCACCGCTGCCACGGCCGTGATGGGTGCGCTCGGTACCGATCCGGACTCCGACTGGTACCGCGCGCTGGAGAAGCCGCCGTGGCAGCCCCCGGCGCCGGCGTTCGGAATCGTGTGGACCCCGCTGTACGTCGGGATCGCCTACGGCACCGGGCGTCTGATCGAGGCGACGCCGCCGGAGCACCGCGCCCGGACCACGGCACTGGTCGTGGCGGACCTGGCGGCCAACGCCGGGTGGAACTGGGCGTTCTTCCGGGGACGGTCGCCCGCCGGCGGGCTCGTGGTCATCGGCGCCCTGAACGCGCTCAACCTGGCCCTGTTGGCCGAGGCGTCGCGTCGGGACGGGCGCGCCACGGCCGCGCTCGCGCCGTACGCCGCCTGGACCGGCTTCGCCACGGCGCTGAACGGCAGCATCTGGGCGCGGAACCGTCGCGGGCGCGGTCCTGCTGTGGTTCGCTGAGAGCGTGCGGATCGACTTCCATCCCTCGCCTCGCCCGACCCTGGGCGTGGAGTGGGAGTTCGCCCTGGTCGACCGGAGCACCCGGGACCTGACCAACTGCTCCGACGACCTCTTCGCGCTCGTGCAGCCGCGGCTGCCGGACGGGCGGCGGCTGCACCATGAATTGCTGCGCAACACCGTGGAGCTCGTGACCGGCGTGTGCGGCACCGTCGCCGAGGCGATGGACGAGATGCGGGGCATGCTCGACGTCGTGCTGCCCGCCGCCGACGAACTCGGGGTGGACCTCTTCGGCGCCGGCGCGCACCCGTTCGCGGCGTGGTCGGCCCAGCAGTTGAGTGAGGGCCACCGCTACGAGGAGCTGATCAACCGGACCCAGTGGTGGGGACGGCAGATGCTCATCTGGGGCGTGCACGTGCACGTCGGGATGCCGTCGCAGGCCCGGGTGATGCCGGTGCTCTCCTCGATGCTCAACCAGCACCCGCACCTGCAGGCGCTCTCGGCGTCCTCCCCGGTGTGGGCGGGCACCGACACCGGCTACGCCTCGAACCGGGCGCTGATGTTCCAGCAGCTGCCGACCGCGGGACTGCCCTTCCAGTTCCGGACCTGGGAGGAGTTCGAGGGCTTCGCCCACGACCAGCTGGTCACCGGCGTCATCGAGGAGCTCTCCGAGATCCGCTGGGACCTCCGGCCCTCGGCGAAGCTCGGCACCTTGGAGAACCGGGTCTGCGACGGGGTGTCGACGCTGGCCGAGCTGGAGTCGCTGGTGGCGCTGATCCACTGCCTGACCGTGGATCTGGACCGCCGTGCGGCGGCGGGGGAGGAGCTCCCGGTGATGCCGCCCTGGCATGTCCAGGAGAACAAGTGGCGTGCCGCGCGCTACGGACTCGACGCGATCGTGATCCTCGACGCCGCCAGCAACGAGCGCCTGGTGACCGAGGATCTGAGCGACCTGTTGGTCCGGCTCGAGCCCGTGGCCGCCGACCTGGGCTGCTCCCGTGAGCTCGCCGGGGTGGGGGACATCGTGAGCCGCGGTGCGTCGTACCAACGGCAGCGCGAAGTGGCCCGCGAGACCGGTGGGGATCTGGTCGCCGTCGTGGACTCGGTGGTGCAGGAGCTCCTCAAGGGGCTGTGACACGGCGGGTCCCCCGCGAGGACTCGAGTTGTGTGACCTCACGCAGGTTCTGGCGCGCTAAAACCTGCGTGGCGTCACACAGCTCCGCGACCCCGATGACTGGACCACCCTTGCCCGTGGATTAGTAAGTGTGATGAACTAACTAATGTGACCACGACCACGGTGAACGGCGGCCCCTTGCGGCCGACAGGCAAGCGGCTCCAGGAGGACGCGCGCCGTCACCACCGCGCGCTCCTGCTCCAGCAGCTGTTCGCGCAGGGTCCGGCGAGCCGGGCGGACCTCGCCCGGGCCACGGGGCTGACCCGCGTCACGGTGTCGGACCTGGTCGGCGACATGCTCGGCGAGGGACTGGTGACCGAGCTCGGCGCCCCGGCGGAGTCCCGGGTCGGCAAGCCCCCGATCCTGGTGGGCTTCAACACCGACGCCGCCCAGATCGTCTCGCTCGACCTCTCGCACGACGACCGCCTCACCGGGGCCGTGCTCGACCTCGCCGGCCAGGTGCTGCATCGCGACGAGGAGCCGCTGGACGGGCGTCGGGGCGAGCGGGCCTTGGCGCTGGTGCGCACCCTCGGCCGTCGGCTGGTCGCCGCGGCCACGCGTCCTGTGCTCGGAGTCGGGATCGGTTCCCCGGGTGTGGTCGACGCCGACGGCACCGTCGTGGATGCCCCCAACCTGGGCTGGCACGGCCTCCAGCTGGCCGCGGTCCTGCGCGAGGACCTCGGGGTGCCGGTGTTCGTCGCCAACGACGCGAACACCGCGGTGATGGCGGAGCACACGTACGGCGGCGCCGAGGGCGAGGGCGGCCTGATGGTGCTGCGGGTCGGCCAGGGTGTCGGCGCCGGTCTCATCCTCGAGGGCCAGCTGCTGCGCGGCCACCGCTCCGCCGCCGGCGAGATCGGGCACGTCGTCGTCGACCCCAGCGGAGAGCCCTGCGCTTGCGGGCGCACCGGCTGCCTGGAGACCCTCGTCGCCGTACCCCGTCTGCGCGGGCGGCTCGAACGCGCCACCGACAAGCAGCGTGCGGCCATCCTGACCGCCACCGGACGTCGACTCGGAGCCGCGCTGGCGCCCGTCGTCGGCACCCTCAACCTTCGCGAGCTCGTGCTCAGCGGGCCCGCCGACCTGCTCGACGGCCCCCTGATCGAGGCCTGCGAGTCCACGATCCGCTCCCACACGATGCCCGTCGTCTCCGACGGGCTGCGGGTGCGGATCTCCACGCTCGGCCAGGACGTCGTCCTGGTCGGTGCCGCCGGCCTGGTGCTGTCCGGAGAGCTCGGCGTCTCCTGACGGCCTCCACGGCCGACCGTCTCACCCGCCCCACCCACACCGCGGCCACCCGGTCACGGTGAACCTGAGAGGAACCACTCGGTGCGCATCACTCCCTTCCTGGCCATCTCCCTGGCCTCCGTCCTGACCTTGTCCGCCTGCGGCGGAGACGGTGGCTCCGGCACCGACACCGACGGCGGACCGGAGACCGCCGACCTCCGGGTCTGGATCAACGGCGCGGACACCCCGCAAGAGGCCCGCGACTGGCTCAAGGAGACCTTCGAGGAGCAGCACCCCGGGTCCACGCTGACCATCGAGGAGCAGCAGTGGGAGGGCCTCGTCGAGAAGCTCACCACCGCACTGTCGAGCGAGTCCGAGACCCCCGACGTCGTGGAGATCGGCAACACCCAGGCGCCCACGTTCACCACCGCCGGCGCGTTCGCCGACCTCACCGACGAGTTGGACTCCCTCGGCGGCGACGACCTGCTCCAGGGCTTCGTCGACGCGGGCTCGGTGGACGGCAAGACCTACGCCGTGCCGTACTACGCCGGCTCGAAGTTCGTCTTCTACCGCAAGGACCTGTTCGAGAAGGCCGGAGTCGAGGTGCCGACGACGATGGAGGAATTCGTCGACACCGCGATCGCGCTCAAGCAGGACAACCCCAAGCCGGCCAACTTCTCCGGCTTCTACTTCCCCGGTCAGGACTGGCGCAACGGCGTCACGTTCCTGTGGGACGCAGGCGGCGACATCGCCGTGGCGGACGGGGAGACCTGGTCCGGCACGATGTCGGACCCGGCCTCCGTCGCCGGGCTCGAAACCGCCCAGAAGTTGATGACCGAGGCGTCGGGTGCACCGAAGGACGGCAACGAGGCCGACGCCCAGGTCCCGTTCTGCGCCGGCGAGGTCGCGATGCTGTCGGCCCCGGGCTGGATGGGCGGCGTCATGAACGACCCCGACGCGGGCTGCCCGGACCTGATGAAGAACGTCGGCGTCTTCGCGATGCCCGGCAGCGACGGTGAGCCCGCCCCGGTGCTCCTCGGCGGCTCCAACATCGCGGTCGCCGCGAAGTCGCCGAACCAGGACCTCGCCAAGGACGCCCTGGCCCTGATGCTCTCCGACGAGTACCAGACGATCCTGGCCGAGAACGGCCTCACCCCGGCGAAGACCTCGCTGGCGCAGCTGCTCGGTGACGACGAGATCGCCCGGGCGACCATCGAGGCCGCCAGCAACGCCAAGCTGACCCCGGCCTCCGCCGGTTGGGCCAGCGTCGAGGGCTCGCGGACGATGGAGGACTTCTTCGTCGCGCTGGCCAACGGCGGCGACGTGGCCTCCCTGGCCGCCGAGGTCGACGCCGAGCTCGACTCCGCTCTGAACTGACCCGTCCCGCGCCCGGTCCGCCGCGTTCCCCCCGGCGGCGGACCGGGCGCCCCCATGCTGGTTGCATGGACTCCCGGAAGGAGGCGTCGATGGCCACCACAACCCCTCAGCCGTCGACCACCCTGCAGGGTCCCACCCCGACCCTCGCGGGCCCCGGGCCCGACGCCCGCGCGCCGCAGCCTCGACGTACCAACCCGTTGCCGTACGGCCTGATGCTGCCGGCGGTGCTCGCCCTCGCCCTGGCCCTGGGTTACCCCCTGGTCCGCCAGGTGCTCCTCAGCTTCCAGGACTACGGCCTGGCCCAGCAGTTCGGCCAACCCGCCCAGTGGGTCGGCCTGGACAACTACATCGACCTGGTCACCGACAGCTACCTCTGGGTGGTAGTGGCGCGCTCGGTCGCCTTCTGCCTCGTCAACGCCGGGTTGACCATGGTGCTCGGCACGGCCATCGCGCTGCTGCTCGGCAAGCTCTCCACCCCGGTCCGCATCGTCGTCCAGTCCGGGCTGCTGCTGGCCTGGGCGATGCCGGTGATCGCCGTGCTGACCGTGTGGCAGTGGATGTTCGACGCGCAGTACGGCGTCGTCAACCACGTCCTCACCGCCGCGGGCCTCGACTTCGAGGGCCACTCGTGGCTGATCAACCCGTGGTCCTTCTTCATGGTCGCCACGCTCATCGTCGTGTGGATGAGCATCCCGTTCGTCGCGTTCACGATCTACGCCGGGCTGACCCAGGTCCCCGGCGAGATCCTCGAGGCCGCCCAGATCGACGGGGCGAGCACCCGCCAGCGGCTCTGGTACGTGGTGATGCCCAGCGTCAAGCCGATCCTCCTCGTCACCGGCCTGCTCCAGGTGATCTGGGACCTGCGCGTGTTCACCCAGATCTACGTCCTGCAGAACGCCGGAGGGGTCACCCGGGACACCAACCTGCTGGGGACCTACGTCTACCGCCTCGGGATGGGGGAGGGCCGCTTCGGAGTCGCTGCCACGGTCGCGATCTTCATGCTCGCCCTGACCGCCATCCTCACCTTCGGCTACGTCCGCGCCATGCTGCGCGAGGAGGACGCATGAGCACCGCGACGACACCGGTCGCCACGCCGACACCGGCCCTGGCGCCCGCCCCGACCACCCGCACCTGGCGCCGTAAGGCCGGCTGGGACCTGCTCGGTCTGCTCGTGCTGGCAGTCAGCGTCTTCCCCGTCTACTGGATGGTGTCGAGCTCGTTCCTTCCCCGCAACGAGATCATCGCCTCCGAGCCCACCTGGACCCCGCTCGGCGGCACGCTGGACAACTACCGCCGCCTCTTCGAGGGCGGAGAGATCCTGGACGCGTTCCGGATCAGCCTGGCGGTCACCCTGGCCACCGTGGTGATCGCCCTGGCCTTCGCGTTCCTGGCCGCCGTCGCGGTCTCCCGCTTCCGCTTCAAGGGTCGGCGCAGCTTCATCCTGGCGCTGCTGGCGATCCAGATGATCCCCGCGGAGGGGCTCTTCATCAGCCAGTACAAGATGCTCGAGGGGATGCAGCTGCTCAACACGGTCGCCGGCCTGACCCTGGTCTACGTCGCCACCGTGCTTCCCTTCACCATCTGGACCTTGCGCGGGTTCGTCGCGGGACTGCCCTACGAACTGGAGGAGGCCGCCATGGTGGACGGCTGCTCGCGGTTCGGCGCCTTCCTGCGGATTACCTTCCCGCTGCTGGCCCCGGGGCTCATCGCCGCCGGTGTCTTCGGGTTCATCCAGGCCTGGAACGAGTTCACCCTCGCTCTTGTCGTGATGACAAAGCCCGACCAGCGGACCTTGCCGGTGTGGCTCAGTGTCTTCACCGACTCCAACCGCGGCACCGACTGGGGCGCGGTGATGGCGGGCTCGACGCTGATCGCGATCCCGGTGATCCTCTTCTTCCTGGTCGTGCAGGGCCGGATGACCTCGGGCCTGGTCGCCGGGGCGGTGAAGGGATGAGCGCCGTCGCCACCGGCCCGTCGACGGCCACGGTCGAACGGCTGGCCCTTGCCGTCCAGCTGCCCGGCTTCGCCGGCACGAGCCTCGAGGGCGATGTCAGGACCCTGCTCCGGGAGGGGCTCGGCGGGATCTGCCTCTTCGGCAGCAACACCGCTCACGGCCAGGAACACCTCGCCCGTCTGGTGACCGCGGTCCACGACCTCGCCCCCGACGCGCTCATCGCGATCGACGAGGAGGGGGGTGACGTCACCCGAGTCCACGCCGACCAGGGAAGTCCCGCCCTCGGCGCCGCGGTCCTGGGCGCAGCGGCGGATCTCGACCTCACCCGCGCCACGGCCCGGATCATCGGAGCCGAGCTTGCGGCCCTGGGGATCGACCTCGCCCTCGCGCCGGTCGCCGACGTCAACAGCGACCCCGACAACCCGGTGATCGGCGTCCGGTCCTTCGGCGCCGACCCCCTGGCCGTCGCCGCCCAGGTCGGCGCCTGGGTCACCGGTCTCCAGGAGTCCGGAGTGGCCGCCTGCGCGAAGCACTTCCCGGGCCACGGGCACACCGGCGAGGACTCCCACCTGGCGTTGCCGACGGTGAACGCTGACCTGTCGACGCTGCTCCTTCGCGAACTGCCGCCCTTCCGGAGTGCGGTCCTTGCCGGTGTGGCCGCCGACGTTCAGCGCTCCGATCCTGCGCCTGCTGCGCGACCAGCTCGGCTTCGACGGGCTGATTGTCTCCGACGCGCTGGACATGGCCGGAGCCTCCGGAGGCGGCCGTGGCATCCCGGCGGCCGCCGTCCTCGCGCTCAACGCCGGGGTCGACCTGCTCTGCCTCGGTGCGGACAAGGAGCCTGCGCTGGTCCGGGAGGTGCAGGCGGCGGTCGTCGCGGCCGTCGCGGACGGCACCCTGCCCCTGACTCGACTCCGCGAGGCGGCCGAGCGTGTGCAGCGCCTGCGGACCTGGACCGCGGAGCGTCGCCCGGCCGCACCCGTTCCCGCCGCTCGTCCGGGCCTGCTCCCCGACCAGATCGCCGGGGCCGAGGCTGCCCTGCGGGTGGACGGCGACCTGCCTCGCCTCGACGGCGCTCTCTCGGTCCGGGTCGACGCACCGGCCAACATCGCCGTCGGTGACGTCCCGTGGGGACTCCCGGCCGACGTGGTGGTCGGCGCCGACGACGCCGCCGACGCGGCGGCGCTGCCCGGCGCCGGGGCGGTCCTGCTCCAGGTCCGCGAGGCCCGCCACCGTCCCGTCGTCGCCCGCCTCCTCGCCGACTTGTCGCGTCTTTCCCGCGACGTGGTCGTGGTCGAGTGGGGCTGGCCGGATCCTGAGCCGCCTGGTGTGCCTCGGGTGTGTGCCTGGGGTGCATCGCTCCCCAGCCAGGAGGCCGTACGCCGACTGCTCGCCACCGTGGGATGGTTGCGATGACCTCACCGACCTATTCCTTCGGCCTCGACATCGGCGGCACCAAGACCCTCGGCGTCCTGCTCGACGCCCACGGCGAGATCGTGTCGCGCGTACAAGAACCGACACTGCCCGGAGCAGACGGAGTGGTGACGACCGCGGTGCGGATCGCCAAGGAGCTGATCGCGGAGGCCGGCGTACCGCTTCCCGCGCTCGGGGCCCTCGGCATCGGCGTCCCCGGCCTCGTGGACGCCGGCACCGGGACGGTGCGGCACGCGGTCAACCTCGCCCTGGAGGACGAGGACCTGCCCCTGGCTGAGCGTGTCTCCGAAGCGTTGGGTCACCCGGTCGCCGTCGAGAACGATGTCAACGCAGCGGCCCTCGGCGCCGCGGCGCTCCTCGACCAGGACAGCGACGGCGAACCCGCCGACCTCGCGTTCCTCAGCCTCGGGACAGGACTCGCGGCCGGCCTGGTGCTCGGCGGTCGGCTGCGGCGCGGCTTCCGGGGAGCGGCGGGCGAGATCGGCCACCTGCCGGTCGACCCCACCGGTCTGCTCTGCGGCTGTGGTCAGCGTGGATGCCTGGAAACGCTCGCCTCCGGCTCGGCACTGGCCGAGGCCTGGCCCGTCGCCGCGGGCACTTTCCCCGCCGAAGCCCTCTTCGCCGCTGCCGCCGTCGGTGACCTCGCCGCGATCGCGGTGCGAGACCGCTTCGCCCGCGCCGTCGCCGAAGCCGTGCGCGCCCTGGCGGTCACCGTCGACGTGCGCCACCTCGTCCTGGGAGGCGGGGTGGCGCACGTCGGTTGGCCGAGCGGGTGCAGGTCGTCCCCGACGGCTATCCGGTGGCGGCCGTGGGCGCCGCGCTCGTGGGAGTCGAGGAGTCCCCGACATGAGCACCCTGCTCGTCCGCGGGGCTCTCACCCTGCACGACGGCGCCGCGCCCCAGGACCTGTGGATCACCGACGGGATCTTCAGCGCCTCGTCACCGGCGGGGACACCCGACGTCGTCGCCGACGCGAACGGCCTCCGGGTCGCACCGGGGCTGGTCGACCTGCAGGTCAACGGCGCCGGCGGAGTCGACCTGACGTCCGACCCCGAGGGACTGTGGCGGGTGGGCGAAGAACTGGTCCACCACGGCGTGACGGCGTTCCTGCCCACGGTGATCACCTCCGCGCCCGAGGCGCGCGAGGCCGCGCTGGCGGTGTACGCCGCGGGACCCCCGCCGGGCTACCGTGGTGCGCGTGCGCTGGGCCTGCACTACGAGGGACCCTTCCTGGCGCCGACGCGTCGTGGCGCACATCCACCCGCGTGGCTGAGGACGCCGGACCCGGACCTGGTGACCTCCTGGTCGCACGCGAACGGCGTCGTCATGGTCACGTTGGCCCCGGAGCTGCCGGGGGCGCTCGCACTGATCGGAGAGCTCACTGCGCGCGGCGTCATCGTCTCGATCGGTCACACCGCCGCTGACAGCGCCACCACGCAGGCTGCGCTGGCGGCGGGAGCGCGCACCTTCACCCACCTGGGGAACGCCATGGAGCCGCTGACAGGCCGCGAGCCCGGCCCGCTGGGGCTCGCCCTCGGTGCCGCGGGCGAGGACCGGCCGTACGCCGGGGTGATCTGCGACGGGCACCACCTGGCCGACACCGTCGTACGCCTGGCCTGGCGCGCCCTCGGGCCGGAACGTTTCCTCAGCGTCAGCGACACCACCGCCGCGCTCGGGCTGCCGGACGGACCGACACGGCTCGGCGATCACGCCGTCGAGGTGGCCCAGGGTGCGGTCCGCCTGCCCGACGGCACCCTCGCCGGCTCCGCGGCGTCGTTGTGGGACTGCGTGCACGTACTGAGGCGTGTCACCGGCTGCACCCTCGCGGATGCGTGGGCGAGCGCAACCAGCACCCCTGCGGCACTGCTGGGCCGCGCGGACCTCGGCGCCCTCACTCCTGGTGCGGCGGGGGACCTGGTGCTGCTCGAGGGAGACACCCTCGTCGCCACGATCGTCGGCGGCGAGATCGTGCACGACGCGGGCCTGCGGGTGTCCGTACCCGTCGAGGCGAAGGAAGGACGCTGATGGAGGTCGTGCCGTTCGGCACCGCTGAGGAGATCGGTGAGGTGGTCGCCGACGCCATCGAGGACCTGGTCCGACGTCGACCGGCCGCCGTCCTCGGGCTGGCCACGGGATCGACCCCGCTGCCGACGTACCGCGCGCTCGTGCGACGCCATCGCGCCGGCACCGGACCGTCGTACGCGCAGGTGCAGACCTTCAACCTCGACGAGTACGTCGGGCTGCCGCCCGGCCACCCGGAGTCCTATCGGGCCACGATCGCGCGTGAGCTCACCGACGACCTCGGACTGCCACCGGAGCGGGTCCACGGACCCGACCCCGACCCGGCCGGATTGCCGACGGCCGGGGTGCGCTACGACGAGGCGATCGCGCGCGCCGGCGGTGTGGACCTGCAACTGCTCGGCATCGGCACCGACGGGCACCTGGCCTTCAACGAGCCGGGCTCGTCGCTGTCCTCACGGACCCGCCTCAAGACGCTCTCGGCGCAGACCCGTCACGACAACGCGCGCTTCTTCGGCTCCGCCGACCAGGTGCCCCGGCACGTGCTCACCCAGGGGCTCGGCACGATCCTCGAGGCCCGTCACCTCGTGCTGATCGCGACGGGTGCGGGCAAGGCGGCTGCGCTGGCCGCAGCCGTGGAGGGCCCGCTCAGCGCGTCCTGCCCGGCCTCGGTGCTGCAGTTGCATCCGCATGTGAGCGTGCTCGTGGACGCCGAGGCCGCGTCACTGCTGAAACGTCGTGAGCACTACCGCGAGATGTACGACGGCAAGCCGGACTGGCAGGGGTTGTGACTCGAGTTGTGACTCCAGGGGACTCGAGCTGTGTGACCTCACGCAGGTTCTGGCGCGCTGAAACCTGCGTGGCGTCACGCAGCTCAGGGGTCACCCGGTCTCACTGCGCCAGTCCCGGTAGGCCAAGCGGTCGTCCAGGCTCAGCGGAGCCTCCTCGGCGGACGGTGCTCTCAGCGTCCACCGCCGTCGGTTCGGAGCCGCGAAGCGAGCGCGGGCCCGGGCGGACCGGATCCGCTCCACCACCAGGGCGGTGTCGCGCAGGTCGAGGGCGTTGAAGCGCGCGTACTCCAGCCCGTGACGGCGGCAGTCCTCCTCACGGAAGGCATCACGGCTCTGGCGGCGTGCCTTCAGGTGCTCCCCGCCGTCGTACTCCAGGACCAGGCCCGCCGCGGGGTCGAGCAGGTCGGGGATGCAGATCAGCCGGCCGCCACGGTCGTAGACGGGCGTGTTCAGCAGCAGCCCGTCCAGCCCGGCGTCCAGGTGTGCGACCAGCCGGAGCCGCGACTCCTGCGGTGACCGGGACTCCTCACGGGCCAGGTCCAGCACCCGGCCCAGCCCGGCCGTACGCCGCCAGCGACGGTGCGCCGCGACGTAGGCCCGCGTGCGCGCGATCGACACCAGTTCGGCGGCACAGGCCATGTCGAGCGCGACCACGGCCTGACGCAGGGTCTGCTGGGGACGACCCGGAACGACGACGCGCAGCTCGTCGAACAGCGCCAGCAACGGATCGACGTACCGGATCCCGCCGGAGGCCAGCACCTCGCCGGGAGGCAGGGGTTCGCGGCTGACCAGCAGGCCCGGCCGGGGGCGCGGAGCACCGGTGGGCCCGAAGACCACAGGCACGGGCAGCGGATCGCCACGATGCCGGCCGTCGAAGTAGCGAGCCCCGGCCCACCGCAACGCGGCCCACCCCGTCACCGCACCCTGACCTCCCAGAGGCGCGGCGGTCTGGAGAATGCGCTGCTCGGGCACCGTGGGGTCCACGTCGGCCGGGACATACGCGTTGAGCCCGACCCGCCGCCAGCGGGGCCCGGCTGCCTGCCCCCGGGTCGGCCCGGTGCGTCCGGTCGGGTCGATCCCGACGGGGGCGACCACACCGCGGGGGCGCGCGGCGTACGGGGCGTAGGGGGTGTCGTCCACGGGAGGACCCCACCAGTTCTGCGCACGCGCTGCGTCGGGCTCTCCACAGACCGAGCTGTGCGACACCACGCAGGTTTCGGCGCGCCAGAACCTGCGTGGTGTCACGCAGCTCCGCGCGCGGGTAAGTCAGAGCCGGCTGACCCCGTCGTACCCGCCCCGGGGCGCGCCGAGCCCGAAGATCGCCCCCACCGTGGGGGCGACGTCGAGGGTGCGCGCGACCGCGGTGCTCGACCCGCGTCGTACCAGCGGCGAACCGCCACTGAGGAAGAACGGGATCGGCTCGGTGCTGGGATGTCCGTGGTTGCCGGGGATCGGGTTGTCCAGCGGCGTCGGGTCGGAGAACCGCCAGCCGGCGCGGCAGTAGACCACCAGGTCGCCGGCCTCCGGCCCCAGACGCAGGTCGGCCGGGCGGTGGACCGACAGCACGCCCTCGGTGGCCAGGGACAGGGTGCGCATCCGCTGGATCGCGGCATCGCGGCGAGCCGAGGGACCGGTCCAGTAGAGAAGATCCGCGCCACCGTTGTCGGCGATCTCCACGTTGCCCGCCAGCAGCGGATCCGCGTCGAGGACCGAGCTGAGCGTGATCACCCGCTGCGGCAGCGACCAGTCCATCGAGTGGTCGGCGAGCAGGAGGAGCACCGAGTTCTCCCAGCGGCCCAAGGCCTTGAGCCGGTCGACGAAGGTGCCCACGAGCCGATCGGTGTCCAGCAGCGCCAGCTGCCGGAGGAGCTTCAGCGACGTGCCGGTGAGGTCGCTGTGCCCGAAGCGGTCGATGTCGCCGAGGTTGACGAACATCAGGTGCGGGTCGAGGTCCTCCATCATCGTCAGCGCCGCCTGCATCGTGAACAGGTCCGGCGCGTGGTCGCTGACCGGGATCACCGGGGCGGGCTCCCAGCGGTAGGTCGCCCGCTCGCCGAAGATGCCGTAGAGGTAGGTCTTCGACAGCACGGTCCCGGTGGTCAGGCCGGCGGCGTTCATCCGCTCGATGACGGTGGGGAACCGCAGGTCGGTCGGCCGGTCGAGGTCGCGCACGACGCCTTCGGCCCGGTCGTAGACGGTGTTGGCCGGGACGCCGCTGCGGTCGGGCCGCACCCCGGTCATCATCATCACGTGGTTGGGGATCGTCTCCATCACCGGGAGCGAGCGCGCCGCGGGGAAGGAGCGACCCTGGGCGCGCAGCGCGGCCAACCGCGGCGTCAGCGTCGTGGTGATCTCACCGGGCCGGCAGCCGTCGAGGACCAGCACGTAGACCCGGGTGCGCGTCGCAGCCGTCGCCGGGGCCGCCCCGAGCGCTTGGGAGAACAGGTACGTCGCACCCGCCGCGCCCGCCAGCCCGAAGAGCCGGCGCCGCGAGAGATCCAGGCGCTCGGCGAGCGGGGGGAGGGGCTGCTCCTGGCACATCAGTCGAGACCTTTCGCTGCGGGAGTGACCTTCTGGCTGCCGACCCGGGTCTGCCAGCTCGCGGTCCGGGCGGACCGGGCACCGCGGTCGGCGCGGTCGCTGATCACGAACCAGTCCATCTGGAGCCGGTCGCGGGTGAGGTCGAGCACCGAGTAGCCGTGGTCGTCGAAGTTGAGGTACTTCACGTGCCGGTTGGCAGTGGTGATCGCGGCCTCGACGGCCAGGCTGGTCGTGCGCGGCGGCGTCCCGGTGATGTCCTTGAGGTTGTTGCTGGTCACGCTGGTGCAGACGAACTCGGTCGCCACCGTCTCGGTCAGCGGATAGAGCCCGGCGTCCACCGGCAGGTCTGCCGCCCACGCGGAGTGGATGTCGCCGGTGAGGAACACGGTGTTCTGCACGCCGCGGTCGCGCAGGTGGGCGACGATCTCGCGGCGGTCGGCGGTGTAGCCGTCCCACTGGTCGGCGTTGTACGGCGCCCCGTCCGGGGGCAGCACCCCGGTGAGTTCGGTGACGGCGTCGGTGATCGTGGTGGGCAGCGGCGGCACCAGGACCGGCGCGATCATGACCGGGTTGCCCACCAGCTTCCACAGCGCGCGGTCGTTGCTCAGCGACTCCTTGAGCCAGGTCATCTGGGCGTCGCCGGTGATCGTGCGGTCCGGGTCGCCGGCCGCGGCGTCGGGGGTGGCGATCGGCGTCCCGTTCTGCCCGACCTGCTGGGAGCGGTAGGTGCGCAGGTCCAACAGCGACAGCTCGGCCAGACGCCCCCACCGCAACCGGCGGTAGATCCGGGTGCCGTCGCCGGTCGCGGCGGTCCCGGCCAGCCGGACCGGCATCCACTCGTCGTACGCGCGATGGGCCGCGGCCCGACGGGAGAGGTAGTCGCCCTCACTCGCGTCGTGGTTCTCCGCGCCGCCGGCCCACTGATCGTTGGTGACCTCGTGGTCGTCCCACGTGACGATGAAGGGGTAGCGGCGGTGCAGGCGCTGCAGGTCGGCGTCCTGCTTGTACTGCGCATGGCGCTGCCGGTAGTCGGCCAGGCTGACCATCTCGCGTGGCGGCACGTGCGCGCGCACGTCGACGTTGTCGCGGCCCAGACCGTACTGGCCGGGGGCGTACTCGTAGAGATAGTCGCCCAGGTGCAGGATCGCGTCGAGGTCGGTGCGGTCGGCCAGATGCCGGTACGCCGAGAACCAGCCCGCCTGGAGGTTCGCGCACGACACGACGCCCAGGCGGAGCCGACCGTTGTCCGCGTCCGCGCACGGGGCGGTCCGGGTACGCCCCACCGGGCTGGTCTGACCTGCGCAGAGGAACCGGTAGGCGTAGTCGGTGTCCGGACGCAGACCGCCTGCGTCGACCTTGACGGTGTGATCCCGGGCGGCGCCGGTGCTCACCGTGCCGCTGCGCACGATCCGGCGGAAGCTCTCGTCGGTGGCGACCTGCCAGGTCACCGCGACGGCGGGTCCGAGCCCCGAGCCCGGGGTGGCGCTCTCCGTCGGGGTCACCCGGGTCCACAGCACGACGGCGGTGGGCAGCGGGTCACCGGAGGCGATGCCGTGCTGGAACACAGCGGGTGCGGCCCCCGCGCCGGCGGCGTGCGCGGTCAGGGTGAGCCCGGCGACGCCGGCCGCGGACGCGGTGAGGACCGTACGGCGGGCGACGCTCGACTCGGGAGGGGTCATAGCCGGTCAAACGGATCAACGCCGCTGAGGTGACGCGGGGGAGCCGATGTTCACTCCGCCCTCACGTCGGTGTCACGTCACCGGCAGGGACCCGAGCCCACCAGGGCCAGGCCCTCGATGTCGCCGGGGCCGAAGTCGATCCGCCCGGTGTTCTCCGCGGCCATCAGTTCGCCGCGGTCCTTGACGTGGCCCAGGCCGACGACATGGGCCAGTTCGTGGAGCAGGATCGCGCGGAGCTCGGCGACCCCGTTCGGCCGGTCCAGGATCTCGGCGGCGGTGGGTCCGTCCATGGCGACCTGGCCGCCGACGAACCACGCCCGGCCACCGTCGGGGTCGCGCAGTGCCGTCGAGCCGCCGAGTCCGGCGACCCGCCCGGCGAGTTCGGGGACCTCGTCGGGGGTCGACCAGGCGACCAGGACGCCGGAAGCGCCGGTGCGCTGGCCGGCGAAGGGGTTCAGGCTGATCGTGCGCGAGGGACGATCGTCGGTCGTGCCGACGATCTCCAGCGCCAGGCCGCTGGCCCGGGCCACCTGGGCCACGGCCTCCTCGATCAGGGCGGTGCCTCCGGGCGGCCCACCGTCGGGGTTGATCCGCACCTCGATCCGGTCGCACGGGTCGTAGGTGACCGGTTCGTCGGAGCCGCGCTGGGTGGCCAGGAACGCGTACGACCCGCCGGAGTCGAGGACCTCGGGAGCCGGGCGCAGCCTCTCCTCGGGCAGGATCCGGTCCAGCGCGGCCCGTCCCGCCCCGGTCAGGACGAAGGAGCCGACCAACGCGAACAGCAGGGTGGCGAACCCGAGCCGGCGAGGCCACCGGCGCCCTCGCTCGGGGCGGACCGGGGGAAGGCGTCGGGGCGCGGAGCGGGGACCCGCCGGCTCATGCCAGGGCAGGTTGTCCCAGTCGAGGTCGTCGCGTCCCACAACTCGATGGTGTCAAACGCCGCCCAACGCACGGGCCCGCTCGGCGGGTTCGGGAGGGCGTTCGGGTGGTCGCGCGGGTTTGTCGGCGGCGCCGGTTAGGTTGCCTGTCATGGATCTCTCGGGGGCGATGACGATGGCGCGCGGCCTGCTCGACGAGCACGGCCTCACCGGCTGGACGGTGCGCTTCGACAGCGCCAAGCGGCGTGCGGGCGTGTGCCGCTACACCGAGCGCCAGATCGGGCTGAGTGCGCCGCTGACCCGGCTGCACAGCGAGGACGAGGTCCGCGACACGATCCTCCACGAGATCGCCCACGCGCTCGTCGGCGCGCAGCACGGCCACGACGAGGTCTGGCGGGCCACGGCACTGCGCCTGGGGTGCAGCGGGGAGCGACTGGTCCCGGCGCAGGCGCCACGGGTGCCGGGAGCGTGGCGGGGGGTGTGCCCGGCGGGCCACGTCGTCGAGCGCCATCGGCGCCCGGAGCGGGTCAAGTCCTGCACCCGCTGCAGCCCTCGCTTCGCGTTGGAGCACGTGCTGACGTGGACCCACCACGGCCGGCCGGCCCCGATGCACCCCAACTACGTCTCGGAGTTGGCCTCGCTCCAGGCGGGGGGCCGGCTCACGCTGCTCCCGGTCGGGGCCCGCGTCCGGGTCACCGTCGCCGGCGAGTTCCTCGGTGTGCGCGGCACGGTCCTCAAGCGCGGGCGGACGAGCTATCACGTGCGGACCACGCACGGGGTGCTGCGGGTCGCGTTCGCGGGCGTCGCCCCGGCGTGAGGTTCAGATGCTGCCGTGACCGGCGGCGCAGTACTGCGCGAGCAGCCCCTGCACCTCGTACACGTTGGTCCCCGGGCCGAAGCGCACCTCCACCGGCGCGGTCCGCCCCGCCACCCACACGCGCAGGTCGGCGTCGTCGCTGAAGACGCCGCTCGCCTCGACGGCGAAGCCGGTGATCGAGCGGTAGGGGAAGGAGAGGTAGTCCACCTGACGTCCGGTGGCGCTCTCCTCGACCAGGATCATCCGCCGCGTGGTGAACAGCAGCGTCGTACGGCCGAGGCGGTGCACGGAGGTGACCGCCTCGCCGGGACCGAGCAGGCGCGCCCAGGCGCCCTGTTCCTTGCGGAGCAGGGTGACCTCGGGGTCGGCGGGGCCGGGCTTCTTGAACGCCATCGGAGCCACTATCGGCCCGACGGGGTCGCTCCGGAGCAGAAACGGCGGAATCCGAGGGCGCTTCCGCCGTCAGGGACAGCGTCCGGAGCGGGTGGGGCGGACCGGCATACTGGGGCCGGTGAGCAGCGAGGAGAGGCCAGGGATCAACTGGACCCAGGTCATCGCCGGTGCGTTGGCGGCCGTGACCTCGGCGGTGGTGCTCTCGACTCTCGGGGTGGCCGGCACGCTGATCGGAGCAGCGGTCGGCAGCATCGCGGCGTCCATCACCTCCAACGTCTACCAGCGCGGGCTCAGCGCCAGCCGGGATCAGTTGGCGGCCCAGGCGGCGGCGTACTCCCGGGTCAGCCAGGCCCGCTCCGAACTCGACGCGGCGGTCCTGTCGATGAACCAGGGCGAGACCAACGCCCAGGTGCGGGTCGAGGAGGCCGGACGCGAGCTGAGCGAGGCCGAGCATGCTCTGGCCGAGGCCGACGAAGCGCAGCGCACCGGGGCCAACGAGGCCGTCGCGGCGGGGGCCCCGGCGCTGAAGGAGCCACGCCGCTGGCCGTGGAAGCAGATCGCGGTGTACGCCGGCGCCGCCTTCCTGGTGGCGATCATGGCGGTCACCGCCGTGGAACTGCTGACGGGACGCGCGGTCTCCGACATCACCGGCGGCACCGACGGAGACCGCACCACGATCCCCGGCCTGGGTGGCGGCGAGAAGGAGCCGACGCCGACGCCCACGCCGACGCCCTCGGAGACGCCGAGCGTCACGCCTACGGAGACGCCGAGCGAGACTCCCGCGGAGTCTCCGAGCGAGACACCGAGCGAGACGGCGGAGCCCAGCCCCTCGGAGTCGCCCACCGAGGATCTCGAGGGCACGCCGCCCGTCGAGCCGACCCCCGCCATCTCGGAGAGCCCGGTGGAGATCCCATGAGCGAGAGCACCGCCCCCGGCGACACGTTGCCGGAGGGGCCGGACCCGGCCGTACGCCGCAAGGTCATCCGCGGGGCCGTGATCGCCGTCGCGCTGATGGTGGTGTCCTACTTCGTCCTGGACTTCATCGAGACCGTCGACTGGGGCGCGGTCGTCGACGCGCTGGGGCGGGTCACGGCGCCGCAGTTGGCGGCCCTGTTCGCGCTCCTGCTGGTGCGCGCGAGCCTCAACGCCTCACCCCTGTCGGTGTTCCTGGGCAATCTGTCGATCTTCCGGGCGACCCTGTCCGACGTCAGCGCGACCCTGGTGTCGACCTTCGCGCCGCCCCCGGCGGACTCCGTTCTGCGCGTGAAGATCTTCGCGTCCTGGGGGATCCCGCCCGCACGCGGCCTGGCCGCGGCGACGATGAACGTGCTGGTGTTCTACGTCAACCGGCTGCTCGTGCCGATCGTCGGCGCCGTGATCCTGATGTCGATCGGCGACGGCAGTTTCACCTACTGGTTGATCGGGCTGGCGTGCTTGGCGGGCGCCCTGGTGCTCCTGGTGATGGGGCGCGCGGCCCTGGAGAGCGAGGCGGCGGCCCGGCGTACGGGGGAGCGGGCCGGAGAACTCGTGCAGCGGGTGCGGCGCTCGGTCGACCCGGCCGCGATCGGCGAGCGGGTGCTGGACTTCCGCAACCACGTCGTCGACCGCTACCTGCACACGCTGCGCCGCTCACTGCCGGCGCTGTTCGTCATGACGGTGGTCGACGCGTGCATGGTGCTCGTGGCACTGCGGTTCACCGGCACCTCGGCCTCGTTGGTGCCCGCGCTGCTGGTGATCGGTGCCTTCCTGGTCTTCTACCCGATGACGATCTTTCCGTTCGGTGGCCTCGGCGTGCTGGACACCGTGCTGCTCGGCATCTTCGTCGCGTCCGCAGGCGAGGCCTACGAGGCCGACATCCTGGCCGGCTTGGCCGTCTATCGCGTGGTCTCGATCGGGGGCCCGATGCTCCTGGGGGCGATGGGCCTGCTGGTCACCCGCAGGCTCCCGAAGGCGTGAGCCGCGTCAGGCGTTCGGCTCCAGGAACTCCAGCCGGTTGCCGAAGGGGTCGGCCGCGTAGAAGCGGTCGTGGCCCGGGAACTCGCCGTCCCAGGTGACCGTGACGCCGGCGCTCTCCAACGACGCGGCCAGGTCCCGCAGGTTGCTGACGAGGATCCCGGGGTGCGCCTTGCGGGCGGGGGCGAAGTCCTGCTCGACGCCGAGGTGGACCTCGAGCCCTCCGCCGCGGAACCAGCATCCGCCGCGCGCCGCGAGGACGGGCGGCTTCTCCAGTTCGCCCAGGCCCAGGACGTCGCCCCAGAAGGCACGACAGGCGTCCTCGCCGCCGGGCGGGATCGCGAGCTGGACGTGGTGCAGGGGGCCGAAGGAGAAGGTCGTGGAGGTCATTCCCCTCATCCTTCCACTCAGCCCGTGCCACTCAGCCGGTGACCAGGGCGTAGGCCTGCCGGGCGATCTCCCACTCCTCGTCGGTGGGGACCACCAGCACGGCGGTGGTCGAGTCCGTCGCACTGATCCGCCGGGGCTCGTCGGAGCGCACGTCGTTGAGGGCGGGGTCCACCACGGCCCCCCAGCGTTCCAGGCCCGCCAGGACGTCTGCGCGCAGTCCCGGGTTGTTCTCGCCGACCCCGCCGGTGAAGACCACCGCGTCGACCGTCCCCAGGACGGCCCAGTAGGCGCCGACGTACTTGCGCAGCCGATGCACGTACACGTCGTACGCGAGGTGCGCCCCGAGGTCGCCGTCGGCGCGCAGCCGCTGCAGCTCCCGGAAGTCGTTGACGCCGGAGAGGCCGAGGAGGCCTGACTCCCGGTTCAGGGCCCGGTCGATCCGCTCGATGTCCAGCCCGACCGCGCGTTCCAGGTAGGCGGGCAGGGCCGGGTCCACGTCGCCGGAACGGGTTCCCATGACCAGCCCCTCCAAGGGGGTGAACCCCATCGAGGTCTCCACCGAGCGGCCGCCGTCGACCGCCGTGGCGGAGGCGCCGTTGCCCAGGTGCAGCACGATGCTGCGGCACTGTGCGACCGGGACGTCGACGACTTCGGCCGCGGTGCGGGAGACGAACGAGACCGACGTGCCGTGGAAGCCGTACCGGCGGACGTGGTGGTCCTCGGTCCAGGAGCGCGGCACCGCGTAGGTGTACGCCGCGGCCGGCAGCGTCTGGTGGAAGGCGGTGTCGAAGACCGCGACGTGCGGCACGGCATCGAGCAGGCGGCGGGCGACCGCGATCCCCTCCAGGTTCGCCGGGTTGTGCAGCGGCGCCAGCGGCACCAGGCGTTCCACGGTCGCGACGAGCGCGTCGTCGATCAGGCTCGGGGCCGAGTACGCCGTGCCGCCGTGCACGACGCGGTGGCCGACCGCGACCAGGTGCACCTCCGCCAGGTGGGGTCCGTGCTCGCGGAACGTCTCCACCACCAGCCCCAAGGCGGCCTCGTGGGTGGGCACCGTCAGAGCGCGCTCGGTGCGCCCCTGCGGTCCGTCGTGCTTGAGGCGGCCCTGCTCCTCGCCGATCCGCTCGACCAGACCGGAGCCGGCAGGCTCACCGGTCAGGGCGTCGATGAGGCTGTACTTCAGCGACGAGGAACCGGCGTTGAGTACCAGGACGTAGGCGGTCATCGGGAGGCCCCGGCCGGTGCGGTCACCGGGTGCTGGGCCTGGATCGCGGTGATAGCCACGGTGTTGACGATGTCGCGCACCGTCGCCCCGCGGGAGAGGTCGTTGACCGGCTTGCGCAGCCCCTGCAGGACGGGCCCGACCGCGACCGCTCCGGCCGAGCGCTGCACCGCCTTGTAGGTGTTGTTGCCGGTGTTGAGATCCGGGAAGACGAGCACGGTCGCCTGACCGGCGACGTCGGACCCGGGGAGCTTGGTGCGGGCCACGGCCGGCTCGATCGCGGCGTCGTACTGGATCGGGCCCTCCACGAGCAGGTGCGGGGCACGTTCGCGCACCAGGGCGGTGGCACGGGAGACCTTCTCCACGTCGGTGCCGGAGCCCGAGGCACCGGTGGAGTAGGAGAGCATCGCGATCCGCGGTTCGACGCCGAAGGACGCCGCGGTGCCGGCCGAGGCGATCGCGATGTCGGCCAACTGTTCGGCCGTGGGGTCGGGGTTGACCGCGCAGTCGCCGTAGACCAGCACCTGGTGCGGCAGGCACATGAAGAAGACCGAGGAGACCACCGACATCCCCGGCAGTGTCTTCACGATCTCCAGGGCCGGGCGGATGGTGTGGGCGGTGGTGTGGACGGCGCCGGAGACCATGCCGTCGGCATACCCGAGCTCGACCATGAGGGTGCCGAAGTAGGAGACGTCGGTGACGATCACCCGCGCCTCGTCGAGCTCCACGCCGCGATGCTTGCGGCGCTCGTGATAGACCCGGGCGAACTGCTCCACCAGGCGGGCGTCGTGCGGGCTCAGCAGGGTCGCGCGTGAGACGTCGACGCCCAGGGCGGCCGCCTTGCGGGTGATCTCGACGGGGTCGCCGAGCAGGGTGAGGTCCGCGACGCCACGGCGCAGCAGGATGTCGGTGGCGCGCAGGATCCGCTCCTCCTCGCCCTCGGGCAGCACGATGTGGCGTCGCTCCGACAGCGCGCGGTCGATCAGCCGGTGCTCGAACATCAGCGGCGTGACGGTGTCGGAGCGGGTCACGTTGAGGCGCTCGATCAAGGCCGTGCCGTCCACGTGTGCGGCGAAGAGCGCCAGCGCGGTGGCGACCTTGCGCGGGGAGTCCTTGGTCAGCCGTCCGCGGCGGTTGGTCAGCGCGGTCGCGGTGTCGTAGGTGCCGAGGTCGGTGGCGATGATCGGGGTGGTCAACGCCAGTCCTTCGATGAGCCGCTGCACCTGCTCGGGCAGGTCCAGGCCTCCGTTGAGGACGATGCCGGAGATCTGCGGGAAGCCGGGGGACGCGTGGGCGAAGAGGACGCCGAGGACGATCTCCGGCCGGTCGCCCGGGGTGACCACCACCCCGCCCTCGATCAGCCGGTCGAGCACGTGCGGCAGCGTCATCGCCGCGACCGTGATGCCGCTGACCTCGCGGGTGAGCAGCGTGGGGTCACCGCTGACCATCCGGCCCTCGCACGCGGCGAGCATCTCGCCCATGCTCGGCGCGTTGAGCAGCGGCTCGTCGGGGACGGCGTAGCCCGGTGTTCCCGGCAGGGACACCGCCGCGGCGGCCGCGTCGAGGTCCGGTGTGGTGACCCGGTTGGCCACCACGGCGACCAGCGCGGCATGGTGGGCGCGCAGTTCGACGGTGAGCATCTCGGTGACCGTGCGCAGGTCGGCCGGCGTCCGGTCGGCGCCGTTGACCACGAGCAGCACCGGGGCGCCGAGGTTGGCGGCGATGCGGGCGTTGACGGAGAACTCGGTCGGGCTGACCACGTCGGTGAAGTCCGACCCGACGACCACCATCGCGTCGCAGCGCTGTGCGGCCCGGTGGTAGCGGTCGACGATGCGGTCCAGCGCGGCGTCCGGGTCGGCGTGCATCTCGTCGTAGGTGACGCCCGAGGCCTCCTGGTAGCCGGTCACCGCCGCGTCGTGCGAGGTCAGCAGGTCCAGCACGTAGTCCCGCCCGGCGCCGTCGGAGCCGAGGTCGCCGCGCACGATCGGCCGGAACACGCCGACCCGTTCGACGACGCGGGAGAGTTGCTCCAGCACGCCCAGCGCGACCGTCGACTTGCCGGTGAAACCCTCGGCGGAGGCGATGTACACAGAGACCATGACCGCCAGGCTAGTGCCCGCCGATTCTGTCGCCCGTCCCACGTAGAGTCGGCGCCGATGGGGATCTGGACCGCGTGGGACCACGACGAGCTGCGGCGGCAGTTCGGTGCGCCCACCTTCGAGCGGGGCGAGGCGTACGCCGACCAGGGGCGCGTCCTGGAGGTCGTGATCGAGGACCCGGCCGGTGCGATCACGCTGGTGCGCGGCAGCGTGCAGGGCACCGGGGCCGCGCCCTACCGGGTCACCGTGACCCTGGTCGACGACCCCCACGGGGCGTGGTTCGACACGCGGTGCTCCTGTCCCGTCTCGCGGCTCTGCAAGCACGCCGTCGCCGTCTTCCTCACCGCCCAGGCGGACGCGATGACCAGTGCCGCCCCGGCGTGGGAGGCGCGGCTGCTGGGCGTCCTGGACGAGCTCGACGACGAGGCGGAGGCCGCCCTCGGCGACCGCCGCGCCCTCGCGCTGCAGTTCGAGCTGCCCCCGACTCCGAGCAGGCGACGCACCTTCCGCTGGGACGAGGAGGCGGCTGCCCCGCCGCGTGCCCAGGTGCGGTTGCGGCCGCTGGTGCGCGGGTCCCGCGACGCCTGGGTGAAGTCCGGCGCCGGCTGGTCCGACCTCACCTCCCTGGCGTGGCGTGGGTCCTACGACCCCGACCAGGTCGCGGTGCTGACCGAGTTGCACGGTGCCTACCGCACCGCGAACCGTCAGGGCTACTACAGCGCCGACACCCATCTGAGCCTGCCGCTCTTCGGCGCCTCGTTGTGGCCGCTGCTGGAGACGGCGCAGCGCGTGGGACTGCCCCTGGTGCCGGCCGGCGACCTCACGTCGGTCGAGGTGCTCGCCGACCCGGTCACCCTCACCCTGGACGTGACCGGGGCCGACGGTCCGACGGCCCACGTCGCGCTCGGAGTGACGCACGACGACCGCTGGTTCTCCGGCTCCGACCTGGAGGTCCTCGGCTCCGGCGGGCACGGGGTCGCGCTGTGGCGGCTGGAGGACCCCGGACCGCTCTCCCGGGCGCGCACCTGGTCGCTCACCCTGGCGCGGCTCACCCGGCCCGCCGGTCCGCAGACCCGGCGCCTGCTCGCGGCCGCGTCCACACTCGACGTCCCGCAGGAGCGCGTCGGCGACCTGGTCACCGAGTACCTGCCCCGCGCGCGCCGTCATCTCACCGTCCGGTCGGCCGACCAGAGCATCACCGTGCCCGAGGTGGCCGAGCCTCGTCTGGCGCTCACGGTCACCTGGAAGGCCGTCGACGAGGTCCACCTGGCCTGGACCTGGCGCTATCGGGTGGGTGGCTCGGACCGCGTCTACCGCATCGACGAGCAGCGCGGGCTGCGCGGCGTACGGCGGCTGGACGCGGAGCGCGACCTGCTCGCCGGGCTGGTGATGAGCGAGGAGCAGATCCACCGGCTGTACGCCGGCCGCCGTGCCGCCGGGCCGATCCCGGAGCAGACGCTGCGCGGCCCGGTGGTGATCGCGTTCGTCGAGGAGAGCCTGGTCCCGCTGGAGGAGGCCGGCCAGGTCGAGATCGAGGAGTTCGGGGTGCGCCCGGACTTCCAGGAGGCGACCGAGGCGCCGGTCGTGCGGTTCGCACCGCGGGGGACCGAGGCGGGAGGAGCGCCGACGGAGCAGTCCGATCGCACCGACTGGCTCGACCTCGAGGTGGTGGTGACCATCGGCACCCGCTCGATCGGGCTGGCCGTGCTGCTCGAGGCCCTCACCCTGGGCCAGGAGCGGCTGATCCTGCGCGACGGCACGCACCTGCGGCTGGACCGACCCGAGTTCGCCCGCCTCACCGAGCTGGTGCGCCAGGCGCGCGAGCTGGAGGAGCAGCCGCGCGACGGCGTACGCCTGCACAAGGGCGACCTCGGGCTGTGGGAGGAGCTCGCGGAGATCGGTCTGGTCGAAGCCCAGGCGGCCCAGTGGGTCTCGGCGGCGCGTGCCCTGGCCCAGCTGGACGCGTTGCCGGCCCCGCCCACGCCTGCGGTGGACGCGACGCTGCGGGCCTACCAGCTGCAGGGGTTCGCGTGGCTGACGATGCTGTGGGAGCACCGGCTCGGCGGGATCCTCGCCGACGACATGGGGCTCGGAAAGACGCTGCAGACCCTGGCGTTGATCGCCCACGCTCGGCGCGAGCGACCCGAGGCCGGGCCCTTCCTGGTGGTCGCCCCCACCAGCGTCGTGGCCGCCTGGGCCCACGAGGCGGCGACCTTCGCTCCTGACCTCGAGGTCCGCACGATCATCGAGTCGCGGTCCCGGCGCGGCACCGCGCTCGCCGACGTGCACGCGGGTGCCGACCTGGTGGTCACCTCCTACACGCTCTACCGGCTGGAGGCCGACGCGTACGTCTCGCTGCCGTGGGGCGGGCTGGTGCTCGACGAGGCGCAGTCCATCAAGAACCACACCGGCAAGACCCACCAGAGCATCCGGCGACTCGACGTGCCCTTCCGGCTGGCGTTGACCGGGACGCCATTGGAGAACCGGCTGATGGAGCTGTGGTCGCTGCTGTCGGTGGTCGCCCCCGGGCTCTACCCCTGGCCGCAGCGGTTCGCCGAGACGGTCGCCAACCCGGTCGAGAAGGAGGGGGACGCCGAGGCGCTCGCCCGCTTCCGGCGGCGGATCCGTCCCTTCCTGCTGCGGCGCACCAAGGAACTCGTCGCCACCGACCTCCCGCCGAAGCAGGAGCAGGTGCTCGAGGTCGTGCTCACCCCGAAGCACCGTCGTGTCTACGACCTGCACCTGCAACGCGAACGTCAGAACGTGCTGGGGCTGCTGGGGGAGTTCGACCGGCGGCGGATCGCGATCTTCCGGTCACTGACCCGGCTGCGGCAGTTGAGCCTCGACCCGGGTCTGCTCGACCCGGAGTACGACGCCATCGGTTCGGCCAAGATCGACGTGCTCGTCGACCACCTCCAGGAGGTGGTGGCCGAGGGCCACCGGGCGCTGGTCTTCAGCCAGTTCACCTCGTTCCTGGGGCGGGTCCGGGCTCGGCTCGACGCGGAGGGGATCACCTCCAAGTACCTCGACGGCCGCACCCGCCGTCGCGGCGACGTGGTGTCGGGGTTCAAGCAGGGCGAGGGGTCCGTCTTCCTGATCAGCCTCAAGGCAGGCGGCACCGGCCTGACGCTCACCGAGGCCGACTACGTGTTTGTGCTCGACCCGTGGTGGAACCCGGCCGTCGAGGCCCAGGCCGTCGACCGCGCCCACCGGATCGGCCAGCGACGCCCGGTGATGGTCTATCGCCTGGTCTCCGCGGACACCATCGAGGAGAAGGTGATGGAGCTCAAGGCCCGCAAGTCGGCCCTGTTCGCCCAGGTCCTCGACGGCGAGGGCGGCGCCGGGACCCCGCTGAGCGCCGAGGACATCCGCGGCCTGTTCTCCTGATCGACGGTGGTTTCGAGACGCTCGCTGCGCTCGCTCCTCAACCACCGAATCTTCTCGCTGGTTGAGGAGGGCGACGAAGGAGCCCGTCTCGAAACCACCTCCGGACACGCAGACGCCCTCCTCACCCACCGATCGGCAGGTGAGGAGGGCGCTCCGCATCAGCTCTCGTCGAGTGCGGCCGCCACGCGGCGGTGCGCCTCCCAGATCTCCTCGGGCAGTCCGTCGAACTGCTCCAGGTGCGTCTGACGGTGCTCCATCTCCTGCTTCCAGCGATCGATGTCGATGGTGAGGAGCCGGTCGAGGTCGGCCTCGGGCAGCTCGAGCCCGTCCATGTCGAGCTCCTCCAGCGTGGGAACGATGCCGACCGGGGTCTGACGACCGGTGACCTCGCCGTTCTTCAGCTGCATCAGCCACAGCAGGGCGCGCAGGTTCTCGCGGTAACCGGGCCACAGGAAGTGGCCGTCCTCGGCGTCACGCTGGAACCAGTTCACGTGCGCGAAGATCGGCTGCTCGGTGGCCGCGCCCACGATCTTGAGCCAGTGCGCGGCGTACGCACCCTCGGGGTAGGACATGAACGGACGCATCGACATCGGGTCGTAACGCAGCTGGCCCTCGACGCCCTCGGCGGCCGCGGTCGCCTCGGCGCCCAGCGTCAGGCCGTCGTAGACGCCCTCGGCGAGGTCGCGGATCGCGCGCACCAGCGGCTCACGGTCGCGGGTGCGGCCGCCGAAGATGATCCCGTCGATCGGCACGCCACGCGGGTCCTCGAAGTCCTGCGCCACGTTGGGCACGTTGGCCAGCGTGGTGGTGAAGCGGCTGTTCGGGTGCGCCCACGGCTCGTCGGCCTGCTCGGGGGTGCGCTCGGAGATGAGCCCGCCCTTCCAGTCGCGCCACCCGGTGAGGTCGGCCGGCTTCTCCTTGGTCTTGCCCTCCCACCAGACCTCGTGGGTGACGTCGTTGTAGGCGACGTTGGTGAACAGCGCCTTCGACCCCGGCAGGATCGAGTCCAGCGCGGTGGGGTTGGTGGTCTCGTTGGTGTCCTTGGCGACGCCGAAGACACCGAACTCCGGGTTCATCCCGTAGAGACGACCGTCGGCGCCCACCCAGAGCCAGGCGATGTCGTCGCCGTAGAACTCGACGTGGTAGCGGTCGCCGAGCGCGTCCGGCGCCAGCGTCATGGCCAGGTTCGTCTTGCCCGAGGCGCTGGGGAAGCCGCCGCAGATGGTGTAGCGCTTGCCGGTCTCCTTGTCGGTGATCCCCAGGAGCATGAACTGCTCGGAGAGGAACTCGCCGCTGGCCCACCCGTCGTACGCCGCCTGCCGCAGGCCGTGCGCGATCTTGCCGAGCAGCGCGTTGCCGCCGTAGGAGGAACCGAAGTGGAGGATGGTCCGCTCGTCGGCGACCGTGACGAAGTAGCGCTTGTCGTCGGGGGTGCCCTGGCCGAGGTTCTCCAGGTCGCCGGTGACGTGGACCGCGCGCACGAAGCTCGACGGGTCGGCGAGGTTCTCGATGTAGTTCACCCCGACGCGGGACATCCGGATCATGTGCAGCACGACGGTGCGGTGGTCGGTCAGCTCCACGCCCGCGGCGTAGGCCTCGAGCGGCGAGCCGGGGGGCGACATCAGGTAGGGGATGACGTACATCGTCTTGCCCGCCGAGGCGCCCTTCATGTTGCCCTCGACGATCGGGCGGATCTCGTCGCTGTGACGCCAGTTGTTGTAGGTGCCGGCGTCCTCGGGACGGCTCGTCGCCACGATCGTCCGCTCCTCGGAGCGGGCGGTGTCCTTGTAGTAGCTGCGCGAGTAGTAGAGGCCCTCACCGGCGGGGAGGATCTCACCGGCCTCCAGCGACTCCGCGATCAGCCGGTCGTCGTCGGAGGCGCTGACCACCTCGACGCGCGCGGCACCGGTGTGCTCGGCCCAGTGCTTCACGTACTCACGCACGTGCGGGTTGTGCAGGCCCGCCTCGTCCAGGACCTTGTCGACGTCGACCACGTTCTTACCCCTCGTTCATCCTCGGATCCCGCCGTCGCCGTTGACGGGTTCGCCCGGGTCTCGTCACCTGTCTAGGGCCATTTCAGACCATCTGGCGCGGATCCGCCCTTTGACCGATCCAATCCGGACGGCCCGGGCGGTCGAGTGAGACCTGCGTCACTCAGGCGATGCCGACGGCCTCCTCGAGGGCGGTGAGCTCGTCCTCGAGGTGGGTGAGCAGTCGCTGCAGTCGCGGCACCGTCCGGCGGCATCCGGTCAGGCCGAAGGCCATCTTGCCGTCGTAGGAGGTGCAGGTGATGTTGAGCGCCTGGCCGTTCATCGGGATCGACAGCGGATACATGCCGTCGAGCCGGGCGCCGTTCATGTAGAGCACCTTGCGGGGCCCGGGGACGTTCGAGATCACCAGGTTGAACGGCGGCCGGGAGATGCCCTGCATCCGCAGCACCGGCAGCAACACGGTGGGGGAGACGCCGATGCCGCTCATCGCCACGATCTGGGCCGGGGTCATCTCCGAGAGCGCCGACTTGCCGCTGTTCACCGACTCGTGGATCACGCGTAACCGGGCAGCGGGGTCGGCCTCGTCGGTGGCCAGCCGGACCATGATCGAGCCCACCGCGTTGCCGCCGGCCGCGGACGCGGTGCCGGCCTCCTTGAGCTTCAGGCTCACCGGGACCATCGCGACCAGGCTCTGGCTGGGCAGCGCGTCGAGTTCGATGAGGTAGTGCCGCAGCGCACCGCTGCACATCGCGAGCACCACGTCGTTGAGCGTGGTGCGGCTGGCCTTGCCGACGGCCTTGAGCCGCTCCAGGGGCCAGTCCTGCGCCGCGAACCGGCGCGCGCTGGTGATGTTGCGGTTGAGGATCGTCTTGGGGGAGTAGAAGGAGATCGGCGCGGTCTCGTTGCGGATCGACCGGTTGAGCGTCTTGACCAGCGCACCGGGGAGGCCGGCGGCCTCCGACGAGATCGCCAGTGCGGAGCGGAAGGCACCCAGCGGCAGGTCCATCAGCGACTGGCTCAACGCCCGCTGTTCCTTCTCCACCCGCGTCGTCGCCGGGCGCTTGGCCCACGGGGGCGGGGTGTCGCGCACGTCGGGGTCGGTGGAGAGCGAGGCCTGCAGCAGCCGCATCGCCGAGACACCGTCGACCAGCGCGTGATGCATCTTGGTGTAGAGCCCGACCCGGCCGTCCGCGAGGCCCTCGATGTAGGTGGCCTCCCACAGGGGCCGTTCGAAGGCGAGCCGCGTGCCGTGGAGCCGGCCGCACAGCTCGAGGAGCTCACGGACGCGGCCCGGAGCCGGCAGCGCGCCGTGCCGGACGTGGTGCTCGATGTCGAACTCGTCGTCCTCGGTCCAGAACCATTGCCCGCCCGTGGTCAAGGCACGGTAGGGGCGCTTGAGGAAGAGGGGCGCGAGCTCCTCGACCTGGAGCGAGGCCTCGAAGGTCTGCCGGAGCCAGTCCGGCGGAGCGTCGTCGGGGAGGGTGAACAGCTGGAGCCCTCCGACGTGCATCGGCGTGTTGCGCGACTCGGCGAGCATGAAGCCGGCGGCGGTCGGGTCCATCGGTGCGAACAAGGTGTGTCCCCTCTCGGTCTGTCCAGATCTAACTCTCCTGGCAATGGGAGCCGCAACAGGCCCTGGCGACGCACAGGTGATTCTCGGGCGGTTCCCACTCCGGAACCGGGCCGGGCGGTCCATGATCGGGGGGTGACCGAGTCCCCGACCCCGTCGGACGCCAGTACGCCGCCGCGACAGCCCCTGCCCGACGCGCGCTTCCCGGTCGTACGCCGCCGCGCGGGCTACGACCGCGGCGAGGTCGATGCCTTCGTCGCCGGCGTGCAGGCCGCGCTGGCCGAGGACCCGCCGGGGATGGCGCCGTACGAGATCGAGGACGCGCGGTTCCACGCGCACTGGTGGCGCGGCGGCTATGACCTGCGGGCGGTCGACGAGTACCTGGAGGCGGCGCGCGTGGCGCTGGTGGAGCGCCACGGCGCCGACGCCGTCGCCGGGGTGCACGGGCACACGTCGCCGCCGAGGCACGTCCCGACGTGGTGGATCTACGCCTTGGCCGGGATCGTCATCGCGGTGGTCGTCGTGGCCGTCGCGACCCGCCTGTAGGCAGCGGCACTCAGCCGGAGTAACGGACCTCGGTCTGCCAGGAGCCTTCGTCCTGGTGGGCGGCGGCGTAGAGCGCGTCGGCGACCTTGCTCGGATGGAACGGCGAGTCCGGGTCGTCGTGCTTCAACGCGCCGCGCACGGTCACCGACGTGGCGCGGATGCCGTCCTCGCGCAGGGCCCCGTCCAGGGCGGTGACGAGGGTGCGCATGCCGGCCTTCTGGATGCCCAGCGTCGCGGCCTCAGGAGTCGGCTCGTCGGCCGCCATGCTGCCGGTGGCGGTGATCCGCCCGCCCCGCGACATCAGCGGCAACGCCGCCTGGACCGCGGTCAGCAGCGCCCCGACACCGAACGCGACGTCCTCCAACAGGTCCGGCACGCTCAGCTCACGCAGGTCCGCCTCACGGTAGGCGCTGGGGTTGAAGTGCAGGACGTCGATCCGCCCGGCGTCGGCGGAGAGCCTCTGGACGGCCGCGGTCACCGACTCCGGGTCGTTCAGGTCCGCGCCGGTCCAGCCGGTGGTGATGCCGTCGGCCTGGAACTGCGCCCCCAGTTCGTCGAGCTTCGGGCCCGCCTGCCCGATCAGCCCCACGGCGTACCCCTCGGCGCCCCAGCGTCGGCCCACCGCGCCGCCGACGCCCGGACCCGCTCCGACCACAATCACCAGTCCCGTCATGTCCTTCACCTTAGGGACCTACCCGGCAGGGGCGTTGGGCATGCTGGAAGCGTGTCCTGGGTGCTGCACGTCGACCTCGACGAGTTCCTGGCCGCGGTGGAGGTCCGCCGCCGGCCGGACCTTGCCGGGTTGCCGGTGGTGGTCGGGGGACGCGGCGATCCCACCGAGCGCGGGGTCGTGGCGACGGCGTCGTACGCCGCCCGTGACTTCGGTGTCGGATCCGGCATGCCGCTGCGCACCGCCGCGCGGAAACTGCCTCCGGAGACCGTCTGGCTACCCGTGGACAAGCCTGCCTACGACGAGGCGAGCGCAGAGGTGATGGCCACGCTGCGTTCCTTCCCGGTGGCGGTCGCGGTGCTCGGCTGGGACGAGGCGTTCGTGGGGCCGCTTCCGAACTCCCCGGCGCTGGATCCCGAATCCTTGGCGCGCGATCTGCAGGCGGCGGTGCTGGAGCGCACCGGCCTGCACTGCTCGATCGGGATCGGTGACAACACCCTGCAGGCCAAGATCGCCACCTCGTTCGGCAAGCCGCGCGGGATCGGGCGCCTGCGGACCGAGGAGTGGCTCGCGGTGCTGGGGGAGCAGTCGCCCCGGGCGGTGTGGGGCATCGGCCCCAAGACCGAGCGGCGCCTGGCGCGCCTGGGCATCACCACCGTGCGGCAGCTCGCGCAGACTCCGGCGCAGGTGTTGGCCGACGAGTTCGGGCCGACGATGGGGCCGTGGTACCGCCGGCTCGGACGTGGCGTCGGTGACACGGTCGTCGACCCGACGCCCTGGGTCGCCCGCGCCCACGGCCGCGAGACCACGTTCCAACACGATCTCCAGGATTGGGACGAGGTTGCCGCGGTCGCGCGTGCGCTGGCGGCTCAGGTGGCCGAGGACCTCGCCCGCGAGGGGCGTCCGGCGGTCCGGGTCGGCGTCAAGGTGCGGTACGTGCCCTTCGAGACCCGGCAACGGAGCCTGACCCTGCCCGCGCCGGTATCGACCGCCCACGAGATCGCGGACGCCGCCGTGACCCTGGTGGGCCGCCTCGATCACACCCGGGCGGTACGCCTGATCGGCGTTCGCGCCGAGATGGCACCCCCACCCTGACCCTGGCCGACTGGTCCCATCTTCCCGCCCACTGGTCGCGTCTTTCCGGCTCTCCTGACTGATCCGTGGGTCATTTCCGATCGGGGAGGGTGGGGCGGTGGCCGCCGAGGTTGAGCATGGCCAGGGCGATCAGGGCGTCGGGTGACTTGAAGCCGAACGCGACGCGGGTGATGAGCCGGATCTTGGTGTTGACCGATTCGATGCGTCCGTTGGACAGTCCGTGCTCGATCGCGGCGAGGATCGAGGCCCTGTGTTTGACGATCCGGCGTTGCAGGTCGACGAAGGTGGGGATCCGGCTGCGGCGGGCCCAGCCAATCCAGGTCTCGAGGGCCTCGACGGCTTCGTCGTAGCCGAGCTGGAAGACCAGCCGAAGCCCTTCCTTGAGCAGGTAGGCACGGTGCAGCGTGGGGTCGGTCTTGGCGATCCAGGCCAGCTTCGCGGCCTGTCGGGTGGTGAGGTTCTCGGGGTTCTTCCACAACGCGAAGCGGGCGTGCTTGAGCGCTTTCGCGGCGCCGGCGGCGTCTTGACGGATGCGTCCACGCGACCAACGGATCCGGTCAGCGCGACCGCCTGGCCGGCTGCGCGCGGCGTTCCAGGCCTGGCGGCGGACGTCGTCGAGGGCCTCGGTGGCCCACTTGACGATGTGGAAGGGGTCGGCGCAGCGGACCGCGTTCGGACAGCGGCGCGCGACCACGGCGCTGATCCAGTCCGCGCCGTCGGCGCTGACGTGGGTGATCTGGGCGGAGCGCTCCTCGCCGAGGGCGTCGAAGAACCGCTCCAGGGTGGCCTTCTCCCGGCCGGGGGCGGCCCACACCAGCCGGCCGGTGTCGTGGTCGACCACCACGGTGAGGTACTTCTGCCCGCGCTTGTAGGAGATCTCGTCGATCCCGATCCGTCTTAGGTCGGCGAACCGGTCGTGCACGGCCTCGACGTCGGCCCAGACCCGGGTGATGATCGCGCCCACGGTGCGCCACGCGATCCGCATCAGCTCGGTGATCGCGGTCTTCGAGCACTGGGTGGCCAGCCAGGCGACCTGCTCGTCGAAGGCGTAGGTGTGTCCGGCCGCGTGCCGGGCCCACGGCACCGCCGCCACCGTCGGCCCATGCTGCTGACAGCGGACCCGGGGCGCGTCGGCTTCGAGGATGGTCTGGATCGTGCCCAGGTCCAGTGCCCGCCACCTGCGCCGGCCCTCGCCCCGGTCATAGGTCGGTGACCGTCGCCCGCACCGTCCGCATTGCGCGCGCGTTCGTCTCCGCGGACGCACATGCGCGATGAGGACCTGCTCGTCCTCGTCGAACTCGATGCCTTCGATGACCGTCTTCTCGACCCCCAACAGGGCGCGCCATAAGGTGGCGTTCTGCACGCCGTTCTCCGCTCACTGGTAACTGACTCTCGACAAGCCAGGAACCTAGACAGGGAACGGCGTGCGCTCATTCAGGCGCGCACAACCACCCACGGAAGCAGCAGGAGAGCCGTCTTTCCGCGGACTGGTCAGATCTTTCGCCCGCGTCGGGCGCAAAACGTGACCAGTCGCGGGGAAGACGTGACCAGTCGCGGGGAAGACGTGACCAGTGGGCGGGGGAGGGTGCTTGCCGGGGGTCGGGCCCGTCGCTACGTTCCGAGATACGTGCCCCGATCCCACCGGGGTCGTTCACGACTCGGCGTGGACCCACGTCGGTCCGCTTTCGGTTGCGCTGAATCGTTTCTGCTGCGGATCAAGTAGAAATGTTGCCGATCTGTGACCGAATCAGCGACGCCGCCCGGTTCTCGCTACGCAATCATGAGCGGCATGACGGTGGCGATCGGGCTGTCCGGGCTGCGCAAGGAGTTCGGGACGGTAACGGCTGTCGACGGCGTCGACCTGGACATCCTCGACGGTGAGTTCTTCTCCATGCTGGGGCCCTCGGGCTCCGGGAAGACCACCGTGCTGCGGATGATCGCGGGCTTCGAGATGCCGACGGCGGGTGTGGTGGTGCTCAGTGGCGAGGACGTGACGGACCGTCCTCCCTTCCAGCGTGACGTCAACACCGTCTTCCAGGACTACGCGCTCTTCCCCCACATGAGCGTGCTGCAGAACGTCGAGTACGGACTGCGCGTGAAGAAGGTCGCCAAGCCCGAGCGGCGCGCTCGTGCCCTTGAGGCACTGGGCACGGTGCGGCTCGAGGGGTTCGGCGACCGCCGCCCGAACCAACTCTCCGGCGGACAGCGCCAACGCGTCGCGCTCGCCCGGGCCCTGGTCAACCGCCCGCGGGTGCTGCTGCTCGACGAACCGCTCGGGGCGCTGGACCTCAAGCTGCGACGCGAGATGCAGATCGAGCTCAAGCAACTTCAGCGTGACGTCGGCATCACCTTCGTCTTCGTGACCCACGATCAGGAGGAGGCGCTCACGATGAGCGACCGCATCGCGGTCTTCAACGAGGGGCGCATCGAGCAGGTCGCGACCCCCGCCGAGCTCTACGAGCAGCCCGCCACCGGTTTCGTCGCCGGTTTCGTCGGCACCTCCAACCTGCTCGACGGTCCCGCGGCGCAGGCGGTGCTCGGCGAGCCCGGCCACTTCAGCGTCCGGCCGGAGAAGATCCACCTCCACATCGCCGCCGACGCACCGCCGGCCGAGCCGGGCGAGGTGCGGGCCGCCGGCCACGTGGTCGACGTGGTCTACCTCGGCTCCGCCACCCACTCCGTGGTCGAGCTGGATGCCGCCCCCGGCACCCGGCTGACAGTCATGCAGCAGAACCTCGAGAGCTCCCTGGACCACGCGCTGTCACGGCGCGGCGAGGCCGTTGTTCTGACCTGGCAACGCGCCCACGTGGTCTCCCTCGCCCGATCCGCATCGGTCGAGGGCGCCGATCCCCGCCCAACCCACCTGGAGGAGACACGATGAACAAGCGCAGATGGTCCCTGGTCGCCTGCACCGCCGCCCTGGCGCTCGGCATGGCCGGCTGTGGTGACAGCGGTGGTGACGGCGACGGTGGCGACACCGGCAGCAGCGGCTTTACCGCCCCCGACATCCCCATGAAGGAGTCGATGGGCGACTTCGAGGGCGAGGTCAACATCCTGGCCTGGCCCGGCTACGCCGAGGACGGCTCGACCGACAAGGCGGTCGACTGGGTGACGCCCTTCGAGGAGGCCACCGGCTGCCAGGCGAACGTGAAGTACTTCGGCACCTCCGACGAGGCCGTCAACCTCTTCAAGACCGGCGAGTACGACGTGGTGTCGGCCTCCGGTGACGCCTCGCTCCGGCTCATCGCCGCAGGCGACGTCGCACCGGTCAACATGGACCTGATCCCCAACTACGCCGACGTCCACGACTTCCTCAAGGACCGTGCGTGGAACTCCGTGGACGGTCAGATGTACGGCGCTCCCCACGGCTGGGGCGCCAACCTGCTGATGTGGCGCTCGGACCTGGTCAAGGAGGCGCCGACCAGCTGGGCCTCGGTCTTCGAGCCGAACCCCGAGACCGACGGCAAGGTGACCGCCTACGACTCGCCGATCTACATCGCCGACGCCGCGCTCTACCTGATGAACACCCAGCCCGACCTGGGCATCGAGAACCCCTACGCGCTGGACGAGGACCAGCTCCAGGCGGCGATCGAGGTGCTCAAGGGCCAGAAGGAGCTCGTCAACGAGTACTGGTCGGACTACCTCAAGGAGATCCAGGCGTTCACCAACGGTGACACGGTCATCGGCACCACCTGGCAGGTGATCGCCAACGTCCTCCAGGGTGAGAACGTCAAGGTGGAGGCCACCCTCCCCGAGGAGGGCTCCACGGGGTGGTCGGACACCTGGATGGTGGGTGCGGACTCCCCGAACAGCAACTGCGCCTACGCCTGGCTCGACCACATCATCAGCCCCGAGGCGAACGCCGCCGTGGCCGAGTACTTCGGTGAGGCCCCGTCGAACGCCAAGTCGTGCGACCTGACCGCCAACCCCGACCACTGCGAGATCTTCCACGCCGGTGACGCGTCGTACGCCGACAAGATCTGGTTCTGGAGCACGCCGGTCGAGGACTGCCTGGACGGCCGTACGGACGTGAAGTGCACCGACTACGGTCGCTGGACCCAGGCGTGGACCGAGGTCAAGGGCTGACCTTGTCCGCACTCCTGCAGCGCCGCCCGGGGCTCCGTACCGGGCTTCTCCTCGGTCCACCGATGCTGTGGCTGGGAGTCGCCTACCTCGGAGCCCTGGGCGCGCTGTTCCTCACCGCCTTCTGGGGGCAGAACTCGTTCACCGGCGAGATCGAGAAGGTGTTCACCCTCGACAACTTCCGGGACCTGTTCACCGTCGAGGTGTATCGCACGATCACCCTGCGCACCTTGGCGATCGCTGCCCTGGTGACGGTGGTGGACGCGCTGATCGCGCTGCCGGTGGCCTTCTTCATGGCCAAGGTCGCCAAGCCCGGGCTCAGCCGGCTGCTGCTGATCGCGGTGCTGATGCCGCTGTGGGCGTCGTACCTGGTCAAGGCGTACGCCTGGCGCGGGATGCTGGGGGAGGGCGGCCTGGTCGACTGGGTGCTCAACCCGTTCGGCCTGGGCTCGCCCGGCTACGGCCTCACCTCGACGATCATCGTGCTGGCGTACCTGTGGCTGCCGTACATGATCCTGCCGTTGTACGCCGGCTTCGAGCGACTGCCCGGCTCGCTGCTGGAGGCCTCGGCGGACCTGGGAGCGTCCACCTGGACGACGATCCGGCGGGTCATCCTCCCCGTGGCCTTCCCGGCGCTGGTCGCGGGGTCGATCTTCACCTTCTCGCTCAGCATGGGCGACTACATCGCGGTGAAGATCGTCGGCGGTACCAACCAGATGCTCGGCAACGTGGTCTACGACAGCGTCGGGGCGGCCAACAACCTGCCCTTCGGTGCGGCGGTGGCCACCGTGCCCGTGGTGATCATGCTCGTCTACCTGTGGGCCGTGCGCCGCACCGGTGCCCTGGAGAACTTGTAGCCATGACACTTTCCCGTACGGCACGCGCCGTCCTCGCCGGGTTCACCGCGGTGATCCTGGTGATCGTCTACGCCCCGCTCGGCCTGGTGGTGCTGAACTCGTTCAACTCCAGCCGCACCTTCGCCTGGCCGCCGCAGGACTTCACCCTGAAGTGGTGGAAGCTCGCCGCCGATTCGACCGGCGCCCGCGACGCGTTGTGGGTCAGTGTTCAGGTGGCCGCACTGGCGACCCTGGTCGCGCTGGTGCTCGGCACGATGGCCGCGTTGGCGCTGCAACGCACGAGATTCTTCGGGCGCAACACGGTGTCGTTGCTGATCATCCTGCCGATCGCCCTGCCCGGCATCGTCACGGGCATCGCGCTGAACAACGCGTTCCGGACCCTGCTCGGGGTCGACCTGGGCTTCTTCACGGTCGTCGTCGCCCACGCGACCTTCTGCATCGTCACGGTGTTCAACAACGTCCAGGCACGGCTTCGGCGGATGGGCGGCAACCTCGAGCAGGCCTCGATGGACCTCGGTGCGGGGACGTTCACGACCTTCCGGCTGGTGACTTTCCCGATGCTGCGCTCCGCGTTGCTCGCCGGCGGTCTGCTGGCCTTCGGGCTGTCGTTCGACGAAATCATCGTGACCACGTTCACCGCGGGCGCCCAGCAGCAGACGCTGCCGATCTGGATCTTCAACAACCTCTTCCGCCCCAACCAGGCCCCCGTGGTCAACGTCGTGGCGGCGGTGCTGGTGTTCCTCTCGATCATCCCGATCTACCTCGCCCAGAAGCTGGCAGGTGCGGGCAGCGAAGGAATGACCGGGGCACGCTGAGCGCGCGCCCCGGTCTGTCCTGCGACGGTGGGTCAGCCCTTGGTGATCCGAGTCATCGCGCGACCGGTCACCCCGGCGACCGTGCGCTGGTAGGCCGAGCCGGTCAGCCGCACGAAGAGGTCCAGGGCCTTGGCGTCGGCGCCGATGAGCACGCGGGGCTTGTCACCGAGGATGCCCTTGACGATGACGTCGGCGGCCTTCTCGGCGCTGGTCCGCGCGAGGTACTTGTCGAAGAACGCCGCGGCGGTGGCCTGGTCGGCCCCGACGGTCTCGGCGTTGCGCGCGATGGCGGTCTTGATGCCGCCGGGGTGCACGCAGGTGACCTTGACCGGGTGCTTGTTGACGAGCATCTCCTGGCGCAGCGCCTCGGTGAAGCCGCGCACGGCGAACTTGGCCGCGTTGTAGGCGCTCTGGCCCGGCACGCTCATCAGCCCGAAGAGGCTGGAGACGTTGACGACGTGGCCGTCGCCCGAAGCGATCAGGTGGGGGAGGAACTCCTTGGTGCCGTAGACGACACCCCAGAAGTCGACGTCGACGATCCGCTCGAACTGCTCGTAGGAGATCTCCTCGAAGTCACCGTTCAACGCGATGCCCGCGTTGTTGATGACCACGTTGACGGTGCCGAACTCCTCGGCGACCGAGGCCGCGTACGCCGCCATCGCGGCCTTGTCGCGGACGTCGACCTTGTCGGTGCGGGCCTCGACGCCGGTGGCCTGCTTGACCAGGGCGGCGGTCTCCTCCAGGCCGGGGGCGTCCCAGTCCGAGAGCGCCAGGCGGGCGCCCTTGCCGGCCACGCTGAGGGCCAGCGCCCGGCCGATGCCGGAGCCCGCTCCGGTGATGACGACGACCTTGCCGTTCAGGGACTTCATGCCGTGACCTCCTGGGTCAACTCGATCTCGGTGTCGCCCGGGGCGACGGTCTGGTAGTTCTGACGGTCGAAACGGGCGAGCAGACGCCGGAACATGAACGTCGCTCGGGGCCAGAGGGTCACGTTACGACCGTGGCTGTCCAGGTACCAGGAGGCGCAGCCCCCGGTGGCCCACACGGTGGGCTCCATCCGCCGCTGGATCTCGTCGGTCCAGGCGGCCTGGGCCTCGGCGGTGGGCTCGACGGCCTCACCCGGCTGGAGCTGGGTGAGCGCGTCGACGATGTAGCGGATCTGGGACTCGATCATGAAGACCATGCTCGAGTGGCCCAGGCCGGTGTTCGGCCCGACGACCAGGAAGAGGTTGGGGAACCCGTGCACGGTGGTGCCCTTGTAGGCCTGCATGCCGACCTCGGTGAAGTGCTCGGCCAGGGTGACCCCGCCGCGACCGCGGACGTGGTCGGCGATCGGGAGATCGGTGGTGTGGAAGCCGGTCGCGACGATGATCGCGTCGACCGCGTGCTCCGCGCCGTCACGGGTGACGATGCCGGTCTCGGTGACGCGGGCGATGCCCTCGGTGACCAGGTCGACGTTGTCGCGGTCGAGCGCCGGATACCACCCGTTGGAGATCAGGATCCGCTTGCAGCCGATCTGGAAGTCCGGGGTCACCGCCTTGCGCAACCCGGGGTCGGTGATGCCCTTGCGGATGTTGCCGAGCGCGGCCCACTTGGCGGGGGTGGCCAGCCACGGCGCCCGGGTGAACGCGGGCACGTAGCACTCGCGACCCCAGTAGATCGCGGTCCGGTAGGCGCGCTGCACGCCGGGGACGTGGTGGAAGAGGAACTTCTCCAGCCCCAGGTAGTCGCGGTCGTGGCGGGGGAGGACCCAGGGCGCGGTGCGCTGGTAGACGTCGAGGTGGTCGACCTTGTCGGCGATCGCCGGGACGATCTGGATGGAGGAGGCGCCGGTGCCGATGATGGCGACGCGCTTGCCACTCAGGTCGTAGTCGTGGTTCCACCGCGCGGAGTGGAAGACCTCGCCGGCGAAGGAGTCGAAGCCCTCGATGTCGGGGTTCTTCGGGTCGCTCAGCGCGCCGGTGGCGGACACGACGGTGTCCGCGGTGAGGACGCCGCGGCTGGTGCTGATGCGCCAGACCTTCAGCGTCTCGTCCCAGGTGGCGTCGTCGACGTTCGTGTCGAAGACGAAGCGGTCCAGCGTGCCCGACTGCTCGGCCACGCGCTGGATGTAGGCCTGGATCTCCGGCTGCGGGGAGAAGGACCGCGACCAGTCCGGGTTCGGGGCGAACGAGTAGCTGTAGAGCTGCGAGGGGACGTCGCAGGCCGCGCCGGGGTAGGTGTTGTCGCGCCAGGTGCCGCCCACGTCGCTGCCGCGCTCGAGGACGACGACATCGGTGACTCCCGCCTCGTTGAGCTTGATCGCCGCGGCCAGCCCGCCGAAGCCGGCGCCGATGACGGCGACGCGTACGTGAGTGGGAAGCGTGTTCGTGGTTGCCATGCGAATACCGTAGGTATCTGTTGAACGCGCGTCAATAGCGTTATTGAAAGAAGTTCAGTAGAGTTCTGTCATGCCCGCCACACCTCGCGTCCGGTTGAACCCGGCCCAGCGCAAGGAACAGCTCCTCGACCTCGGGGTGAAGCTGCTCAGCGTCAAGCGCCTCGAGGAGCTCTCGATCGACGCGCTGTCGGAGGTCGCCGGGATCTCGCGGGGGCTGCTCTACCACTACTTCTCCAACAAGCGGGAGTTTCACCTGGCGGTGCTGCGGCGGATGTCGGAGCAGGTCTACGAGATGACCGCGCCCCGTCAGGGCGGCACGCCGGCCGAGCAGCTCGTGGGCTCCATCGGGGCGTACGTCGACTTCGTCGCGGCCAACACCGAGTCCTACATCTCCTTCGTCAAGGCCGCCGCCGGGGGAGACGAGGAGTATGCCGAGATCTACCGCTCCGCGCAGTCCGCGCTCACCGACCGCATCTTCAAGGCGGCCGACGCCGAGACCCTCGCCTCCCTGGGAGTCAGCGACACCCCGGCGGTGCGCCTCATGGTCCGAGGCTGGAGCGCACTGGTCGAGGAGACCACGCTGGCCTGGCTCGAGGACGACCGCGGGATCACCCGCGACCAGCTCGTCGAGATGCTGGCAGCCAGCCTGATGACCGTCGGTCACGTGGCTCACTCCTGACACCGGACCGGCCCGGACCGAACCGGCCCTGCCACTTGTCATCCGGACAAGATAGGCTCGTGGTCATGGCCGCGAAACTCCCCACCGTCTCTGTCGCCGCTGACCTCGTCGCCTTCTCGCGACGGCCTGACACCGGGCTGTCGGTCCTGCTGGTCAAGCGGAGGTTCGACCCGCACAAGGGCAGGCTCGCGTTCCCCGGCGGTTTCGTGGAGCAGAAGGAGGACCTTCCCAAGGCCGCCGCCCGCGAGTTCCTCGAGGAGACCGGGCTGAAGCTGGGCCGTACGCCGCTCCACCAGCTCGGTGCCTACGGCAACCCTCGTCGCGACTCGCGTGGCCGCGTCATCTCGGTGGTCCATGTCGCCCTGCTCGGGCCGGACCGCGAGCCCGTCGCCGGCGACGACGCGGCGGCCGCCGACTGGTACCCCGTCGCGGACCTGCTGGGCTCGCGTCGCCTGGCCTTCGACCACGCCACGATCCTCGCCGACGCCTGGGACTGGCTCGGCCGCCGGCTGGAGCACGACCTCGCCGCCGCCGACCTGGTCGGCCCGGAGTTCACGATCGCCGAGCTGCGCGAGGTGTACGAGGAGGTCTGGGGGCGTCCCCTGGACCCCGGCAACTTCCAGCGCAAGGTCACGGGCATCCCGGGGCTGCTGGAGGACACCGGCGCGCGCTCGTCGGGCGGACGGGGACGGCCCGCGGCGCTCTACCGGCTGGGCGACGTACGGACCCTGCGGCCGGCGCTCTCGCGCGACCGCGACTGACCGCGCCCGGACCGGACCGAAAAGCCGGTGAGGCCCGCACCAGGGCCTCCGTAGACTCACCCCGTCATGCCCGAAGCCACCCCGTCGCCCGAACGTCGACCCTCGTCCACCGGCGACGACCCCGGACGGCGGCCGCGGCGCTCGCGCGGTGGTCGACGGCGGCCCGAGGGCCGCGACCGGAGGCCGCGCCGGCTCCCCGAGCACGAGGTCACCCGCCGGGCAGCGTTGGTGCCCGAGGTGACCTACCCCGACGAGCTCCCCGTCAGTGCGGCGCGCGAGGAGATCGCCGCGGCGATCCGCGACCACCAGGTCGTCATCGTGGCGGGAGAGACCGGGTCGGGAAAGACCACCCAGCTCCCCAAGATCTGCCTCCAGCTCGGGCGCGGGGTCCAGGGCCGGATCGGGCACACCCAGCCGCGACGGATCGCCGCCCGCAGCGTCGCCGAACGGATCGCCGAGGAGCTGGCCGTCGAGCTCGGCGGCGTCGTCGGCTATCAGATGCGATTCACCGACCACTCCGGGCCGGACACCCTGGTCAAGCTGATGACCGACGGGATCCTGTTGGCCGAGATGCAGCACGACCGGCTGCTGTCGGCGTACGACACGATCATCATCGACGAGGCCCACGAGCGCAGCCTCAACATCGACTTCCTGCTCGGCTACCTCAAGCAGCTGCTGCCGAGACGCCCGGATCTCAAGGTGATCATCACCAGCGCGACCATCGACCCCGAGCGCTTCGCCGCGCACTTCGCCGACCGGCAGGGCCGTCCCGCGCCGATCGTGGAGGTGTCGGGACGCACGTACCCCGTCGAGATCCGGTATCGCCCGCTGGTCGAGGAGTCCTACGAGGACGACGACGGCGAACCGGTCGTCCGCGACCAGACCGAGGCGATCGTCGCCGCCTGCCGGGAGCTGGTCGGCGAGGGGCCCGGCGACATCCTGGTCTTCCTGCCCGGGGAACGCGAGATCCGCGACACCACCGACGTCCTCGCCGCCGAGCAGTGGGGGGCCCAGGCACCCGAGATCGTCCCCCTCTACGCACGCCTCAGCTCCGCCGAGCAGCACAAGGTCTTCGAGCGGCACACCCGCCGGCGGATCGTGCTCGCCACCAACGTGGCCGAGACCTCGCTGACCGTGCCCGGCATCCGGTACGTCGTGGATGCGGGCCTGGCGCGGATCAGCCGCTACTCCTTGCGCACCAAGGTCCAGCGGCTGCCGATCGAGCCGATCAGCCAGGCCTCGGCCAACCAGCGCTCCGGGCGCTGCGGCCGTGTCGAGGCCGGAATCGCGATCCGGCTCTACAGCGAGGAGGACTTCGAGTCGCGCCCGGAGTTCACCGACCCAGAGATCCTGCGTACCAACCTCGCCAGCGTGATCCTTCAGATGACCGCGTTGGGCCTCGGGGACGTCGCGCGGTTCCCCTTCGTGCAGCCACCGGACCGGCGACAGGTCAGTGCCGGCGTGCAGCTGTTGGAGGAGCTGGGGGCGCTGGAGGTGGTGTCGCGGCCTTCGTCGACCTCCTCAACCACCGGCGGTCGTGGAGGTGGTGGTCCGCGGCTGACCGCGCTGGGGCGACACCTGGTCAACCTGCCCGTCGACCCCCGCCTGGGGCGCATGCTCATCGAGGCCGATCGGCTCGGCGTGGTCGCCGAGGTGATGCCGATCGTGGCGGCGCTGTCGCTGCAGGACCCGCGGGAGCGGCCGGTGGACCAGCAGGCACAGGCCGACCAGATGCATGCCCGCTTCAAGCACGAGTCCAGCGACTTCCTCACCGTGCTCAACCTGTGGCGGCACGTGAAGCAGCAGCAGCGCGAGTTGTCCTCCAGCGCGTTCCGGCGGATGTGTCGACGCGAGCACCTCAACTACCTGCGGATCAGGGAGTGGCAGGAGTTGGAGTCGCAGTTGCGGCGCAGCATGAAGGGGGTGGTTTCGAGACGGCCCTCCTCAACCACCACGGGCACCGGCGGTGCGATCGACGAGGACGGGATCCACCAGGCGCTGCTCAGCGGGCTGCTGTCCCACGTGGGGTTCAAGGACCCGGAGGTGGCCGACAAGGCTGCCAAGGATCGGGCGCGGGGGATCAAGCCGCGTGACACCCAGGCGCGTTACCTCGGGGCGCGGGGCGCGCGCTTCTCGATCTTCCCCGGCTCGGTGCTGGCCCGGAAGCAGCCGACGTACGTGATGGCCGCCGAACTGGTGGAGACCTCGCGGCTCTTCGCCCGCACGAACGCCGCGATCAAGCCGGAGTGGGCCGAGGACCTCGGTGCTCATCTGGTCAAGCGCACGTACTCCGAGCCGCACTGGTCGCGCAAGCGCGCCGCGGTGATGGCCTACGAGCGCGTGACGCTGTACGGCGTACCCCTGGTCGCGGACCGGCCCGTCAACTACGGCACCGTCGACCGCGAGCTGGCGCGCGAGCTGTTCATCCGGCACGCCTTGGTCCACGGGGAGTGGGAGACCCGGCAACGGTTCTTCCATCACAACCGGGCCCTGCTGGCCGAGGCCGAGGAGCTCGAGCACCGGGCTCGCCGGCGGGATCTCGTCGTCGACGAGCACACCCTCTTCGACTTCTACGACGCACGGATCGGGCCCGACGTGGTCTCCGGTGCGCACTTCGACACCTGGTGGAAGCGGGCCCGGCAGAAGCGGCCGGACCTGCTGACGTTCGACCCGGAGATGCTGCTCAGCCCGACCGCCGCCGAGGTCGCCGCCGCCGACTACCCCGACCACTGGCACGAGGGCGAGCTGGACCTGCCGTTGCGCTACCACTTCTCGCCCGGTGCCGACGACGACGGAGTGACCGTCGACCTGCCCGTCGCGACGCTCAATCAGATCGACGACCACGCCCTGTCCTGGCAGGTTCCCGGCTTGCGCGAGGACCTCGTCGTCGCACTCCTGCGCTCACTGCCCAAGCAGTTGCGGGTCAACTTCGTGCCGGCGCCCAACCACGCCACGGCGTTCCTCGCCGCGGTCAGCCCCGGGCAGGAGCCCCTCCTCGACGCGCTCGAGCGTCACCTGCGCGCCGTCACCGGGGTCCACGTGCCGCGTGAGGCCTGGGACTGGGACAAGGTGCCGACCCACCTGCGGCCCACCTACCGGGTGGTGGACGAGGACGGCCGCGAACTCTCCCGAGGCAAGGACCTGGCCGCACTGAAGGCACCGCTGCAGGGCCGCTTCGCGGCGGCGTTGGAGTCCGCGGCCGCCGAGGCCACGGTCACCGGGCAGACGTCGTGGACCTTCGGCACCCTGGAGGCCTCGTTCACCCAGGTCCGTGCCGGGCACCAGGTGCGCGGGTTCCCCGCCCTGGTCGACGAGGGGTCGACCGTCGGGCTGCGCGTCTTCGGGAGCGAGGCCGAGCAGCGGGCCGCTCACCGCGCCGGCGTACGGCGTCTGGTCGCCCTCGCGGCCCCGCTGCCGTCGGCGAAGCTCATCGACGGCTGGGACAACCGGCAGAAGTTGGCGCTCGCGGGGTCGCCGTACCCCACCGTCGCCGCGCTCCTCGACGACTGCGTGCTCGCGGCCGTCGACCGGCTGGTCAGGAACACCCACGTCGAGTCCGACCGCCGGCGCGTACCCGGTGACCAGGTCCGCGACGAGCCGTCGTTCACGGCGCTGGTGGAACGTGTGCGCCCCGACCTCGCCCGCACCGCGGCCGAGGTGCTGGCCGAGGCCGTGCGGGCGCTGGAGGCATGGCGGCGGACCGACCGCACGTTGTCGGGCAGCGTCGACCTGTCGCTGCTGCCGGCGCTCACGGATCTGCGAGCGCAGGTGGGCCGGCTCATGGACCGCGGCTTCGTGCTGTGCGCCGGCGAGCACCTGCGGCATCTGCCGCGCTACCTGGCCGCGGCCGAGCAGCGGCGCGAGCGGCTCAGCGGCGTGGCCGCGCTGAACAAGGACCGGGCCCTGATGGACCAGGCCGCCCCGCTCCAGCAGGCCTACCTCAACCGGGTGGGTGCGCTCCCGGACGGCACCGTCGAGCCCGATGCGCTCGTGACCGTGCGGTGGATGCTGGAGGAGTACCGCGTCTCGCTGTGGGCACAGCACCTGGGCACCGCCCAGCCGGTCTCCGACGCCCGGATCCGCAAGGCCCTCGACGCCTGCTGAATGCGCGAGCCGCTCCGGTTCAGAGCTGGGGGTAGTACTCCCGCGCCGCCGCCACCACAGCCGCGAAGACGTCCGGGCCCACCGCGGCGCCTTCACGGCGTACCTCGTGCTCGGGCAGGGTCAGCAGCCGGTTCAGCCGAACCTCGCTCGGTCGTCGCTCGGGGTCCCACGCGCCGGTCCCGATATCCATCCAGAAGCGTCCCGCGGCCGCCTCCTGGGCCGCGTCGCGGTCGTGATCCTGACTGGTCAACTGCAGGGCCAGGAGCACCCCGGCACCGCTCGGGTCCTGAGCACGGGCCAGCACCAGCACCGGCCGGTCCTTGCCCTGGTTCGGGTCGTCCTCGTAGGGCACCCAGGTCCACACCACCTCGCCAGGGTCGGGTAGGCCGTCGGGTTCGGGGGAGTAGGTCGTCACCCGCCGACCTTAGCGACTTGCGTCCGTTAGCGTGCCCTGCATGGGAGGCCTCCGCGTCGCGACGTACAACCTCTATCTGGGCGCCGATCTGAGCCTGGTCTTCGGGCTCAACGACGAGGCCGAACTGCAGTCCCGGCTCGCCGAGGTGATCGAGCAACTGGCCGTCACCGCGTTCCCCCGGCGCGCTCCGGGGCTCGCCGCGACCATCACCGACTGGGCCCCGGACGTGCTCGCGCTCCAGGAGGTCACGCGCTGGCAGGCCGGCGGCGAGCTCTGGTGGGACTTCCTGCCGCTGCTCGTCGAGGAGTTGGCGCGCGCGGGGACGCCCTACGAGGTGGTCGAGTGCCTGGACACCTTCAGTGGGTCCGGCGTGGTGCAGGGTGAACGGCCGACGCGCTTCTCGCTGACCGGGGCCAACGTGTTGCTCCGACGTGCGGACTCGCCGTGGCGGGTGCACGCCGTCGGCTCCGGGCTCTTCGACGAGGCCCACCACCTGCACACCGTCCCCGGCACGGAGGTCTCCATCGTGCGCGGGTGGGTCGGTGCGCACCTGACCTCCCCCGAGGGTCGACGGGCGGCGGTCGTGGGCACTCACACCGAGGCCTACGACGCGCAGTCCCGCAACCGTCAGCGCGACGAACTCTTCGCCGCCGTGGCGGGCTTCCGCGACGGGCTTCCGGCCGTCGTCGCGGGGGACCTGAACGCCACCCCCGACACGGTCGGGATCCCCGACCCCTGGATCGACGCCTGGACCGTGGCCGGCGACGGAGCCGGTGCGACCTGCGGACAGGCGGCGGACCTGCGCAACGAGACGTCGCTGCTCAGCGACCGCATCGACTACGTGGCGGTGGACGGACCGCAGGTGAGGGCCGCCCGCCTCTGCGGCCACCGCCCCGAGGACCGGTACGACGGACTGTGGCCCTCGGACCACGCCGGAGTCGTGGTCGATCTCGAGGTGCCCTGACCGGGACTCCTGGGGAAAGGTAAGTGCGCCGGACCGGGAGCGCCTCACGGCGCGTGGCCGCTCGCAGCGGCTAATTGTGGGACCCGGGGCTGCCGCGGTCCGGCGCGTGGTCCAGTGTACGGGTCGGTGACGAGCGCGGCGCGGGAAACACCAGCTGGCTCAGGCCAGTCGGCCCGCGAGCTCCAGGCGACCCGCCGACTCGAGCTGGTCGGCCAGGGTCACCAGTCGGCTCGCCGTCAGGTCCGCCCGGTACGACGAGGAGTCGCCGTGGTCGTGGTGCGCGCGTCCCACGGCACTCACCCGGGCGAAGGCCGCGGCGCGGAAGAGGGTGTCGGCGAAGTCCCCGACCCGGATGCCGCGCAGGACGTCGTCGACCAGTTGCCGCACCTCACTGGGGCCGGGCGGTTCGGGGACGCCCGCGACGATCTCGTGCAGCGGCGTGTGCCGGCGGCCCAGGTCGAACTCGCGCGCCGCACGCGCGGGGTCGGCGTACACCCAGGCGCGCAGCAGGAACAGGCGCCACAGACACCCGGCCAGCGAGTCCGGGGCGGAGGCCGCCCACAGTTCGGCGATCTCGTCGAGCCCCTCGGTGTCCACGAGGTGCACCAGGCGTTCAGCCACCGCGGTGTCGTCGGCGGAGCGGGGGCCGCGGACCAGCAACTCGGCGGCGCGGTCGGCCGCCTCGCTGCGCAGAGCCGGGTCGACGTCGCCCTCGATCTCCGCGAACCGCGCGGCACCGGGCAGCGCGGGGCGGTGGTGGCGGGGGGCCGGCTCCGGCGAGATCACCGACTCAGCGTAGGCGCCCCACCCAGGCGATGTGCGCGACCTCACCGACAGACCGTGGAACCTCGGCCCCACCCCGACCGTTACGGTGGGGACGGTCGTGACGATGTGGACCCCGCCCTCGTGGCCGGTGGGTCACCAGAAGGAGGGCTCGTGAGGGGCAGGCGCACGGACATGCGTCCCAGGACTGTCGCGGTCGGGGGACTCCTGGCGCTGAGCCTGACCGTGGCGGGATGCAGCGGCGACGAGCCGGGTCCGCCGGATCCCTCGCCCACCTCCGCCCAGTCCAGCGCTCCCGCCCAGGTCCCGTTGGACCTGAGCGTCTACGGCCCGCCGGAGACCATCGCGGCCTACCAGGCGATCGCCGACGCCTACATGGCGCAGAACCCCGACATCGTGCTCGAGGTGGACGAGCTGTCCGATCCGGCCTCCGCCGCGGAGGCCACGCTCGCCGACATCGCGGCCGGGTCGGGGCCGGACCTCTTCCTGGTCGACCAGGACTACCTGCCGCGCTTCGTGAGCGAGGGGCTCGTGGAGCCGGTCGACATCCTGCTGGAGGACCGCGGTCTCGACTTCGGTGACGGCTACCAGCGCGTGGCCCTGACCGCGTTCAGCGCGAACGCCGGTCTGCAGTGCATGCCCGTGGAGATGTCACCCCGCGTCGTCTACTACAACAAACAACTGGTGCCCCGCCTCCAGCTCGCCGCAGCCGGGATCGAGCTCCCCACCGGCCCCGAGACCTGGGACTGGGACGAGTTCGTCGCCGCGGCCCGTGCCGCCGCGATCCGGCATCAGAGCGCGGGGGTCAAGGGCGCCCACCTGCCCTCCGACCTCGAGGTCCTCACCGCGATGGTCCGCTCGGCCGGCTCGGAGATCGTGGACTCGTTGATCGAGCCGACCAGCCTCACCCTGACCTCGGACACCGCCACCGAGACGATCACCACCGTCGCGGAGCTCACCCAGGACCAGAGCGTCTCGCTGACCCCACGCGAGGTCGCGGCGTCCGCGCCGCTGGAGCGCTTCCTCGACGGCGGACTGGCGTTCTATGTCGGCACTCGCGCCGACCTGCCCGCGATCCTGGCCCAGGACGGCCTCCGTTTCGACGTGCTGCCGTTGCCGCTGATCGACCTCAACCGGAGCATCAGCGACATCACCGGTCTGTGCATCAACGCTGCCACCGACCACGTCTCCGAGGCGGCCGACTTCCTGGCCTACGCGGTGGGCCCCGAGGGCGCCCGCATCCAGATCGACTCGACGTCGATGGTGCCCACGAGCCTGGAGTCGCTGCTGGATCCGGCCTTCACCGCCCCCGGTGGACGGCAGCTCAACAGCGACGCCTACGCGACCGGCGTACGACGCTCCGACGTGCTGCCCTACGCCGAAGCCTGGCCGGAGGTCTCCGCACAGGCGGCCGCCGTGCTCGCCCGGATCTACTACGACCCGAACTTCGACATGGTGAACCGGCTCGGCCCGGTGCTGGAGCGGCTCAACGCACGCTCGGAGGTGTTGTTCAGCGGGGAGATCCCCAGCGAGTCGCCCAGCGAATCACCGAGCCCGAGCGACGAGCCGACGTCCTGAGTCGTGGTGGCTCAGGATGACGGATGCTCCTGGATCGCCCGGGTGATCACGCCGGCGGCGATCTCCACCTGCCAGGGGCGGGCCCCCAGGCGGGTCAGTGCCGCGCGGACGGACTCCTCGTCGCCTCCCGGTGGCTCCCAGAGCACCCGGCGGACGTAGTCCGGCGTCATCAGGTTCTCCACCGGCACGGTCAGGGACTCGGAGAGCTCGGCCAGCGCGGCGCGGGCCTGGGCCAGCCGCGCGGCCGCGGCGGGATCCTTCTCCGCCCACGCGCGCGGCGGCGGGGGACCGTCGTACCGGGCCGCCGCGGTCGGCAACTCCGCGTCCGGCAGGGCCTTCGCCTCCCGCAGGGCAGCCACCCAGGTCGCGGAGTAGCGGTCGGCGCCGCGCCCGTGGAAGCCGTCCACCGCGAGCAGGCTGGCGCGGTCCTGAGGGAGGGCGGTCGCAGCGGCGACCAGGGCGGAGTCGGGCAGGATGCGGCTGGGCGTGACGTCGCGCTGGGAGGCGATCGCGTCGCGGGCCTCCCAGAGCAACTTGACCGCCGCGAGCGCACGCCGCCCGCGCACCCGGTGCAACCCCGACGTACGCCGCCACGGTTCGGCGCGCGGTGCGTTCGGGACGGCGGTGAGCAGATGGGTGAACTCCTGCTCCGCCCAGGGACGCTTGCCGGTCTCGTCGAGCTGGGCGGCGAGAGCCTCACGCAACTCCAGAAGCACTTCGACGTCGAGCGCGGCGTACTCCAGCCACGGGCCAGGTAGTGGCCGGGTCGACCAGTCCACCGCCGAGTGCTCCTTGCGCAAGCGCCAGCCGAGCAGCTCCTCGACCAGCGTCGCCAGCCCGACACGGGGATACCCGAGCAGGCGACCCGCCAGCTCGGTGTCGAAGAGCGCGCCGGGGCGCAGCCCGAGCTCGGTCAGGCACGGGAGGTCCTGGGAAGCGGCGTGCAGGATCCACTCGGCGCCGTTGAGGGCCTCGCGCAGCGGGGTCAGGTCGTCGAAGGCGACCGGATCGACGAGTGCGGTCCCGGAGCCCTCGCGCCGCACCTGCACGAGGTAGGCCCGGGCGGAGTAGCGGTAGCCGGAAGCACGTTCGGCGTCCACGGCGATCGGTCCGCTCCCGCCGACCAGGGCCGAGCAGACCTCGGCGAGGTGGCTGCGCCGTTCGACGACGGGAGGCAACCCGTCACGCAGGGTCAGGAGCGGAGCGGGCTCGGGTGCCTGCTGTTCCGGCTGCTGCTGCGGCCCTTGTTCGGGCGGCGACGTGCCCTCGGTGACGTCCTGCTCACCGTCGGGAGACGCCGGGGCGGCGCTCATGCGTCTCCGCGTTGGCCGCGTCTGCTCGGCAACGCCGTCACGCCTTCGGGCACCGGCGGCAGCCCGACCGCAGTGCACAGCAACTCGCCCCACGCCTCGACGTGGGCGCCCAGGTCGCCGACCGGGGTCCAGGAGGCGCGCAACTCGAGCTGGGCCGAGCTCTCCTCGTCCGCCATGCCGCCGAAACTCTCGGAGGTGACGGTGGTGACGGTGCCCGAGGCGTGCGCGTGCTCCGCGCCGTGTGCCTCCAGCGCCTCGAGGAGCCAGGTCCACGCGACCCCGGCCAGCAGCGGATCGGTCACGAACTCCACCGCGAGATCGGCACGCGCGTAGGCGACGCAGCGGAAGGTGCCGCCCCAGGTGTCGTTGCCGGCGGGATCGTGGAGCAGGACGATGCGACCGGTGCCGACCTCCTGACCGGCCACGGTCACGTCCGCGGAGAGAGCGGAGGCGTAAGGCGCGATCCGCTGCGGCGCGGGCATCTCCTCGCAGAAGATCTCCGGGCGCAGGCGCGCGGTACGCATCTGGGCCACGGCGTCTCGGAAGGCCGGTGGGGGCGGGGCAGCCTCCACACGGGACGGGTGACGTGTGGCCATGACCACAGAGTAGGTCGGGGGAGGGGTGGGTGGGACCCGACACGCGGCCGGGTGTAGGCCTGACCTGCGAGGATGGCCGCGTGACCGACGCCCCCAGCACCCCCTCCGCCGACCCCGCAGACTCTGCCTTCATCCGCGCCGCGCGCGGACTCGAGGTGCCGCACACGCCTGTCTGGTTCATGCGCCAGGCGGGCCGCTCGCTGCCGGAGTACCGCGCCGTCCGCGAGGGCGTCGGGATGCTGGAGTCCTGCATGCGCCCCGACCTGATCACCGAGATCACCCTCCAGCCGGTCCGGCGGTACGGCGTCGACGCGGCGATCTTCTTCTCCGACATCGTGCTGCCGCTCAAGGCGGTCGGCGTGGACCTCGACATCAAGCCCGGTGTCGGCCCGGTGGTCGCCCAGCCGGTGCGCACCCTCGAGGACGTCGCGGCGATCCCGGACCTGACCCCCGAGCACGTGCCCTACATCTCCGAGGCGGTGCGGATGCTGCGGGCCGAGCTCGGCGGCACCCCGCTGATCGGGTTCGCCGGCGCCCCGTTCACGGTGGCCTCCTACCTCGTGGAGGGCGGCCCGTCCAAGGAGCATGCCCTCACCAAGGCGATGATGTACGGCGCTCCGGAGGTCTGGGCGGCGCTGATGGACAAGATCGCCGGCATCGCCGCGGCGTACCTACGGGTCCAGGTGGAAGCCGGCGCCTCGGCCGTCCAGCTCTTCGACTCATGGGCCGGCGCGGTGAACCCGGAGGACTACCGCGCCCTGGTGATGCCGTACTCCGCGCGGGTGCTGGCCGCGGCGGGTGAGCTCGGCGTGCCGCGGATCCACTTCGGCGTCGGCACCGGCGAACTGCTGGGGCTGATGGGTGAGGCCGGGGCCGACGTGGTCGGCGTGGACTGGCGGGTGCCGCTCAGCGACGGCATTGCCCGCGTGGGGGGTCGCCCGGTCCAGGGCAACCTGGACCCGACCCTGGTGTTCGCCCCGACCGAGGTGATGCTCGAGCGGGCCGATCGCATCCTCGCGGCCGGGCGCCAGGCACCGGGCCACATCTTCAACCTCGGCCACGGCGTGCTGCCCTCGACCGACCCCGACCAGCTCGCGCGCCTGACCGAGTACGTGCACGCCTGGACCCCGACCGACTGAGGCCCCACCACCCTCCGCCCGCAATTGCGAGGTTGCGACGGTCGTTCCCGGGCGTGTCGGCGTCGAAACGGCGCAATTGCGGGCGCCACCTCGTCGTCAGGCACCGGCCGGGGTCGGCTCCTGCGGCGGGCGACCGGTCGCCTGGCGCCGGTGGCGCCACCACCACACCAACGGCGCGCCCACCAGCGTGAACACCGCGGCGAACGGCAGTGCCGCACCCACTGCGGTCGCGGCGACCAGCGCGGTGTCGACCAGCGCGTTCCAGCCGCTGCGCAGACCGGTGAGGAAGCCCGCGTCCTCCAGGGGGTCGTCCTTGACCTGCTCGGCCTCCGGCAAGGTCATCACGACGACGATGGTGGCGAGCGACGTCTGGTCGCCCAGGTACTTCTGACGCGCCAACAGCGACTCCAGCTCCCCCTGGCGGCGGGTCAGCTCGGACTCCACCCGCAGCAGCGAGGGGACGGTGGCCGCCTGGTCCAACAGCACCCGCAGCCGTGCCAGGCTCGCGCGCTGGCTGGTGATCCGCTCCTGCACGTCGATGACCTCGGTGGTGACGTCCTTGGCCTCCTGCGTCGCGCTCGTCACCGTGGCGTAGTCGGCGAACGACCCCATCACCGTCTCGAAGTTCGCGGCGGGGACCCGCACCCGCAGCCGGGACTGTTCGGTGCGGCCGCGACGGTCGTTGATGGTCTCCTCGTCGGCCACGAACCCGTCGTACCGGGCGAGCAGGGCGTCGAGATCACGGCGGAGCGCAGCGAGGTCACTACTGGTCAGCTCCACACGCCCCGTGGAGATGACTGCCCGCTCGAGGTCGGCCTCGTCACCGGTCCGTCGGTTGAGCGCCCCGCTGTCCAGCCCGTCGTCGGCGGCGATCTCCGCGGGGACGGGCGCGTCTATGTCCCCGGCTCCACCGCCGGCGCTCAACGCCTCGTCGTCGCCGGAACAGCCCGCCAGGAGCGTGAGAGAGAGAAGGGTGGCGGCCGCGACCAGCGCGGAGGGGCGCCTCAGCTGGAGTGTCATGGCGGTGTGACGCAGCCGGGACACGCCCGGTTCCCCACCCCCCGGGCGACGTGGCCCGGAGCCGTTTGCCATCGTGGACCTGTGACCACCTCACCGCGCCCCACCCGCCGTCCCGAGAGGGAGCGTCGCGGCCCCCGCGTCGTCGTGCTGGGCGCCGGGATCGCCGGGCTGGCGGCCGCACGTGAGGTGCGCGCCGCCCGCCCCGACGTCGAGGTCGTCGTCGTCGAGAGCCAACCCCACATCGGCGGGAAGCTGATCCTGGGCGAGGTCGGCGGCGTGACCGTCGACCTCGGTGCCGAGTCGATGCTGAACCGGCGTCCCGAGGCGGTCGAGCTGACGCGCGCCGCCGGCTTGGGGGAGGACCTCGTGCACCCGGCGACCATCAGTGCCCGGGTCTGGTCTCGCAACCGGATGCACCCGATGCCGCGCACGCTCATGGGGGTTCCGGCGGACACCAAGGACCTCAGCGACTCCGGTCTCCTCTCGCGGCGCGCGTTGGCCCGGGTGTCCGGCGAGCCGATGCTCCCCGCGACCGAGATCGGCGACACCGACGTGAGCGTGGGCTGGCTGGTCGAGCAGCGCTTCGGCCGCGAGGTCGTCGACCGGCTCGTCGAGCCGCTGCTCGGCGGGGTCTACGCCGGCCACGCCCGCGAGCTCTCGGCGCGGGCCACGATGCCCCAGGTGGTCGCCCTGCTGGATCGGGACCGCTCCATGCTGCGGGCGGCGGCGGCCGCGCTGGAGGGCCCCGCGTCCGAGGTGCCCGTCTTCGCCGGGATCAGAGGTGGCCTGGGTCGGCTGCCTGCGGCCGTGGCCGACGGCCTCGACGTACGGACCGGCACCACCGCCCGCGAACTCGCGCGTTCCGCGGACGGCACCTGGAACGTGGTGGTCGGCCCCACGACCGCACCGGAGGTGCTCAACGCCGACGCGGTCGTGCTCGCGGTCCCCGCCGCTGCCACGGCTCGCCTCCTCGGCTCGGTCGCCCCCGCGGCGGCGGTGGAGCTGGCCGGGATCGAGTACGCCTCCATGGCCGTCATCACCTTCGCGTTCCCCGCGCACGCGTTCCCCCCGGTCGAGGGGTCGGGCTTCCTGGTGCCCCCGGTGGACAAGCACCAGGTCAAGGCTGCGACGTACTCGTTCCAGAAGTGGGACTGGGTCAAGGCGGCGAGCCCGGACCTGGTGCTGATGCGGACCTCGATCGGCCGGCATCGAGAGGAGGCGACGTTGCAGCGCCCCGATGAGGAGCTGGTCGAACTCTCGGTGCGCGACCTGTCGTCGGCGATCGGGCTGTCGGTGCGCCCGGTGGACTGGCGGGTCCAGCGGTGGGGCGGCGGCCTGCCGCAGTACGCCGTCGGCCACCTCGAGCGGGTCCGACGCATTCGCCAGGCCGTCGCCGAGGTGCCCGGACTGGCGGTGTGCGGCGCGGCGTACGACGGGTTGGGGGTCCCTGCCTGCATCGCCTCCGCGCGCCTGGCGGCCGACGCGATCCTCGCTCAGCTGCCGGCGGCGGGAGAGGACTGACCCCTTGGCGCGGCGTCCTCACCCCCCGGAGCGGCGTTTCGCCCGACCGGGGAGAATGGGCTCATGAGCGAGACGAGCACCGACCGGATCCCGAACCGCGGCAAGCTGGCCAAGGACCTGAACGACACCATCCGCTACACGATGTGGTCGGTCTTCCGGTTGCGGGACCTCCTCGGCGAGGAGGCCGACCGTGAGGCCGAGGCGCGTGAGGTGGAGAAGCTCCTCGAGGAGATGGGCGACCGGGTGGTGGTCCGCGGCCTGTACGACGTGGCCGGGCTGCGCGCCGACGCCGACCTGATGGTGTGGACGCACGCCGAGTCCTCCGACGACCTGCAGGAGCACTACCACCGGCTGCGCCGTACCCGGTTCGGGCGTCGGCTGGAGCCGATCTGGTCGCAGATGGCGCTGCACCGTCCTGCTGAGTTCAACCGCAGCCACATCCCGGCGTTCCTGGCCGAGGAGGAGTCGCGGCAGTACGTGTGCGTCTACCCCTTCGTCCGCTCCTACGAGTGGTATCTGCTGCCCGACGAGGAGCGTCGCGCGCTGCTGGCCGAGCACGGCCAGATGGCGCGGGACTACAAGGACGTGCGCGCCAACACGGTCGCCTCGTTCGCCCTGGGCGACTACGAGTGGCTGCTGGCCTTCGAGGCCGACGAGCTCTACCGGATCGTCGACCTGATGCGTCACCTGCGCGCCTCGGGCGCCCGTCGTCACGTCCGCGAGGAGATCCCGTTCTACACCGGCCGTCGCCGTACGGTCGCCGAGGTGCTGGCCGAACTGCCCTGAGGCCCGGGTCGGGCCGGGCTGGCCAGGATGGGGTGGCTCGCCCCCTGCATGAACCCCATGTTCACCTGGGAATCTGATGCTCCCCACGCGCTGCAACACGTGGGGAGCACCAGTTTCACGGGTTCACATGGGGTTCCGACGCCGGCTCCAGCGTGAGCGAGATCGAGTTGATGCAGTACCGCAGGTCGGTCGGGGTGCCGTAGCCCTCGCCCTCGAACACGTGGCCCAGGTGGGAGCCACAGGCGGCGCAGCGCACCTCGACGCGCTTCATGCCCAGGGTGCGGTCCTCGATGTACTCCACCCGGTCCTCGGCCAAGGGGGAGTAGAAGGACGGCCACCCGCAGTGTGAATGGAACTTGTGGTCGGAGCGGAACAGCTCCGCCGAGCAGGCGCGACAGCGGTAGACGCCCTCGGTCTCGGTGTCGGTGTACTCCCCGGTGAACGGACGCTCGGTGCCGGCCTGACGGAGCACCTGGAACTCGGCGGGGCTGAGCTGCTCGCGCCACTCGGCCTCGGACTTCTGTACGGCGTACGAGCGGGTCTGCTCGCTCTCCTGGTTCTGCTGACGCTTGAACATGGGTTCCACGGTAGCCAGGCGCTCCAGCCGTACGCCGCGGCGGATCTGACGAATCCGTGACAGCCGGCCGGTGGCAGGGTGGGGGCATGACTGAGACCACTCATCGCGAGATCACCCTCCGGCGGCTGCGCAAGGCGCGGTTCGTCGCGACCAACTCCCGTGGCGGCACCCTGGAGTTCGGGGAGGGCGACGACGAGGCGTTCTCGCCGGTCGAACTGCTGCTCGCCGCCCTCGCGGGCTGCACCGGGATCGACGTCGACTACATCACCGCCAAGCGGGCCGAGGCCGAGCGGCTCGACCTGCGGATCAGCGGAGAGAAGATCCGCGACGAGCACGGGAACCGGCTGATCGACCTGGTGCTGCGCTTCGACGTCGCGTTCCCCGAAGGGGAGGCCGGCGACGCCGCCCGGGAGGTGCTTCCCGCGGCGGTGCAGCGTTCGCACGACCGGCTGTGCACCGTCGGACGCACCGTGGCGGTGGGCACCGACATGAGCGTCGAGGTGAACGGCGTGTCGCAGCACACTGCCCGCTGAGGTCCGGGGACGTTAGGGTCACCCCCGGAGGTGACCGTGAGCGAACAGTCAGTGAACGGCGCGGCGGGCCATGCGGCGGACGGCGCGGGTGAGGGCACCGCGTTCGTCCCCTACGGCGCGTTCGGCGAGCAGTTCTTCCGGCGCGCGGTCACCGCGGAGCGCGTGCTCGGTGCGGTCAACGTCCTCGCGGGGCAGCCGATCGAATTCGGGCCCACCGGCGTGGGCCCCGGGCGCCTCGTCCGGCTCACCGCCACCGGCAGCATCGGCTCCGCGAGCAGCGAGCACGTGCCGGGGGAGTGGATCGCCTACCGGGTGACGCTTCCGGTCAAGCTCGCCTTCGAGGTCGACCTCAGCGTGGAGGTGCACCGGTTCACCGCCGGACTGGTGGTTCCGCTGGTCCTCAGTGCGCGAGCACTGGAGGACGTCAAGGTGTTCATCGACGTCACCCCGCCGCGTGCCCGCGACATCGTGATCGACCTGCAGGCACGGGGTCTGCGGGCATCGGTCCTGCAACGAGTCGCCGGGGTTGAGGGCGAGGTACGCCGCTTCGTGGCCAAGTACGTCACCCGCGAACTGGAGAAGCCGCACATCCGTGCGGCGCGCACCATCGACGTCGGAGCCGCGATCGACCAGGCCTGGGAGCGCCTCGGACCGTCCTCTCCGCAGGAGACCGTCCGCGAGCTGAGCGACGACCTCGAGGAGGCGTTGGAGCACGAGGAGTTCGTCGATCCGGCCACGGCCGGCGGCCCGGAGCAGACCGGATGAGCCAACCGGCGGGGGAGCGGCACTTTCCGGTCGGCACCGAGATCACCTACGGCGAGTTCGGCGTGCAGCTCTTCCGGCAGGTGCTGCACGCGCAACGCGTGGCCGAGTCGATCCGGACGGTGCTGGGCGACACCATCGAGATCGGACCCATCGGCGCCGGGCCGGGGCGCTTCCTAGCGAAGGTGACCGCGCTGGGGCACATCGGGGCGCCGATCGCCGAGCCGGTGCCCGGGCACTTCGTCGCCTACCTGATCACGTTGCCGATCGACGTCGACTTCGACCTCGATCTCGGCGTCGACCTGCACCACTTTCATTGCGAGCTGAAGGTGCCCCTCAAGCTCACCGCCCGCGCGGCCGCTCCGCTGACGATCGTCTGGGACATCACCCCGCCGGAGGCCAAGGACCTGATCGTCGACGTGCGGGTCGACAAGCGGCGTACGGCGGTGCTCCGCAAGGTCGCCGGGATCGACGAGGAACTGCGGCGTTTCATGGGGCGCTACATCGCCCGTGAGCTCCAGAAGGAGCACGTCATCCGTGCCACCCACATCCATCTGGGCGAGGTGATCGACGCGGCCTGGCCGATGATCTCGGCGCAGTTCCTGAGCCCCGACCCCGAGCCCCGACCCCGAGCCCCCCGCCCCAGAGCCCCCTGCCACAGAGCCCCCCGCCTCGTGATTCACGTCATGCGTCTTGCACCCTCACCCGTAGACTCGCCGACGACCGATCCGGGTACGGAGTGCTCACGAACTGACGTCAACGACGGTCGTCCGACCAGAAGGAGCACACCATGACCACCGGCCCGGTCCCCACCTCCGGCAGCACCGACCCCGCTGTCGACACCCCCGTCACCGCCGGCCGCGACCAGTCGGTCGACGCTCCCGCGACCACGACGACCGCCAAGCCCGCCAAGCCCGTCAAGGACCCGCTGCGGGGCTCCCGGGCGAGCGGCACCTGGGTGGCCCTCAGCGTCCTGGTCGTCCTCCTGGTGCTCATCGCGACCTTCGTCATGCAGAACACCGACCGGGTCCAGATCAACTTCCTCACCTGGAGCGGTGAGGCACCCCTGGCCGCGGTGCTGCTGATCGCGGCCGCCGGCGGCATGTTGCTGACCCTGGTCGCCGGGACGCTGCGGATCCTGCAGCTGCGTCACCGCGTGCGTCGCGAGGCGAAGAAGGCCAAGAAGCAGAAGTAGTCGTCCGGGCCCGAAACGGGTCCGGTTCTCGAAGGGACACCCATGGCGAAGTTGAGCCCCCACGCGGCGGCGAAGCGGATCGCGCTCGAAGTCGTGGGGTGGACCCTGGTGGTCGCCGGCATCGCGGCCCTGGTCCTGCCCGGCCCGGGCATGCTGATGCTCGTCGGCGGACTCGTCGTGCTCTCCCAGCAGTACGAGTGGGCCGAGCGTCGCGTCGAGCCGGTCAAGGTGATGGCTTTCAAGGCCGCCGCTCAGGGGGTCCAGACCTGGCCACGGATCCTCAGCTCGGTCGCGGGGGCGTTCGGTCTCATGGCCTTCGGCGCCTTCTACTGGTCGCAGCCGCCGGTTCCGGAGTGGTGGCCCCTGCGCGACGCGTGGTGGCTGCCCGGGGGATGGGCCGTCGGCCTGTCGCTGGTCGTGTCGGCCCTGATCGCCCTGGGCTTCATCGTCTACAGCTACGTGAAGTTCCGGGGGGTCACCGACCCCGAGGCGTACGCCGAGGAGGTCGCGCGCGGGGACGACTGAGACCGCGGGGAGCGAGTCCTACAGGATGGCGGTCGCTCCGAGGTAGGTCGTCACCGCGGTCGTCAGGGCGAAGGTCGCCGCGAAGAACACCCCGCCGGCACCGAGCCCGAGCACGCGACGACCGACGGAGGCGTCGGCCGGGAGGGCAGCGTTCTTGGCGGTGACCGCCCAGCGGCCCATGAGGCGCAAGGTCGCCGCTGCCCAGTCGTACTCCACGGCCAGCAGCGCGAAACCGGCGGCCATCACGACCAGTCCCGGCCCGGGCAGCACCGTCATCGCGGCGCCGACGGCGACCACCACCGGCCCCAGCGCGGTGACGAGGACCTTGCTGGCCAGCGACCGGGCCGGGCTGCGGTGCGACCACGCGCGGAGACGGTCGAGCTGCATCTGAAGCCGCGGAGCGGTGGCCGTGGTGTCGCCGGGGTGTTCGAGTCGGGTCATGGGTCCTTCAGCGGCCGTGGGGGAGTCCCAGTGTCGCGGTGACACCTGAGCCCCATCTGAGGAACCGCTGAACGGTCTAGCGCCGCCGCTGCCCGCACGCGACCTACTGGCGAGCCAGTGCGATGCGCAGTCGCTCCTCGGGGGAGATGAGGTGCTCCTGGTGGAGCGCGTCGTCGCCGAGGTCGATCTGCACCCACACGAGCTGGCCGGTGAACCCGTTGCCGTGCGGGCCGTAGTCCGAGCTCACCGGCGTGGCGAGGTCCTCGCCGACGTCCGCGGTCTCGTCGGGGGAGAAGACCATCGGCACGGTGGCCTCCAGCCGCTCCGATCCGACCTCGTCCCCGTCCAGGTACAGCCGCAGGGTGCCGCCCTTGCCCAAGCCCCCACCGTCGTAGGTGAACGTCGTACGGACCTCGTGCCGGCCGGCGGGCACTGCCTCCGGACCGCGGACGATCGTGCGGCGCAGGCCGAGGAGGTTGTAGCAGAACGTCGGTCGCCCCTCGTGGAGATAGAGGCTCCAGCCGCCGAACGCACCGCCCTGGGCCATCAGCACACCCTCGGCACCGCCCTCACCGACGTCGATGAGGGAGGTCACCGCGAAGGACTTGTTCTTGACGTTGAGGACGCAGTTCTCGGGGAGGCGGCCCATGCCGGGGTAGAGGCGTTGGGTGTTCCCGGCGATCAGGGTGGGGCGCCCGGCCAGGTCGGGGTTGAACCGTTCGATCCGGCGGTCGTCGAGGGGGAGCACCTGGTAGCGCACCGCCTCGATGAGGAACAGCCGCTGGAGTTCGCGCAGCTTCTCGGGCATCTCCTCGGCCAGGTTGTGCGCCTGGGTCCAGTCGTCGGGACCGTACAGCTCCCAGACGTCCTCGTCGGGGCTCGGCAGGTCCTCCACGATCCACGGCGTGCTGTGCCGGGTCACGGCGGTCCAGCCACGGTGGTAGATCCCGCGGTTCACGAAGCACTCGAAGTACTGCAGGTCGTGGGTCTCCGGGGCGTCCGGGTCGTCGAACGAATAGACCATGCTCGTGCCGTGCAGCGGCATCTGCTGGGTCCCGTTGACCACGGCCGGCGCGGGCAGTCCGGCCGCCTCCAGCACCGTGGGTGCCACGTCGATGACGTGGGTGAACTGGTGGCGCAGCCCGGGCTCGGCGATCCGTTCGGGCCAGTGCACGATCGCGGCGTTGCGGGTGCCGCCCCAGTGCGAGGCGACCTGCTTGGTCCACTGGTACGGCGTACCGGTGGCGTGTGCCCACCCCACCGCGTAGTGGTTGTAGGCCGTGGGCGTCCCGAACTCGTCGATCTTGGAGGCCATGAACTCCGGGGTCTCCAGGTGGGCGGCGCCGTTGAAGACGAAGCCCTCGTTGAAGCTGCCGTTGACGGTGCCCTCGCCGGAGGCGCCGTTGTCGCCGATCACGTAGTAGAGCAACGTGTCCTGAAGGATGCCCATCTCTTCCAGGGTGTCGACGATGCGACCCATGTGGTGGTCGCAGTGCTCCAGGAAACCGGCGAAGACCTCCATCTGGCGGGCCAGGATGGGCTTGAGGTCCGCGGGCATGTCGTCCCAGGCCGGGATCTCCTCGGGCCGGTCGGTCATCACGGCGTCCTGGGGGATGACCCCGGCTGCCTTCTGCTCGGCGAAGATCCGCTCGCGCAGTGCGTCCCAGCCGTCGTCGAACTCGCCGGCGTACCGGTCGGACCACTCCGCGGGGACCTGGTGCGGCGCGTGCGCGGCACCAGGGGCCACGTAGACGAACATCGGCTTGTCCGGCGCGAGAGCCTGCTGCTGGCGGATCCAGTCGATCGCGTGATCGGCGAGGTCCTCGGTGACGTGATAGCCGTCCTCGGGCCCGCGGTCCGGCTCCACGGGAGTCGTGCCGAGGTAGAGCGCGGGGTAGTACTGGTTGGTCTCGCCGCCGATGAAGCCGTAGAAGTGCTCGAAGCCGCCCCCGCCGGTGGGCCAGGCGTCGAACGGGCCGACCGGGCTCGACTGCCACACCGGTACCTCGTGACACTTGCCGAACTGGCTGGTGGCGTAGCCGTTGAGGCGGAGCACCTCGGCCAGTGGCGCAGCCGACTTCGGGCGCACGGAGTTGTAGCCCGGGGCGGCGGTGGCCAACTCGGTGACCGCGCCCATGCCGACGGAGTGGTGGTTGCGGCCGGTGAGCAGCGCCGCTCGCGTGGGGGCGCACAGGGCGGTGGTGTGGAACCGGGTGTAGCGCAGGCCCGCACTGGCGAGCCGGTCCGCGGTGGGCATCCGGATGGGCCCGCCGAACGCGCTGGAGACCCCGAAGCCGAGGTCGTCGAGCAGGATCACGACCACGTGCGGCGCACCGGTCGGAGGGCGCAGAGGCGTCGCCGGCTGGAAGTCCGTGGCGGGGTCGCCCGCGACGTACGGCGTGTAGCGCGGCGGTGCCGCGTCGGGGATGGGCAACACCATCCGATGACTCGTGGAGCTCATGGTTCTCCCTTCCCTGGCGGGGAACCTAGCCCAGTCGCGTCGAGTCGGGAAGGGACCTTCTGCGCTGGCGCCGATGGGCCGGCTCGGAGAGGCTGAAAGTACCGTGCGTCGAGGGTGAGGGAGTGGTGGAGATGGGCCTGCTGCGAGGACGACACGAGGAAGGGCCGGCGCCGATCCGCTTCATGATGCGGGAGAAGCTGGCCTCGATCGGTGACGACTTCTGGATCGAGAACGAGCAGGGCGAACGCGTCTACAAGGTCAACGGGAAGGCCATGCGGCTCCGCGAGACCTTCGTCCTCGAGGATCTGTCCGGCAACGAGCTGGTCAAGATCCAGGAGAAGAAACTCAGCGTCCGCGACAAGATCGCCATCGAGCGCGACGGGGACACCGTTGCCACGGTGAAGAAGGCGCTGGTCGGCATCCGCGACCGGTTCGTGGTCGATGTCGAGGACGGCGAGGACCTGAAGGCCAAGGGCAACTTCTGGGACCACGAGTACGAGATCGAGCGTGACGGCGACACGATCGCGAACATCTCCCGCAAGTGGTTCCGGGTCCGCGACTCCTACGGCGTCGAGATCGAGTCGGGGGAGGACGCACCGTTGATCCTGGCGATCGTGGTGGCGATCGACACCTTGAGCGACAACAGCTGACCCCGGACGCCTGCGCTAGTTGACATAATGTGCATTATCGGCGACTCAAGATAGTCCGTCGGGGCCCCTTGTGTCCTGTGGCCGCACAACCCGCCCGGCAACTTCGCCTGAGTTCGGGGTGGGACGCCGCGTCCAGCGGTAGCGTGTGTGGCGCTCGACTGTCGGCAGGCGCCTCGATTCCGTCCCGTTCCGGGTCACGGATCAGTTAGGGAGATCGTCACTATGGGACTCATTCAGGCAGCGATCGGTGCGCTCGGCGGCACGCTCGCGGACCAGTGGATCGACTTCTACACCGTGCCCGAGGGTGTCGGATCGACCGTGGCGCTGTGTCCTGCGGTCCCGCGCGGCCAGAACGCCGGTCGTGGCAGCAACACCAAGGGCTCCGAGGGCGTCATCACCAACGGTTCCCGCATCGTCGTCCCTGAGGGCTACGGCCTGGTGCTCCTCGAAGGCGGTGCCTTCACCGGGTTCGCCGCGCAGCCGGGTGCCTACATCTGGAACTCCGACGACTCCGCGTCGCAGTCGATCTTCTCCGGCGGCGGTCTCGTCGAGTCGCTGATCAAGCAGAGCTGGGAGCGCTTCAAGTTCGGCGGTCGCCCTGCTGCGGCGCAGAACGCCGTCTTCGTCTCGCTCAAGGAGCTGCCCAACAACAAGTTCGGCACGCAGTCGGAGATCTACTGGGACGACGCGTTCCTCAACACCCAGGTCGGTGCGATCACCCGCGGCACCTACACCCTGAAGATCACCGACCCGCTGGTCTTCATCCGCAACTTCGTGCCCGCCGAGGTGATCACCGGAGGGCGGTTCTTCGACTTCACCGACATGGAGAACCCGGCCGGCGAGCAGCTCTTCAACGAGGTCGTCGGGTCGTTGGCCCCCGCGTTCTCCCTGTACACGAACGACCCCGCCAAGGGGAACCGCATCGCCAAGCTCCAGCAGGACTCCATCGGGTTCGCCCAGTCGCTGTCCCAGGCGGTCGAGCAGAACTACCAGTGGAAGTCCGACCGCGGCCTCGAGATCGTCAAGACCGCGATCATCTCCATCGAGTACGACGCCACCACGCGCGAGCTGCTCAAGAACGTCCAGCGTGCCGATGCCCTGTCGGGCGCCCGGGGCAACGCGAACCTCCAGGCCTCGGTCGCTGCGGGCTTCGAGGCGGCCGGCGAGAACGCCGGTCCGGGTGGCCTGATCGGGATGGGCATGGCCGCCGGCGGAGCGGGTCTCGGCGGGCTGCAGCAGCCGGTCGCGGCAGCCCCCGCCCCGGCCGCGGCACCCGCAGCGGCGCCGGCCGCCGAGGCTCCCGCAGCGCCCGCGGCGGCGCCCGCCGCCGACGACCCGGTCGCGGTCCTCAAGCGGGCCAAGGAGATGCTCGACGCCGGCCTGATCACCCAGGCCGACTACGACGCGGCGAAGGCCAAGGCTCTGGGTCTCTGACTCGCACCCGCCAGGACCCAGGACTCCCCTTTGCCATGACCCAGGAATCCCCCGAACCCCGCAAGCCCGTCTTCGACGGACCTCCCCTGACGCTGGAGGAGGAGCTCGCCGCGGCCCGTGCCGAACCCGAGCCCGGCCCGGACATCGAGACCGTCAACGCGGCGCTCAAGGACGGCATCAACCGCTGCCCCAAGTGCGGGTCGACCGAGGTGCAGTTGCGGGCGTCCACGGGGATGCTCACCTGCCAGTTCTGCCGCCACCAGTGGCAGGAGGAGCGCGTCGAGGAGGAGTTCGGGCTCGGCAGCGGCATCGACGAGCTCACCGGCCTGGTGGTCGGCAGTGGTGCGGCGGACCTCAAGGCCGACGTCGCCGATGTGCTGACCTTCAAGTGCGAAGCCTGCGGTGCCGAGGTGGTGGTCGACACCGCTCATGCGCTCAACGCGCGCTGCCACTGGTGTCGGCACACCCTCAACGTCAACCAGCAGATCGAGAACGGCGCCGTGCCCGACGCGGTCCTCCCCTTCAAGCTCTCCAAGGAGGAGGCGGTCGAGAAGATCCGCGAGTTCGCGTCCAAACGCAGGTTGTTCGCACACAAGAAGTTCAAGGCGGAGTTCGTCCCCGAGAACGTCCTGGGCGTCTACCTGCCGTACATGATCATCGACGCGCGCGCGGACACGACGTACTGGGGCAAGGGCGAGATCGAGACCCGGCGCTGGACCGAGAAGCAGGGCGACAGCAACGTCACCTACTACGCCGCCGACGTCTACCAGGTGTCGCGCCACGTGGCCTTCACCGTCGACGACCTGACGATCGAGGGGTCCTCCGAGCGGGCCGACTTCGGCAGCGAGAAGACCAACAACATCATCAACGCGATCCTCCCCTTCGACACCAAGAACGCCGTCAAGTGGAACGCGCAGTACCTCATCGGCTTCAGCAGCGAGAAGCGCGACCGCAACGTCGAGGCGGTGCTGCCGGTCGCCGAGGAGCAACTGCTCTCCATCGGCCGTTCCCAGGTGGAACCGTCGCTGATGAGGTTCGACCGTGGCGTCCGCTGGGAGCAGGAGCAGATCAACGTGGGCGGTTCACGCTGGATCTCGATGTATCTGCCGGTGTGGCTCTACTCCTACCGCCAGGAGAGCAACGGCATCCTGCACTACATCGCCGTCAATGCGCGGACCGGCGAGACCATGGGCAGCGTGCCCGTCTCCCAGCCGAAGCTCATCCTGGCGTCGCTGACGGTCGGCACGTTCCTCGAGGGCATCGCCGGCGCGATCCTGGTGGCGAGCGCATGAGCAGCGTCGACCTCATCGTCCTGGCCAGCGACACCAACCTGGTCTGGCTGCTCGCGCTGGGGCCCGCCGGCGCCGTCGGCACCTACTGGGCCATCTATCGCTACTACCGCAACACCGACAAGTCGCACGCCTACGAGAGCGAGACGCTCATCAAGGCGCAACCCATCCAGGGCGGTGAGGAGAAGATCGACCACATCTCCCGCACCCGCGACTCCGACATCGACGGCGACAACAGCCGCAACCACCGCAAGCGCGTGCAGCGCGTGCGCCAGCCGTGAGCCCTCGCTGACGTCAGCCCCCGACGTACGCCGCCAGGTGTTCGCCGGTCAGGGTGGACCGCGCCGCAACCAGGTCGGACGGCGGGCCCTGGAACACGACCCGACCGCCGTCGTGTCCCGCACCTGGCCCGAGGTCGATGATCCAGTCCGCGTGGGCCATCACGGCCTGGTGATGCTCGATGACGATCACCGACTTGCCGGAGTCAACCAGCCGATCCAGCAGGCCCAGCAGGTTCTCCACGTCGGCCAGGTGGAGCCCCGTGGTGGGCTCGTCGAGGACGTAGATCCCGCCCTTCTCCCCCAGATGCGTGGCCAGTTTGAGGCGCTGGCGCTCCCCTCCCGACAGCGTGGTCAGAGCCTGACCGAGGTTGACATAACCCAGACCCACGTCGGAGAGGCGTCCGAGAATCGTCGCCGCCGCCGGGATCCGTGCCTCGCCCTCGGAGAAGAAGGCGTGCGCCTCGTCCACCGGCATGCGCAACACCTCGCTGATGTCCTTGCCGCCGAGGGTGTACTCCAGGACCGCGGCCTGGAAGCGCTTGCCCTCACACTCCTCGCACGGAGACTCCACGGTCGCCATCACCCCGAGGTCGGTGAAGATCACGCCGGCCCCGTTGCACGCGGGGCAGGCGCCCTCGGAGTTCGCGCTGAACAGCGCCGGCTTCACGCCGTTGGCCTTGGCGAAGGCCTTGCGGATCGGCTCCAGGAGTCCCGTGTACGTCGCGGGGTTGCTCCGCCGGGACCCCTTGATCGCGCCCTGGTCGACGGTGACGACGCCCTCGCGCGGGGACACCGAACCCGAGATCAGCGAACTCTTGCCCGATCCCGCGACTCCTGTCAGCACGACAAGAACTCCGAGCGGGATGTCGACGTCGACGCCCTGCAGGTTGTTCGTGGTCGCGCCGCGGATCTCCAGGACGCCCGTCGGGGTCCGCACCGTGTCCTTCAGCCGGGCCCGGTCGTCGAGGTGGCGCCCGGTCAGGGTGTCGCTCGCACGCAGACCCTCGACCGTGCCCTCGAAGCAGATGGTCCCGCCTCCGGTGCCCGCGCCCGGGCCCAGATCGACGACGTGGTCGGCTATCTGGATCGCCTCAGGCTTGTGCTCGACGACCAGCACGGTGTTGCCCTTGTCGCGCAACTGGAGCAGCAGGTCGTTCATCCGGGCGATGTCGTGCGGGTGCAGCCCGATGGTGGGCTCGTCGAAGACGTAGGTCACGTCGGTCAGCGCCGAGCCCAGGTGCCGGATCATCTTGGTGCGCTGGGACTCTCCCCCGGACAGCGTCCCCGACGGACGCTCGAGCGAGAGATAGCCCAGGCCGATCTCGACGAACGAGTCCAACAGATGCCGCAGCCCCGCGAGCAGCGGTGCCACCGACGGCTCGTCCAGGTCGCGGATCCACCCGGCGAGGTCGCTGATCTGCATCGCGCAGAGGTCGGCGATGCTCTTCCCGCGGATCTTCGACCCGCGCGCCTCGGGACCCAGACGCGTGCCCGCGCAGTCGGGACAGGTGGTGAAGGTGAACGCCCGCTCGACGAACGCACGGATGTGCGGCTGCATCGCCTCGACGTCCTTGGCGAGCATCGACTTCTGGATCTTGGGGATGATGCCCTCGTAGGTGAGGTTGATGCCCTCCACCTTGATCTTCACCGGTTCGCGGTAGAGCAGGTCGTGCAGTTCGCGCTTGGTGTACTTCGCGATCGGCTTGTCCATGTCGAAGAAGCCGCTGCCGCTGAAGATCCGGCCGTACCAGCCCTCCATGCTGTATCCGGGCACCGTCAAGGCACCCTGGCTGAGCGACTTGCTCGCGTCGTACAGCGCGGTGAGGTCGACGTCGTTGACCGACCCCATCCCCTCGCAGCGGGGACACATGCCGCCCAGGCGGTTGAAGGTCGCCTTCTCGGTCTTGGTCTTGGCGCCCCGTTCGACCGTGATCGCACCGCTCGCCCGGACCGTGGCCAGGTTGAAGGAGTAGGCGTTCGGTGAGCCCAGATGCGGTTCGGCGAGCCGGCTGAACAGGATCCGAAGCATCGCGTTGGCGTCGGTCGCCGTGCCCACCGTCGAGCGCGGGTTGGACCCCATCCGTTCCTGGTCGACGATGATCGCGGTGGTCAGCCCCTCCAGGACGTCGACCTCGGGGCGGCCCAGGGTCGGCATGAAGCCCTGCACGAAGGCGCTGTAGGTCTCGTTGATCAGCCGTTGGGACTCGGCGGCGATGGTGCTGAACACCAACGAACTCTTCCCCGAGCCCGACACCCCGGTGAAGACCGTCAGTCGCCGCTTGGGCAGCTCGACGCTGACGTCCTTGAGGTTGTTCACCCGGGCGCCGTGCACCCGGATCAGGTCGTGGGAGTCCGCTGGGTGCACGCTCAGCCCTTCTGTTGGATGCGGAGGAGGTTTCCGGCGGGGTCCCGCACGGCACAGTCACGCAGCCCGTAGGGCTGGTCCATCGGTTCCTGCACGATCTCCGCGCCGGTGCTCTCCAGCGCGGCGAACGTGGCGTCCAGGTCGGCCGCGGCCAGGTTCACCCCGAAATAGCTGCCCTTGGCGAGCAGTTCCAGCAGCACCCGCGTCTCGTCCTCGGTGAGTCCGGGCGTGGCCGTGGGCGGGTGCAGCACGATCGCGGTGTCCGGCTGGTCGGGCGGGCCGACGGTGATCCAGCGGAAGTCGCCGTACCCGACGTCCAGGCGCACCTCGAAGCCGAGGACGTCGCGGTAGAAGGCCAGTGCGGCGTCGGGGTCGGTCTGCGGCAGGAAGCTGGAGTGGATGGAGAGGTTCATGGCGCTCACGCTAGGCCGCTCCCCCGCCGGTCCGCTTCTCGATTCCTGACCGGTCGGGTGACCTGCTTCTCCACGCACGGGGTCGGTGCGAGCGCCCCTGCGGTCTGCTGCCGGTAGACGCTGGGAGGCATCCCCACGAGCTCGGTGAAACGGGTGCTGAACGTGCCCAGCGAGGAGCACCCGACCGCGAAGCACACCTCGGTCACGCTCAGGTCGCCGCGACGCAGCAGGGCCATCGCCCGTTCGACCCGGCGCGTCATCAGATACGAGTACGGCGACTCGCCGTACGCAGCCTTGAACTGGCGGCTCAGATGGCCGGCCGACAGGTTGACCCCACGAGCCAGGGCCTCGACGTCCAGGGGCTCGGCGTACTCACGATCGATTCGGTCGCGGACCCGACGCAGCAGCGCCAACTCGCGCAACCGTTGTTCACTGGTGCGCCGACTGGCAGGGGTCCCCACCCGTCCGATCCTGCCACCGGCAGCAGACGGCTGCCACCCGGGCGCGTCAGTCGCGCGCGGCGCTCTCGGACTCGGCCACCTTCTTCATGCGCTCCAGCGTGGTGCGCATGCCGTCCTCGTTGGTCTTGCCCCGGAAGCGGCCCAGAAGGGTCCAGTAGATCTTCATCGGCAGCGCGGTGCCCAGCCGGAACGACTCGGTGACCAGCGTGCCGCCGTCCTGCGTGGTCAGCTCGTAGCGCCAGTTGTTGACCTTCGCCTTGCCGCCGAGGACGGCGAACTCGAAGACCCGCTCGGGCTCGAACTCGGTGACCTGGCAGACGGTCCAGTAGACCGGCCCGACGCCGTTGCGCTTCACGTGGCCGCGGAACTTGGCGCCGACGGCGGGCTCGGTGGCGCCGCCGAGCCACTCGGCCTCGAAGGTCTCCGGGGAGAACTCCCCCACCCGGGTGACGTCGCTGACCAGGGACCAGACGATGCTGGGCTCGGCATTCATGAAGACACTGACGGATCCGCGCATGGGGCGAACCTACAGCCCCGCGGCAACGCGTCTCCCCGACGGTCGTGCGAGGCTGGCCTCATGAGCGCACTCGTCGGGGTCACCGGCGCCACCGGGTTCCTCGGCGGGCACGTGGCGGCTGTTCTGTCGGCCGACGGGCTCCCGCTGCGCCTGCTGGTGCGGGACCCGGCGCGGGCACCCGACCTCGACGGCGCCGAGGTGGCTCCGTTGACCTACGGCGACGCCGCGACCGAGTCCTCCCTGATCGGCGTCGAGGTCCTCCTCCTGGTCTCCGGCCACGAGTCGCCCACGCGCGTCGCCGAGCACGCCGCCGTGATCGACGCCGCCGCGCGGGCCGGGGTGCGCCACGTGGTCTACACCTCGTTCGCCGAGGCGTCGGCAGAGGCGACCTTCACCCTGGCGCGTGACCACGCCGCCACCGAGACGCACCTGCGCGCGAGCGGCATGGCGTGGACGTTTCTGCGCGACAACCTCTACCTCGACTTCTTCGTGGATCTGGCCGCCGCCGGCGAGATTCGCGGACCGGCCGGGGCAGGTCGCGTCGCGGCCGTCGCCCGGCGCGACGTGGTCGCGGCCGCTGCGGCGGTCCTGCGCGACCCGGCGACCCACGCCGGGGCGACGTACACCCTGACCGGGCCGGAGGCGTTGTCGCTCGCAGAGATCGCGGACGTGCTGACCCGTGCCGGTCGTGAGGTGACGTTCCACGACGAGACGCGGGAGCAGGCGTACGCCTCGCGAGCGTCGTACGGCGCTCCGGACTGGCAGGTCGAGGCCTGGGTCAGCACGTACACGGCGATCGCCGCGGGCGAACTGGCCGAGGTCACCGACGATGTCCGGCGCCTCACGGGCTACGAGGCCACCGGACTCGCGGCCTTGCTCGGAACCGATCCCGGCGCCGACGCGTCGAACCTCTGACACGCACCAGGAGGCACCCATGAACCTGTTCCACCCCACCCGGCTCTGGGTGGCCCGCCACCCCGTGACGTTGCTGCCGCTCGTGCTGCTGGTGCTGCTGCTGGCCGCCTGCGGCGAGGAGACCGGTGACGTGGCCGGCGAGGGCACCGAGAGCGACCTGGAGGGGCGCACGTTCGTGGCCACGTCGTTGACCGGCGCCGACCGCGACATCGTGCCCGGCAGCACGATCCGGCTCACGTTCACCGACGGCCGTATCGGCGCCTCGGCGGGGTGCAACCAGATGTCCGGGGACTACTCCGTCGATGCCGGGGCCCTGGTCGTCGGCCCGATCGCCGGCACCGAGATGGGGTGCGACCAGCCGCTGATGGACCAGGACACCTGGCTGGCGGACTTCCTGAGCGACGGACCGGACCTGGACCTCGCGGGTGACGCGCTCACGCTGGCGGTCGAAGGGGGCGCCACGCTCACGCTGGCCGAGGAGGTCGTCAAGGACACCCCGCTGGAGGGCACCGTCTGGTTCCTCGACAGCCTGATCAGCAGCCCGGGAGACGACGGCGCCGTGTCGTCCCTGCCCCTGGGCACCTCCCCGCCCACGCTGGTCTTCGAGCAGGGCACCGCTCAGGTCTTCACCGGCTGCAACCGGGGGACCGCCGAGGTCGGGATCGGCGAGACCGAGCTCACCTGGAACGGTCTCGCGCTGACGAAGATGATGTGCGCCGACGAGGAGGGCGTCCTGGAGTCCGAGGTCGTCGCAGTGATCGGCGAGGGCGTCACCCCCTGGGAGATCGACGGTCAGCGGCTGACGATCACGGCCCCGGACGGGAAGACCGCGCTGGGCTTCACGGCTGTAGCAACACCTTGATCGCCCGGCGCTCGTCCATCGCCCGGTAGCCCTCGGCGACGTCCGCGAGCGGCAACGTCAGGTCGAAGACCGGGCCTGCGTCGATCTCACCGGCCAGCGTGAGGTCGAGCAGGTCCGGCAGGTACTTGCGCACCGGCGCCATCCCGCCCCGCACGCCGATGTTGCGACCGAACATCGCGTTCACCGGCAGTTCGACCCCGTGCGGTACGCCGACGAACCCGACCATCGCGCCCGGCCGCGCGGAGCGCAGCGCGGTCTTCATCGCGTCGTTGGTGCCGACGCACTCCAGCACGGCGTCCGCGCCGATCCCGCCGGTCAGCTCCAGCACCCGTTCGGTGGCCTCGCTCCCCCGCTCGGGCACGATGTCGGTCGCTCCGAAGAGCCGCGCCACCGCCTGACGAGGCTCGTGACGCGACATCGCGATGATGCGCTCCGCGCCGAGCTGGCGGGCGGCCAGCACTCCGCACAGGCCCACGGCTCCATCGCCGACGACCACGACGGTCGACCCCGGGGTGACCTCGGCGCTCACCGCGGCGTGCCACCCGGTGGGCATCACGTCCGAGAGCGCCAGCAGAGCGGGCACCTGAGCCGGATCGGGCATGCCTGCGGTCTTCACCAGGCTGCCGTCGGCCTGCGTCACCCGGGTGTACTCGCCCTGGCCGCCCTGGGTCATGCCGAGGTTCTGGCACCCCGAGTGCATGCCCTTGCGGCAGATCGGACAGGTGTTGTCGCAGTGACAGAAAGGCACCACGACGAAGTCGCCGGCGGCGAAGTCACGGACCTCGGAGCCGACCTCCTCGACCACGCCGACGATCTCGTGGCCGATCGGGGTGCCCGCCGACCACGGGTTCTCGCCGCGGTAGGGCCACAGGTCCGACCCACAGATGCACGAGGCGACCACCCGCACGACGGCGTCGGTGGGGGCCTGGATCGCCGGCGTGGGGCGCTCTTCGAGGCGGATGTCGCGGGCGCTGTGCAGGGTCGTCACTCGCATGGACGCGAGCCTACGGGGTGGGTGTCGAGTCAGCTCAGGTGGTCGTCGACCAGGTCCGCGTAGCCGACCTGTCCCGTGGCGTTGGGGTGGTAGCTCTCCCGGATCGGGCTGGACAGGCCGTTCACCCACTCCACGTCCGCACAGACCGCATGGCCGGTGTAGGCCGAGGTGGGGTTGACGAACGCGTAGCCCCGGGCCGCCGCGCGGGCGGCCAGGGTCTGGTTGAGTAGGTCGGCGGTCTGGTTGAGCCGGGTCATCTCGGTGCCGCTGAACCAGGTGCCGGCGTTGCAGTCCTCGCCCATGAACAGGCGCGGGTAGCCCACCACGATCACCTCCGCGGTCGTGGCCCGCGCGCGGATGGCGGCGTACAAGGTGTCGAGCCGGCCCGGCAGCGTGCTGCGGATGTAGGTCTGCGCCTTGTCGATCGCCGCACCGCAGTTGCTCGCCCAGGAGGGGGCGGCGCAGGTGGTGATGACACCGGCGAAACCGGCGTCGTTCCCGCCGGCCTGCACGGTGACCCAGCGGGTGGACGAGGTCAGCGGGGACAGTTGGCTGCTGGTCACGTCGGTGGTCTTCGCGCCGCTGCACGCCTTGAAGGTCAACGTGGCGCCCACCCGGGCGGCCCCCAGCACCGGGTAGGCCTTCGGGGAGCGGTAGCAGGTCCCGGAGTCGCTGTAGTAGGTCCGACTGCCCACCCCGGAGGCGTAGCTGTCGCCGAGCGCGACGTAGGACTCCCCCGCGGCCTGGGCGGGGGCGTGGAGACCGGCCAGGCCGGCCAGAGCCAGAGCCGCCGCGGCGGCGATGCGGCCGACGAGCCGACGGGGATGTGAGCGCACGGGGATCCTCCAGAGGTCGGGGCAGGGTGCGCTACCTGATCTGCACTATGGTCCTGAGGAGGAACGCTGTCGAGAGCGTGATACCGACCACCTCCCCCGCGTGGGTGGTCCGACCTATCTCATATCTGAGATAGGGTCGTGGCTCGTGACTGACGACTACCTGACCCGCATCGGCGGCCTCATCCGCGAGGCCCGCCAGCGCCGTGGACTGACCCAGACTCAGCTCGCCGAACTCGTCGGCACGAGCCAGAGCGCCGTGAACCGCATCGAGCGCGGCCACCAGAACATGACGCTGGAGATGATCGCGCGGATCGGCCAGGCGCTGGACTACGAACTGGTCGCGTTGGGCAACGCCCCCGCGCACGCCGTGGGCCCCACCCACCTGCGCGTCACCGGGCCGACCACGCTGAGCGGGTCGATCGACGTGAAGTCCTCGAAGAACGCCGGCGTCGCCCTGCTGTGCGCCTCGCTGCTGAACCGGGGCACCACCACACTGCGCAAGGTCGCCCGGATCGAGGAGGTCAACCGGCTCCTGGAGGTGTTGGAGAGCCTGGGCGTCCAGACCCGCTGGCTCAACGACGACAACGACCTCCAGATCGTTCCTCCGGCCGAGCTCGACCTGAGCCAGATCGACGAGGACGCGGCGCGGCGTACCCGCTCGGTCATCATGTTCCTCGGTCCGCTGCTCCACCGGGCGCGGACCTTCGACCTCCCGTACGCCGGCGGGTGCGACCTCGGCACACGCACCGTGGAGCCGCACCTGGCCGCGCTGCGCCCCTTCGGCCTCGAGGTGAAGGCCACCGACGGGATGTACCACTCCACGGTCAGCCCCGACGTGGCCCCGACCCGCCCCCTGGTCCTGACCGAGCGCGGCGACACCGTCACCGAGAACGCGCTGATGGCGGCCGCCCTGCATCCCGGGACGACCGTGATCCGCAACGCGAGCCCGAACTACATGGTGCAGGACCTCTGCTTCTACCTCGAGCAGCTCGGGGTGCGGATCGAGGGGATCGGCACCACCACGCTGACCGTGCACGGGGTCGCCGAGATCGATGTCGACGTGGACTACGCGCCGTCGGAGGACCCGATCGAGGCCATGTCGCTGCTGGCCGCGGCGATCGTGACCAACTCCGAGATCACCATCCGCCGGGCGCCCATCGAGTTCCTCGAGATCGAGCTCGCACTGCTGGAGGAGATGGGGTTCCGCTACACCCGCTCCGAGGAGTACGTCGCGGCCAACGGCCACACCCGGCTGGTCGACCTCACGACGCACGAGTCGCAGTTGCACTCCCCCATCGACAAGATCCACCCGATGCCGTTCCCCGGCCTCAACATCGACAACCTGCCGTTCTTCGCCGTGATCGCGGCCACCGCGCAGGGCAAGACGCTGCTGCACGACTGGGTCTACGAGAACCGGGCGATCTACCTCACCGACCTCAACCGGCTCGGCGCCAAGGTGCAGCTGCTCGACCCGCACCGGGTCCAGATCGAGGGGCCGACGCACTGGTCGGGCGCCGAGATCGTGTGCCCTCCCGCGCTGCGCCCCGCGGTGGTCACCCTCTTGGCGATGCTCGCCTCGAAGGGCACCTCGGTGCTGCGTTCGGTCTATGTGATCAACCGCGGCTACGAGGACCTCGCCGACCGGCTGAACGCGCTGGGCGCCAACATCGAGACCTTCCGCGACATCTGAGCCGACTGGTCACATCTTTCCGCCCACTGGTCAGGTCTTTCCGCCCACTGGTCGCATCTTTCCCACTGCGGTGCGTCAAAACGTGACCAGTCGCGCGAAAGACGCGACCAGTCGCGGGAAAGACGCGACCAGTCGCGGGAAAGACGCGACCAGTCAGCCGAAGAGGGTCTCGATGAAGGCACGTGCCCGAGGCTTCGGGGGCGGCGCGGACATCATGTCGGGGGTGATCCGAGGCAGCGCCATGGTCTCGTGACCCACCGAGCCGCGGTGCCAGTCGTTCTCGGCCTCGGACAGCGCACCGACATCGGCGCGCTCGAGGAAGATGCCGGCGCAGTCCGCGCAACGCAGCACCTCGAGCTCGCCGTGGCGATGGGGATGCATGGGTCCTGAGCACTTCGGGCACGTCGACTCGTCCATGTTCCGACGCTACCCCTCTCCCCGGGCCGGAGTGCTACAGGTCGGGGCGGTTTGCGGGGATACTGCGAGGCGTGACCCCGCCACGCACCGGCTTTCCGTTTCTCGACGCCCCACGTGCGCAGGGGCAGGTCATCGCGATGGCGCACCGGGGCGGGGCCCGCCACCCCGATCTTCTCGGCCTGGAGAACACCGTGCCCGCGTTCCGCCACGCGGTCGGGCTGGGGTACGCCCACCTCGAGACCGACGTCCACGCCACGACCGACGGCGTCCTGGTGGCCTTCCACGACGAGCGACTCGACCGGGTCACGGACCGCTCCGGCCGCGTCACCCGTCTGCCGCTGGCCGAGGTACGCCGCGCCCGCGTCGCCGGGCGCGAGGAGATCCCCCTGTTCGAGGAGTTGCTGGAGGAGTTCCCGGACGTCGGCTTCAACGTCGACCTGAAGTCGCCGGGGGCCGTCGACCCGATGGTCGCCCTGCTCGCGCGCACCGCGGCGTACGACCGGGTGTGCATCGGTTCCTTCGACGAGCGCACGCTGCGCCGCTTCCGCCGCCTGGTGGGCCGACCGGTCGCGACCACCTGCGGGGTCGGGCTGGTCGCCGCTCACGCTCTGACCTCGGCACTCCCGATGGTCCCGTCCGGGCTGCGCGGGCACCTCACCGGCGCGCTCCGCGACGATGGGGCCGTCTACTCGGTGCCTGCCGCGCACCGCGGCATCCCGATCGTGACGGCCGCGTTCGTCGCCGCTGCGCACCGGACCGGGCGGCATGTCCACGTCTGGACGGTCGACGACCGTGCTGAGATGGAGCGGCTGCTGGACCTGGGCGTCGACGGTCTGATCACCGACCGCACCGACGTCCTGCGCGACGTACTCGCCGAGCGTGGGCTCTGGGGCCGTCCGCTCGACCGCTGGGAGGAAGCATGACCGGGATCGCGGACCTCGCCCCGACCGCCCGCCGCAAGGAGCAGCGGGCGTGGTGCTGGTACGACTGGGCCAACTCGGGCTACGTCACGACGGTGGCCACGGTGCTCTTCGCGCCGTACCTCATCGCCGTCGCCGAGAACGCCGCCTGCGGGTCCGACTTCGAGGGCAAGTGCACGACCAACCTGCAGGTCGGCTTCCTGGCGCTCTCTCCCGGCTCGCTCGCGGCGTACGTGGTCACCGCGGCCACCATCATCAGCGCGCTCGTCCTCCCGATCGTGGGCGCCGCGGCCGACCGATCCTCCCGCAAGCGTTCGATCATGGCCGGCTTCGCCTGGGTCGGCAGCCTCGCGGCGATGTCGATGTTCTTCGTGACCGGAGACAACTGGCAGCTGGGCGCGGCGCTCTTCTTCGTGGCCAACATCTGTCTCGGGTCCAGCCTGGTCGTCTACGACGCGATCATGGTCGAGATCTCCTCGCCCGACGAGCGCGACCGGCTCTCCTCGCGCGGGTGGGCGCTGGGCTACCTCGGCGGCGGTCTGCTGCTGGTCGTCAACCTCGCCATGGTCACGCTGCACGAGAGCCTCGGCATCTCCGAGGGCATGGCGGTGCGGCTGAGCCTGCTGACGGCCGGGTTGTGGTGGGCCGGCTTCACCCTGATCCCCTACCTGGGGCTGCGTGATCGGCTGCCCCGCGGCGAGGTGGTGCCGGTCGAGGGCGGCCTGGTGCGCTCGTCCTTCGGGCAGCTCTTCGTCACGCTGCGTGACCTGCGCAACTACCCGGTCACGCTGACCTTCCTGCTGGCCTACCTGTTCTACAACGACGGCATCCAGACCGTGATCGCCTCGGCGTCCACCTTCGGCGAGAAGGAACTCGGCTTCGAGACCGGGGTGCTGATCGCCACGATCCTGATGGTGCAGTTCGTCGCCTTCGGTGGGGCGCTGCTCTTCGGTCGGATCGCGCAGACGTACGGCGCTCGCCGGGTCGTCCTGGTCGGGCTGGGTCTGTGGACCCTGATCGTGACGGTCGCCTACTTCATGCCCGAGAAACAGCTCGCCCTGTTCCTCGCGCTCGCCGCCGGGATCGGGCTGGTCATGGGTGGCACCCAGGCGCTCTCCCGCTCGTTCTTCAGCCAGCTGATCCCCCACGGGCGCGAGGCGGAGTACTTCAGCCTCTACCAGGCCGCCGAGCGCGGCACGTCGTGGCTGGGGACCCTGATCTTCGGCGTGATGCACCAGCTCACCGACTCCTACCGCCCAGCGATCCTGGCCCTGATGGTGTTCTTCCTCGTCGGCGGCTTCCTGCTGTGGAAGGTCGACCCCGAGCGCGGCATCCGCGAGGCCGGCAACGTGCCGCCCGCGGTGGTGTGAGTGAGGCGGGTGAGGATCCTCACCCGCCTCATCCTCCCCCTGCGTCTCCCCTCCCCCGTGGGCCCACGGCGGGTTGGCGCATCCGGCCCGGGTGCGCCATCCTGAAAAGTCGGCTGGTGCGGCACCGGAACAATCCGAGGTGCTGACACGTTCGAACCGATGGAGGGACCTGTACGGCGTCATGCTCGCCGATCTCGCTCGTCCCTTCCCCCGAGGGCCTCACAAGGGCCGAATCACCTGTTGGAGGGATGTCATGGCTGAGCGGACACTGCGCGGAGCCCGTCTGGGCGGGCAGAGCTTCGAGGACGAGCGCGGGATCGAGTTCGCGGCGCGTCAGCGCATCGCCTACGTCTGCCCTCAGGGTCACGAGTTCGACATCCCGATGTCGGTGGAGGCCGACGTGCCGGCGCTCTGGGAGTGCCCGCGTTGCGGCTCCGAGGCCCTGAACCGCGACGGCGAGAAGCCGGAGCCGAAGGCGGAGAAGCCCGCCCGCACCCACTGGGACATGCTGCTCGAGCGCCGCTCGGTCGGTGAGCTCGAGGAGATCCTGCAGGAGCGCCTCGAGCTGCTCCGCAGCGGGCAGATCGGCCCGGCGCACCTGCACCGCGGCAGCAAGAGCAAGACCGCCTGACGCGCGGTCTTCTCAACCACCGGGAGGGGCGTGCCTACTCCGGGTCGACGACCTCGCCGGGCACCACGCGGGGGTCGCCCGTCGGCGTCTGGCCGCCGGGGCCACCGAAACCAGGGCCGAACGCGGTCCCGAACGGCGAACCCATCCCGGGGGCACCCAACCCCGGCCCGGCGGCGACCACGGTCAACCGCCGCGTGATCACGCGCGCCAGGACCCGGCGCGCCACGGGGCGCGTGAACGGCAGGATGCAGAAGAGCCCGAACACGTCGGAGACGAAGCCGGGAGTCATCAGCAGCGTGCCGCCGATGAGGATGAGCGCGCCGTCGGCGAGTTCGCGCGCCGGCATGCGCCCCGACTGCAACGCGACCTGCAGCGCACCCCAGGCGCGGCCGCCCTCCCGCCGGACCAGCCAGGATCCCAGGGCGGCGTCGGCGATGAGGATCAGCAGGGTCCATCCGATCCCGACCGTCTGGCCGAGTTGCACCAGGATGTAGATCTCGAGGATCGGCAGCCCCAGGAACAGCAGGGCCAGCAGCCACCACGGAAGTCGACGACGCATGAACAGCCTCTCGGTCAGCGGGCGCGACGCGAGGCCCGCACCGACGACACTACGTCGGCGACCTGAACGCGTCGTTCGTGCAGCCCCCAGCGCGTGATCCGGCGCAGGGACTCCACGGCCACGTCAGGGCTCATCTTCGACTCGCCCCACTCGCGCTCGAGGAAGTCGATGGGGACCTCCGCGACGGTGAGGCCCGCACGCAGCGTCCGCAACGTCAGGTCGGTCTGGAAGCAGTAGCCCACCGACTGCACCTGGTCCAGGTCGATGGCGCGCAGGGTGGTCGCGCGGAACAGTCGGAAGCCCGCGGTGATGTCACGCACCGGGATGCCGAGCAGCGCCCGCGCGTACAGGTTGCCGCCGATGGAGAGCCCCTTGCGGAAGAGGCTCCAGTTGACCACCGATCCGCCGGAGGTCCACCGGGAGCCGATGACCAGGTCGGCCTCGGCGAGCGCCTCGATCAGCCGGTGGAGCTGCTCGGGCTGGTGGGAGCCGTCGGCGTCCATCTCGCCGATCACGTCGTAGCCCTGCTCCAGCGCCACGGCGAACCCGTGCAGGTACGCCGCGCCCAGCCCGGCCTTCTCCGTGCGGTGCACGACCTGGACCCGGGGATCCTGGGCCGCCAGCTTGTCGGCCAGGTCGCCGGTGCCGTCCGGTGAACCGTCGTCCACGATGAGCACGTGCGTCTCGGGGACCGCGGTGAGCAGCCGACCCACGATCCATTCCAGGTTGTCGGCCTCGTTGTAGGTGGGGATCACGACGATCATCCGCTCGAGTCCGTCCGGGAGGCTCATGACGGGCTCCCCGACTCCACGGGCGCCGACTCGGTCGGGTCGGTGGGCGAGGTGTCCGGAGCCGGGCGCGCGCCCTGCCGACGACGGCTGCGGACGATCGCGACGAGCACGGCTCCGGCGGCCAGCAAGATGAGCGCGACCTGGAGCGCGGACCCGAAGCGGACTGCCGGGGTGAGTCCGCTGCGCAGCGGCAGGTCGTCCTCGAGGACGACCTGGGTGCGCGGGGTCGCGCGCTGCACGACCGACCCGTCCGGGGCGACGAGCCCGGAGATGCCGTTGGTGGCGACTACCGCGACGTAGCGGTCGGTCTCCAGGGCCCGCAGGCGCGCGATCGCGAACTGCTGCTCGACCTGGCCGGTCCCCATGTAGGTGGCGTTGTTGGTCTGCACCACCAGCAGCTGCGCGCCGTCGCCGACGACCTCGTGCACCAGCTCGTCGTAGGCGACCTCGAAGCAGATCACGTCGCCGACGGGATAGCCCGCGAGGTCGAGCAGCCCGGTGTCCGTGCCCGGCACCATGTCGCGAGGGATCTGGTCCAGCCGCTCGAAGAGCTTGGCGAGCTGGGCTCGGTGCGGGATGTACTCCCCGAAGGGCACGGGGTGCTTCTTGGAGTACGTCTGCCCCGGCCCGGTGCCCGGCTCCCAGACGATGCCCTGGTTGCGCACGTCCACCGGGCCGGGTCCGCGCACCATCGCGCCTACCAGCACCGGCACCCCGACCGCGTCGGCAGCCCGCTGGATGTCGGCGTAGACCGAGGGGTCGGAGTAGGGGTCGATGTCGGTGGAGTTCTCCGGCCAGAGCACGAAGTCGGGCCGCACGGTCTCGCCGGCGTCGATGCGCGCGGCCAGGTCCAGGGTGGCCTCGACGTGGTTGTTGAGGACCGCACGCCGCTCGGAGAAGGCGTCCATCCCCTCGCCGGGGACGTTGCCCTGCACGGCTGCGACGCGGGCGGTGGTGACGGTCTCGGAGCCGGGCGAGCGTGGCAGCACGCTCGGGAGCGCCACGACCGCGACCAGGACCGCCACGGCGCCGGCCAGGAGCCGCGTCCGGCGCTCGCCGCCCACCTCGCGGACGCCCCAGGCCAGCAGGGTCCCGCACAGGGCCACGAGGAAGGTCGTGCCGGTGGTGCTGACCCACGTCATCGCCGGGGCCAGCGGCGTGTCGATCGTGGCGAAGGCGAGGCGTCCCCATGGAAAACCACCCCAGGGCACCAGGGATCGGGCGACCTCGACGGCAGCCCAGCAGGCGGCCGACCACAGCGGCCAGGCCGGCAGGGTGGCCACGCGCCCCAGGAGCACCCCCAGAAGGCCGTAGAACAGCGCCTGGAGGAGCGAGAGGCCGATCCAGGCGTCCACGCCGATGACCTGGATCCACGGCAGCAGCGCCGTCATGAACGCGAGCCCGAAGAGGAGCCCGACACCGAAGGCGCGACGCCCGTTCACGCCGTACGTCGCCAGGCTCAGTCCTGCGACGGCCAGCGGGAGCAGCCAGGGAAGCGCGTAGGGCTCGAACGCCAACGCGGCCAGCGCCCCGGAGACCACGGCCCCCAGGAGCCGCGCGGTCCGAGTCCCTCCCGACGGAGCCGTTCCCGTCACGTCCACTCCTGCTTCACCTCGACGAGGGCGAGATCGCCACTCGGAGTCTCCAACCTACTCCCCCGACGGTCGCCGGGGGCCCGGAGTCCGGCGAAGAGCCGACCGGTCCAGGCTCGGGAGTCGCCCCGGAAACAGCACAGGGAAACAGAAGGAGCCCGACCCCTTCGGACCGACCCCGTCCGCGCCGGCTGCGCGAATCGATGCCGTTGTCTACTGGGTGCCGGGCTCTTCCGTTGTACCAACCCCGTGCACACGTGCTCGGCAACCGGTGACCGTGACCTGCCGTCTGGATCCTGAACGGTGTCCGCGGCCACCCTTGCTGCCCGCACGTGATCGCGGCCTGCTCGGTGGACTCCGGAAGATTGCCGACACATCGGGCATCCTGTCAATACCCCGTCGTGACCAGAGTCACTCCTGCGCCTTCTTCAGCGCGGCGGGACGACGACCGTGCCGCGTGCGGTGGTGGCGACCACGGGCTCTTCGAGCATCTCCGCGGCCGACTCGCCGCGGTCGGGGCGACCCCGGCCGACCACGCGCAGCGCGAACTCGATCTCGCGGGAGCGGGTCCCGGCGCGCACCAGGACCGCCTCGATCTCCACCAGGTCGCCGGCGCGCACCGGGGCGCGGAACTGCACGTCGGCGTACGAGGCGAACAGGCCCTCGTCGCCGTCGGTGTGGATGCAGAGCTCGGTGGCGACGTCCCCGAAGAGCCCCAGACCGTACGCGCCGTCGGCGAGGTTGCCGGCGTAGTGGGCGTGCGAGAACGGCACGTAGCGCCGGTGGGTGACGCGCAGGCCGACCTCGGGTCCGTCGGGGGTGCTCATGAGGCCTCCTGGGTGTGCTGGGCGGGCGCGTGGGTGCGCCGCTGGGTCAGGGCGTGCACCAGGTACGACGCGACGTCCGCGGGCGTCGTACCGCGGGCGAAGATCCGGTCCACGCCGAGTTCACCGGTCATCGCCTCGTCGAAGCGCGGGCCCCCGACGATCAGCAGCGGGCGCCGATTCGCCGGGTAGGCCTCGCGGAAGGCGGCCGACATCTCCTGGGTGTTGAGCAGGTGCGCGTCGCGTTGGGTGACGACCTGGGAGACCAGGACGGCGTCGGCCTTCTCGGCCAGGGCGCGCTCGACCAGGTGCGGGACGGAGACCTGGGCGCCAAGGTTCACGACCTTGATCTCGCGGTAGTACTCCAGGCCCTTCTCCCCCGCGAACCCCTTGATGTTGAGGATCGCGTCGATGCCGACGGTGTGGGCGTCGGTGCCGATGCAGGCCCCGACGACGACCAGGCGACGGCGCAGGTTCTTGCGGATCGCGAGGTTCGCCTCCTTGGGCGAGAGCAGCGGGAAGTCCCGTTCGACGACCTGCACCTGGTCGGTGTCGACCAGGTGGTGCACCCGGCCGTAGACAACGAAGAACGTGAAGTCGGGTCCCATCGGCTTGGCGTGCACGACCAGCGCCGGGTCCAGTCCCATCTTGGTCGCCAACTGTGCCGCGGCGCCCTCGGCGACCTTGCTGTGCGGCATCGGCAGGGTGAAGCTGATCTGCACCATGCCGTCGCCGGTGGTGTCCCCGTAGGGCCTCAGGATGGTCATCGGGTCCCCTCCAGCAGTTCGCTCGCCGGGTTGTAGTAGTCCCGGGCCTTCCGGGCGACGCCCTCCAGCCCGCGGCCGCCGTCCGCTGGACGCTTCATCAGGCCGAACGTGCCGTCGGCGATCGCGGCCAGCAACGGCGGGTCGCCGGCGGCGTCGGAGTCGTGCGCGATCCGGTCGAGCAGATCCACCGCCTCGGCGAGCACCTGGTTGGCGCGCTGGGCGATGAACCCGTCGGGGCGCGGCGCGAAGTCCTCGTGGAGACGGCCGGCGGCGTTCATCACGTACCGCACGTTCTGCAGGGCCAGGTCGCGGTCCGAGAGCCAGGGAGTCACCACGGCTTCGGTCATCATGCCGACCAGGAGGATGCCCTGGCCGGTCATCACTCCGGCCAGGTTGAAGAACCCATCGAGCAGGTAGCCGCGGAAGATGTCGCCGGTCATGTGACGCGTCGGCGGCATCCACTTCAGCGGCGCGTTCGGGAAGAGCTGGCGGGCGAGCATCGCGTGCGCCAGCTCGAGGCGGAACGAGTCGGGGACGTCGGGGTTGATCTCGAACGCGTGACCGAGCCCGAGTTGCCAGTCCTCGAGCCCGGCCTCCTTGGCGAAGTACTCGTTGAGCAGCTGCGACACCGTGACCGTGTGGGCGGCCTCGACCGCGTCCGCGGTGGTGAGGTAGTTGTCCTCGCCGGTGTTGATGATGATTCCGGCGCGGGCGTGGATCTGGCGGCTGAACCGCTGGTCGACAAAGGTGCGCACCGGGTTGATGTCGCGGAAGAGGATCCCGTACATCGAGTCGTTGAGCATCATGTCGAGCCGCTCGAGCCCCGCCAGCGTTGCGATCTCAGGCATGCACAGGCCCGAGGCGTAGTTGGTGAGCCGCACGTAGCGGCCGAGCTCCTTGCTGGACTCGTCGAGCGCGGCCCGCATCAGCCGGAAGTTCTGCTGGGTGGCGTACGTGCCGGCGTACCCCTCGCGGGTGGCGCCCTCGGGGACGAAGTCGAGCAGGGACTGGCCGGTGGAGCGGATCACCGCGATCACGTCGGCACCCTCCCGGGCGGCCTGCTGGGCCTGCGGGATGTCCTCGTAGATGTCGCCGGTGGCGACGATGAGGTAGATCCACGGCTTCTGCGCAGGATCGCCGTGACGGCGTACGAGTCGCTCGCGTTCGGCGCGGCGCCGGTCGATCTGCTTCAGCCCCGCGCCGACCGCACGTCGTGAGGCCGTGGTCGCCCGGGTGGCGTCGCGCCCCTCCGGCAGCCGGAACCGCACCGAGCCCGCGCTGGCCTTCTGCGCCAGGGAGGTCAGGTCCTCGGCCTCCCCGCGCAGCAGCGCGTCCCAGACCGGCAGAGCCACCCCGTGCTCGAGCCCGACGTCGGCACGGACGGCGTCGACCAGCCGGTTCACCCACGGGGTGCCGTCGGGGTCGGCGCCGGTGATGCCGCCCAGGCGCAGCGTCGCCCGTTCCACCGAGACGGTGGTGTGCTGCTCGGCCAGGCGCACGATCGGGCGCCCGACCTTGCGGGCCAGGCTGCGGGCCTTGCGGGTGGTGGTGGCATCGAGGGCGAGCTTCACGCGAGCAGACCTCCGGGGTCGTAGGCGACGCCACCCCGGACCAGGGTGAGCGCGCAGGTGGGCAGGTCGTGGTCGGGGTGGATCTCCGGCAGGTGCGGTACGCCGGCACGCGGGTCGGTGGACCAGGCGGCCACCCGGGGGTCGGGGGTCTGCACGACGAGGTCGCCGGGGACGTCCCACACGGCCAGCGACGCCGGTGCCCCCAGGGCGATCACGCCGCCCTCGTCGCGGCGGGCAGCGCGCCACCCACCGCGGGTGTGGGCGTTGAACGCAGCCCGCACCGTGGTGCGCTCGGCCTCGTCGTGGTGCCACGCCGCGGCACGCACGGCGGCCCAGGGGTCCATCGGCGTGACCGGGGAGTCGGAGCCGAACGCCAGCGCCACCCCGGCGCGGTTGAGTGAGGCGAACGGGTTCATGCCGCGGGCACGCTCCCCCAGCCGGGTCGCGTAGAGGCCGCCCGGTCCGCCCCACCACGCGTCGAAGACGGGCTGGACACTCGCGGTGACGCCGAGTTCACCGAGGATGCGGCGCTGCGCGTCGTCGACCATCTCGAGATGTTCGAGCCGGTGGCGGCCCTGCACGATCCGCAGGGCGCCGAGCTTGTCGGCCGCGGCCTGAAAGCCGGCGACGACCTCGGCGGCAGCACGGTCGCCGATCACGTGGAAGCCGGCCTGGAGTCCCGCTTCGGTGCAGGCCACGACGTGGTCGGCCACGACCGCGGCGTCAAGGTAGAGGTTGCCGCACGCGTCACCGTCGGCGTAGGGGGCGTGCAGGGAAGCGGTCCGGGACCCGATCGCCCCGTCCACGCACAGGTCACCGGCGGCACCGGCGAGGCCGAGCTCACGGGCCACGGTGAGGTCGGTGTCCCCCCAGTAGCCGACGATCTCGGGCAGGGCCGAGCCCTGGGCAGCCGCGTCACCACGCAGTCGCTCCAGGGTGGCGAAGTCACCGGCGTCGCTCAGGTGCGGGGCGCCGAGTTCGTGGACCATGCCGAGACCACGTGACGCGGCCAGCTGCAGGGCGGTCGCCAGTGCGGCCGTGCGGTGCGGTGCCAGCAGCCGCAGCTGGGCCTCGCGGACCGCGTGATGGGCCTCGCGGGTCAGCGGACCCTGCTCGGACCAGCCGGGCAGGTCGCGGACCGGACCGGCGAGGTCCAGCAGGGCGGTCGAGGCGACGGCGGAGTGCACGTCGACGCGGGTGACGTACGCCGGTCGTCCGCCCACGGCGCGGCCCAGGAGGTTGCGGGTGATCCGCTCCGGGCCTGCCCAGCGGGTCTCGTCCCAGCCGTGTGCCAGCACGAGCGGCAACTCGGTACGCGTGGCGTGGGCCTCGATGAGGGCCAGCGCGTCGGCGGCGCTGGCGGTCTCGGAGAGGTCCGCGCTGAGTGCGGAGAATCCGGTCGCGGCGAGGTGCGCGTGGGAGTCGACGAACGCCGGGGTCACCAGCCGTCCCTCGAGCTCGACGATGCGGTCGACGCCGTCGAGGAAGTGCTCCGAGGCCTCGTCGTCGCCGGTCCAGACGATGTCGGCGCCGTCGACGATGAGGGCGGTGGCATGGGGGTCGGCGGGCGTGTGGACGTAGCCACCACGCAACAGGATGCGAGTCACGTCAGCCATCATCCCGCCGGGGTCACAGGCGCCGTTCGAACAGGCCGCGCACGCCGGCGTTTCGGCGCACCAGGTCGAGCGCGAGGGCGGCGTGTCCCGGCACGTAGCCGTTGCCGATGAGCATGGTGACGTCGGCGGCCAGGCCCTCGGCTCCCAGGGCGGCCGCGGTGAACGAGGTCGCCATGGAGAAGAAGATGACCGTGCCGCCCTCGGCGGTAGCGAGCACCGCGCCGTGCTCGCAGCCGGGCACGTCCACGCAGACGACTGTGACGTCGGCGGCGCGACCCGCGGCGCGGCGTACGGCCTCGGACAGCGCGACGGGGTCGCGCGCGTCGGCCAGGGCGACGTGGTCGGCGACGCCCGCGGAGACCAGCAGGTCCGCCTCCTCGCGGGTGGGGACGATCCCGACGGTGGTGGCGCCCGCCTCGGCTGCGGCGACCAGGGCCAGAGAACCCGACTTGCCCGCACCACCGATCACGGCGACGACCGGATCCGCGTACTGCGCCACCACGCGGGCGGTCAGGGCCGGGGCGCCGCAGACGTCGAAGACCGCGAGGGCCAGCGCCGGGTCGAGGTCCTCGGGCAAGGTCGCGGCGATACTGCGGCCGAAGAGGATCGCGTGGCCCTCGCAGGGGACCTGCTCGGAGCGGCCGTCCCAGTGCACCAGGCCGTCGGTGATCACCAGCGGGGTCAGGGACAGCGAGACCAGGGTGGCGATCCGCTCGCCCACGCGCAGGCCCAACGGGGACTCGGGGCCGACCTCCTCGACCGTGCCCACCAGCATGCCACCGGACCCGGTGACCGGGTTCTGCATCTTGCCGCGCTCGGCCACGATCGCGAGCACCTCGGCACGCACCGCGGCGCCGTCTCCGGCGTGCTTCTCGCTCAGCTGACGGAAGGATGCGGCGTCGAGGTTGAGTCGCTCCACACGCACGCGCACCTCGTCCGGCCACAACTCGGCCCGGGCGTCGAGGCGCGCCGCGGCCTGCGGCAGGACGCCCGGAGGGGCGATGACGCGGTGCAGACCGACCGGATCACTGCTCAACACCGGAGACTCCCCCTTCGGAACGCTGTATGGCGGGAAATCTTACGGCGTCCTAATGGACATACCGAAGATCCTTTCCTACTCTGGCATGGGGAGACCGGCCCACACAAGCCGGCCGACCGTCCTGCCACGGCCCTGACCCGGGGCACGGGAACGCGACGAAGGAGCAAGCGATGACGCTGACGCAGCAGCCGAGGACCGCGGGGTCCGCCCTCGACGGCCAGCCCTACCAGTACCGGCGCACCGAGCTCGTCGAGCCCGACTGGCGGCGCTTCCCCGGGTGGCGCGACGTCACCGAGGAGCAGTGGGCCTCCGCCCAGTGGCAGCGCGCCCACTGCATCAAGAACCTCGCCCAGCTCCGTGAGCTGATGGGCGACCTGCTGGAGGAGTCGGTGTACGCCGACCTCGAGCGCGACCAGCGCGAGCGCGCGACCATGTCGATGCTCGTCCCGCCGCAGATGATGAACACGATGGTCCCGCACGCCGTCCCCGTGGGTCCCGGCTCCTTCACCGAGGCGTTCTACGCCGACCCCGTGCGCCGCTACATGATCCCGGTCTTCTCCGACCGCCGGACCGACTGGCCCTCGCACCCCCACGCCTCGCGGGACTCGCTGCACGAGCACGACATGTGGGTCGCCGAGGGGCTGACGCACCGCTATCCGACGAAGGTGCTCGCCGAGCTGCTGCCGACGTGCCCGCAGTACTGCGGCCACTGCACCCGGATGGACCTCGTCGGCAACTCCACCCCGGTGATCGACAAGCTCAAGTTCGACCTGAAGCCCGTCGACCGCCTGGACGCCCAGATGGCCTACCTGCGCTCGCACCCCGAGGTGCGCGACGTGGTCGTCTCCGGCGGTGACGTCGCCAACCTGCCGTGGCCTCGCCTGGAGCAGTTCCTGAGCCGGCTGCTGGAGATCGACAACATCCGCGACATCCGCCTGGCCACCAAGGCGCTGGTGGGGCTTCCCCAGCACTGGCTGCAGCCCGAGGTCGTCGACGGCGTCGCCCGAGTGGCGCGCGTCGCCCAGGAGCGCGGTGTGTCGCTGGCGATCCACACCCACGCCAACCACGGGCAGTCCGTCACCCCGCTGGTGGCGCAGGCCGCCCGCACGATGCTCGAGGTCGGCGTCCGCGACGTCCGCAACCAGGGCGTGCTGCTGGGCGGGGTCAACACCGACACCCACACCCTGCTCGACCTGTGCTTCGCCCTCCTCGATGGCGCGCAGATCATGCCCTACTACTTCTACATGTGCGACATGATCCCCAACGCCGAGCACTGGCGGATCTCGGTCGCCGACGCCCAGCGCCTCCAGCACGACCTGATGGGCTACCTCCCCGGGTTCGCCACCCCGCGGATCGTGTGCGACGTCCCCTACGTCGGCAAGCGCTGGGTCCACCAGCTCGCCGAGTACGACAAGGTCAACGGCGTCTCCTGGTGGACGAAGAACTACCGCACCTCCATCGAGGCCACCGACCCCGAGGCCCTCACCCGCACCTACCCCTACTACGACCCGATCCACACCCTCCCCCTCGAGGGCCAGGCGTGGTGGCGTGGGCAGGTGGATGCGGCGGAGCGCTGAAGCGCTGCGCGCCTGCAGGTTTCACTAGATCTCTAGTGGTTCCTGCACTTCCTGAGCGTTGCACCGCTCAGGAAGTGCAGGAAACGCTCAGTCAGTACGCCGCCCCGCCAGCCGCAGCGACGACTCAACCCCCGATCGGGCTCAGCTCCGCGGCGAGCCGCTCCACCGTCGTACGCCGCGCCGCCGGCACCCGCTGCGCGAGCCGGTCCAAGCTTCGCTCCAGCGCAGCGCTGATCTGCGGGCCGTCCGCCATCGCCGCGATCTCGACGTACGCCAGGCGGAGGTAGGCCTCCCAAACCGGGGCGGGCACTGCGACGCGCGGCGTCCCGGCGCCGTCGCGCAGCACCCGCGGGCCCAGACGGCGCTCCGCGAGCACCAGCAGGATCTGCTCGAGATGATCCAGCGACTGCACCGCGGTCGTCGGGTCGTTGATCCCCGGCGACAGGGCGCGCAGGGCCACGTCGACCAGGAGCCGCAAGGGATACGCGGGGTCGTGGTCGACGGTGCGTTCGACGTCCACCAGGATCGCTCCCAGCAGGGTCCGGACGCCATCCTCGGCGAGTTCGCCGCCGCGGATGACCGCCACCGTCTCGCGCTGCTGGAGGAACGCGCCCACCGGCAAGGTCAGATCGATGTACACGCCGTTGTCGTGGGCGAGATCGACCAGGGCGTCGAAGCCGTAAGCCACCAGCAGGCCGAACTCGCCCTCACGCACGATCTGCCGACCCTCCCCCAACTCGTCGGGCGCGACGACCCGGCAGTCGGGCAGGTCCGTCGGCCCGCGGGCGGACCAGGCGGGTTCGCTGTCGCCGTCCTCGTCGGGGTAGACCTCCGGGATGACGCGGACCGCGTCCCGCGTCACCCGACGCATGGTCACCCCGGGCCGGAGCACGGCGGTGAGCCGGTCCAGGAGCAGCACGAAGAGCAGCAGAGTGACCGCCGACCCGAACAACCCCGCCAGGACGCTGATCGAGGCGAGACCCGGCCGCTTGTCGTCGACCACCAGCAGCACGCCGAAACAGAACGCCGAGGTGGCCAGTGCCGCGCCCAGCGTGTGCTGCAGGACCGGGTCGCGCCGCTGGTCCTCGACCAGGCGCGGCGCATACGAGGAGGCCGAGAACTGCAGGGACAGCGCGGTGATGGTCAGCACGAACCCGGCCAGCGACAACGTCGCAGCGCCGATCGAGGGCAGCAGGCTCTGCGCGAGTGCCGGGTCGGTGACCACGCCCGGAGCCCAGTCGCCGACCGACCCGCCCAGCAGCGCGGCGACGCCGATGAGGACCAGTGCCCCGCCCAGGTAGGCGCCGGGGACCGCGACGAGGCTGGTACGCAGTGCCGCGATCCGGGAACGGACTCGGCCGCGCCCGGGATCACGGTGGGTGCTCATGTGCGCGAGCCGTGCGTGGAGGACAAGGTGTCGGTGAGGCGCGCCACCGGGCTGTCGAGACCCCACTGCTCGGCCAACGCCGTCAGCCGTGCGGCGTCCACCGGGGCCGGTGGGAGGGTGAGGTCGACACCCCGCACGTCAAGGTCGCGGGCCACGCGCACGACGCGCGGAGCCACCTCGAGATACGGCGCGGCGTCGAGGATCTTGCGCCGCGGCCCGGGAGCGAGGTCGCTGTCGGGGTCCGCTGCGGCGGCGACGATGCCGTCCAGGTCGCCGAACCTTCCCAGCAGTGTGGCGGCGGTCTTCTCCCCCACCCCCGACACTCCTGGAAGCCCGTCGGAGGCGTCTCCGCGCAGGGTGGCGAAGTCGGCGTACTGATGCGGGGCCACGCCGTACTTTCCGCGCACCCACTCCGCGTCGACGCGCTCGTGTTTGCTCACCCCGCGGGCGACGTAGAGCACCCGCACCCCGGCAGCGTCGTCGACGAGCTGGAAGAGGTCACGGTCGCCGGTGACGATGTCGACCGGCATGCCCGCGTCGGTGGCGAGCGTGCCGATGACGTCGTCGGCCTCGTAGCCGTCGGCGCCCACGACCGGCAACCCGAAAGCGCCGAGCACCTCGAGGATCACCGGCACCTGCGACTGGAGGGGGTCCGGCACCTCCTCGACGTCAGGTCCGACCGAGGTCTCCTCCACGACACGATGCGCCTTGTACGACGGCAGCAGCGCGGTGCGCCACTCCGGGCGCCAGTCGTTGTCCCAGCAGCAGGCGAGGTGGGTGGGCTCGTACTCGCGGACCAACCGACTGATGAAGTCCAGGAGGCCGCGTACGGCGTTCACCGGCGTCCCGTCGGGGGCGGTGAACGAGTCCGGCACGCCGAAGTACGCGCGGAAGTAGAGGCTGGCAGTGTCGAGGAGCATCAGGCGTGAGGACACCCGCCCGAGCGTAGCGTCAGTCGCGCCCCGGACCCGTCCACCCGCGCGCCCCGGTCGGCCCGGAGCCGCCTGGGACCGATAACCTGCCTTCGTGGAAGAGATCGATCGGAAGATCCTGGGGCTGCTCGCCTCGGACGGGCGGATGTCCTTCACCGATCTCGGACGCGCGACGGGGCTCTCGACGTCCGCGGTCCACCAGCGCGTCAAGCGCCTGGAGTCGCGCGGTCTGATCACGTCGTACGCCGCGGTGCTGGACTACGACCTGGTCGGGCTCCCGCTCACCGCCTTCATCTCGATCCGCCCGATCGACCCGTCCCAGCCTGACGACTCCCCCGAGCGACTCAAGGACATCCCCGAGATCGAGTCCTGCTGGTCGGTGGCCGGCGACGAGTCCTACATCCTCAAGATCCGCGTCGCCACCCCCGGCGACCTGGAGGACCTCCTGGCCCGGATCCGGTCTGCCGCGAACGTCTCCACGCGGACCACGATCGTGCTGTCCACCCCGTACGAAGGCCGCCCCGTCACCAACTGACTGGTCGCATCTTCCCGCCGACTGGTCGCGTCTTTCGGCCGACTGGTCGCGTCTTCCCGCCCACTGGTCGCGTCTTTCGCGCAAGACGCGACCAGTCGCGCGCAAATCCCGACCAGTCGCGGGGAAAACGTGACCAGTGGGGCTATTCGGTGAGGGAGGAGTACGCCACCACACCACGGCGTAGCGAGCCGATGGCCAACCGGGCGGTCTCGCGCAGGGCCGGGGTGGGGGCGGCGTCCGACACCTGACCGGCCAAGTCCAACAACTGCTTCATCCAGCGCACGAAGTCACCGGCGGCGAGGTCGGTCTCGCTGAGCACGTCGTCCAGCGCCGCGCCTGAGGACCAGCGGAAGGCGGCCCACGCGAAGTTGAGGTCCGGCTCGCGGAGGAACTCGACCCGGTTCTCCTTCTCCAACCGGTCCAGTTCGGCCCACAGGTGCACCGTGCGGGCGATCCGCTCCCGCATGGGTCCGGCGGGCAGGCGCGGCGGGGAGGCGTCGTCGGCGCGCCGGGACTCGTAGACCAGCACCGACAGGGCGGCGACGAGCTCGGCCGGATCCAGGCCGTCCCAGATCCCGGCCCGCAGGCACTCGGCGGCGACCAGGTCCATCTCGGTGTAGATCCGCATCAGCGTGGTCCCCGACGCGGTCACCTCGTCATCCACGAGGTAGCCCAACGACGTGAGCACGTCGCACACCCGATCGAACTGCCGCGCGATGGTGTTGGTGCGCGACTCGATCCGGCGGGCGAGCACATCGGCGTCGCGGCGGAGCTTGTGCCAGCGCTCGGCCCAGCGGGCATGGTCCTCCCGCTCGGGACAGCCGTGACACGGGTGCGCCCGGAGGGCCGCCCGCACCCGGGCGATCTCGCGCTCCTCCGGCGAGTCGGTCACGCCACCGCGACCGCCGCGCCGCGACGGCGCGCCCGGATCGAGCGTCCGCACACGCTCGTTCAACGCCATGGCGAGATTGCGGCGCATCTGCGCGTTGCGGCCGTTGAACGACCGCGGGATCTTCAGCCGGGACAACGCGGTCACCGGCTGGTTGAAGTCGATCATCGCCAGGCGTCGTGCGTGTCGGTCGTGCGTCACGACGTAGGGCCGGGGGTCGGTGCGGTCCGAGGGCGTGCCGGGGTCGATGACCACGGCGAACCCGGCGAACTTCCCGGTCGGCACCTCGATGATGTCGCCGGGGCGCAGGGCCTCGAGCGAGGCGACGATCTCCTGGCGCTTGTCGTGGCGCCGCGCCCGCGCGGCCGCGTTCTCGGTGTCCTTGAGGGTCCGGCGCAGCCCGGCGTACTCCAGGAAGTCGCCGAGGTGGCACTCGGCCGCGTCGGCGTATCCCTCGAGGGCCTCGTCGGCCTTGCGCAGTTGCCGTGCCATCCCGACCACCGCACGGTCGGCCTGGAACTGGGCGAAGGACGACTCGAGCAGCTCGCGTGCGGTGGTGCGTCCGAACTGGTGCACCAGGTTGACGGCCATGTTGTACGACGGGCGGAAGGACGAGCGCAGCGGGTACGTCCGCGTCGAGGCCAGACCGGCTACGGCCTTGGGGTCCAGCCCGGGCGTCCACAGCACGACGCCGTGACCCTCGACGTCGATCCCGCGGCGACCGGCGCGGCCGGTGAGCTGGGTGTACTCCCCGGGGCTGATGTCGGCGTGGGTCTCGCCGTTCCACTTGACCAGCTTCTCGATGACCACCGACCGGGCGGGCATGTTGATCCCCAGCGCCAGTGTCTCGGTCGCGAACACGACCCGGCAGCGGCCGGCCGCGAACAGTTCCTCGACGCACTCCTTGAAGGTCGGCAGCATGCCGGCGTGGTGGGCGGCGATGCCACGGGTCAGGCCGTCGAGGAAGTCGTGGTAGCCCAGCACGTGCAGGTCGTCGGAGGGGATGTGCGCGCACTTCTCCTCCACGAACGCGAAGATCTCGTCCCGCTCGGCCGGCGTCGTCAGGCGCAGGTTCGCCGCCAGGCACTGCTGAACCGCGGCCTCGCACCCGGCGCGGCTGAAGATGAAGTAGATCGCCGGCAACAGTGCGTCGCGGTCGAGGCGGTCGACCACGTCGAAGCGCGACGGTCCCCCACGGGCCGGCCCGCGGGCCGTCCGGCCGCCCTTGCTCTTGGCGACACGTCGGTCGTTCATCCGGCGTGCGGCCCAGTCGTCGCGGGCGACCTTCATCAGTTCGGGGTTGACCCGGGAGTCAGGGCCGGCGAACCCGGTGCGGTCCTCGAAGAGGTCGTACATCCGGCGCCCCACCATCACGTGCTGGTAGAGCGGCACCGGCCGCGACTCCTCCACGATCGTCGTGGTCGCGCCGCGCACGGTCGCCAGCCAGTCGCCGAACTCCTCGGCGTTGGAGACTGTTGCACTCAGCGCCACCACCGCCACGGACTCCGGGAGGTGGATGAACACCTCCTCCCAGACCGCGCCGCGGGAGCGGTCGGCGAGGTAGTGCACCTCGTCCATCACGACGTACCCGAGGTCGCGCAGGGTCTGCGACCCGGCGTACAGCATGTTGCGCAGCACCTCGGTGGTCATCACGACCACGGGCGCCTCGCCGTTGACGGTGTTGTCGCCGGTGAGCAGGCCGACGTTGTCGGGGCCGTAGCGCCGGACCAGGTCGGCGTACTTCTGGTTCGACAGCGCCTTGATCGGCGTGGTGTAGAAGCACTTGCGTCCCTGCTCGAGCGCCAGGTGCACCGCGAACTCGCCGACGAGGGTCTTGCCCGAACCGGTCGGCGCCGCGACCAGCACGCTCTCGCCGCGCTCCAACACCTCGCAGGCGCGCACCTGGAAGTCGTCGAGGCCGAACTCGTAGAGATGGCGGAAGTCGGCCAGCACCGGAGTGGCCTGCTCGGCGCGGAACTGCGCGTACCGCTCGGACGGGCTGGTCATGAGCGTCCCGGTCCTACGACACCGGTCTCGCCCGGGAGCGGTCCGTTGACGAGGACGGTCAGAGCGGCCGGGGCGGCGGTGACGGTCAGGGGCAGGGGGCCGAGCCGTTCACCGTCGGCGTAAGCCACGACCCCGGGCGCAGCGACCGTCACCTCGCGGACCAGGTGGTGCTCGTACGCCGGGTGGGTCACATGGGTACCCCGGAACAACGTCGGGTAGGTGCGGATCAGGTCCGGCTTGCTGATCGGGCGGAACAGCACCACGTCGAGCAGGCCGTCGTCGAGGCGTGCGCCCTCGGTGATGCGCAGGCCGCCGCCGAAGGACGGGCCGTTGCCGATCGCGACGAGCATCGCCTCCAGGCGGCGTTCCTCTCCGTCCAGGACCAGGGTGTAGGGCAGCGGGCGGAAGGTGCGCAGTTCGGCGACGGTGGCCAGGTTGTAGCGCATCTGGCCGCGCGGCCAGCGCATGTGGTTCGCGCGCTCGTTGACGACTGCGTCGAAGCCGGCCGAGAGCACGCAGAGGAAGTACGTCGCCCCGACCCGCCCGAGGTCGATCCGGCGTGTGCGCGACCCCACCACGACGTCCGCGGCTGCCTGCGGGTCGTTGCGCGGGATGCCGAAGTAGCGCGCCGCGTCGTTGCCCGTGCCGGCCGGGATGATGCCGAGTGCCACATCGGTGCCCGCGAGCTCCTGCACGGCCAGATGCACCATCCCGTCGCCACCCACCACCACCAGGGCTTCGACCCCGTCGGCGACCACACGACGAGCGAGGTCACGGGACTCCTCCGCGTCGCGGCCGATCAGGTTGCGGACCGCGAAGCCGGCCTCGCGCAGCCGGGGCAGCGCGATCGCGGAGGTCCGAGAACCGGCCCCCGCCCCCGAGGTGGGGTTCGTCAGCAGCGCGATCTCCCGGGTCACTCCCCCACCCTAGTCACGCGGTGGGTGTCCCGGTGCCTGCCGCAGGGGTGTCGCCGCACCCGCTCGGCGGAGGTTCAGAGCCGTACGGCGACGACGTACCGTTCCGGGTCGGCCCCGACCGCCTTGGCGAACCGGCGCAGCGCCTCGACGAGCAGGTCGAGCGTGACTGTGGTGCCGGGCACCACGAGGGTCAGCCGCCCTTCGTAGCGCACCAGCAGCACCTGGCCCAGGGTCCAGGCCTGGTGCGCGTCGTGGCGCCAGCTGTCGCCGAGCACTGCGACCGGGTAGGCCAGATCGCCGGCGAGGAGGTCGCAGCCCACCTGCTCTCCATCGGCCGGTGTGAACGCCCCTCGGACCAAGGGGCGTCCGTCGACACTGACGCCTGCGGTCCAGGTGACCTGCTCGGCGCCGAGCGCCTCGGGCAGGTCGAAGGGGTCGACCGCGTCGACGACGGGCGCGGTCACGGAGCGCTCAGTCCTCCTCGTCGAGATCGGAGCGGCTCACCGTGTCGGGGCGGTAGTCGAGCACGGATGCCTCGTCGTCGGAGACGTCACCCATCTCCGCGGCCAGGCTCTTGGCCCGCCGGCGGTCGATGAGGCGCGCGATGACCTCCGAGGCGAGGAAGAGCCCGGTCATCGGCAGTGCCAGCATCAGCATCGAGAAGGGGTCCGTCGAGGGCGTGGCCGCGGCGGCGAAGACGAACGTGCCCAGCACGATCCAGGGGCGGTACTCGCCGAGCGACTTGCCGCTGATCACCCCGGCGAGGCTGAGCATCACCACGAAGAGCGGGATCATGAACGAGACCCCGAACACGAGCAGCATCCGGGTGAAGAAGCTGAAGTACTCGCCGAACTCGACCAGGTTCTCCAGGCCGGCGGGCGTGAATCCGATCAGGACCTCGAGACCCTTGGGGAGCACGTAATAGCCCACCGCGACGCCGGTCATGAAGAGCGGACCCGCGATCGCGATGAAGATCTTGGTCCACTTCTTCTCGTGCGCGTGCAGGCCCGGCACGATGAACGCCCAGATCTGGTAAAGCCAGTACGGGCTGGTGATCACGATCGCCGCGATGCCGCTGAGTTTCAGCTGGAGCAGCAGCGGTCCGGCGGCTCCCTTGATGAAAGCCTTGGTCTCGACGGTGTCGCCGAGGGCTTCCTTGGCGTCGTTGTAGGGCCCGAGGACGAGGTCGAGCAACTGGTCGTAGAAGAACAGCCCGATGATGAAGGCGACGACCAGCACGGTCACGGCCCGCAGGAGGCGGGCGCGCAGTTCCCGCAGGTGGTCGGCCAGCGCCATCCGCCCGTCGGGGGACGCCGTGGCCTCAGGCGTGCGGAACAGCCCGAGGACTCCGGTGACACTCACCTCGTCGAGGACCTGGTCGTCGGCTCAGCGCTGCTCGGAGCCGGGCTGAGTGTTCGGCTGCGTGTTCGCCTGAGTGTTGGTCTGGGGCGCCGGGTCCTGCACGTACGTCGGCGGCGTCACCGGGCGGGGCTCCTCGATGGCGCTGCGCGTCTCCGGCGTGGTCGTCGTGTCGTCGTCGTCCATCAGGCCCTTGGTCTCCGCCTTGAAGATCCGGAGGGCGCGACCGGTGCCGCGGGCGAGCTCCGGGAGGCGCTTGGCCCCGAAGAGCAGGATCAGCACCAGCAGGATCAGGGTGATCTCCAGCGGACCGAAGTTCATCTCAGTGTGCCTTCGCTTTCGGGGTTTGTTGCGACGCGCTCGACGCGCCGCCGGACCAGGACAGGTCCTTGACCACTCTACGTCGTCGGTGGGGCGGATCCACGGTAGAGGGCCAGAGTCCGCTGCGCGACGTCCTCCACCGCAACGGCGAGTGACGAAGGGGCGACCACACGTCCCTCGCCTCCCAGGCGCAACATCAGCCGCACCACCCAGGCGGGGTCGCCGTACCGCAGGCGGACCGTGAGCCCGCCGTCCGGTTCCTCGACGACCTCCTCGACCGGGACGTACTCGGCCACCCACCGCCCCCTGGCGCTCACCCGGAGGGTGGCCACGGGGTCGGTCTCCGAGGGATGGAAGATCCCGTGGGAGAGGTCGGTCGGCTCGAGCTCGGGGTGCTCGTCCGTCGGGGTGTCGAGCACGTCGGCCTCCATGACACGGTCCAGGCGGAACAGACGTCGGTCCTCGGCTCGGTGGCACCACGCGTCGAGGTAGTGGTGCCCGCCGGCAGAGAGCACCGCCAACGGATCCACGACCCGCTCGGTGACCTCGTCGCGGGTCGGCGAGGCATACGACAGCCGCACCTGCCGAGCGTCGTCGACGGCCCGAGCCAGCCGGCTCTGCAGGAGCGCGGTCGACTCGTCCACCTGGACCTCGACGTGGGCGGCCGGGCGGCCACCCTCCCCCGCGGCCCGTTCGACCTTGGCCAGCGTCCGGGCGACGACCTCGCGTTCGTCGGGACCGCAGGTGTCACGCAGTGCGCGCAGCGCGACCACCAGCGCTGCCGCCTCGTTGCTGTCGAGCCGCAGCGGCCGGGCCAGGTAGTCGGCGTTGCTGAGCCGGATGACCTGCTCGTCCTCCAGCGCGTCGAAGTCGACGTCGATGAGGTCGCCAGGGAGCAGCCCCGGCAGCCCGCACATGATCAGCACGGAGACGTCGCGCCGGATCACCTTCTCGGGGACCCGGAACTCCCGTGCCACCTCGGCCACGCTGACCGCACCCTTGCCCTGGAGGTAGGGCACCAGGGCCAGCAGGCGGGCGATCTGCTCCCGTGAGGTGCTCACGCGCCCCCTCCTGCCTGGGCGCCCACGACGGCCTCGAGGCGTTCCACGACCGCGGCCACGAGTTCCTCCGGGCCCTGGACGAGCACGTCGGGGCCGTAGCCGACGAGTTCGTCGGCGAACCGGTCCACCCGCGCGAACGGAACCTCCACGACCTCGCGCCCGTCCGCCGGACGCCGCGGCGCGTCACCGCCGGCCACCGCGCGGTGACGCAGGCTCACTCCCCGGCCAGGGGCCAGGTGCAGGGTGGCGACGCGGTCGGGCTGGTCAGGCTGGAGCGCGGCGGTGAGATCGCGCAGGTTCGTGCCCTCCGGAATAGTGAAGGCGTCGTCGGTTCCCGCCGGGGCGACCTCACCCTCGACCCGCGAGAGCCGGAACATCCGCGGCGCGTCGCGGTCGACGTCGCGGCCGACGACATACCAGCGAGCCCGGTAGGACACCAGCCCCCACGGCTCGAGGTGCCGCTCCTGGGCGTGCGCGGAGGAGGAGGTCCGGTAGCCGAAGCGCACCGGACGCCGCCGGTCCGCCGCTTCCCAGAACGCCTCGAACGAGGGCTCCTCCGCGTGGAGTTCGGGCTGGAGCAGGTCGACGCCCTCGGGGTCGACGTCGATGCCGGCGGCCTTGAGTTTCAGGACCGCGTCCGACGCGGCGGAGGCGAGGGTGGCGTGTTGCCAGACGCGCGCGGCCAGGCCGACCGCCGCCGCCTCGTCGGCGTCGAGGTCGATGTCGGGCAGTTCGATCGCGGAGCGCAGCACCCGGTAGCCGTGCTCGTCCTCGAAGAGCGGGTCGAATCCGCCGGTCTCGATCGGGATGCCGAGGGCCCGCAGGTCCTCCTTGTCCCGCTCGAACATCTTCTCGAAGGCCTCGTCGGTGGAGGCGTTGCGATAGTCGTCGATGACCTCACGCAGCCGCTGCTTGGTGACGTAGGTGCGTGAGACCAGCAACGTGATGAGCACGTTGAGGAGCCGCTCGCTCTTGCGAACCGACAACCGTGATCCCCCTCCCGGATCCCTCGGACGCCGCGGTCACCGGGTGGTGGGCGGCGGGCTACTCCGCTGCGCCCGCCTCGGCCGGTGCCACGGCGAGCACGTCGATCACGAAGACCAGGGTGGCGTTCGCGGGGATGTTGGGCGGGGAGCCCTTCTCACCGTAGCCCTTGTCCGCCGGAACGACCATGAGCACGCGCGAGCCGGCCTTGACCCCGATGAGGCCCTCGTCCCAGCCCTGGATGAGGCCGCCGGTGCCGACCGGGAACGACGCCGGGCCGCGGCTGTAGGACTCGTCGAAGGGCTTGTCCTCGCCGTACACGACTCCGTAGTAGTTCACCGCGACGGTGGCGCCCTTGGTGATCTCGGTGCCGTCGCCCTCGATCACGGTCTCGACGACCAGTTCGTCGGAGGGTTCCTTCGCCGCATCCGTGAAGTCGATGCCGGTCACCTTGCCGTCCTCGTCCTCCTCGATGGCCGGGAGGCCCTCGGGAAGGTCGGCGGCGTCGCCCTCGGGCTGCTGCGCGACCGCGAGCACGTCGATCACGAAGATCACGTCCTGGTCGGCTTCGAGGCCGATCTGGGAGGCGCCGTCGGCGCCGATGCCCTCCTCGACCGTGCTCGTGACCAGCACGCGGCTGCCCTCGGTCGCACCGGTGAGCGGCTCGACCAGGGCGTCCAGGAACTTGCCCTCGGTCAGCGTGACGAGTTCGGGCTTGCCGCCCTCGTCGTAGGAGCTGAACACCTGGTCGCCGGTGCTGCCGTTGTAGATCACCAGGTTCATCAGCGCCGAGCCGTCCGCTTCGACGGCCGCACCGTCACCGGAGACCAGCGTCTCGCTGTCGGTCTCGCTGACGTCGAAGTCCTCGTCCACCTCGACCTCGGGCGCCGTGCCCGGGTCTCCGGTCACCGTGACGCCGCCGGAACCGGTCGACACCTCTCCGGAGTCGGCGGTCTCGTCTCCACAGGCGGCGGTGCCGACCAGCAGCACAGCGGCAAGCGGAAGAGCGACAAGGCGACGGCGCATGAAAACCTCAGAACATCGTGAGTGGACAACCGCGCCACCTTATCCGTTGCACCTGAGGGGAAGGTGAGGATCCCCTGTCAGCGTGGCGGTTTCGAGACGGGTTTCGAGACGGGTTTCGAGACGCTCACTTCGTTCGCTCCTCAACCACCGTCGCTTCGTTCGCTCCTCAACCACCGTCGCTTCGTTCGCTCCTCAACCGGCGGCGTCCTCGGTGGTTGAGGAGGACAGAGCCCCGCTGGGTGGTGGGCTTTGAGGTGATCCTCGGTGCCTACCGGTCGTCGCTCTCGATGGCGGCGACGGGGTCAGTATCACCGACGGTGTAGAGCTTGGCCATGGACGCCTCGGAGAGGTAGCGGCGCTCG
>JBGAJX010000048.1:0-16977 GCA_044224695.1 Marmoricola sp. | reverse complement strand
CTAGGTGTGATGCCCAGCCAGGTTGTTCAACCTGGTGATGGGTGCGGCCTTCCCGATTGCTGAGTGGGGCCGGTGGTGGTTGTACTTGTGGAGCCATGCTGGCAGAGCGGCCAGCCGGGCTGACTCGGAGTTGTAGAACTTCTTGAATGCCCAGCCCTCGGCCAGGGTGCGGTGGAAGCGCTCGATCTTGCCGTTGGTCTGGGGCCGGTAGGGCCGCGTCCTCTTCGGGGTGATGCCCAACTCGATACAGGTCTGTTTCCAGTCGTTCGACCGGTAGCAACTGCCGTTGTCGCTGAGAACGCGCTTGACGGTGACGCCGCGGGCGGCGAACCAGGCGACGGCGTTGCGTAGGACCTCGGTCGCGGTCTCCTTCGTTTCGTCGTCGCGGGCTTCGACGTAGGCGACGCGGGAGTGGTCGTCGATGACGGTGTGCAGGAAGCAGGTCCCGATCTGGGGGTTGCCGTGCTTGTTCCGCGGCCCGTTAGTCCGCACGGCCGTCGCAGACCGGTTCTTCTCTCCTTGCTGACGACCGACGTAGCGCCATCCGCCGCCATCGGGCACGCGGCCGAGCTTCTTGACGTCGACGTGGATCAAGTCGCCGGGTTTCTCGTGTTCGTAGCGGCGGATCGGTTCGCCGGTGGCGCGGTCGATGTGGGAGAGCCGGTTGATCCGGCAGCGCACCAGGACCGCGTGCACAGTCGAGGCAGGCATGCCGAGCCGATCACCGATCTCGACCGGCCCCAGGCGTTGCTTCCAGCGCAGGTGCACGATCTTGCGGACCACCGGGGCCGGCGTCCGATTCGGTTGATGACGGGGCGCCGAGGACCGGTCAAGCATCCCGTCGGGACCCTCCTCTCGATACCGGTCGGCCCACTTCTTCGCCGTCCGCCAAGAGACGTCGTAGCGCTCAGCAGCACGGGCCGGCGGCCAACCCTGATCGACGATCAGACGCGCAAGCCGGAGCCGTGCACGAGGGGTCAGAGCAGCATTGGTGTGGGTAGCGTGTGACACGAAGGCCTCCTGGGTGGCGGAGCGGTTCCTAGACAGCTCCACTCCACACCGGGGAGGCCTTCGTTCATCTACACGTCAGACCGTGTCGTCGCAGGACCTGGACCAACGTGCCTGGACATCACAACTAGGGCAGCCGTGCGAGGTCCCTCTTGAGCACCTTGCCGGTGGGGTTGCGCGGCAGCTCGTCGAGGAAGACCACCTCACGCGGCGTCTTGTAGCGCGCGAGGTTCTCCCGTACGTACTCCTTGGCGGCGTCCGCCTCCAGGGTGGCGCCGGGGCGCAGCACCAGGAACGCCTTGAGCCGCTGGCCGAACTTCTCGTCCGGCACGCCGATCACGGCGACCTCCTCGACCGCGGGGTGGGTCTCGAAGAGCTCCTCCACCTCGCGGGGGAAGACGTTCTCGCCGCCGGAGACGATCATCTCGTCGTCGCGGCCGTCGATGAACAGTCGCCCGGCGGCGTCGAAGTGGCCGACGTCGCCCGAGGACATCAACCCGTCGAGGACGGCCTTGCTGCCACCGCCGGTGTAGCCCTCGAACTGCACCCCGTTGCCCACGAAGATCCGACCCGTGGTCCCGGTCGGCACGTCGTGGCCGTGCTCGTCGACGATCCGGACCTGGGAGCCCCGCAGCACCGTGCCGACACAGCTGGGCTCGGCGGCCAGGTCCTCCGGCGTGGCGATCGTGGCGTAGGCGACCTCGGTGGAGCCGTAGATGTTGTAGAGCACCGGCCCGAAGACCTGCATGGTCCGGGTGGCGAGCTCGGCGCCGAGCTGGGAGCCGCCGCAGAAGACCACCGACAGCGAGGAGAAGTCGAGCCCGGCCCGGGCGTCCTCGCCCAGGTCGAACGTCCGCTGGAGCATCACCGGGACGACGACGAGGTTGTCGACCCGGCGCTCCGAGAGCGAGCGCAGCGTCGTCGCAGGGTCGAAGCGGCGGTGCAGGATCAGGGTGTCCCCCAGGAGCAACGCGAAGATCGAGGTCGCGAAGCCGAGCGAGTGGAACACCGGGGCGCAGATCTCGATGGTCTGGCCGTTGCGGAACGGCACCCGCTCCAGGGGTGCGCCGATCGGGGCCAGCGAGGTGGGCACCGAGCGGTTGGCGCCCTTCGGCGTGCCGGTGGTGCCGCTGGTCAGGACGGTGAGCTTGGCCTCGCTCGCGGGCCGCGGAGGCAGGGTGGTGGCGCCTTGGGTGGCCAGGAAGGCCAGGGTGTCCTCGCCCGGGGTCTCGGCCCAGGCACGCCAGGTGCCGTGACGGGGGTCGACGCCGGCGAGGATCTCGGCGTACTCCTCGTCGTGGACGAGCAGGTCGGTGCCCTCGCGTGCGGCCACGTCGCGCAGCTGCGGGCCGGAGAACTCGGTGTTGAGCAGGATCACGCGCGCGCCCAGCTTGCACGCGGCGAAGAACGCCTCGAAGAAGTGGCGGTGGTTGCGGGCCAGGATCGCGATGCCCTGCCCGGCCTCGACACCGCGGGCGGCCCACTCGTGCGCGATCGCGCTGGAGTTGCGGTCCATCTCGGCGTAGCTGATCGCGCCGATCTCGTCGATGATCGCGGTGCGCTCGGGGTAGAGCAGCGCCGCCGCGTGGATCGTGCCGCCCAGCGAGCCGAACCGCAGCATCGTCCAGGCGACCCGGGCGAGCTTGTCCGGTGACTGGAGGGGGATCAGTCCACGCCCGGTGCAGGCGCGGAGGTAGGCCGCCTCGTCGCGCGCACGGGCGACCGCCGACCTCGCCGCGCCGGGCACGGCCGAGGACGTGAGCCTGCCGTCGGAGAAGCGGGAGAAGAGGGCGAGCGTCATCACAGGGGCCTTCCGAGAGGGGGTCCGGCCGAGTCCGGACCCGGTGCGGGAGCACGCGGGATCCCTGCGGGAGATTGAATCAGCGCACCTGCGCCGAGGACGAGAGCCGGAGCATGTGAGCCCACGCACGCCCACCGGGCGGGGACCGCGGGCGGAGGGGACCCGAAGGGCCCGCAGGAGGGGACTCAGGACCGGCCCACGACGGCGCTCGGAGGTGCAGACTGGAGGTGGACGGGCATCGGGCCCGGACGGCTCGGTGCGACCGGGTCAGCGTCGAGGGGAGTGGCCATGAGCCAGTTGCAGGACCTCACGGTCGACGAGTGCCTCAGCCTGCTGAGGCAGCGGGTCGCGGGACGGATCGCGTTGCAGACCCCGGGTGGTCTGCGCATCCTCCCGGTCAACTACGCGCTGTTCGGAGACGCGATCGTCTTCCGCACGCTCCCGTACGGCGAGATCGCCAACAACGCCCACGAGGCGGGGGTCGCCTTCCAGATCGACCTGCTCGACGACGAGCACGAACGCGGCTGGAGCGTCCTCGCGGTTGGCACCTGCCACCGGGTCGACGATCCGGGCGAGGTCAGCCAGATCCGCGCCGAGTGGGACCCCCTGCCCTGGGCCGAGGGCCAGCGCAACCTCTACTTCCGCATCGACTGGACGCAGCTCACCGGCCGGCAGTTGGGCATGCCGGGCCGCCCGTCGCTGGTGGACGCCCCGCACGCGAGTGCCCACTGAGCCGGACCCGACTCACAGGGGTTCGGTGACCGACTGGATCCGCCGGGTGGCCAGGTCCATCACCGACCGTGCCGCCGGAGACAGGACGGCGTCGCGACGGTGCACCATCGCGAACACGTCGTAGAGGCGAGGACGCAGGGAGACCCAGTGCACGTCGGGCGCCAGGATCGGCGCCAGCGTCTGCACGACGCCCCGGGGGAGCACGGTGTCCACCCGCCCGCGCTGGGTGACCTCCAGGGCGGTCTCGACGTCCTCGACCTCGACGCGGGTCTGGAGTGACTCCCCGGTGCGTTGCACGAAGCTGCGCAGCAGGCGACGCGAGGAGTCCTCGTCGCGGTAGCTGGTGTCGGGGAGCACGAGATCCGAGGTGGCCAGCATCTTCCCGTTGACCGGGCGCCGCACCCGGGCGGCGTGGGCGGAGACGTAGACCAGTTCGTCGCGCCCGACCGGGGTGACCTTCATCCGCTCGGCCGTCACCGGGATCGCGATCAGGGCGGCCTCGATCTGGCCGCGGGTGAGTTGCTCCTGCACCTCGATGGAGTTCTGACCGATGAGCTCCACCCGCACACCCGGATGCCGCTCGAGGACGTCGTCGACCAGACCCGCTCCGAGATACAGCCGCGCGATCCCGAAGATTCCGAAGCGGATCGTGCCGCTGGTGACCTCGGACACAGCACGCACCGCACTGCGCCCCGCGTGGACCGCACCCAGGGCCTGTTCGGCATGGGGGCGAAGCGCTTCGGCCGCCTCGGTCGGCACTACGCCGCGACCCACTCGGACGAACAGTTTCGCGCCGATCCCCCGCTCCAGCAGGCGAATCTGCTCCGAGACGCTGGGCTGGGCGAGGCCCAGCTCCTCGGCTGCCGCGGTCAGGGACCCGTGGGTGTAGGCGGCGAGGAAGAGCTCCAGCTGATGCAGGGAAGTCATAGGTTTTTCCTAGGGATAGTCAAGACAACCTAGGCTACCTCTATGATTCTTTTCCGCCTACCTTGGAGGTGTCGAGAGTGAGGTGCACTCTCTGATCACGCCGGAGGAGGGCCCCATGTTCGAGTACTACTGCCACCACTGTGAGAACCGGACGGTCCTGTTCCCCTCGCAGCTGAAGCGACTCGTCAACGACGAGCAGGGAATCGTCACGATCCTGGAGTGCTGGTGCGGCGAGCTCGGAGCGGTGCGCACCGGCTCCAAGCACAGCCGCCCCGTCGCCGAGGTGCTGGCGGACGCCGAGCTGATCGCCGCCTGAGACACCCCCGCACGGAGCGAGGCCCCCGGACCTGGTGTCCGGGGGCCTCGTCGCGTCGGGAGTGTGCGCGTCGGGAGTGTGCTCAGTGCGAGTGCGGAGCCACCCGCGGACCCTCGCTGGCCTGCACGACGACGAATCCCTGTCCGGCGAACGCGAGCTGGAAGGCCTCACCTGAGCCACGCCCGATCAGGGCCGCGGCGCCGGCGGTGCGGCGCACGCTCGTCTGCAGGGTCGTCGACCATGCGATCGCCGCCTGCATGTCAGCGAAGGTGGGGGCGTCGACGGCGAGCACCACCGGCGTCCCGTGCGAGGTGATCGCGATCTTGCCGTGACCGGTGAAGGTGGTGTTGAAGACGCCGCCGCTCATCATCGAGGCGCCCTCGACGCGCCTGATGTCCCACTGCAGCGAGCTCTCGAAGGCCAGCACGTTGCTGCCGTTCACGGTGATCGAGTCACCCTCGAGTGTGAGCAGGTGGATCTCCCGGGCGTCGTCGGCCAGGAACACGTCGCCTCGACCCGTCATCTTCATCAGCGGGAGTCCCTCGCCGGTGAACGCCTTCTTCAGCAGCTTCCCCATGCCGCCCGCGCCCTGGTAGGCGAAGTCGACCTGGCCCTGGTAGGCGACCATCGCGCCCTGGCGGGCCATCGCCTCACCGTTGAGTGCGATCCGCAGCATCCGCGGGTTCTGAAGGGCGAAGCCGTCGGCGTTGCCCGCCTCGAGATTGCTGCCGAACATGTCACTTCGCATGGGTGCTCCTGTCGTCGGGAGGGATTGGACTCACCCTAGGACGCACCCGAAGCCGAGGACACGAGGGGACGGGGGCGTCAGCGCCCCTTGACCTTCTCGTAGCGCGCCAGGGACTCGGCCCGCTCTGCTGCGTGGTCCACCACAGGGGCCGGGTAGTCGCCGACCTGCCCCGGCTCGTGGATCTGCTTGTCGGGCACGTCGGCGAGCTCGGGAACCCACCGGCGGATGTACTCCCCGCGCGGGTCGAACTTCTTGCCCTGGCTGGTCGGGTTGAAGATCCGGAAGTACGGCGCCGCGTCCGTCCCCGAGCCCGCCACCCACTGCCAGTTGTGCTGGTTGGAGGCCAGGTCCCCGTCGGCGAGCCACTCCATGAAATGGGCGGCGCCGTGGCGCCACCAGACGTGCAGGTCTTTGACCAGGAACGACGCCACGATCATCCGGACCCGGTTGTGCATCCGACCGGTGGCCCGCAGCTCACGCATCCCCGCGTCCACGATCGGGAACCCGGTGCGCCCCTCCTGCCACGCTTCGAAGCGGTCGTCGGGCTCGTCGTACGCCATCGCCTTCCAGGCCTCGCGGAGGTCCTCGCGCGCGCTGGCGGGGTTGTGGTGGAGCACGTCGGCGTAGAACTCGCGCCACGCCAGCTCCTTGCGGTACGTCGCCGCTCCGGTGCTCCGCAGCGGGGCGAGGTCGGCGAGCAGCGTGCGCGGGTGGATCTCGCCCCAGCGCAACGGCACCGACAGGCCGCTCGTCCCGGGAGTGGCCGGGAGGTCGCGCGCCTCGTCGTACTCCCGCAGGCGGGCGTCGCGGAAGGCCTCCCACCGGTCCAGCGCCGCCCGCTCCCCGGCCTCGGGCAGGGTCAGCCCGTCCGGCACGGGGGCGTCGGGGATCGGCTCGGAGCGCAGTTCCTTCCACGTCGGCGACGACGGTGCGGCGACCGGGCCGCGCCAGCCGTGCTCGGCCCAGGCCCGCGCGAACGCGCTGTAGACCTTGTACGGCGTGCCCTGGCCCGACCGGATCCGGCCCGGGGCCACGGCGTACGGCGATCCCAGCCGCTCGCACGCGACCCCGGCCTGCTCCAGGGCGGCCTCCACCGCCTGGTCGCGCCGGGCGCCGTACGGGCCGTAGTCCGCAGCCAGGTGCACCGAGCGCGCGCCCGCCTCCGCGGCGACCGCCGGCAGGACCCCGACGGGGTCGCCGTGCCGGATCACCAGCCGTCCGCCCAGCGACTCGTCCAGGCTGCGCAGCGACTCCGCGAGGTAGGCCCGGCGCACTGCTCCCGCCGGACCCCAGAGGCGCTGGTCGACGACGAAGAGCGGGACCACCGCGCCCACGTCCAGCGCCGCCAGCAGCGCCGGGTTGTCGCCGAGGCGCAGGTCACGCCGGAACCACATCACCGCGGTGTCGCTCATGGTCCTCACCCTGCCAGGTGGGTGGGTGCGGCACCCACGTGTGGTGATCGGACAGAATGGCCCGGTGAGCGACCTCATCGACACCACCGAGATGTACCTGCGGACCATCTACGAGCTGGTCGAGGAGGGCATCGTGCCCTTGCGGGCGCGGATCGCCGAGCGCCTGCACCAGAGCGGCCCGACCGTCAGCCAGACCGTGGCCCGGATGGAGCGCGACGGGCTGCTGACCGTCGAGGGGGACCGGCACCTGGAGCTCACCGACGAGGGCCGGCGGCTGGCCACCCGGGTGATGCGCAAGCACCGCCTGGCCGAGCGGCTGCTCACCGACGTGATCGGTCTGCCCTGGGAAGAGGTCCACGCCGAGGCCTGTCGCTGGGAGCACGTCATCTCCGAGGCCGTCGAGCGCCGGCTGCTGGAGTTGCTCGACCACCCGACCGAGTCACCGTACGGGAATCCCATCCCGGGCCTGGTCGAACTGGGGGCCGAGGCGAGCGAGGACTTCCGCGACGGCGTGGAGCCGCTCGACGAGGTCGCCACCGCCGAGGACGGCATCAACGTCCGGATCCGGCGGATCAGCGAGGAGCTCCAGAAGGACGAGGCGCTGATGGCGACCCTGCGACGCGTCGGGGCGCTGCCCGACCGTCAGGTGCGGGTGGCCGCCGGGCCCGAGGGGGTCCTGATCGGCAGCGTAGGAGAGACCGCGGAGATCGATCGCGACCTGGCGGCGCACATCTTCGTCCGCCGTACTGCCGACGCCTGACCCCCACCCACCCGCGAGTTGCGCCGCGTGGTCGCGCGAGTTGCGCCGCGTGGTCGCCCGAGTTGCGCCCTCTGGTCAGGCATAGCGCGCGGCGGCCCGGGCGCGGGCCTTCGCGGCCTCGACGTCACGGTCCTTGGGCGGTGCGGTGGTCACCAGTTCGTCGAGCAGTCGGCCGGTGACCTCGGCGATCTCGCGGACCGCCCGCTCGAACGCGGCCTCGTTGGCCTGACTGGGTTTCGTGGCGCCACTGACCTTGCGCACATACTGCAGCGCCGCGGCGTGCACCTCGTCCGGGGTCGCCGGCGGTTCGAAGTTGTTCAGCGGTCGGATGTTGCGGCACATCCCGTCACGGTAGTCCCGGCGCGACCATGCGGCGCAACTCGCGTGCGGGTCAGGGGACGTCGACCACCCGGACCTCGTCGTCCACCAGCGCGACGGTGCCGGCGTCGAGGGGGAGCGCCCGGGCGATGTCGGCGTTCCAGCGGGGCAGCCGCCAGGTCGTGGTCTCGGCGAGGGAGCCGTCCGCCCCGAGGGTGACCGCGACCATCCGGGCGACGCCGTCCCAGTCGTCGTTGACCGCGATCAGCGCGGTCCCGGCCCCGGCGCCGGTACCCAGCCACGTGAACGCGCGGGGCTCCCACTCCACCACCGGGCGGGAGTGGCGACCCAGCCCGAGGGTGGCCTGCCGGACGGGGTCCCGCAGGTCGCTCACGTCGAACAGCGAGACCTGGCCACCGCGTACCTCGCCGCGCAGGGAGGCGTCCACCCCGACCCCGAGCAGTCGGTCGTCGCCGACCGGGTGCAGGTACGTCGAGAAGCCGGGGATCTTCAGCTCGCCCAGCGTCCGCGGACGGGAGGGGTCGGAGAGGTCGACGGTGTAGAGCGGGTCGGTCTGCCTGAACGTCACGACCACGGCGAGGTCGTCGAACCAGCGCACGGACTTGATCTCCTCGTCGGGCCCCAGCCCGCGCACGGAGCCGACCTGGACCAGGCCGCCGTCACGTTCGGCCAGCACGGTGATGCCGTTCTCGGTCGGAGACCAGCCCTTGCCGTGGGCCACTGCGATCCGCAGGTAGCCGTCGACGGCGTCCATGCTCCAGCGGTCCTTGACCACGCCGTCGACCTCCCCCGATCCGAGGTAGTCGGTGTCGCTGCCGTCGAGGGCGAATGCGTGCACCTCGGTACGCCGGGCCGGCCCCCGCGCGCTCCACGGGGTGGTGGCCAGGTAGAGCCGGTCGGTCGAGGAGTAGACGGTCTCGCCGCCGGCGGTCACCGCCGTGCTCTCCAGGTCCTCGGGAGCATCGGTGGCAGCGGTGACCACGCTGATCGTGCCGAGGCCGGATCCGGTGCGGGGGTGCAGGACGGCATCGCACCCGACCAGCGGCTCCGGATCGCCGCCGTCGACGCGGACGGTCGGCAGCCAGTCCTCGAGCGTGGAGTCCCGCACGATCTGCTTGTTGGCCCGCTCGGCCTCGGCCTCGGTGCGGTTCCGGTTCGGGTAGACGAAGTCCAGCGGGGGTGTTCCGGTCCGCACCACGAACCGGACGACGTCGGCGCCGCCGGCCGGGTCGGCGTACTGCCGCGCGGACAGGAGCTGCCCGCCGAAGGTCTGGTCGGAGGTGATCCGGGGGTCTCCCGGGTCGGCCAGCGAGACGGCGAGCACCCGGGTCTGGCCCTCCATCATCATCGGGCCCGGCAAGATCATGTCGGCGGCCAACCGCCCGGTCGGGTCGCTGAACACCGGCCCGCCCCAGCCCGGCCCGTCCCATACCGGCCCGCCCCAGCCCGGCCCGCCCCACCTCGGGTACGTCGAGCCGACGACCAGCACCGTGTCGCCGTCCAGCAGCACCTCGGCGCCCTCGAGGGTGCGGGGCAGGCGCAAGGTGCCCACCTCGCGCGGACTCGACCCGGTCACGTCGGTGACCACCAAGGTCCGTCCCTCCCGCACGTGAACGACCAGTCCGTCCGCGGTCTTGGCCCGGTCGGGTTCGTCGACACCGGCCTCCTGCACGTTGGTGCCGCTCTCGCTGCTGCTCACCGATGCGTCGGGGGCAGCCGCCCGGGCCGTGCCGGACACGGGAACCGCAGCGCTGTCGGTCGCGCCTGCCATCGCCGTAATGCCCGTCATGTCGCGCACCCCGAAGCCGGCGAGCTCGTCGACGTACAGGCCGTGGCCGAACCCCCAGGGGCCGACCTCGGGCAGGGCCTGGTCGACGTACCACTGCAGCAGTTCGTCGCAGTCGCCGAACGGGGCCAGCTCCTGCGCGGCCGCGCGCGGGGTGGTCACCAGCCCGCCGCTGAGGGTGCTGGTGGCCACGCCGTTGATCGCCAGGCTGAGGACGGCGGTGGCGGCGAGGGCGCCGCCGCCGAGCAGGAGTCGTGAGCGCATCGGTCCTCCAGGAATCGCGGGCGTGGCCCTCGTGGGTGCGTCGGGATGACAGGGGTGTGACGCAGCCCGCGTGGGTCCGGTTCCCGGCTTCTGTCAGAGTGGGGGAGTCCGTGTGAATGAGCCCCTGGAGGACCCGTGACCGACGCCCGCCCCTACGACCTGGTCCTGTTCGGGGCCACCGGCTTCACCGGAGGGCTGACCGCGGAGTACCTGGCCCGCAACGCGCCCGCGGACGCACGGTGGGCCCTGGCGGGCCGCAACCAGGGCAAGCTCGCCGCCGTGCGCGACCGTCTGGCCGCGATCGACCCGGCGCTGGCCGAGCTGCCGCTGCTGCACGCCGACGCCTCCGACGCCGCCTCCCTGGCCGAGGTCGCCGCATCCACCCGCGTGCTGCTGACCACGGTCGGTCCGTTCCTGGAGTACGGCGAGCCGCTGGTCGCCGCGTGTGCCGAGGCCGGCACCGACTACCTCGACATCACCGGAGAGCCGGAGTTCGTTGACCGGATGTATCTGGCACACCACGAGCGTGCCGTCGAGACCGGCGCCCGTCTGGTGCACTGCTGCGGTTTCGACTCGATCCCGCACGACCTCGGGGCGTTCTTCACCGTGCAGCAGCTGCCGGTCGACGTGCCGCTGACGGTGCGCGGCGTCGTGCGCAGCAACGCCAGCTTCTCCGGAGGGACGTTCCACTCCGCACTGGACCAGATGTCGCGCGGACGCCAGATGAAGAAGATCGCGGGGGAGCGTCGCGCCGCCGAGCCGCGCCCGGAGGGCCGCCGGGCCCGTGCCCGCGGTGGTCGTCCGACCCGCGACTCGGTTCTGGGCTACTGGCTGCTGCCGCTGCCGACCATCGATCCGATGATCGTGAAGCGCTCGGCCTCCGCGCTGCCCGCCTACGGGCCCGACTTCACCTACAGCCACTACGCCGGCATCGAACGGATCTACAACGCCGTCGGGGGAGCGGCCGCGGTGCTCGGCATCGTCGGTGCCGCCCAGGTGCCGCCGCTGCGCAACCTGCTCAAGAAGCGGGTTCCTCAGGGCGAGGGGCCGAGCGCCGGGAAGCGGTCGCGCTCCTGGTTCACCGTCGAGTTCGTCGGCGAGGGCGGCGGTCAGCGGGTCGTCACCACGGTGGCCGGTGGTGACCCCGGCTACGACGAGACCGCCAAGATGCTCGCTGAAGCGGGACTCTGCCTGGCCTTCGACGACAACCCGGACACCGCCGGGCAGGTGACGACCGCGCAGGCGATGGGGCCGAACCTCGTTGACCGTTTGGGCAAATCGGGCATTTCCTTCACCGTGACCAAGGTGGAGAACCTAGACTGAAGGTCGCCGCGGCCGTCCCCCCTGAGCGACCGGGCGATCTGGTCGAGGAGTACGCGTGGGAGAGCGGCGTCGTCGGCTGGCGCAAGCCTGCCTGCTGAGCCTGGTGGTCGTGTCCGTTCCGGGTGCGGCTGCCGTCGCCGCCCCGTCGGACCGGGACGCCGACCGCGCCGTACCCGTGCTGAGCAGTGGCGTACGGATCGAGCAGCAGGTGGTCCTCACCCAGCGCGTCGAGCGTCAGGTGGTGCTGCGGGCGCTGCGCGACGAGTCCGCGCGCCTGTCCGAGACGGGGCGGGACCTCTTCGAGATCAGCGCGCTCGGATCCTTCGACGTACCCGAGGCCGCGCTCAGCGCCTACCGCGCCGCAGCGGACTCGCTCGCCTCCAGCGACCCGGGCTGCGACCTCGACTGGACGCTGCTGGCCGGCATCGGCCGCGTGGAGTCCGACCACGGCCGGTACGGCGGGTCGGTGCTCGGCAGCGACGGAGTCCCGCGTCCGCAGATCCGCGGCATCGCACTCGACGGGGTCGGCCCCGTGGCCGCCATCCCCGACAGCGACAACGGCCGCTTCGACGGCGACAAGGTGTGGGACCGAGCGGTCGGCCCGATGCAGTTCATCCCGGGCACGTGGGCGTGGGCGGGCCGCGACGGTGACGGCGACGGTTCGGCGGACCCCAACGACATCGACGACGCCGCGCTGGCCGCGGGCGGGCTGCTCTGCAGCGGCACCGGCTCGCTGGCCGAGGAGTCGTCCCTGGACGCGGCGATCCTGCGCTACAACCACTCCGACTACTACGTGGCGCTGGTCAAGGCCTTCGCCGACGGGTACCGCACCGGCAGCTTCTCCATCCCCTCGCCACCCCCGCCGCCGGAATCCGAGGACGGTCCGGGAGACCGGGGTGACAAGGGCAACCGCGGCGACCGCGACGGCAAGGGCGACAAGGGCGACCGGGGCGGGAAGGGCGGCCGGGACGACGACACGGGCGGGAAGCCCGACGGGCCGGTGAAGCCGCCGACCCCCACGCCGACTCCGACCCCCACGCCCACCCCGACACCGACCCCGCCGCCGGCACCGGTCGAGGTGACCAAGTCCGGCGCCTGGAACGCCTGCGGCGGCACGTGGTGCGTGGGCGGCGTATGGCTCGACCTCGGACCCGGCGGGCACCTCAACGCGAACGCCGCAGCCGACTTCGACGGTGACGGCTCGGTGGAGTCCAACGCCGAGGAGTTCGCCGGCCTCGAGGGCCAGCAGACCACCGTCGTCGTCCGCGACGGCACCGACCCCGCCCTGGTGATGGCCATCGGCGGCAAGGCCTACCGCAACGGCGACGGGTCGCTGCGCTGAGCGCGTGCCGCTTCCCCGTGGGGTATGCCGGAACCCCATGTTCACTCGTGAAACTGGTGCTCCCCATGCGCTGCAACGCGTGGGGAGCACCAGATCCCCACGTGAACATGGGGTTCCGACAGGGTCAGCTGAGACCAGTCACATGATGCCCAGCACGGTGAGCACCGAGTCGTCGAGGTTGAATATGCCGCTGACCGGGGCGTAGCCGAGGTAGGCCTGGACCGTGACGGTGTGCACCCCGGCACTGACCGGGATCGTGCGCTGGATGCTGTGGGACTCCCAGGAGAACTCGCCCTCGGTGCTGCCGTCGTCGCTGTCGAAGGCGTCGTCGTCGTCCCCGGTGGTCGGGAGGCCGTCGACCAGGATGTCCACGGCGCACCAGTTCCCGTCGCCACCACCACCGGAGCAGGCGGACTCGGCGCTGAAGGTCACGAGCAGGTTCCCGGCCTTGGGCATCCGGACCGTGGCGTTGAGGTCGGGGACGTCTTCCGGTGTGGTGCTGGTGAACAGCCGGGGGAACACGTCGTTGTCGAAGGCGAAGACCACCTGGCGCGGCACAGCCCCCGCCGGGAGCTTGCCCTGGGCATCGGTGGCCACGAGCTTCTTGGCGCGTTGCGCCTTGGTCGCGTTCGCCTTCGCGGCATGGAGGCCGTCGACCTTGTCGGCGTTGCGTGCGTCGTACACCGCCGCACCCACGGCGGCGCCGCCACCGAAGATCAGTCCGCCGGCGACCAGGCCGATACCGACCGCCACTACGTTGCTCCGGGTCGTCATCCCGACTCCTCTCTCCGCGGCCGGACCGCCCGAACCGCAGCTGTGAGGGAACGTAGTGGGGCAGAAACGGTACTCGCGGGCTTTTCAATAGAAATGGCCCACGGGTGCCGGTGGGGTGACTTCACCAGTCCGTGACACACTCGCGCTCATGCGCAACCGGGCGACGGCGATGTTCGCGGTCCTGGCGCTCATCTGGGGGAGCAACTTCGTCTGGATGAAGTGGGCCACGGCGTTGGTCACTCCCGGGCAGGTCACCCTGCTGCGGGTGCTCTTCGGCTTCGTCCCGGTCGCGGGGTTCGCCCTCGCCCGCGGTGCGTTCGACCGCTCTCACCTGCGGCACGTCCATCACTTCCTGGTGATGTCGGTGCTGGCGACGAGCTTCTACTACTTCGCGTACGCCTCGGGGGCCTCCTTGTTGCCGTCCGGGATCGCCGGAGCGCTGAGCGGGTCGATCCCGCTGTTCACGTTCCTGGGTGCTGCCCTGGTCCTGCGAGACGAGCGCCCCACCTGGCTCGGGGTCTGCGGGATCGTGACCGGTTTCGCCGGCGTGCTCCTGGTGGCGCGGCCCTGGGACACGACCGGCGGCGTCGACCCGGTCGGGGTGGTCTGGATGACCCTGGGGTCGGCGAGCGTCGGGCTGTCGTTCGTCTACGCCAGGCGCTTCCTCAGCCACCTCGAGATCGCACCCTCGGCGTTGACCGCCTATCAGATGGGCCTGGCGCTGGTGGTTCTGCTGGTCGTCGTCGACCTCGACGGCATCACCGACCTCGCGGACAGCCCGCGTGCTGCGTGGGGACTCGCGGTGGGGCTGGGCCTGCTGGGCACCGGGATCGCCTACATCCTCTACTACGTGATCGTCGAGCAACTGGGCGCCGTGACGGCCTCGAGTGCCACCTACCTGCCCCCGGTGGTGGCCCTGGTCATCGGAGCGGTGCTGCTGGGCGAGGAGATCATCGCGCTGGATCTCGCCGCGGTGGCGCTGATCCTGGCAGGGGTGCTGGTGCTGCGTCGCGCGCAGATCGTCGCGGCTCGTCGGCGTCTCGCGCGGGTGGCCGAGGAAGGAGCCTGACATGGCACGCCAGAAACCGACCGGTACGGCGGCCCTGCAGTTGGTCGCCCGCGACGGCGTCGCGCACACCGTGCACACGTATGAGCACGACCCGGGCGCCGCGTCGTACGGACTAGAGGCGGCCGAGGCCCTCGGGGTCGACCCGCGGCGGGTCTTCAAGACCCTGCTCGCCGCGCTCGACGGGCGTCTCGTGGTCGGCATCGTGCCGGTGACCGGGCAACTGGATCTGAAGGCTCTGGCCTCCTCGCTCGGCGGCAAGCGTGCGGAGATGGCGGACCCGGCCGCGGCCGAGCGCGCCACCGGCTACGTGGTCGGGGGCATCTCGCCGCTGGGCCAGAAGCGCCGGCACCCGACGGTGCTCGATGCATCCGCGCTGGAGTTCGACACCGTGCTGGTCTCCGCGGGGCGCCGAGGGCTGGAAGTCGAGCTGGCGCCGCAGGATCTTGTCAGACTGACCTCCGCGACCACGGCGCGGATTGCGCGGGCCTGATCGGACGGGCTAGCCGAGCTCGTCGCGCCGGTGCAGCAGGCGTGACCGCTCCGCCTCGTTGCCCACCCACCGCAACGCCTCGTCGTACGCCGCCCGCGCATCCGCACTGCGTCCGAGCCGTCGCAGCAACTCGGCCCGGGTCACGTGGAGCGCGTGGTAGCGGGCCAGTGGCTCGGCGACCTCAGGCCGATCGATCAGCGCCAGAGCCACCTCGGGCCCGTCCAGTTCAGCGATCGCCACCGCGCGGTTCAACCGGACCACGGGGCTCGGCGCGAGGCGGAGCAGGTGGTCGTACAGCTGGGTGATCTGCGACCAGTCGGTGAGCGATGCCTCGGCGGCATCGGTGTGCACCGCGTTGACGGCGGCGAGCACCTGGTAGGGCCCCGGGCGACCGCGGTCCAGGCAGGACCTGACGAGCCGGTGTCCCTCCTCGATCAGCTCGACGTCCCACAACGACCGGTCCTGCTCCTCCAAGGAGACCAGCATCCCGTTCGAGACCCGGGCCGGTCGTCGTGCTTCGAGGAGCAGCATCAGGGCCAGCAGCCCGTCCACCTCCGGGTCGGCCGCCTCGAGAAGATCTCGCAGCACCCGGGTCAGCCGGATGGCCTCGGCGCAGAGGTCTGCTCGCACGGCCTCGCCGGGGCCGCTGGCGAGGTAGCCCTCGTTGAACACCAGCGACAGCACCGCGGTGACGGCCGCGAGGCGCTCGGGGAGGTCTTCGGGCCCAGGGACCCGATAGGGGATCCGTGCCTGGCGGATCTTCGCCTTGGCGCGGCTGATCCGCTGGCCCATGGTTGTCTCGGCGACCAGAAAGGCGTGGGCGATCTCCGGCACGGTGAGCCCGCCCAGCATCCGCAGCGTCAGGGCGACCCTGTGCTCGGGAGCCAACGCCGGGTGGCAGCAGGTGAAGATCAGCCGGAGGCGATCGTCGTCGATGGCAGCGGAGGTCCCGTCGTCGGCCGCGGGGGCCGGGCCCAGACGTTCCGCCATGATCGCCGCCTCGGTGTGCTTGCCGCGCCCCAGCTGCTCCCGGCGCAGCCGGTCGACCGCCTTGTTGCCGGCCACGGTCGTCAGCCACGCCGCCGGGTTGGGTGGCAGGCCGTCGACCGGCCACCGCTCGAGGGCGACGACGAGCGCATCGGCCAGGGCGTCCTCGGCGACGTCGAGGTCACCGAACCTCCGGGCGAGCCCGGCCAGGACCCGGCCGTGCTCGGCGCGGAAGATCTCGGTGAGCTCGAGTGGCGGATCGGCGGGTGACTCGGGTGCGGGTGGGGCGGGCGGCACCCGTCAGGCCTCGGTGTCGCCCTGGAAGGGGCGCACCTCGACCTTGCCCTCGCACGCCGTCGAGCCCTTCTTCGCCCAGGCCAGCGCCTCGTCCAGGTCCGCGGACTCGATCACCCAGAAGCCGCCCATGTACTCCTTGGTCTCCGCGAACAGGCCGTCGGTGAGGACGGGCTGTGCGCCGGTCGCGTCCACGACGGTGGCGCTCTCGGGGCCGTGCAGTCCTCCGGCGAAGACCCACTTGCCGGCGTCCTTCACCTCGGTGTTGAACGCGTCGACCTGGGCGAACATGCGCTGCATCGTCGCCTCGTCGATCGCGGCGAGGTCCTCGGTGTCGTCGTGCCAGACCGAGAGCAGGTAGAGGGCCATGGATGTTCTCCTTCGTCGTAGCGGGACCCCGGTGGTCCCATCCTTGCGTGGTACCCACTCCACGAACGGACAGTGCCCGTTTCGACAGCCTCGGGAACATTTCTGGCTCATCTGACGCTTCCGTGGGTGGTTGATCGCGCCTGAATGGCCGCACGCCGTTCCCGCTCTAGGTTTCTGGCTTGTCGATAGTCAGGAACCACGGAACGGAGAACGGCGTGCGAAACGCCACCCTATGG
>JBGAJX010000047.1:0-17456 GCA_044224695.1 Marmoricola sp. | reverse complement strand
GCCGGCGCCGTTGCGGCCGAGCAGCGCAGTGGCCGCCCCCGGCTCGACGGTGAAGTCGATGCCACGGACGGCGTCGACCTCGCCGAAACGGACCCAGAGCGACGACACGGAGACGACCGGCGCAGACATGCCTCCCAGTGTCCCAAGGGAAGTAAAGAGTCGTGTCGGTTTTGCGGCATTTGGTGCAGCAGTGACGGAGGAGGTTCGGGAGCGCGCTTTCGCCTCGGTGGTTGAGGAGGGCGAGGAACGAGCCCGCCTCGAAACCACCCCTCTGCCCCAGTGGTGGTTTCGAGACGCTCGCTTCGCTCGCTCCTCAACCACCGAGTACCCGGTGGTTGAGGAGCCGTGAGCGCAGCGAACGGCGTCTCGAAACCACCCCCACGCGCGCTCCTGTGAACGAAACCCGGCTCCCGCGAATCCCCAATCCTGCTTGACGATTCCCCGTCCACACCCCACCCGAAAATGTCGGTGCCCGCTGGCAGAGTCACCTCATGCCAGGCACCCCGACCCACCAACGCACCCACCCGAGGTGGGCCTTCGCCGGGCGCCTATCCGAAGCGCTCGCCGAAACCGCGGAGGCACCTCAGTCCACGCTCTCCCTGGACGCGTTGGCCGAGACCATTGCCGACCTGGTCCGCGGCATCAACGGCCTCCACGCGAGGTTGTTGGAGGAACTGGCCGAAGCCGAACGCCGCGACCTGCCCACCCACCTCGGGACCACCTCGACCGCCGGCCTCCTCCGCGGCATGGGGTTCACCGCCAGGGACGCCACCCGCCACGCACGACTGGCCACCCGGCTCGTCGACCACCCGGACACCCACCAGGCCCTCGCCGACGGTGAGATCACCCTCGATCAGGCCGACGCGATCATCACCTCCGTGACCGCCCTGCCCGCCGCCGTCGGACCCGAACTCCGCGCCACCGCCGAGAAGCACCTGCTCACCGAGGCGCAAGTCCACGACGCCGCCGCGCTGAAGGTCCTCGGCAAACACCTGCACCACGTGATCGACCCCGACCACGCCGACGCACGCCTCGCTCACGCCCTCGAACGCGAAGAACAACTGGCTCGGCGCCGCACGCACCTGAGGATCTGGGACGAAGGCACCGGCACCCACGGCATCAACGGACGCATCCCCAGCCTGCAGGCCCACATGCTCACCACCGCACTCCAAGCCTTCCTCAACCCCGCCCTGCCCGACCCGATCCCGCGTGAGGTCCCCATCAGCGCCGAGGACAGCGAGGAGGGAGAGGACGGCGTCGCCCAGAACCCTGCGGAGTCAGCGACTGTGGAGCAGACGATGCGGACCCGTGAGTACCCCGAACTGCTCGGCGAGGCCCTCGTACGCCTCATCGAAACCCTCGACCCCGCCACACTCCCCACCACCGGCGGAGTCAACGCCACCGTCATCGTCACCATCCCACTCGACACCCTCCAAGACGGCCTGAAGCCCGCCGACCTCCTCGGCACCACCCACCAACTCTCACCCGGCGAAGCCCGCCGCCTCGCCTGCGCCGCCGAAATCATCCCCGCAGTGCTGGGCGCAGCCAGCGAAGTCCTCGACCTCGGCCGCAAACGCCGCCTCCACACCACCGCCCAACGCCTCGCACTCGCCGTCGAACAGCACGGCACCTGCGGCATCGACCACTGCCACCGGCCCACCCACTGGGCCGACGCCCACCACACCACCCCCTGGGCAGCAGGCGGACACACCAGCACCCGCGAGGGTGTCCTCCTCTGCCCCCGACACCACACCCTCGCCCACTCCGGCAAACACCACCTCGCCAAACAAGGCACCGGCAGCTACCGACTCATCCGACGCCAATAGGCATCGGGGGTTTCGAGACGCCGCTCGCTCCGCGGTTCCTGAGGAGCGAGCGAAGCGAGCGTCTCGAAGGGCACTCCTCAACCAGCGTGTACGCCGGTGGTTGAGGAGGGCGACGAAGGAGCCCGTCTCGAAACCACCCCTACACCGGCGGTGTCTTAGCCGCGGGGATCCGCGTCTCGTGGCAGGCCGAGCATGCGCTCACCGATCACGTTGAGCTGTACCTCGGTGGTGCCGCCGTAGATGGTGGTCGCACGGCCGGCCAGCAGTTGCTCCATCGCGTGGTCGCTGCGCGCACCGGGGACGGAGACGACGCCGGCGATGCCGAGTTCTGCGACGACGCACTCGGCGATCTTCTGACTGATCCCCATGGCGAGGAGCTTGCCCACACTCGAGGAGGTGCTGACGTCGATCCCGGCCAACTGCTGCAACACGATGCGGGCCCCGAGCACGTCGATCGCGTGGCTCTCGGCAAGCAACTCCCCCAACTGGTGACGCGCTACGGGACCGAGGTCGCGACCACGGGTGAAGCGCAGGAGGTCCGTGTCGCTGGCGTACGCCTCCATCTTCTGGCTCAGTGCCACACGCTCCCCGGCCAGCGTCGTCCGGGCGACCTCCCAGCCGTGGTTGACCTCGCCCACCACGTTCGCATCGGGGATGAACACCTCGTCGAGGAAGACCTCGTTGAACAGCGCCGACCCGGTCATCTCGCGCAGGGGTCGAACGGTGATCCCCGGCGTGCTCATGTCGAGCACGAAATACGTGATGCCCTGATGCTTGGGAGCGCTCGGGTCCGTCCGAGCCACCAGCATCGCCCACTCCGCGAACTGCGCGACCGACGTCCAGATCTTCTGGCCGGTCACCTTCCAGCCCCCCTCGACCTTGACGGCCTTCGTCTGCAGCGAGGCCAGGTCCGAACCGGCGCCGGGCTCGCTGAAGAGCTGGCACCAGACGATCTCACCGCGCAACGTCGGGACCACCAGGTCACGCTTCTGTTGCTTGGTGCCGTGCGGGACGACGGCGCCGACGGCCCAGGTCCCCATGAGCAACTGCGGTGGGGTGATCCCCGCACGCTTGATCTCCTGGGCGATCACGACCTGCTCGAGCGGACCGGCCCCCCGGCCGTACGGGACGGGAAGATGCGGCAGCACCCAGCCGCCGTCGCCGAGGGCGACCAGTTGGTCGTCCTCGCCCAGAGTCGCGATCCGGCCCAGTTCTGCGATGATGGCCGTCCGGATCTCCTCGGCCTCCACCGGCAGATCGATCACCAGGGAGCGGGTACGCCCGGAAAGCGCCTGCTCGGCCACCCGTTGCGCGTGATCCTCGCGACGCCCGAGCAGAGCGCGCAGCGCCAGAGCGCGACGGTAGTACAGGTGGGCGTCGTGCTCCCAGGTGAAGCCGATGCCACCGTGGACCTGGATGCAGTCCTGGGCGACCCGCACGGCGAGGTCGGGGGCCACGACGGCCGCCAGCGCCGCGGCGAGGTCGGCGGTGTCGTCGCCACGGTCGAGCGCGACGGCGGCGTCCCACACCACGGCCCGGGCCTGCTCGAGGGCGATGCCCATCCGGGCACAGAGGTGCTTGACCCCCTGGAACTGGCCGATCGGGCGACCGAACTGGACCCGGATCTTGGCATACTCCGACGCGGTCTCCACGCACCACGACATCACCCCGACGGCCTCCGCGCCGAGGAGCACGGTCGCGATCGCGGCGGCCCTGTCCGGGGTCAGGTCGGCGAGGACGGCGTCGGCCGACACGGTCAGGTCGGTGATGGTGACGCGCACCGCGCCGCGGACGACGTCGAGAGAGTCCTGGGCGACGATCTGCACCGCGTCGCCGGCAAGTGCCTCGCCGGTGAGCGCCACCCAGACCGGTATGCCGTCGCGGGCGACCGGCACGTCGGCCACGGCCGCGGCGAGCGCTCGGTGCTCCTCGGTGAGCCCCAGACCCAGGGCATACGACTGGCGCGCCACGACTCAGGCCTCGACGAGGGCAGCGAGGGTGGCCAGCGACTTCTCCAGGTCACCCCGGGCGCTGGCGGCGACCGCCTTGCCGATCGGACCTGCGACCATCGCCCCGGAGAAGGTTGCGTCGATGCTGGCCGACGACCCCGACTCGGTCGGGGCGACCGACAGGGTGAACCGCACCTGCACGCCCGCCATCCCGGTGCCCTCGATCGTCACCGACGACGGCGCGTCGAGTTCGGTGACGGTCCATTCCACCTTGTTCGCCATTCCCATCACCGAGAGAACCTGGGTCACCTGGGTGCCCGGGGCGACCACGTCGGGCAGATCGCCCTTCCAGGACTGGTGCAGGGTCAACCAGTTCTCCCAGTCCGCGAGGTTCGACAGGTGCTCCCACGCCGTGGCGGGGTCGACGGGAAGGGAGTGGGTCACGGACACCGTTGCCATGGGGCTCCTCGCGGCAGAACATCGGACACCTTGTCTAAGGCAAAACTAAGTTGGACATCATGTCTCGTCAAGATCTTCGCCGGCGCCTGCTGGTCAGTGGCACCGGGGAAGGGGAGGATGAGGACCGTGACTCCTCCCGACACCACCGACACGTTGTTCGACGTCGGTGGCGAGATGGCGGGCCGGTTGGCGGCCTTCCCGTGGGAGAGGACGCCGCTGGGCCCTCCGAACAGGTGGCCTGAGAGCCTGCGAACGACCGTGACGACCCTGCTCCACAGTCGCTTCCCGATGCTGCTCTGCTGGGGGCGGGACCTCGTGATGCTCTACAACGACGGCTACATCCCCACGCTGGGTGACAAGCACCCGGCTGTGCTCGGTGGGCCGCTGCGCGAAGCCTGGGCGGACATCTGGGACGTGGTCGGACCTCTGGAGTACGGGGTCCTGGAAGGCGGGCCCCCGATCTGGGCACAGGACCAGTTGTTCCTGCTCGAGCGGGGACACGGGCCGGAGGAGGCCTTCTACACCTACTCGGCGTCCCACGTGCCGGATCCGAACGGCGCCGGTGGCGTGCTCGCCGTGATGTCGGAGACGACCGGCAGCGTCGTCTCCGCACGTCGCATGGCCCTGCTGAACAGCCTGAGTCGCCGCCTGGGAACCAACTCGGACCCGGACGAAGCCGCAGCGGCGGCCCTGCGAACCCTGGCGGGGGCGCCGGAGGATCTCGTCCAGGGGGGTCTCGTCCGGCTCGCGCGCGAAGCACCGCCGCAGCTCATGGGATCGTTCGGCCAGGGCGAGCTCACCGACGACGACCTGTGCCGCATCGCGGAGACCGCGGCGGACGGCACGGCACTGTGGCCGGCAGGATCGACGACGGGTCGCGGAGGTGGAGCACGCGCCGTGGCACTCCCGCTCCGGGGCGACGACGCGGCTGCCCTCGCAATCGTCACCGTGCCGAACCCGCTGCGTCCTCTCGACGAGGAGCACCTCACGTTCCTCACCCTGGTCGCCGACCAGGTGGCCCAGGTGATCGCGGACGCCACGGCACGTGCTCAGGAGAAGGCTCGCCTCGAAGCGCTGGCCGCGCTCGATGCCGCCAAGACGGCCGTGCTGTCCAACGTCTCGCACGAGTTCCGTACGCCGTTGACGCTCATCCTCGGGCCGCTGGAGGACCACCTCAACGGCCGCACCGACGCCCTCGACGCTCCCTCCGTCGCGGCCATGCACGAGCAGGCCTTGCGACTGCTCCACCTCGTCGACGGGCTCATCGCCGTCGCGCGCATGGAGACCGAGTCCGCAACCCCGAGCCTCGTCCCGGTCGACGTGGCCGCCCTCACCCACGACGTGCTGCAGATCTTCGACCCCGCCGTACGCCGCGCGGGCCTCACCTTGACCGCGAGCACCGATCTTGCGGACCCGGTCGCAGACCTCGACCCCGCGCTGTGGGACCGGATCGTGGTCAACCTGGTCGGCAACGCCCTCAAGTACACCCGAGACGGCACCATCGAGGTCGCCCTCAGCGAAGTGGCCGACCCCGAACCCCGGCTCGTGCTCACGGTCGCCGACACGGGCGTCGGGATCGCCCCGGAGGAGCAGCCGCGCATCTTCGACCGGTTCCATCGCGTGGCAGGTGAGACGGCCCGGACCATCGAGGGCACCGGGATCGGGCTCGCGCTCGTCGCCGATGCCGTGCGTGGGCTCGGCGGAACCGTGGACGTGACGTCCCGCCCCGGCCAGGGCACCACCTTCACCGTCGCTCTCCCCCTCCGCCGCTCGACCAGCCCGCAGAGCGAGGCGGTGACGCGATCGGCCCGCGATGCCGCGACCTACCTGGCGTTGAGCCGCGGCCTGATCGGCGACGATTCACCCGAGGAACACACCCTCGTGGAGGATCCCGACGAGCGCCCGGTGATCCTCGTGGTCGACGACAACCCGGGGGTGCGTGAGCGCGTCCTCGACGTGATCGGCGAGTGGGGCCGCGGGATTGCTGCCCGAGACGGGGTAGAGGCCCTCACGGTGCTGGAGCGTGCCTCCGTCGACCTCGTCGTCACCGACGTCATGATGCCCCGCATGGACGGACTGGAACTGCTGCGACGGATCCGTGCCGACGACCGGCTCAGCCGCCTGCCCGTGATCCTGTTGTCAGCTCGCGCCGGAGCCGAGGCGGTGGCCGAGGCAGCTGATGCCGGCGCGGACGACTACGTGGTCAAGCCGTTCACCCCCGTCGAGCTGCGTGCCCGGTGCCGCTCGACCCTGGAGCTGGCGCAGCATCGACGCCGCCAGGCCGAGCACGACCTGCGTCAGACGATGCTGGCCGGCATCAGCCACGACATGCAGACCCCCCTCGCCATCCTCGCGACGACCTTGCAGCTGATGCAGACGGCGTCCCTCACCGACGAGCAGCGTGTCGTCGCATTGCAGCGGGCAGAGTCCAGGCTCCGGTATCTGCAGGGCCTCGTGTCGCGCTTCATCGACTGGTCCCGGATCAGCGTCGGGTCTGCGCTCGAGGTGGAACCACGACCGACCGATCTTGGTCCCCTGCTCAACCGGATCTGCGACGACCGTCCCGGTGTGGTGATCGACGGAGACCCGACCGCGCGCGTCTTGTGCGATCCCCTGCGCACCGAACGGATCCTGCACAACCTTCTCGACAACGCCGCGGCTGCTGGTGCCACGCAGGTCCAGGTCCGCGTCCGCCGTGCCCAGGAAGGACTCGTCCTCGTGCAGGTCTCGGACGACGCCGGCGGTTTCACCCCGGAGGCGCGTGCCGCGATCTTCGCCCCCTTCACGAGCAGCACCTCCTCGCACGGCAGTGGCCTCGGCCTGTACGTGTCGCGTGAGAACGCGCGTGCGCAGGGCGGGGACGTCACCCTGGACGACAGTGGCCCCCGAGGGTCCAGCCTGACGCTCACCCTGAAGGAGGACGTGTGACTACCCGCCGACGGCTGCTGCTCGCCGACGACGACACCGATCTGCTGGCCGTGGTCGAGATGTTGCTGGAGGCCGACGGTTGGGACGTCACCACGGTCACGTCGGGAAACGCAGCCCTGGATGCGTTGACTGCCGACAGCGACTTCGCCGCAGCAGTGCTCGACTACCGCATGCCCGGCCTCGACGGGGTCGAGGTCGCGCGCGCTCGACGCGCGGCCGGTGACCAGAGGCCGATGTTCCTCTACACCGCGATGCTCGTGGCCATCGACGCCGACGTGTCGGACCTGATGGAGCCCCTCGACAAGGGGTCGGTGTCCGAGCTGCGGAGCCGCCTTGCACACCTGCGCGACGAGGGCGAGACCGCATGAGCGCCTCTCCGCCAGGCATCTCCGGCACGGCCGGAGAGGCCACGGCGGACGGACGCGACACCCGATGGAACGATCACCGCCTCCAGCGGCGTGACCTCATCCTCGCTGCCTCCCTGACGTGCATCGAGCGCGACGGCGTCGGCGTCGGGGTCGCCGCCATCGCCGACGAGGCCGGGCTGCCGCGTTCGGTGGTCTACCGCCTGTTCCGCGACCGGGAGGATCTTGACGAGCAGATCCGCACCCGGATCATCGAGGAGATGATGCTGGACCTCGCGCCGGCGCTCGACCCGCGCGGCACGGCGTACGACGCGGTGGGGCACGCGGTCCGCACCTATGTGGCGTGGGTCGACCGGCGCCCGCGACTCCACCAGTTCCTCGGCACCGGCTCCGCGACCAAGCCCAAGACGGGCTCGCGCGTCGTCACCGGCACCCGGACAGCCGTCGCCCTTGCCGTGGTGGACCTGGTGCAGGACTTCCTCGGCCGGCGGTCGACCCATCCCGTGCCCGACGGCGCCGCGGAGAACCTGGCCTTCGCGATGGTGGGCCTGGTCGACGGCGCGGTCAACCGCTGGGTGGCGCACCCGGAGTCGCGCAGTTCGGCCGACGAGTTGACCACCTTCCTCACCGATGCCCTGTGGGGCGTGATCACCAGCACTGCTTCGCGATTCGGCCTCCGGGTCGATCGCCGGACCCGACTCTCCCCCACGCGCAACGCCTAGGAGAGGCCTGGGCGATCACCGAGGTGGAGCAACCCTCAGGTGAGGATCCACGACAGCGTCACGCCGAGGGTGTTCACCACCGGGTTGAGGATCGCGAAGACCAGACCGACCAGACCGAACAGTCGTGCCGACCCGGCCAGGGGGCTGCCCCCGCGGGTGAGCCCGGCCAGCGCGGCCGCGGTCGCGCCCATCATCGCGGGCATCCCGCACCAGAAGAACGCCAGCGCCGGCACGGCGAGGAGGCCGAACACGATCGCGCCGATCTGCCGCTGGCGCGGCGAGGTCAACGTCTTCACCGCGACCAGCGAGACGACGAGGCCCGCGGTGCCGAAGCCGAGCACGCCGGCCAGTTGCTCGCCCAGTGACCTCGGCTGGTCGCCGGTCCCGGTGTACCCGAAGATCATCTCCGCGATGATGCTCGTCGACATCCCCAGCACACAGATGCCGTAGATCACCGCGATCAACGTGCGGTACGGCGGAACCCGGGTCGCCCCCGTGGGCTGCTGGGTCTGGATGTCGATGCTGCTCATGAGGCGCTCCTTGCTGGTGCCGACCGCCGGTCCGTCCGCCGGCGTCGAGACCACCCTGACCCGGCCGGTGTCCCGTCCGCGAGGTGCGCGGGTCCCGAGGTGTCCCCGCGTGTCCCGGACCTGTCCCGGGCCGGTCCCGGGACTGTCCCGCACCCTTCTCCGGGCCGGTTCAGGTGACGATACTGGGGCGATGACGACGTGGGCAGCGGGCGCTGCGGGAAGCGGCGCTGCAGCGGACACCGACGCCCCGCCCGCGGCAGTGACGGGCCTCGGCGTCTCCGGCGAGGTCCTCGCCGCAGCTGCCGTCCTGGCGCTCGGCGCGCTGCCCGCACTGCTGGTGCTCCCGCACGAGCGAGTCGTGCTCGACGTCAACCTGCCGCTGCTGGGGTGGCTGCCGGTCGGCATCGCCGGCATCCTCGTCGTCGACCGGTTCCCGCGCTCCTTGCTGGGCTGGACCTCGGTCCTCGCCGCGGCGGCAACCCCCCTGGCGATGCTGGTGGCGGCACTGCCGCGTCCCGATCCGGCGACCTCGGTGGGACCCGGCTGGCTGCTTCCCTTGCTGGCCGTCGCTGCGGCCGCGGTGCCATCCTCGGGTCGTTCTGCGCGTCGCTGGTCGTTCTGGATCGTGGCGTGGTGCCTGCTGACCCTGGTCGGTGCCGGCGTCACCTGGGCGCTCGGGACGGACACGGCGTACGGCGTCGTGGCGACGCTGGGACTGCTCGCGGTCGCGAGCACGCTGGTGGCCTCCGTCGTCGCCGGACCGCCGCGACCGGTGGTGGAGCCACTGCTCGATGTGGCCCTCGCGCTCGGCGTCGTGGCCGCGGGAGCGCTCGCCGGTGGACTGCTCTGGTCCTTCGCCGACCACGAGCGGATCTTCGGGGCCGAGGTGGTCGGTGCCTTCGCGGCCGCGGTCACCATCGTGTTGACCAGCCCGCTGGCGCTCTCCCTGCGCCGCGGTTTCCTCGCCCGCCGCTACGGGTCCGGCGCACTGAGCCCGGCCGACCTGGCCACGCTCACCGGCGGGCTCCAGGCCCACGCCGACCCGCGGCAGTTGCTGGCCACCGCCGGTGATCTCGTGGTCGCTGCCAGCGGTACGGCACAGGCCGAGATCGTCCTGGACGACCTGGACGACCGGGCCGGCTGGTCGACGTACGCGCTCGCGGTCGGCGACGAGCGGGTCGGCACGCTGGCGGTACGGCCGACCGGCGACGAGGGCCTGGAGGAGCGGCAGGAACGCGCCGTCCGCCACTTGGTGCCCACCCTGGGCCTGGTGGCGCGGGCGGTCTCCCTGGCTGTCGAGGCCGAGCACGCGCGGGCCGACGTGGTCCGGGAGCGGCAGGCCGAGCGCGCCCGGATCCTCGCCGACCTGCACGACGATCTCGGCCCCGCCCTGGCCGGGATGGGGATGCGCGTGGAGGCCGTCCGCGCCGTGCATCCGCTGCCCGAGCTGACGTCGCTGGGCGACGACCTGGCCGCGTGCCGCGCCGACCTGCGACGGATCGTGTCGGCGCTGACACCCGAAGCGCTGGTCGACGCCGACCTGACCGCCGCGCTCGACCGTCTGGTGACCAGCTTCCGCACCAGCGAGGGACCGGACGTGCGCCTGGAGACCGAGGCGGTGGTCGACGTGGACGGCGAGCTCGCCGTCCTGCTCTACCGCTTCGTGGCCGAGGGCCTCACGAACGCCATCCGCCACGCCGACTGCCGCGAGATCCTGGTCGGGCTCGGGCAGGAGGACGGCGCGTGGCGGGTCCGCGTCGAGGACGACGGGCGCGGGGGACCCGTCGTCCCCGGCGTGGGCCTGAGCTCGCTGGCCACCCGCGCCGCGGACGCGGGCGGACGTCTGGTCTGCGAGCCGCGGGTCGGTGGCGGACTGTGCCTGAGTCTCGCTCTCCCGGCGCGGCTCGCGTGATCCGGGTCGTGCTGGTCGACGACCACCCCGTCGTCCTCACCGGCTTGTCGGCCCTGGTCGAGGCCGACCCCGGTCTTGAGGTCGTCGGGGTGGCGGAGGACGTGGCGACGGCGCTGGCGCTTCCCGACGATCCCGCGCCGGATGTCTGCGTCCTGGACCTGCACCTGCCCGACGGCGACGGCGTCTCCCTCGGCCTGCGGCTGCGGGAGCGATGGCCCCGGACCCGCCTGCTGATCCTGACGATGTCCCGCGAACCCGCCACGGTGCTGCGCAGCCTGGCCGACGGCGTGGACAGCTATGTCCTCAAGGACTCCCCGCCCCAGGAGTTGCTCGGCGCGATCCGGGCGACGGCCGGCGGTGCGATGGTGCTCAGCCCCGGCGCGAGCGCCTCGGTGCGCGTGGTCGCCTCGACCGTCCCCGACACCGACCCACTCGCCCGGCTCGACGCGCGCGACCGCGAGATCCTCACCCTGCTCGTGCAGGGGCTGACGACCAGCCAGGTCGCCGCGCGGCTCTTCCTCGCACCGAAGACGATCCGCAACCGCACGTCGGAGATGCTCGGCAAGCTCGGGGTGGCCACCAAGGAGGAGGCGATCACGCTGGGGCTGGCGGGGGGTCTGGGTGGGGGCGGTTCCTAGGCCACGGCCTCCTCGGCCGGGCGGCGTACCGTCATCAACCACCCGGCCACGGCCGCCAAGGGGAACATCACCACCGAGTAGACCGCCGCGGGCACGGCGAGGGCGACGCTGCCCATCACGCTGATCGCGATCGTGATCGCGAGCGTGCCGTTGTGGACGCCGATCTCGAAGCCGCACGCGACCGCTTCGCGGTGTGTGACTCCGACCGCGCGCGGCACGGTGTAGCCGAGGAACAGGCTCAGCACGCAGAACACCACCGCCACCGGGCCGAGGTCGGTGAGGTAGTCCGCCACGTTCTCCCGCTCGGAGACGATCGTGCCCACGATCACCGCGGTGAGCACCACGATCGAGGCCAGCCGGACCGGCCGGTCCATCCGGTCCGCAAAAACCTCACGACGGCTGCGGACGAGCATGCCCAGCCCGACCGGCACCAACACGATGGCGAAGACCTGAAGGACCTTGCTGAACTGCAGCCCGATCTCCTCCAGCCCGGCAGGCTCGAAGTAGCTCAACGCGAGCCCGGTGACCAGGGGGAGGGTCACCGCGGCGATGACCGAGTTGAGGGCGGTGAGAGTGATGTTGAGGGCGACGTCACCGCGGAACAGGTGGCTGAAGAGGTTGGCCGTGGTGCCCCCGGGCGAGGCCGCGAGCAGCATCATGCCGACCGCGGCCACGGGATCCAGGTCCACCAGCGTGACCAGGCCGAAACAGATCGCGGGGAGGACGAGCAACTGCAGGCCGAGTGCGATCACCGCGGCCCGGGGATGACGGCTGACCCGCACGAAATCCGCGACCGTGAGCGAGAGGCCGAGACCGAGCATCACCACGGCCAGAGCAACCGGCAGCAGCACGCTTGTCAGCACGGAGTCCATGACTCACCTTCCCCGGTCACATCAGGTTGCGTGCCGTCATCACACCGTTCCCACGGTCGGGGGGGCAACCCCGACACCCCCACCGGTGCGATGATGACCTGCGTGACGGGCTCCGCGGGCGACGTACCGCTGGTGGGTCGCGAGCGCGAGCTGGCGGTCCTCGACGAGGCTGTCACGCGAGCCGCGGCCGGCACGCCCGGTGCCGTGCTCATCACCGGCGACGCCGGCATCGGCAAGAGCCGACTCGTGCGCGCGCTGCTGCAGACCCTGCCCACCGAGGCTCTCGTCCTCCGCTCCCAGTGCGTCGACCTGGGCGAACCGGGGCTGCCGCATCTGGTGGTGGTCGATCTCGTGCGCTCCGCTCGGGCGTACGGCGCCCCCGAGGTCGATGCGGTCCTCGCGCGCCACCCGGTGGTCACCGCGCTCAGCGATTCCGGTGACTCCGCATCGAACGACGAAGCCGGACGACTGAGGCTCCTCGATGCCACCGCTCGCCTGGTGGCCGACCTCGGCCACACCCGTTCCCCGGTGGTGCTCGTGGTCGAGGACCTCCACTGGGTGGACGTGTCCTCGGCGGACGCCCTGCGGTTCCTGATCAGTCGGGCCGTCGACGAGCGCGTCGCGGTCGTCGCGACCGTGCGCACCGACGGTCTCGCGGCGCGACCGCGGGTGCGCAGTCTGCTCGGCGAACTCACCCGGCTGCCCTGGGTGCAGCGGCTCGACCTTGCTCCTTTCGACCTGGCCGAGGTCACGGCGTACCTGAGACACGCGGGGGCTCCGAATCCGGATGAGGTGGCATCGGTCGTGCTGGGGCGCACCGGGGGCAACCCGTATTTCGTCCACACGCTGGCCGCGTCACCCGAGTTGCTGGGCCGGGCGGGCCCCGAGATTCCTCCGGAGTTGGCCGACGTCATCGTCGGGCGCCTCGACCGGCTTCCCGGCCCCGCCCGTGAGGTGGTCCGCGCGGTGGCCGTCGCCGGGTCGCCCGTTGCGGATCCCGTGCTGCGCCGTGTGCTCGACCCCCTGGACGCCGGGATCGACGAGGCCGTCCGGGTCGCTGTGGCCGAGGGCCTGGTGGTGGGCCGCGGCCCCGACTACTCCGTCCCCCACGACCTGATGCGCACCGCCGTCTACGACGACCTGCTGCCGGCCGAACGGATCCGTCTGCATGCCGCCTACGGGGCGGCTCTGGCGAAGAGCAGCGCGGCAGCCGCGGAGATCGCACACCACCTCGCGGCCGCTCAGGACCGGCCCGGGACGGTGCTGTGGTCGGTGCGTGCCGGGGAGGAGGCGCTGCGCGCGCTCGCCCCGAGCGACGCGCTGGTCCATCTCGACAGGGCGCTGTCCCTCTGGCACTCCGTGGAGGACGCGGCAGCCCTGACGGGGCGCACCCAGGGGTCGGTGGCGCTCGCAGCAGCCCGCGCGGCGGGCCTGGCCGGCGAGCCGTCTCGGGCGATCGAGGAGGCACGCCGGGCGATCCGGCTGTTGGCGGTCGAGGGCGATACCGACGGAGGCGTCGAGGCGCGCGCCGAACTGGCCCGTCGTCTGGTGGAGGTCGACGCAGGCGAGGAGGCGGTCGCCGCTGCCGAGGAGGCAGTGCGGATGGCTGAGCAGGCCGAGCCGGGGGCGGTGATGGATCCCACCCTCGCGACGGCCCGGGTGATGCTCGCGCGGTCGTTGCTGGCCGCCCGACAGATCGACGCGGCGAGGGTGCAGGCGGATCACGCACTGGCAGCGGCCCGGCAGGCAGGGGCCCCCGCGCTGCAGGTGGAGGCCTTGACGACGGCCGCATTCCTGGACGAGATCGACGGCGACCTCCCGTCGTCCGCGGCACGACTCGGGAGCGCCTTGCGCGTGGCCCGCACCCACGACGAACCCGCAGCCGAACTGCGCGCGCACTACGCGCTGGCGTCCATGCACTACTACAACGGCGACGTCACCGGGGCCCTGCCGGTGCTGGACGCCGCGATGCAGCGGGTGGTCGACAGCGGACTGCGCTGGAGCGGACCCGGCGTCGAACTGCGCCTGCTCCAGGCCGTGGCCCGCTATGTCGCCGGCGACTTCGCGGGCAGCCTGCACGCCGCGGACGCCCCCGAGAGCCCTCCTCCTGACGTCGCCGCGGTCCGGTTGGCCGCGGTCGCCTGCTACGCGGCGGTCGCTGCGGGGCGCCCGGACGCGGCCTCACGGCTGGCCACACTCCGGCCGAGTTGGGATGCCGACCCTCAGGTGGCGCTCGTGGCCGGAGGCTGTGAAGCGGATCTGCTCACCTGGGCGGGCGACACCGCCGGTGCGGTCGCGGTCGCCGAGCAGGCCCAGGACCACCTCGACGCCGTCGTCGGAGAGGGCATGTACGGCGGGTTGTGGCTCGCCGCGCTCGCCCTGGGAGCACTGGCCGACGCGGCCGAGCAGTTCCGGCGGCACCGTGACGACGCCGGGCTCGACACGGCACTGGCGCGGGGAACCCTCTGGCGTGACCGCATCGAGCGACTGGTGACCGGCGGCCGCGGGCGCCCGGGAGACCTCGGGCCCGAGGGCCGGGCCTGGGTCGCGCGCGGGGTGGCCGAGCACGCCCGGCTCACGGGTGCCCCCGACGTCGAGGCATGGCGCCGGGCGGTGACGGCGTTCGACTACGGCCACGCCTACGAGCAGGCGCGCTGCCGCCGGCGACTCGCCGAGGCACTGGTCCTCACCGGAGATCGGGGTGAGGCTCGCCTGGTGGCCCAGGAGGCTGCTGCCGCAGCCGAGCGCATGCACGCCGTACCGCTCCAGCAGTCGATCGCGGCGCTGGTCGCGCGAGCCCGGCTGGCTCCCTCCGCCACGGGCATCGACGGGGTGCTCACCGAGCGGGAACGCGAGGTCCTCGCGCTCGTGGCCGAAGGGCTCACCAACCGCGAGATCGGCAAGCGGCTGTTCATCAGCGACAAGACCGCCAGCGTTCACCTCAGCAACGTGATGACCAAGCTCAACGCGTCGAGCCGGACCGAGGCGGTCACCGTGGCGCAGCGACGCGGCCTGCTCGACGTCCTCGGAGGAGATCGCGCGTGACCCGTGCCGGGGTCACGTCCTAGGCAGATGCCTCATCCCTGAGGGCCCCCCTTAGGCGCAGGGTCGGTGGCAGGTCAGGCCGCACGTGCCGGACCCGAGGAGGAACTGCGATGGTCACATCCACCCTGCGCGATCGAACCCTGGGAAATCGAACCCTGGGAAATCGGACCCTGCGCAAGGGAACCCTGCGCGAACGGCTCGCGCGTCAGGTCTCCGGCCCCGTGTACGGCGGCGAGGACGCCACTGCTGCCGCTGCCGGCTTCAACACCGCCGTGCAGCACCGCCCCGCCGCCGTCCTGGTGGCCGCAGACGCGGCGGACGTCGCGACCGCGGTCCGGGTCGCCGCCGAGGAGGGGCTCCGGGTCGCCGTCCAGGCCACCGGCCACGGTGCCGCCACCCCCGCGGACAACACGCTCTTCGTCTCCACACGCGACCTGCAGCGAGTGCACGTCGACCCCGCCACACGTCGTGCGCGTGTCGAGGCGGGAGTGCGCTGGCGTCCCGTCATCGACGCCGCCGCCTCCTACGGCCTGGCACCGCTCTCCGGTTCCTCGTCCGGGGTCGGCGTCGTCGGCTACACCCTCGGCGGCGGCATGGGCCACCTCGCCCGCCGGCACGGGTTCGCGGCGGACCTCGTCCGCGCCGTCGACCTGGTCACCGCCGAGGGGGCCGTGCGGACGGTGACCGCCGACACCGACCCCGACCTGTTCTGGGCCGTGCGCGGAGGCCAGTCCCATTTCGGCATCGCCACCGCGATCGAGTTCGACCTGGTCGAGGTGCCGGAGTTCGTCGGCGGCTCGCTCTTCTTCACCGGCCCCGCCATCGAGGAGGTGCTGCATGCCTTCGCCGCCTGGGCCCCCACCCTTCCGGAGGAGGTGACCACGTCAGTCGCCCTCCTGCGACTGCCCCCGTCCGACGACGTGCCGCCTCCGCTGCGGGGCGTGGTCAGCCTGGCGCTGCGCTTCGGGTACGCCGGCCCGGCCGACCGAGGCGAGGCGCTGGTCGCCCCCATGCGCCGCGTGGCGCGACCAGTGATCGACACGGTCGCCCCCATGCCGTACGCCGCCGTGGACGCGATCCACATGGACCCGACCGACCCACTGCCCGCGGTCACTCGCGGCGGCCTGCTGCGGGGCATGTGCGGCGAACTGGTCGACACCCTCATGGCCGTGGCAGGACCGGACGTCGACGTGCCGCTGGCGATGGTCGAGCTCCGACTCATGGGCGGCGCACTGGCGAGGCCGGCGGCAGTCCCGAACGCCGTGGCCGGCCGCGAGGGCGCCTTCTCCCTGACCGCGATCGCCCCGGCTCCGCCCCCGTTGCTGGAGACGGCGCACGCGCTGACCTCCGCGACGGTGGCCGCGCTCGCGCCGTGGTCCACCGGCACCGGCCTGGTGAACTTCGCCGGGCACGGCGGGGACGAGGCGCTCCGCGCCGCATGGGCGCCGGAGGTGCTGAGGCGGCTTCGCGAGGTGAAGGCGTCCGTCGACCCCCAGGGTGTGTTCGGCGACGCGCTCGACGCCCTCCCGAAGCCGGTGGGTGCGCGATGAGCCGCCCCGCCGTGATCGTCGCCCCGGGCCAGGGACACCGCGTGGGCAACGTCGAGTTCCTCGCGCGGACTTCGGACACACCGTTCTTCAACCTGGGCGTCGTCACGTTGCAGCCCGGTCAGGGCGTCGAGCGACACCGCCACCAGGACGAGGACGACTCGTTCCTGGTCCTCGACGGGACCTTGTCGGTGACCCTCGCCGACGACCCTCACCCGGTGCAGGCCGGGCCCGGGACCTTCGTGCTGATCCCGTCGGGCACCGACCACGCGATCCACAACGGCGGGGAGACCGACGTGCGGATCCTCAACATCCATGCGCCTGGCGGCTTCGACCGGCGCATCGGGCTCCCGCCCGAGATTTCTCACCACAGCGACAAGAAGGAGACACTCCAGTGAAGAAGCAAACCATCAACCCGTGGTCCTGGCAGGACGCCCTCGGCTACTCGCAGGGGGTCCTGGTCACACAACCACGACGGACCCTCTACGCCGCAGGGCAGGGTCCCATGGACGCCGAGGGCCGTCTGGTCCACGAGGGTGACGTGGGCGCGCAGGCTCGCCTGACCATGGACAATGTCGAGTCCGTGCTGCACGAGGCCGGCATGACCCTGGCCGACGTGGTCCGCTACGACATCCACACCACGGACCTCCAGGACTACTTCGT
>JBGAJX010000011.1:0-135224 GCA_044224695.1 Marmoricola sp. | reverse complement strand
CAGTTGGGCGTTAGCGTGGGACACGAAGACCTCCGAGGTCGAGGAAGTGGTTGCGTGGTTGCTCCACACCTCACTCGGAGGTCTTCGTCATCGTCCAGCAGGCACGCCGTACCTAACGTCCGTGGTCAGTACAACTAGAGCTCTAGTGAATCCTGCAACCGCTCACGCCACCTCAACCCGCACCCGGATCCCGTTCAACACCGCCATCCCGGCAAGGCGCTCGAGGTCGGCGGGGTCGGTGGAGGCCAGGGCGTTGACGTTGGCACCGCCGGCGGCGTTGGCGCGCTGCCAGCCGCCGCCGGAGTGGCCCCAGCCATGCGGTACGGCGATCGTGCCGGGCCGGACCTCGTCGGTGATCCGCGCGGGCACCTCGATGGACCCGTGCCGCGACTGCACCCGGCACACCTGACCGTCGGCCACGCCGATGTCGGCGGCATCCTTGGGGTGGATCCGCATGCCGTGACTGCGCTTGCCCTTCATCAGCGTCGGAGCATTGTGCATCCACGAGTTGTGCGAGCGCAGTTCACGCAGGCCGATCAGCCGCAGCGGGAAATCGTCCTCGGCGTCATTGGTGCGCGTGGCCAACCGGTCGAGCTCGGCCGCGATCTGCGGCGGGTCGAGCCGCACCTTGCCACCGCGGTGCTGCACCACCGAGGGAAGCACGCCGGTGGCGTGGTGCTCGGCCAGCAGCAGCCCGTGCGGGTGCTTGGCGACCTCGGCGATCGAGAGCCCTCCGCGGCGCAAGCCGAAGCGGTCCCCGCCTGTGCCCACCCGGAACGCCAGGTCCAACGCCCGACGCGGCGTCAGCGCCACGGCACTGGTCAGCACCCGCTGGACACCGGCCACCACACGCGATACCCGGCGACCGGCGACCGGCGGCGCGAACAGCGGGATCCCGGCCCGGCGAGCCAGCTCGTCGATGACCTGCCATTCCGGGCGCGCCTCGCCGTACGGCTCCAGCACCGCCTCGGTGAACTGGACGAACGGCTTGGTGAACAGCCCGAGGAACGGGATCGGGGCGTCCTCGCGCTCCAGCCACGTCGTCGCGGGCAGCACGTAGTCGGCGTACCGGTTGGTGTCGTTGACGTAGAGGTCGAGCGAGACGAAGAGGTCCAGGCCCTGCAGGGCCTCGGCGAGTTCGGCGCCGTTGGGGACGGAGAGCACCGGGTTGCCGGCCGACAGGAACAGGGTCTTGAGCTGACCGGGCCCCGGCGTCGTCATCTCCTTGGCCATCAGAGCAGCGGGGAACGTGCCGAACACGTCGGGGAAGTCCCCGATCCGCGAGCGCATCTTGTCGTAGGAGAGCAGGTTGAGGCGGTGTCCGACGGCCTCGATCGGCAGCGGCGAGTGGCCGAACACCGAACCACCGGGCCGGTCCAGGTTGCCGGTCACCAGTGACAGGGCGTCGAGGAGGAACGAGACCAGCGTGCCGTGGTTGCCCAGGCACGAACCGGTCCGCCCGTAGATCGCTGCGCTGTCGGCGCCGGCGAGATCGCGGGCCAGGCGTCGTACGTCGTCCGGCTTGAGACCGGTGTACGCCGCGGTCTCCTCGGGCGGGTAGTCGGCGGCGGCGTTGCGCAGCAGTTCCACGCCTCGCGACTGCTCGGCGATGGCGGTCTCGTCGGCCAGGCCCTCGGCGAAGATCACGTTCAGCAGTGAGAGCAGCAGCCAGGCATCGCCGTCGGGTTGCACCGGAACGTGCTCGAACAGTGCCGCGGTCTCGCTGCGCCGGGGGTCGACCACGACGACGCGTCCACCGCGTGCGGTGATCGCCTTCATCTGCTCCTTCATCCGCGGCGCGGAGAAGACGCTGCCGTGAGAGACCACCGGATTCGCCCCCACGACCAGGAGGAAGTCGGTGCGGTCCAGGTCGGGGATCGGCACCGCGAACGAGACGCCGTACAGGAGGTTGCTCGCTGCGAACCGGTTGTTCACGTCCTGGGAACCGGCGCTGTAGACGTGCTTGCTGCCCAGCCCGAGGTTGAATCCCTGCACCCACAGCGTGTGCGAGTAGGAGAACGCCGACGGGTTGCCGAAGTACCAACCGACCCCCTCCCCGCCGTAGGAGTCCACCGCGCGGCGCAGGCGCGCGGAGATGTCGGTGAGCGCGTCCTCCCAGCTGACGTGGGCGAAGGTGCCGTCGGGCTGCCGCTTGAGCGGGTGCAGCACCCGGTCGGGGTCGTTCTGGACGTCGGTGAAGGCGATGCCCTTCGGGCAGGCGAACCCCTGCGAGAGCGGGTGCTCCTTGTCGGGACGCAGTTGGATCAGGCGCCCGTCCTCGACGGTGGCGACCATGCCGCAGCAGGCCTCGCAGATCCGGCAGTAGGTGATCGTCTCCGTCGTCACAAGTACTCCCTTTCGTCCGGGCCCATCATGATCGACAACGAACGTGGTCACCAGATGTGACGCTCCCCCGTCATTGGGTCCCGTACACCGGCTCCGGGGTCGCGCTCTCGGCCAGGAGTGCGCGGAGAGCGGGGCCCACCTCGGCGGCCTCCCACCGGCGCCCGAGGTCGACCGCCGGTCCGTGGCGCCAGCCCTCCTCGACGCAGAGCCGACCACCCTCGGACTCGATCACCCGACCGGTGACGTCGCCGGAGTCGACGGAGGCCAGCCATGCCACCAGCGGTGCGACGTTCGCGGGGTCCATCGCGTCGAACCCGTCCTCGGGCTTGGCCATCGTCTCGGCGAACGCCGCTTCGGTCATCCGCGTCCGCGCCGCCGGGGCGAGGGCGTTGACGGTGACGCCGTAGCGCCCGAGCTCGGCCGCGGCGACCAGCGTCAGCCCGGCGATCCCCGCCTTGGCTGCCGAGTAGGTCCCCTGCCCGATCGAGCCCTGCAGGCCCGCACCCGAGGAGGTGTTGATGATCCGAGCCTGGCGGGTGCGGCCGGCCTTCGCCTCGTCGCGCCAGTACGCCGCGGCGTGACGCAACGGCGCGAAGTGGCCCTTGAGGTGCACGCGGATCACGGCGTCCCACTCGTCCTCGGTGGCATTGACCAGCATCCGGTCCCGCAGGAAGCCCGCGTTGTTGACCAGCACGTCGAGGCCGCCGAAGGTGTCGATCGCCTGCTGCACCATCGCCTGGGCGCCGGCGAAGTCGGCGACGTCGTTGCCGTTGGCCACGGCCTCGCCACCCATCGCCCGGATCTCCGCGACCACGTCGTGGGCCGGACCCTCGCTCGCCCCCTCGCCTGCGCCCGAGGTGCCGAGGTCGTTGACGACGACCTTGGCGCCCTGCCGGGCCAATTCGAGGGCGTGCTCACGACCCAGGCCGCGACCGGCCCCCGTCACGATGGCGATGCGGCCGTCGCAGATCCCACTCACGCGTGCTCCTTCGTCGAGGCGTTCAAGAAGGCGGGGACCTCTCCCCCACCGTGTACTTCCAGGGTGGCGCCGGTGACGTACGCCGCGAGCGGGCTGGCCATCAGCACGGCGACGTTGCCGACGTCGCGAGGCGAGGCCATCCGACCCAGCGGCACGGTCGCAGCGACCGCGGCGACTCCGGCCGCGTCGCCGTAGTGCAGGTCGGCCTGTTCGGTCAGCACCAGGCCGACGTTCAAACCGACGAGGCGTACCTTGGGCGCCCACTCCACCGCCAGGCTCCGGGTCAGAGAGTCCAGCCCGGCCTTCGCCGCGCCGTACGCCGCCGTGCCCGGACTGGGACGCAGCGCACTGACGGAGGAGATGTTCACGATGACGCCGCCCTCGGCCTCTTGCATCACCCGGTTGGCAGCCTGGGCCATCAACAGCGGCGCGAGCAGATTGAGTTCGGTGACCTTGGCGTGGAACCGCGGAGACGCGGTCGCGGCGTCGGCGTACGGCGCCCCGCCCGCGTTGTTCACCAGGACGTCGAGGGAGCCGTGGTCGGCGACCACGCGGTCCACCAGGGCCTCGACGGCCTCGGGGTCGCGTACGTCGCACACATGATGTGCCGCCCCCGGCGCCCGGTCGGCCTCGCTGCGTGCACAGGTCACCACCGTCGCCCCCGCGGCCACGAACGCCTCGCTGATCCCCCGCCCCACGCCGCGAGTTCCCCCGGTGACGAGGACGACGCGGCGCTCGAGGCCGAGCGAGAGGGGTGTGGTCACGGGGGGCCTGCGCTTCCGGTGGGGCGGACGCTGCAGGAATCACTAGATCTCTAGTGAAACCAGCACTTCCTGAGGGTTGCATCGCTCAGGAAGTGCAGGAACCACTAGAGATCTAGTGAAACCAGCACCTCGCGAAGCGAACCAAGCAAGTGTTAGGCTACCAAGCAAATGCTAGGTTGTGAACGAGAGGGACCACATGGGCATCACCTCCGTCCTGCGGGACGATCACGTCCGGGTGGTCACGATGGACCAGCCGCCGGTCAACGCGTTGACGGTGCAGGGGTGGTTCGACCTGGCGGCCGCACTCGACGACGCGAGCGCCGACCCTGAGACGCACGTGGTCGTGCTCCGCGCCGAGGGGCGCGGGTTCAACGCGGGTGTGGACATCAAGGAGATGCAGCACACCACCGGGTTCGACGCGCTGCTCGGGGCCAACAAGGGGTGCTTCGCCGCGTTCAAGGCGGTCTACGAGTGCAGCGTGCCCGTCATCGCCGCGGTGCACGGGTTCTGCCTGGGCGGCGGGGTCGGGCTGGTCGGCAACGCCGACGTCGTGGTGGCCAGTGAGGATGCCTACTTCGGGGTTCCCGAGGTCAATCAGGGCGCTCTCGGGGCCGCGACCCACATGGCGCGGCTCGTCCCCCAGCACCTGATGCGCACGCTCTACTTCACGGCGCGGACCATCCCCGCAGCCGACCTCGTGCAGCACGGTTCGGTGTACGCCGTGGTGCCCCGCGAGGACCTGGACGCGCTGGCTCTCGAACTGGCCCAGGACATCGCCGCTAAGGACACCCGGGTGATCCGGGCCGCCAAGGAGGCGCTCAACGGGATCGACCCGATCGACGTCAACACCAGCTACCGGTTCGAGCAGGGGTTCACCTTCGAGCTCAACCTGATGGGGGTCTCCGACGAGCTGCGCGACGGGTTCGCGGGAACCAGCAAGGGGTCTGGGGACGGGCCTCGAGACGGGTCTCGAGACGCTCGCTCCGCTCACTCCTCGACCAGCGGAGACACCAGCGAGACGGGCGGTGCCGCATGAGCCGGCCCCGCGACAAGCGCATGTCGATCGACGACGTCGTCGGGCGGCTGGAGAGTGGCATGACCATCGGCATCGGCGGCTGGGGGCCGCGGCGCAAGCCGATGGCGCTGGTCCGCGCGATCCTGCGCTCGGACCTGACCGACCTCACGATCGTCTCCTGGGGCGGTGCGGACGTCGGGCTGCTCGCCCGTGCCGGCAAGATCCGCAAGCTGGTCTACGCGTTCGTCTCACTCGACTCGATCCCTTTGGAGCCGAACTTCCAGCGCGCCCGCCAGCTCGGCACGATCCCCGAGATCGTCGAGCTCGACGAGGGCTTGTTCAACACCGGGCTTCGCGCCGCGGCCCAGCGGGTCAGCTTCCTGCCGATGCGCGCCGGCCTGGGCTCCGACGTCCTGGTCAACAACCCGTGGATCAGGACCGTCACGAGCCCGTACGACGACGGCGAGGAGTACGTTGCGGTCCCCGCGCTCACCCTCGACGTCGCCCTGGTCCACCTCAACCGGGCCGACATGCACGGCAACGCCACGTATCTGGGCCCCGACCCGTACTTCGACGACCTCTTCTGCATGGCCGCCACCGAGGCGTACGTCAGCGTCGAGCAGATCGTCGACACCGCCGGACTCACCGTCGACACCCCCGTCCAGCGGGTGCTGCTCAACCGGATGATGGTCTCCGGCGTGGTCGAGGCCCCGAACGGCGCGCACTTCACGACCTGCACGCCGGACTACGAGCGGGACGAGAAGTTCCAGAAGGCGTACGCCGCCGCGGCCGCCGACGACGAGGCCTGGGCGGCCTTCGCTTCAGCGAGGAGCAGGCATGAGCGACATCACCCGTGCCGAGGTCTGCGCGGCGGCCATTGCGGACTGCTGGGCCGGCGACGGCGAGATCTTCGGCAGTCCGATGGGCCTGCTGCCGATGCTCGGCGCACGCCTGTGCAAACTGACGTCCAACCCCGACCTGGTGATCAGTGACGGGGAGTCGCTGTTCCTGGCCGGCGTACCGCCGTTGGGGCAGAGCAAGGAGGTCGTCGAGGGCTGGATCCCGTTCCGCCGGGTCTTCGACGTGATCACCTACGGCAAACGCCACGTGATGATGGGCGCCACCCAGGTCGACCGGCACGGGAACCAGAACATCTCCGCGATCGGTGACTTCGCTCGCCCGACCCGGCAACTGCTGGGCTCGCGCGGAGCCCCGAGTAACACGGTGAACCACCGCACGTCGTACTGGGTGCCGAAGCACTCCCCGCGGGTCTTCGTCGAGGCGGTCGACGTGGTCACCGGCGTCGGCCCGAGGCGGGCCCGCGAGGCGGGACCGGCGGCCAGCCGCTACAACGACATCCACCGCATCGTGAGCAACCTCGGCGTCCTCGACGTCGGCGGCCCCGACGACACCGTGCGCCTGCTGTCGGTGCACCCCGGCGTCACCGTCGAGGAGGTGCAGGAGGCCACCGGCTTCGAGCTCTCCTTGGCCGACGAGGTGACCACGACCCGCGAGCCCACTCCGGGCGAACTGATGATCATCCGCGAGATGCTCGACCCGCGAGGCTTGCGCAACCGGGAGGTGCCGGCGTGACCACCGAGCAACTGATCCGCACCGCGTTGACCGAGCTGGTCGGCGTACGGCATCCGGTCGTGCAGACCGGCATGGGCTGGGTTGCCGGCCCCCGACTGGTGACCGGGACCGCGAACGCGGGCGGCCTGGGCATCCTGGCGAGCGCGACGATGACCTTCGAGGAACTGGAGAAGGCCATCCTCGAGGTGAAGGGCCGCACCGACCAGCCGTTCGGGGTGAACCTGCGCGCCGACGCCGGTGACGCCGGTGAGCGTGTCGACCTGCTCATCCAGCACGGCGTGAAGGTGGCTTCGTTCGCGCTGGCTCCGAAGAAGGAGTTGATCGCCAAGCTCAAGGACCACGGCATCGTCGTGATCCCCAGTGTGGGTGCCCCGCGCCATGCGGAGAAGGTGGCCGGCTGGGGTGCGGACGCGGTGATGATCCAGGGCGGCGAGGGCGGCGGCCACACCGGCTCGGTGCCGACCACGCTGCTGCTGCCGACGGTGCTCGACGCCGTCGACATCCCGGTGATCGCGGCGGGCGGCTTCTTCGACGGGCGTGGCCTGGCGGCGGCGCTGTCGTACGGCGCGGCCGGGGTCGGCATGGGCACGCGCTTCCTGCTCACCCAGGACTCCTCGGTGCCGCAAGCGGTCAAGGAGCTCTACCTCGGCTACGGCCTAGACGGCACCGTGGTGACCGCGAAGGTCGACGGGATGCCGCACCGGATGCTGCGCACCGATCTGGTGCAGGAGGTCGAGGAGACCAGCGCGGTCAAGCGGCTGGTGCCGACCGCGCGGAGGACGCTGGAGTTCAAGCGGATGTCGGGGATGACCTGGCGCCAGATCGTGGCCGACGGCCGGGCGATGAAGCACGGCAGCGAGCGGTCCTGGTCGCAGATGGTGCTCGCCGCGAACACGCCGACCATGCTCAGGTCCGGGTTGGTCGACGGCGACACCAGCGCGGGCGTCCTCGCGGCAGGTCAGGTGGTCGGGGTGATCGACGACCTGCCGACCTGCGAGGAGCTCATCGACCGGGTGGTCACCGAGGCCGCCGCGTGCCTGCGACGGACGTCCTCACTGCTGGCGTGAACGCGCGAGCCGTCAGCCGGCGCTGCGGCTGCGCATCGCGCGCCAGCCGACGGTGACGATGAGGGCACCGATCAGCGAACCGATGATGCCGCTGGGGCGGAGCTCGAGGCCGTCCCCGGCGAGCAGACTGGCCAGCAGCCCGCCGACGAAGGATCCGGCGATGCCCGAACCCAGCGCCATCCCCCAGTCGACCTGTCCGCCGTCCCTGCCGAGGATGAGCTGCGCCGCCGCTCCGATGAGCATGCCGAAGAGGATGATGCCGAGGATGAGCATGCCGGGAGCATACCGATCCTCGTGCTCCACTCCTGGCACATCCGCCTGGCGGCGGCCCCGCGGACACGGCATGATCGTCTCCGCCCTGGCCCCGCTCTTCATCGGAGACGATCACCATGCTGCGTCGGGATGACCGTTGGATCTGGGACAGCTGGGTGGCCGACGACGGCGAGTTCTACCACCTGTTCTACCTCCAGGCCCCTGCCTCGCTGGGCGATCCCGAGAAGCGGCACGAGCACGCCAGCGTGGGCCACGCACGCTCGCGCGACCTGATCGACTGGGAGATCCTGCCCGACGCTCGAGGTCGAAACCCGCTGGTACAAGTCGATCCCGGAGCACCCGGGCGCCGGATTCGGCCAGCTCGAGGTGGGTCAGGTGCGCGTCATCGACGGCACCCCGGTCCTGATCTTCACCTGTCACCCGCAGGAGATGACCGGCGCGCGCAAGGCCCGGTCCGGGTACTACTGCACCTGGAGCGTCGTCGGTGAGTCCCCGCTCGGCCCCTTCGACGTCGACACCGCCCGGCCGTTCGTCGCCGAGCCCTTCCTCTTCGCCGCTCCCCTGGTCCGGCTGCGCGACGGTCGCTGGGCGTTCATCGGGTTCCGCAACACCGAGCCCGAGGGTGTCCTGCAGTTCCACGTCACCGACCCGATCCCGGTCGAACTACGCGACGGAGCCCTGGCCGCCACGGGGGCCGGCACCGGAGAGCGCCGATGACCGAGCTGGTCGGGAACGTCGTCAGCAGCGCGGTCGCGCTCGCCCTGGCAGCAGTGGGGGCTCGGTCGCTCACCCCGATGCCACCGGACCACTTCTACGACCGACCGGCCACGATCCCGGCCGATCCCGGGACGGTCCTCAAAGCCGAGCCCGCCCGGTTCTACGTGGACCCGTTCCGGGTGGTGCCCGCACCAGCGACGGTGGAGCGGATCATGTTCGCCTCGACCGATCGGCTGGGCCACCCGATCGCGGTCACCGGGACGGTCCTGAGCCCGACGCGCCCGCGCAGCAAGCGCACCGACCGTGGGCTGGTGGTCTTCGCGGTCGGCACGCAGGGCATGGGCAGCCAGTGCGCGCCGTCGCGTCAGATGGCCGCGGGCCGCGAGTACGAGTCGGTCTTCATCACCGGCCTGCTCGCCCGCGGGTACAACGTGGTCGTCCCCGACTACCAGGGGCTCGGGATGTCGGGCACCCACACGTACATGAGCCGCCAGGTGCAGGGCCACGTGGTGCTCGACGCGCTCCGCGCCGCGCAGCGCCTGGACCTGCCCGACATCCCCAAGGACGGGCCGGTGGCCATCACCGGCTACTCCCAGGGTGGCGGTGCGGCGGCGTCGGCGGCGGAGTTGTGGCACGAGTACGCCGCCGAGCTCGACCTCAAGGGCGCCGTCGCCGGTGCCGTTCCCGGCGATCTGCGGCTGGTCGCGCGCGCACTCGACGGGAGCCCCTACTTCGCCTTCCTCGGCTACGCGCTGGCCGGGTTGGCCGCCGACTACGACGTGGACGTCACCGCCTACCTCAACCACCGGGGCCTGGAAGTCGTCGCCGCGATCACCGAGCAGTGCATGTTCGAGTCGCTACGGCGCTACGCCTTCACCCGCTCGACGGGGCTGACCGCCGACGGTCGCTCCATCGTGGCGATCCTCGACGAGGAGCCGTTCGCCTCCATCGTCGCCGAGCAGCAGATCGGCAACGGCCGGCATCCGCGCGTGCCCGCGCTGGTCTCGCACAGTCGCCTCGACGACGTGGTGCCCTACGAGGCAGGCCGGGCGGTGGCCGAGCGCTGGGCGGGGTACGGCGGTCGGGTGCGTCTGTCGACCAACGTCGCGCCGACCCACGCGGCCGCCGCGCTCACGTCGTACGGGACGGCGTTCTCGTTCCTGGCGGGCCGGTTCGCCGGAAAGCCGATGCGGGCCAACACCGAGCGCTATCTCCACTCGCTGGTGGAGGCTCCCTCCGAGCCGGACACCGGCTCCATCTCGACCTGATCGAGCGGCACCTGGTCGACCGGCACCTCCTGCTCGGAGCCCGCGGTCCGGTCCAGGAAGTCGACCGAGACGGTCTGGAACCCCTTGTGGCGCTGCATCTTGGCGTACATCCCGTAGGCACGGCGGTCTGCCTCGGTCAGGGACACGTTGTCGGTGAAGGGCGTCAGCAGGGCGCGCGGGTAGAGCCGGCGGTTGAGGACGACGTTGAGCTCGATGCCCAGCACCGCCAGCGCTGCGGCCAGGAAGATCAGCGCCAGCAGACCGAGGACCAGCGCGAAGACGGCGTTCATCTCGCTGGCCTTGGCGATCACCCGGGTGACGTACTGGTTGCCGGCGATCTGGAGCACGTGCCAGGCCACCGCGATGAAGAGAGCCCCGGGGAGCGACGTACGGAACGAGGGCCGACGCGAGGTGGTGTAGCGCATCATCACGGCCAGGAAGAGCGTCGTCAGGGCGATGGCCGTCAGCGGCGTGATCCACCGCAACCACGCGTTGACGTCGATGCCGAAGTTCCCCAGGTTGCTGACGAAGATCGTGAGCGCGGTCAGCGTCAGCAGGGCCAGGCCTCCGGTAGCGAGGAGGACCAGGCTCCGCCAGCGGCTCACCAGCGGGTTGAGCCGGCTGTTGCGCGGCACCGCCCAGGCCACGTTGAGCGCGTTCTGCGCGGCCTGGCCCAACCCCAGGGCACCGTAGAGCGCTGCGAGCGAACCGATGACGACCGCGGAGGTACTGCCGGTGAGGCCCTCGGGTCGGCCCAGCTGGGTGCCGACGATCGGGATGCTCGACAGCGCGGAGTCGAGCAGTTGGTCCTGGAGCTCCTGGTTGCCCTGCAGCACGAAGCCGAGCACCGACGAGGCGATCAGCAGCAGAGGGAAGATCGCGATGAAGGCGTAGTAGGTCAGGATCGCCGCCAGGTAGGGCCCCTGGTCGTCGAAGTACTTGTAGACGACCCCCAGCGGGAAGCCGACGACACGGTGACGGCGTTGGAAGGCGTCAGCGCGGTCGACGATCTCGGGCACGCCGCCAAACTACCGTGTCGGCGCCGGCGGGAGACCTTCGCCGCGTCAGCCCGGCTGGCAATCCACGCCGCGCCCCATCCAGCGATAGCCCAGTGCCTCGTTGACCGAGATCATGTGGTCGTTGGACTCCGCGTTCCAGGTGTCGATGGTCCGCAACTGCGCCTCCGTCTCGGCGAGCCACAGATTCATCCCCGTCTTGAGCAGGAGCCCGAGCCGATGGCCGCGGTGGGCACGCACGACCGAGGTGTCGTGCTGGTGGCCGATCTCGGACCGTTCGCTCTCCACGGCCACCACGGTGTGGCCGGCGAGCTCGCCGGTCTCGCGGTGCCGGGCGAGCAACCGGTAGCTCCGGTTGCCGCTGAGTTCGTTGGCCGTCTCGTAGTTCCGGATCCGCTCCGGGGGAAACACCTCGTCCTCGATGTCGAGGTCGTCCAGCGGCGCGTCGTTGATCGCCGCCGTCATCACCGACACCGCCTCCATCAGATCGTCGGGAGTGCGTCCGTGGATCCGCACCAGTTCGTAGGCCGCCGAGGCAGCGCATGCCTCGGCGTACAACTCCTGGATCCTGGACAGCGGTACGTCGGCGAGATGCTGGCGCCGGTTGATGGCCTGTGACTTGCGCACGAAGCCGTGCGACGTGAGGAACGGCTCCCCCGGCGACCCGTCCCAGTGCTCGGCACCGAACTTGGTGCGCCCCGAAGTCAGCGCGCGTGCCCGCACGTGCTCGAACAGGGCCGTGCCCACACCGCGCCGACGATGCGCGGGATGCACGGTCGTCTCCAACCACCCCAGGTCGAGGTTGTCCCACGCGGAGGTGTGCAGCGCCGCCCAGCCGACGACCTCGTCACCGCCGACCGCGGCGACGTACTCGCCGGGCTCGAGATCCCAGCCGTAGCGCAGTCGCGCCTGGAACCTGGGTGTCGTGGCCGGGTGCACCCACGGCGCGTCCAGAGCCGATGCCGCATTCTCGACGGCGACGACGCCGGCCACGAGATCGACGTCGTCGGCAAGGAGGGGAACGATGTCCATTCCCCCAGGCTGGACCGGGGACCCCGCCACCGCCAACTGGTTTACGAGGACGGGGCCCGACCCGGCCGGATCAGAGCCGCTCGATGATCGTGACGTTCGCCTGACCGCCGCCTTCGCACATCGTCTGGAGACCGTACCGGCCACCGGTGCGCTCGAGCTCGTGCAGCAACGTGGTCATCAGACGGGTGCCCGTCGCCCCGATCGGGTGGCCCAGCGAGATGCCACCGCCGTTGACGTTGGTCTTCTCCAGCGGTACCCCGAGCTCCTGGGACCAGGCGAGGACGACCGGGGCAAAGGCCTCGTTGCACTCGAAGAGGTCGATGTCGTCCACGCTCATGCCGGCCCGCGCCAGGGCGTGCCGGGTGGCCTCGATGGGACCGGTGAGCATCCAGATCGGGTCGTCACCGCGCACCGACAGGTGGTGGATCCGAGCGCGCGGGGTGAGGCCGTGGTCGGCGACCGCCTGCTCGGAGGCGATCAGCAGGGCGGAGGCGGCGTCACTGATCTGGCTGGCGACGGCGGCGGTCACGCGGCCACCCGGGCCGAGCGGTTGCAGCCCGGCCATCTTCTCCAGGCTGGTGTCGCGGCGGGGCCCCTCATCGGTGGTGAACTCCCCCACCGGGGCGATCTCGCGGGTGAACCGACCCTCGTCGATGGCACGGATCGCTCGTTGGTGGGACTCGTAGGCGAAGGTCTCCAGGTCCTCGCGGGACAGGTCCCACTTCTCGGCGATCATCTCCGCGCTGGCGAACTGGCTGACCTCGACGTCGCCGTAGCGGGCGCGCCAGCCGGGCGACTCCGCGAACGGGGTGGAGTAGCCGTACTGCTGGGCCACGAGCATGGCCGAGGAGATCGGGATGGTCGACATCTGCTGCAGACCGCCGGCGACCACGAGGTCCTGGGTGCCGGACATGACGCCTTGGGCGGCGAAGTGCACTGCCTGCTGGGACGAGCCGCACTGGCGGTCGATGGTGACCCCCGGGACGTGGTCGGGCAGGCCGGCCACCAACCAGGCGGTGCGCGCAACGTCGCCGGCCTGGCCGCCGATGGTGTCGCAGCACCCCATGATCACGTCGTCCACCGCGCCCGGGTCGACACCACTGCGCTCCATCAGGGCCGAGAGTGCGTGCGCGCCCAGGTCGGCCGGGTGCATGCCGGACAGGGCGCCGCCACGACGTCCGACCGGCGTACGGACGGCGTCGACGATGTAGGCCTCGGGCATGGGTTCTCCTTGGTGGTGCGGGTGGGTCAGTGCTCAGCCGGGGGTGGGTTTCGAGACGCTCACTTCGTTCGCTCCTCAACCACCGGGGCTGGCGGCGATGCCGTCGAGGAGGATGGTCAGGTACTGGTCGGCGACCTGCTGGGCGGTGAGCTCGCCGCCGGGGCGGTACCACCGCACGGCCACCCAGACGGTGTCGCGGATGAAGCGGTAGACGAGCTCGGTGTCGAGATCGCCGCGGAGGGCGCCGGCCTTCACGCCGTCGGTGAGCAGGTCGATCCACAACGTGCGGAAACGCTGGTTGTGCGCGTCCAGGTAGGCGAACCGGTCGAACTCGGCGAGGTAGCCGGCGTCGTTCTGGAAGATCGCCACCTCGTTGTGGTGCTGGTCGATCGCCTCGAAGGAGGCACGCACGACCGCGTCGACCTTGGCACGGGCGTCGAGGTCGGAGGCGACAATCTCGTCGTACGTCGCGAAGAGAGCGGTCTGGAAGCTGCTCAGGAGCTCGTCGACCATCGCCTCTTTGGAGTCAAAGTGATGATAAAGCGAGCCCGACAGGATCCCCGCTGCGTCGGCGATGTCGCGCACGGTGGTGTTCTTGAAGCCCCGCTGGGCGAACAGCCCACCGGCGATCTGGAGGAGCTCCTCGCGTCTGGTCGCCATCGTCGCGCCTCAGGCGTGCTGGCTGCTGACCGAGAGCACCTCGCCGGTCAGGTAGGAGGAGTAGTCGCTGGCGAGGAAGACCATGACGTTGGCGACCTCCCAGGGTTCGGCTGCCCGGTGGAACGCCTCGCGGGACTTCAACTCCTCGAGGAGTTCGGGCGAGGTGACCTTCTCCAGGAAGGGGTGCATCGCCAGGCTCGGCGAGACCGCGTTGACCCGGATGCCGTGCGGCGCGAGGTCCATGGCGGCGCACCGGGTCAGTGCCATGACTCCGGCCTTGGCCGCGGCGTAGTGCGCCTGCCCCTCCTGGGCACGCCAGCCGATGACCGAGGCGTTGTTCACCAGCACCCCGCGCCGTCCGGCGGCGACCAGTCGTTGACCCGCGGCGCGGACGCAGCGGAAGGTGCCGGTCAGGGTGATGTCGAGGACCAGCGCCCACTGCTCGTCGGTCATCTCCAGCACGCTGGCCGTGCCGCCGAGCCCGGCGTTGTTGATCATCACGTCGAAACCACCGAAGGGATCGGCGGCGTCGAGCAGTGCCTGCACCTGGCCCTCGTCGCGGACGTCGCAGGGGACGGCAGCGACCCGGTCGGCGCCGAAGTCGGCCGCGAGCGCCTCGTGGGACTCCGCCAGACGGCGTTGGTGGGTGTCGCTCAGGACCACCGCCCTCGCGCCCTCCTCCAGACAGCGCTTGGCTGCGGAGGCGCCGATGCCGGCTCCAGCGGCGGCGGTGACGACCACGACCTTGTCGGTCAGGAGGCCGTGGCCGGGGACGTAGTCGGGGGCGGCCCCGGCCCAGCTCGAGGGGGAGGTCGAGGGGGATGCGGTCACGGGCGTGCCTCTCGCGGAAGGCCGAGCACCCGCTCGGCGAGGATGGTTCGCTGGACTTCGTCGGAACCGCCGTAGATGGTGTCGGCCCGGGTGAACAGGAAGAGCCGCTGCCAGGCGTCCAGGTCGTACGCCGACCCGTCGGGTCCGCGGCGCGGCAGGCTGCCGGCGCCGAGCACGTCCATCGCCAGCTCCCCCAGGCTGCGGTGCCATTGCGCCCAGACGATCTTGGCGATGCTGTCCTGACCGCGGTCCGTGAGGCCGGTGGTGCCGGCGAGGTTCTCCGCCAGCGTGCGCAGTGCGTTGGCGCGCATGACCTCCAGCCCGACGACCGCCCGGGCGATCCGGTCGCGCAGGATCGGGTCGTCCCACGCGCCGTTGGCCTTCGCAAGTTCGACGACCCCGGCGAGCTCGCGGGCGAACCCGACCTGCTGGCCGATGGTGGAGACGCCACGCTCGAAGCCGAGCAGCGCCATCGCGACCTTCCAGCCCTCGCCGGGGGCGCCCACGATCAGGTCGGCGTCGGTGCGCGCACCGGTGAAGAAGACCTCGTTGAACTCGCTGGTGCCGGTCAGCTGCTGGATCGGGCGGATCTCCACGCCGGGCTGGTCGAGCGGCACGAGCAGGAAGCTCAGGCCCGCGTGACGTTGCGATCCGGGTTCGCTGCGCGCCAGCACGAAGCACCATTGGGCCACGTGGGCCATGGAGGTCCAGACCTTCTGGCCGTCGAGCACCCAGCTGTCGGCGTCGAGGCGGGCCTTGGTGGCGACGGCGGCGAGGTCGGAGCCGGCTCCGGGCTCGGAGTAGCCCTGACACCACAGCTCGTCGACCGCGAGGATCGGCGGCAGGAACCGCTCCTTCTGGGCGTCGGTGCCGAAGGCGATCAGGGTGGGGCCGAGGAGTTCCTCGCCGAGGTGGTTGACCCGTGACGGGGCGTTCGCGCGGGCGTACTCCTCGTGGAAGACGACCTGCTCGGCCAGGCTGAGGCCGCGGCCGCCGTACTCGCTGGGCCAGCCGACGCAGGTCCAGCCACCGCGTGCGAGTTCCCGGTTCCACGCGAGGCGCTCCTCGTGGAACTCGTGCTCGCTGCCCGGACCGCCGGTGCCCTTCAGCGCCGCGAACTCCCCGACCAGGTGCTCATGCAGCCAGGTCCGAATCTCCTCGCGGAACTCCTCGACCGACCGGGCACTCATCGGACTCCTCTGCGGGTGCGGCTACGGGTTCTGGTGCGGGACCGTCCCGCTGCGTACACTAGCCTACCAAGCACTTGCTTGGCTGACGAGAGCGAACGAGAGGCGGGTCATGCGCGACACGATCCCGGCGGCGCTACGCGACGCCGCGGCGACGTACGCCGACCATCCGGCCGTCGTGGACGGCGCGACCCGGCTGTCGTTCGCGGAGCTGCTCGACGCGGTGCGCGACACCGCCCGGCTCTACGTGGCGCTGGGGCTCCGCCCCGGGGAGCGCGTCGCGGTCTGGGCCCCGAACAGTTGGCGTTGGGAGGCCGCCGCCCTCGCGGTCACCTACGCGGGCGGGGTGCTGGTCCCGCTCAACACCCGCTACACCGGCCACGAGGTCGTGGAGATCCTCGACCGCGTCGACGCGCGGCTGGTCGTGGTGGCCGACGGCTTCCTGGACCGGGAGCAGACCCGCGAACTGCTCACGGCTGCTGCGGAGGCGGGCAGCACCCTGCCGCAGGTCCTCACCGTCTCCGCGGACACCTTCGCCGTGCTCGACGCCCCGCCCGGGGAGCACGTGACCCTCGCCGACCTGGCCGAGGTCGAGGCCCGCGCCGACGCGGTCGGACCCGACGACGTTGCCGACATCCTGTTCACCTCCGGGACCACGGGGCGCAGCAAGGGCGCGATGTCGGCACACCGGCAGACCGTCGCCGTCGCCCGCACCTGGGGGCAGTTGGGCGAGGTGGACGCCGAGGACCGCTATCTGATCGTCAACCCGTTCTTCCACTCCTTCGGTTACAAGGTCGGCCTGGTCACCAGCCTGCTCACCGGAGCCACCGTCTTCCCGATGGCCGTCTTCGACATCACGGCGCTGATGCGACTGGTGCAGGACCACCGGATCACCGTGCTCCCCGGCGCGCCCACGATCTACTCCTCGATCCTCGAGGCCCCCGACCGCGACGCCTTCGACCTGACCAGCCTGCGCTTCGCAGTGACCGGCGCTGCGGTCGTGCCGGTCGCCCTGGTCGAGCGGATGCAGAGCGAACTCTCCTTCGATCTCGTCCTCACCGCCTTCGGGATGACCGAGTGCGTGGTGGGCACGATGTGCCGCCGGGGTGACGCCCCCGAGGTGGTTGCCGGCACCTGCGGACGGGTCGTGCCCGGGCTGGAGCTGCGCATCGCCGAGCCCGGTGGCAACACACCTCTCGCTCCCGGGGAGGAGGGTGAGGTCCTCTTCCGTGGCGACACGGTGATGCTCGGCTACCTGGACGACCCGGCGGGCACCGCGGAGGCGATCGACGAGGACGGCTGGCTGCACTCGGGCGACATCGGCCGGGTCGACGAGCACGGCTACCTGAAGATCACCGACCGCCTCAAGGACCTCGTCATCACCGGCGGCTTCAACGTCTATCCCGCCGAGGTCGAGCAGGTGCTCGCCCGCCTCGACGGCGTCGTGGAGTCCGCCGTCGTCGGCGTGCCCGACGCCCGCCTGGGCGAGGTCGGCAAGGCCTACGTCGTCCGCCGTCCCGGCAGCGACCTCACCGAGGAGACGCTCATCGCCTACGCCAGGGAGCGTTTGGCCAATTTCAAGGTGCCGCGCTCGGTGGAGTTCCTCGACGTCCTCCCCCGCAACCTCGCCGGCAAGGTCCTCAAGCGCGATCTCAGGAGCCACCCGTGAACCTCGACCTCTCCCCCGCCGAGCTGACCTTCCAGGCCGAGGCACGCGCCTGGCTGGCCGAGAACGTGCCCACCACCCCGCTGCCGCCGATGGACACCCCCGACGGGTGGGCGGCCCACCAGGCCTGGGAAGCGCGCCTCACGGAGGCCCGCTGGTCGGTCGTGTCGTGGCCGGAGAAGTACCACGGCCGCGACGCCTCCCTGGTGGAGTGGGTGATCTTCGAGGAGGAGTACTACCGCGCCGGCGCTCCGCTGCGGGTCAGCCAGAACGGCATCTTCCTGCTGGCGCCGATCCTCTTCGAGCACGGCACCCCCGCGCAGCAGAATCGGTTCCTGCCCACCATGGCCAGCGGCGAGAAGATCTGGGCGCAGTGCTGGTCCGAGCCCGAGGCCGGCAGCGACCTGGCCGGCATCCGCTCCACCGCGCGGCGCGACGACGTGCGGGGCGGCTGGGTGCTCAACGGCCAGAAGACCTGGTCCTCCCGCGCGCCGTTCGCCGACTGGGGGTTCGGCCTCTTCCGCAGCGACCCCGAGGCCTCCCGCCACGCCGGGCTGACGTACTTCCTCTTCCCGCTGGACGCGGACGGCGTGACCGTGCGGCCGATCGACCAGCTCGACGGTACGCCGGGCTTCGCCGAGATCTTCTTCGACGAGGTATTCGTGCCCGACGCCGACGTGCTCGGGGCCCCCGGTGACGGCTGGCGGGTCGCGATGAGCACCGCCGGCAACGAGCGCGGCCTGTCACTGCGTTCTCCCGGCCGTTTCTGCGCCGCCGCCGACCGGTTGGTCGCGTTGTGGCAGGAGCGCGGTGCCGACCACCCCGAGCTGCGCGACCGCGTCGTCGATGCGTGGATCGCCGCGCAGGCGTACCGCCTCTACACCTGGGGCACCGTCACCCGGCTCGCCGACGGCGGCGAGATGGGCGCCGCAGGGTCGGTGAACAAGGTCTTCTGGTCCGAACTGGACGTGGCGCTCCACGAGACCGCCCTCGACCTGTTGGACGCCGACTCCGAACTGCGCGACGGGGATGACGCGGCCTGGGTCGACGGCTACCTCTTCTCACTGTCGGGCCCGATCTACGCCGGAACCAACGAGATCCAGCGCAACATCGTGGCCGAGCGCGTCCTCGCGCTGCCACGCGAACCTAAGGGAGCAGGCCGATGAAGTTCGAGCCGACCGAGGAGCAGACCGGATTCGCGGCGTCCCTGCGCGCCCTCCTGGAGGCCTCCGACACAAGTGCCGCATCGCGTGCCTGGGCCGCGGGTGACCCCGCGCCCGGACTCGCGCTGTGGAAGCGCCTGGCCGACGCCGGCGTCTGCGCCCTCGCCGTCCCCGAGGAGCACGACGGGCTGGGCGCCTCGACCGTGGACCTCGTCGTCGCCTTCGAGGAACTCGGGCGGGCGGCCGCGCCGGGTCCCTGGATCGAGTCGGCGGCCTATCTGCCGCACCTGGTCGCTGACGGCGCCGTCTTGGCCGAGTTGGCTGGTGGTGCCCTCGGGTCGGCCCGCGTCGTCGGGCACGCCCCGTGCGCGGTCGACGGCGAACTCGCCGCCCACCTCTACGAGGTCGAGCAGGACGGCACCGTCCACACGGCCGCGACCGGCCGCGAGCGCCGCTCGGTCGACCCGGTGCGCCGCCTCGTCGAGGTCGTGCCCGGGGAGGTCGTCGCGGCCCGGGATCCGGATCGCGCGTTCGACGTGGCAGCACTGGCCTGTGCGGCCACGCTGCAGGGGCTGGGCGAGCAGTTGCTGAGCTCCACCACGGCGTACCTGGTGCAGCGCACCCAGTTCGGCCGCCAGATCGGTTCCTACCAGGCGCTCAAGCACGCCGCCGCGGACGTGCGGATCGCCCTGGACTTCTCGCGTCCGCTGATCCACGGGGCGGCCCTGGCGCTGGACGACGCCCTGGGGGCAGCGGGTGGCGCGCTCCCCGATGCCGACTCCACACGTGACGTGTCCGCCGCGAAGGTGGCGGCGTCCGACGCGGCGTACCGGGCCTCCCGGGTCGCGCTGCAGTTGCACGGCGCGATCGGCTACACGATGGAGTACGACCTGTCGCTGTGGATCCTCAAGACGCGCGCCCTGGTGAGCGCGTGGGGGACGCCGTCCTTCCATCGCGGACGCGTGATGAACCGGCTGGTGGGCGCATGAGCGAGATGCGGTGGAGCGAGGAGCAGGTCGAGCTCGCCGGCCTGATCCGCGACCTGCTGGCCAAGCAGGCCGACAGCGCCGCAGTCCGTGCGTCGGTCGAGTCCGACCTCGGGTACGACGCGACGCTCTGGGGACTCCTCTGCGACCAGGTGGGCGTCGCTGCTCTGATGGTGCCCGAGGAGTACGACGGCGCCGGCGCCGGCTTCGCTGAGGTCGCGGTGGTCCTGGAGCAGCTCGGGTACGCGCTGGCCCCGTCCCCGCTACTGGCCACAGCGTTGGCGACCTTCGCACTGCTGGCCACCGGCAACGCCGACGCCTGCGCCCGGTTGCTGCCGGAGATCGCCGGCGGTCGGATCGCGACCGTGGTCTGGGACGGGGCGACGGGAACACCGACCACGTCCCTGCTCATCCAGGAAGGCCGCGTGTCCGGCATCGCCGAACTCGTGCTCGACGGAGCGAGCGCGGACATCGTCCTGGTGGTGGCCCTGGACGGCGACGAGACCGTTCTTGTCGAGGTGACAGCCGATGACCTCGACCGGGAGAGAGTCTCGACGATGGACCAGGCCCTCACACTCGGGCGGGTGCGCGCCGATCGTGTCGATGGCACGAACCTCGGCCCGATCGACCCCGAGTCCCTGTACGGCGTGGCCGCAGCCGGGGTGGCCGCCCTCCAAGTCGGTGTCGCCCAGCGCGGCCTCGACCTGACCGTGGCCTACAGCAAGGAGCGGGTGCAGTTCGGCCGCCCGATCGGCTCGTTCCAGGCACTCAAGCACCGGATGGCCGACATGCTCGTGCAGGTCGAGACCGCACGCAGCGCCGCGATGGACGCGGCCTTTGCGGTCGTCGACGGCACCGACCTCGTTCGCCGTACGTCGGTGGCGAAGGCCTGGTGCTCGGAGGCCTGCCGCGAGGTGGCCGCCGAGACCGTGCAACTCCACGGCGGCATCGCGATCACCTGGGAACACGACGCCCAACTCGTCTTCAAACGAGCGCACGCGCTGGGGCAGCTCTACGGGGCAGCACATCAGCACCGTGAGTCGGCACTGCTCGGGTAGTCGCGCGAACGGTCATCCAGCCGGGTCGAGTGCCGCGGTCAGGTGGGCGGTGTGAGGTTCGTGGTGCCGTTTCGGCCGACGCGGTAGAGCCGCCCGTGCGGGCTTGACCAGATCAGCTCGGCGTCCGGGGTGCGTTGCACTGTCCATCGGTGGTGGGTCTTGACGCGGTGGTGGTAGCGGCAGAGCCGGGTCAGGTTGTCCGGCGTGGTCTGGCCCGGTGGGCCGCCGTCATCGGGGTGTGCCCAGGGTTCGAGATGGTCGAGGTCGTAGGCACCCACACGACCGCACCAGGGGAACTGGCAGGTGAGGTCACGGTGGCCCACCTGTTCCTGGATGCGCTGCGGGACCTCATAGGCGTCCACGGCCGGTTCAGCGTTGAGATCGATGACCGTTCGCAGGCTCACCCTCACCCCGGACGCAGCCCCGAGCATGGGGGTGGCGTTGGCGAACCAGGACTCCAGGGCGCCGCGGGCGCGCGGACCGAGACCCTCGACACGGGCGCCGGCAGACAGGACGTCGTGCGGATCGAGGTGCAGGTGGATCGCGATCTCCCGACCCCGCCCGGACCGCCCCTGGCTCACCGCAGAGTCGGTGTTGTCGGGGTGATCAGTTGCGACCTGGTGCAGGTGCAGGACGTGCTGTGGGTCCGCCAGGAGTCCGAGCGCTGCCGCGCGGCGGACGTCGTGGGAGTCGGTGTTGCCGAGCTGGCCGATGACGTGCGCCAGGTCGGAGACGGCCCGGTCCAGGTCGTGCGCGTCCGGTGTGGAGGTGACCGCGCGGACCTCGGTGGTGCCATCGACCCGGTCCTCCAACCACACACCGCGCCGCTCGGCGGCTTGTTCGGCGCGCTGGCGTGCGGTGTCCGGGTCGTGCTGCTCCAGCGCCGCCTGCACACACCGCAGGACACGGGTGAGGGAGATCTTGTGCGCGTGAGCCGCCAGGTGCCGGTCGACGTACGCCGCGGCCTCGGCACAAAGCGGCAGAGTCTCCGCGGCGATACGCCGCGCCTTCCACGACGGGAGGTCGCCGGCCATGACACGGTCCCACAGCCGCGGCAGTCGCTCCCGCAACTCCAGCGCCTGACCGGCATAAGAACGCATCGCTGTCTCCGAGAGCCGCAGCGCGGCGGCGAGCTCACTGAGCGCGAACTCCTCGACCGTGTGCGCCCCCTGATGCAGCAGACGCAGCCGGCCCTCGGTCCCCACCGGCCCCGGCACGTGACCACCAGCACCGCTCAGGTGGGCTGCCAGATCAGCACGCGCCTCGTGCTCGGCGACCTCCGGATCCAGCGAACCCATCCCGGCCGGGACCCGGTGGAGATCAGCGAAGTGACACACCAACCGCAACTCACGCGCAGCAGCCGCATCCTGGGAGGCACGCGCCTCGATCGCCGCCGCCAACACCGCCCCGGCCTCAAGCCCGAAGGCATCCTCCGCGCACGCTCCCGCTTCGGGTGCGGCGGCGAGAGTCAGGAGGTCCATGTGAGAACGCTACGGACACCCACCGACAAAAACCGAACAGTTCGAACGGGCGGTGGATTCGAGACGGGTGGTTTCGAGACGGGCTCCTCCGTCGCCCTCCTCAACCCCCGCTGGGCCTCCGTCGCCCTCCTCAACCCCCGACCCTCGGGGTCCTGCTCAAATCGCCCCCGAGGTGGGAAACCCCACAGGCGGACCCCGTGTACCCTCCCCCACCCCCTCGGCTACCGTCGGGGACCATGCGCAGCGCCAAGGACTTCTTCCGCCCCCTCGCCGTCGGGGCTCCCCAGCCCCTCCGGGAGATCCCGGCCCGTCCCAGCCGGGCGATCCACTTCTTCGACCCGTCGAACGAGAAGATGGCGGCCAAGATCCCGGCCATGGTCGGCACCGTCGACGTCCTCCTCGGCAACCTGGAGGACGCGGTCAAGGCCGACAACAAGCTCGCCGCGCGCGAGGGCCTGGTCCGCATTGCGCAGTCGACGGACTTCGGTCCGACCCAGCTGTGGACCCGCGTCAACGCGCTGGACTCCCCCTGGTTCCTCGACGACATCACCACGCTGATCCCCGCGATCGGCGACAAGCTCGACGTCGTGATGATCCCCAAGGTGCAGGGCGCCGAGGACATCCACTACGTCGACCGGATCCTGGCCCAACTCGAGGCCAAGGCCGGCCTCACCCGGCCGATCCTGGTGCACGCCATCCTCGAGACCGCGCGCGGCGTCGCCAACGTCGAGGAGATCTGCGGCGCCAGCCCGCGGATGCAGGGTCTCTCGCTGGGCCCGGCCGACCTGGCCGCGGACCGCCGGATGAAGACCACCCGCGTCGGCGGTGGCCACCCCGGCTACCTGGTGCGCCAGGACCCGGTTATCGGGGACGACGGACCTGACATCCACGGCGAGCGCACCATCTTCCAGCAGGACCTGTGGCACTACACGATCGCCCGCATGGTCGACGCCTGCGCGATGCACGGGATCTATCCGTACTACGGCCCCTTCGGCGATATCAAGGACGTCGTGGCGTGCGAGGACCAGTTCCGCAACGCCTTCCTGCTCGGCTGTGTGGGCACCTGGTCGCTGCACCCGGTACAGATCGAGATCGCCAACCGCGTCTTCTCCCCCAGCGTCGCCGATATCAAGCACGCCAAGCGCGTGGTCGCCGCCATGGGTGACGGCACCGGCGCGGTCATGCTCGACGGCAAGATGGAGGACGACGCCTCCCTCAAGCAGTGTCTGGTGATGGTCGAGCTCGCCGAGCAGCTCGCCAAGATCGACCCGGTGCTGGCCGAGCAGTACGCCGCCCTCGACGCCGAGCTCGCCGCCACCGAAGGAGCCTGAGATGACCGACTCGACGCAGTTCAGGCCCCGCCGGTCCGTCCTCTACATGCCGTCCTCCAACGAGCGCGCGCTGGAGAAGGCCAAGACTCTTCCGGTCGACGGCCTGATCCTGGATCTGGAGGACGCGGTCGCCCCCGACGCCAAGCCGCAGGCCCGCGAGAACGCGTGCGCGGCCGCCGCCTCGGGTGAGTACGGGCGTCGCGAGATCACCATCCGCGTCAACGGCGTCGACACCGGCTGGCACGTCGACGACATGCGCGCGGCCTGCGCTGCCGGACCGGACGCGATCGTGGTGCCGAAGGTGAACTCCGCGGAGGCCGTGCTCGACCTGGTCGAGCGGATGGCCCAGTTCGAGGCCCCGGAGCACACCAAGCTGTGGGCGATGGTCGAGACGCCGTACGCCATGCTCCACGCCGAGGAGATCGCCGGTGCCTCCGAGCGGCTCACCGTGCTGGTGATGGGCACCAACGACCTCGCCAAGGAGCTGTACGCCGAGCACGTGCCGGGACGTCAGCCTCTTCTGACGGGTCTCGGGCTGGCGCTGCTGGCCGCGCGGGCCACCGGCAAGGCGATCATCGACGGCGTCTACAACGACGTGAAGAACCTCGACGGCTTCCTGGCCGAGTGCCGCCAGGGCCGCGAGATGGGCTTCGACGGCAAGACCCTGATCCACCCCGGTCAGGTCGAGGGCGCCAACGCGGCCTTCGCCCCCAGCGAGCAGGCCGTGGCCGACGCACGTGGCATCCTGCAGGCATGGGAGGACGGACGGGGGTCGGGTGTGGTGACGTACAACGGCCGGATGATCGAGAACCTGCACGTCGAGTCCGCCCAGCGGATCCTGACCATGCACGAGGCGATCGTCGCGCTGGAGTCCGAGCAGGCCTGAGCCTGCGACTCCTGGTCACCGTCCTCGCGACGGCGCTGCTGCTCGCGGGGTGCAGCGGCGACGCCACCCCGGACGCGCGACCCACGACGTCACCCACGCCCAGCGCCACGACCCCGGCCAACCCCGCCGACCCGGACCCTGACAGCGCAGCAGAGGCCCGCCCCAACCTGGTGGTCGTCATGGTGGACGACATGCGCGCGGACGACCTGCGCTTCATGCCGGCGACCCGCCGGCTCATCGGAGGCGCCGGCGTCACGTTCCGCAACGGCCTCTCGCCCTATCCGCTGTGCTGCCCCGCCCGGGCGTCGGTGCTGACCGGTCTTTACACCCACAACCACGGGGTCTTCCAGACCAAGCGTCCCTACGGCTTCACCTCGTTCGACGACGACTCGACGCTGGCGACCTGGCTCGACGAGGCCGGCTACACCACGGCGTACCTCGGCAAGTACCTCAACGGCTACGGCGAGATGCCCGAGCCGGGCAAGAAGCGCGGCCGCTCGGTCTCCTACGTCCCGCCCGGCTGGGACCGCTGGTGGGGCTCCATCGACGGCGGTCTGCCCGCGGGCCATCCGAAGGCCGGCGGCACGTACGAGTACCAGAACACCACGGTGTCGCGGAACGGCCAGGGGTGGGTCAACTTCCGCGGGGAGTACCAGACCCGCGTGTACGGCCGGATCGCCTCGCGCTGGGTGGAGCGGTACGCAGCCGACGAGGCGCCGTACTTCCTGTACCTCTCCTTCACCGCACCCCACAGCGGGTACGCCGCGGTGCGGGAACCCGACGACCCGTGGCCGATCGTGCGCGACGACGGCGAGTTGACCGACTTCGTGACCCCGGCCCGCCCGCGCGACGTCTGGGGGCGCTTCGACGAGGAGATCGCCCGGTCCCCGGGTGAGGACTGGGCGGATCCGGACCCGAGCGACAAGCCCGCCTACCTGACCGACCGGCCACCGCTGAACGAGGCCGAGCGCGCCGCGATGCTGGAGGTCACCCGGCAGCGCGCCGAGTCCCTGTGGGTGGTTGACCGCGAGGTGCGCCGCCTGGTCCGCTCCCTGCGCGCGAGCGGCGAACTGCGGAACACCGTGGTGCTGTTCACCTCCGACAACGGCTACTTCCTCGGCGAGCAGTGGCGCCGCCAGGGCAAGGTCTACCCGCACGAGCCGTCGCTGCGGGTGCCGCTGCTGTTGCGCGGCCCCGGCATCCCGGCCGGGGAGGTTCGCGACGACCCGTTCACCTCGATCGACGTGGCTCCCACGTTCGCCGAGTTCGCCGGCATTGCCACGCCCCCACGCCGCGACGGAATCTCGCTGGTCGAGGTCGCCCGATCCGGCGACGCGGGCTGGGAGCGGCCGATCCTCACCGAGACCGGCAACACCACCGACTCACGACGGTTCCGGTCGCTGCTGGGCGTGCGTACCGAGCGTTACCTCTACGTCGACTCAGCCCCGGAGATCGAGTTGTACGACGTGCGCCGCGACCCCGAACAGTACGTGAACCTCGCCTCGGACCCGCGCTTCGCCGACGTACGCCGGCGCCTCGCGCGCGTGCTGGACCAACTGCAGGACTGCCGTGGCGAGGCGTGCCAGCAGCCGTTGCCGCCGTCGCTGCGCTGATCCTGACGCGGTTGCTGTCGCCTCGGGACGCTACAGATCGGCGAGGATCGCCGCCCTGCGCTCCTCGTACTCACTGGCCGAGACCAGGCCCTGGGTGCGCAGACTCTCCAACTCGGCGAGCCGCTCGGCCACCGAACGCGCGACCTCCGGCGGCACCGGCGGCGCACCCGGCGCCGACTGCCGGAGCGAGGACGCCAGGTACGTCGCCTCGAGCCCGTTGTCGGTGAGCAGCGTCATCGCGGTCGCCTCACCGGTCGATATGCCACTGCGCGCAGCCATCTGGCGGGCCATCGACACCTTGTAGACGGTCAGTCCGATGCCGATGACCAGCACGATCGCGAAAAGTCCCACGAAGCCGCTGGGGATGCCCGGATCGGCGCCGCCGAAGCCTGAGACGGAGTCGTAGCCGGTGACGGTCCAGCGCTGGCCGTCGTAGGTGCACGTCGGCAACTCCCCGTCGGCGTTCATGGTGGTGCACTTCGCCGGCATGGGCGGCAGATCCCCCGAGAGACGGCTCAGGGCCGCCAGAGCTGTGAACACGCCTCAGGATACGACGCGGTGCCGCGGTGCCCAGAGATCAGTGGTCGGTGCGGACGTACTGCCCGCGGAAGAACAGCAACGGGTCGGCCGCGTCTCCGAAGCCGAGGTCCTGCACCCGCCCGATCACCACGTAGTGGTCGCCGGCTTCGTGCACCGCGTGGATGGTGCAGTCGACATGGCCGAGCACGCCGTCGATGAGCGGGGAGCCGGTCTTCGACAGGGTCCACGGGACCCCGGCGAACTTGTCGATGCCCTTGGTCGCCATCTGGTTCGACAGGTGCTCCTGGCCCTCGGCCAGCAGGTTCACGCAGAAGTGACCGGCCCGGTGGATGAGCGGCCACGCGCCGGAGGTCTTCGCAGGGCAGAAGAGGACCAGTGGCGGGGTCAGCGAGACCGAGGAGAACGACTGGCAGGTCATCCCGACGGGCTCGCCGTTGCTCATCGAGGTCACCACGGTGACTCCGGTGCAGAACCGCCCGAGGACGTCACGGAAGTGCCGGGCCCGGGCCAGGACGGCGGGGTCGTCGCTGGGCAGCGGCGTGTCCTCGCCCAGCAGGAAGTGGAAGTCGAAGTCCCCGATGAAGGAGTCGATCAGCTCCTGGGAGGGCCACTCCGCACGTGCATGGGGGTTCATCCCCTCCGGCGGCTGCAGATCGGACACGGGCTTCACTCTAGTGCGCTCACTGCCCGCCGAAGTTGTGGCCCCAGTAGCTGACCGCGGTCGACTCGCGCGCCACCCAGCGGGTGTCGTCGACCTGGAGACCCTCGCAGCCGTACTCCACGTCGAAGCCCGCCGGAGACTTCACGTAGAAGGAGACCATCTCGTCGTTCATGTGCCGCCCGAGCGTCGCCGACAACGGAACCTTGTGCTTGCGCACCCGCTCCAGGGCCCGGCCGACGTCGTCGAGTTCCTCGACCTCGACCATGATGTGCACGCACTTGGCCGGGTTCGGCATCGGCAGGAAGGCCAGGCTGTGGTGGCGCGGGTTGCAGCCCAGGAAGCGCAGCCACACCTTGCTCCCGGGCTCCTTGCCGACGAACTCGCCCGGCATGCTCATCGAGTCCCGCAGTCGGAAGCCGAGCACGTCGGTGTAGAAGCGCAGCGCCTCGACGTCGTCGGTCACCGGGACGACGATGTGCCCGAGCCCCTGGTCGCCGGTGACGAACTTCTGGGCGTACGGCGTGACGACCGGTCGCGACTCATAGGTGGCACCGTGGAACAGTTCGAAGACGTTGTCGAACGGGTCGGTGAAACGCACCAGGCCCTCGACCCGCCGCTCGGCGCGCTCCTCGGCCCCGGGCTCCTCCACGACGACCCCGTGGTGCTTGAGGTGGTCGACCGCCTCGGCCAGCGCGCGGTGGTCGGCGACCTCCCAGCCCATGACACCCAACTGGTCACGCTCGGAGGGCACCACGACGATCCGCGCCGACAGCGCGTCCATCCGGAAGTAGAGGTGGTCGGGGTTCGGCCCACGCCCTTCGGCGAGGCCGAGGACCTTCCCGCCGAACACCCGCCACTGCTCGAGGTCGGTGGACTCGACCCTCACGTAGCCCAGAGAGCGGATGTCGATCGTCACGTGTGTCCCCCGTCAGTTCGTGCCCGCGGCGCGGGGCTTCTCGCGATGCAGGCTCAGGAAGCCCGTCGCCACCATGTGGAACTCCTCGGCCGCCTCGATCTGGGCCCAGTGACCGCAGTTCGGGAAGACGTGAAGTGAGGCCTTCGGGATCAGCTTCATCGGCAGCAGCCCACCGTCGAGCGGGTTGACCCGGTCCTCGCGGCCCCACGTGAGCAAGGTGTGGTGGCGGATCTTGTACGCGTCGCGCCAGACCATGCCCTCCTCGTAGGTGTCCGGCTTCATGAAGCTCGCCCCCATCGAGGCCATCGCCTCGCGGGCTCCGGGCGCGGTCGCCGCGGCGAACCTCTCGGCGACGAGTTCGTCGGTCACCAGGGACTGGTCGTGCACCATCGCGGAGATGAACGCGCGCAGCCGCTCCGGAGTGGGGTCGCCCCCGAAGGCGTACAGCGCCTTGAGGCCCTCGGTCGGGTCGGGCGCGAAGACGTTCTGCGACAACCCGCCAGGGCCCATCAGGATGAGCCGACCGACGCGCTTGGGGTAGAGCAGCGCGAACCGGGCCGCGGTCCCCCCGCCCAGGCTGTTGCCGAGCAGGTGGACGCGCTCGATGCCCAGCTCGTCCAGGAGCAGCGCGAGCTTGTGCGCCGAGAACGTGAAGTAGTTCCCCTCCACCGCGGGCTTGTCCGAGAGCCCGAAACCGGGCTGGTCGACGAGCAGGACGCGAAAGTCGGCCGCGAACCGCTCCAGGCAGGAGCCGAAGTTGCTCCAGGCCGAGGCCCCGGGGCCACCGCCGTGCAGCATCACCAGGGGCAGGCCTCCGCCGACCTCCGTCGAGGCGCCGGCCTCGTGGTAGTTCAGCGTGATGTCGCCGGCCTTGGCGCTGCGGGCGGTGGCGTCCCGGGTCAGGGTCATCTCAGTACATCCCCGGGTCGATCTTGTGGCCGAACTCCAGGTTGCCGTACATCACCAGCGCACGCTCGGAGTCGTTGGCGGCGTGCACCCGGCCGGCGTGCGCGTCGCGCCAGGCCCGCTGGAGGTAGGTGCCCTCGGCCAGCGCACGGCCGCCGGAGGACTCGAACATCGTGTCGATCGCCCGGATCGCGCGCTCGGAGGCGATGACCTGGTCGCGACGCACCCGCAGACGCAGGTTCAGCGGGATCTTCTCGCCGCGCTCGACGCAGGCCTGGAGCTCGCGCAGGTTGTGCATCTGCAACACCCAGGCGGAGTCGATCTCGTTGGAGGCCCGTGCGATCCGGACCGCGGCGAAGGGGTCGTTGGACGCCTTCTCCGCGATGTACGCCGCGCGGACCCGCTTGCGCTGCATCTCCACGTGCTCGTCGTACGCCCCGTAGGCCATGCCGATCAGCGGGGTGCTGATCGTCATCGTGAAGATCGAGTGGAACGGGAGCTTGTAGAGGTTGGAGGTGTTGACCTCCTGGCCCGGGCCGAAGCAGCGCCCGGTGTCGGACATGGAGAGGGTGAACGCCTCGGGCACGAAGACGTCGTTGACGACGATGTCGTTGGAACCGGTGCCGCGCAGGCCCACGGTGTGCCAGACGTCCTCGATGGTGTAGTCCGAACGCGGGATCATGAAGGTGCGGAAGTCGACCACGTGACCCTCGTCGTTGAAGACGAGCGCGCCGAGCAGCACCCACTGGCAGTGGTCGGAGCCCGAGGAGAAGCTCCAGCGGCCGTTGAGGGTGAAGCCGCCCTCGGCCACGGTCGCCTTGCCCGTCGGGGCGTAGGAGGACGAGAGCCGGGTCTTGGTGTCGCTGCCCCACACCGCCTGCTGCGCCTCGTCGGCGAAGAGGCCGACCTGCCAGGGGTGGACGCCGACGACCGAGGAGACCCAGCCGGTGGAGCCGCAGGCACCCGCGATCTCCTTCACGCAGGTGTAGAAGATCGAGGGGTCGGCCTCGAGGCCCTCGTAGCGGTGGGGCTGGAGCAACTGGAAGAAGCCGGTCTCCTCCAGCTCCTTGATGTTCGCCTCGGGGACCACGCGCAGTCGCTCGGCCTCCTCGGCCCGCTCGCGGAAGGTGGGGAGCAGGTCACGGACGCCGTCGAGCACTGCCTGGGACATGGGAACTCCTGTGGTGTCGGGTGAGCACGAACCCCTCGCGGGCTCAATACTAGAACACGTTCTCGTTTTGAGGGAAGAGGTCGGCCCGATGAGCTGGGCGGATCAGCCGTCCTGCTCGGCCTTGAGGTGCAGCGCGATGTCGATGAGCTGGTCCTCCTGGCCGCCGATCAGCTTGCGGCGACCGGCCTCGAGCAGGATCTTCGCGCCGGAGACGCCGTACCGGTCGGACTGGCGGGCGGCGTGCTTGAGGAAGGAGGAGTAGACGCCGGCGTAGCCCATCATCAGCGTCATCCGGTTGAGGGTGCACTCCTCGGGCATCGTCGGCAGCACGACATCCTCGGCGGCGTCGACGATGACGAGGAAGTCCACACCCGTCCTCCAGCCGAGCTTGTCGCACACCCCGACGAACGCCTCCAGCGGCGTGTTCCCCGCGCCCGCGCCGTAGCGTCGCACCGAGCCGTCGATCTGGGTGGCCCCCGAGCGCGCGGCGACGATCGTGTTGGCCACGCCCAGGCCGAGGTTCTCGTGGCCGTGGAATCCGACCCGCGCCTGGGAGCCGATCTCGGCGTGCACCGCGGAGACCCGGTCACTGACGTCCTCCATGATCATCGCGCCCGCGGAATCCACGACGTAGACGCACTGACAGCCGGAGTCGACCATGATGCGTGCCTGCTTGGCGAGCACCTCGGGCGGCTGCGTGTGCGCCATCATCAGGAAGCCGACCGTCTCCAGACCGTGGTCGCGGGCGAGGCGGAAGTGCTGCTCGGCCACGTCGGCCTCGGTGCAGTGGGTCGCGATGCGGCAGATCTGACCGCCGTTGGCCTGCGCGGCGAGGATGTCGTCCTTGACCCCGACCCCGGGCAGCATCAGGAAGGCGATCTTCGCCCGGGTCGCGGTCTCGGCCGCGATCTTGATGAGCTCCTGCTCGGGGGTGCGCGAGAAACCGTAGTTGAACGAGGACCCGCCGAGGCCGTCGCCGTGGGTCACCTCGAGCACCGGCACCCCGGAGGCGTCCAGCGCCGCGACGATGTCGCGGACCTCCTGGGCGGTGAACTGGTGCCGCTTGTGGTGCGAGCCGTCGCGCAACGACGTGTCGGTGAGGCGCAGGTCGAGGGTGTCGTCGAAAGTCACCGCGAGGCGGTTCTCGTCGCGGGTCACGGGCTGCAGGCCGGTCATGGGTGTCCTCCTGGGGATCGGGTGGTGGTTTCGAGACGGCCTCGTTCCTCGGCCTCCTCAACCACCGGGCTGACTCGTTCCTCGGCCTCCTCAACCACCGAAGGAGCTCCGGGCGAGCTGCTCGCCGGCGCGGGCGGCAGCGGCGGTCATGATGTCGAGGTTGCCCGAGTAGGGCGGGAGGAAGTCGCCGGCGCCCTCGACCTCGAGGAAGACGCTGACCAGGGTGTCGCCCCGGGTGTACTCCGAGGGCGGGTCGATCTGGGGGTCCTGGAGGAGCCGGTAGCCCGGCACGTACTCCTGGACCGCGGCCACCATCGCATGGATCGAGGCGGTGATCTCCTCGCGCGAGGTCTCGTAGGCCTCGGGCGCGACCGCGCAGAAGATCGTGTCGCGCATGATCATCGGCGGCTCGGCCGGGTTCAGGATGATGATCGCCTTGCCCACCGCGGCACCGCCGACGGTCTCGATGCCGCGCGCCGTGGTGCGGGTGAACTCGTCGATGTTCTGTCGGGTGCCGGGGCCGGCACTCACCGAGGAGACCGACGCCACGATCTCGCCGTAGGAGACCGGGGTCACCCGGGAGACCGCGGCGACCATGGGGATCGTGGCCTGGCCACCGCAGGTGATCATGTTGATGTTGACCGCGTCGGCGTGCTCGGACTCGTTGACCGCCGGAATGACCGCCGGCCCGACCGCGGCCGGGGTCAGATCGACCGCGCGGATGCCGGCTTCGGCGTACCGCGGCGCGTAGGCGCGGTGCACGTAGGCCGAGGTCGCCTCGAAGATCAGGTCGGGCAGCTCGTCCTGCTTGAGCAGCCAGTCCACGCCCTCCGCGGACGCGACGAGGCCGTGCTTCTCGGCACGCGCGAGCCCGGGGCTCTCGGGGTCCACGCCGATCATCCAGCGCGGCTCCACCAGCTCGGAGCGCAGCAGTTTGTACATCAGGTCGGTGCCGATGTTGCCCGGGCCGACGATGGCGGCCGTGGCCTTCCTCGGGGTCGGGTTCGCGGAGGCGGTCATGAGGACTCCTGGTGGTGGGCGGGTCAGACGAAGTCGAGGGAGACGGAGCCGAGACCGTCGAACTCGGCGCGGAAGGCGTCGCCGGGGGCGACGTCGATGGCCCGGTGCACCGAACCCGGCAGGATCACGTGGCCGGCCTCGAGCCGGACGCCGAAGGAGGCCACCTTGCGGGCCAGCCAGGCGACCGCGGTCACCGGGTTGCCGAGCACCGCGTCAGAACGCCCCTGGGCCACCTGCTCGCCGTTCTTGAACAGGCGCGCCTCGATCAGCCGCAGGTCGAGGTCGGCGGGCTTCACGCGCTCGGCGCCGAGCACGAAGCCGGCCGAGGAGGCGTTGTCGGCGATGGTGTCGACGATCCCGATGCGCCAGTCGGTGATGCGGCTGTCGATCAGTTCGATGGCCGGGGCCACGGCCTCGGTCGCGGCGAGCACGTCGTCCTCGGTGCAGCCCTCACCGGGCAGCGTGTCGCCGAGGATGAAGCCGACCTCGACCTCGACCCGGGGGTAGCAGTAGCGGGACGCGGGCACGGGCCGGTCGCTGAAGACCTCCATGTCGGAGAGCAGGTGACCGTAGTCGGGCTCGTCGACGCCCATCATCTCCTGCATCGCCACCGAGGAGAGCCCGACCTTGTGGCCGCGGATCGTGGCCCCGCCTGCCAGGCGGTCGGCGATGTTGAGGAGCTGGACCTCGTAGGAGTCGACCACGTCCATGTCGGGATGGAGCTCGACGAGCGGTCGGACCGGCACCCGGTCGCGCTCGGCCGCGGCCAACAGGTCGGCCACCTCACGGCGTACGTCGGCGGTGAGCAAGGGGACCTCCTGCGCGTGGGCGGGACGCACAGGCGAATCACCCGTGGTCGGCAAAACTATAACCTGTTACAGTTTTTGGGTGGAAGAGACGACGGTCGACGTCCTGGTCGTGGGCGCCGGTGGAGCGGGGATGACCGCTGCGCTGGCCGCCGCGGACCGGGGACTCACGGTGCTGCTGGTCGAGAAGTCCCCCTACTTCGGCGGCAACACCGCGCGCTCCGGCGGTGGCGTGTGGGTGCCGGGCAACTACGCACTGGAGGCCGCCGGCGTCACCGACACCCCGGAGGCGGCGAAGCTCTACCTGCAGTCGATCGTGGGCGACGAGGTCCCCCGGGTCCGCCGCGACACCTACATCGACCGCGGCCCGGAGATGATGGACTTCGTCCGCGCGAAGACCCCGCTGCGGTTCCAGTGGGTGCCCGACTACGCCGACTACCACCCGGAGGCCCCCGGTGGCCGCGCCGGCGGCCGGTCGGTCGAGCCCGTCCCGATGGACGGTCGCATCCTCGGCCCGGAGCTGGACCGGCTGCACCCGCCGTACACCAAGGCGCCCGCGAACCTCGTGGTCACCCAGGCCAACTTCCGCTGGATCAGCCTGGGGCTGCGCACGCTGCGCGGCCCGCTGACGATGATGATGGTCTTCTTCCGGCGGCTGCTGGCCACCGTCACCCGCAAGCGGATGTACGGCATGGGCAACGCGCTGGCGATCGGACTGCGCAAGGGGCTCCAGGACGCCGGCGTCCCGGTCTGGTACGACGCGGACCTCACCGACCTGCTCATCGAGGAGGGCCGGGTCGTGGGCGCCGTCGTCGAGCGCGAGGGCACGGCGGTCACCGTCCGCGCCCGGCGTGGGGTGATCCTCGGCAGCGGTGGCTTCGAGTTCAACCTGGAGCTGCGCCAGAAGTACCAGCAGGCCCCCGTCGGGATCGACTGGTCCACCGGGGCACCCTCGAACACCGGCGGCGGCATCCTCGCCGGGGTGACCGCCGGCGCTGCGACCGACCTGATGGAGGAAGCGTGGTGGGGCCCCACGATCCCGCTCCCCCGCGGCCCGTGGTTCTGCCTGGCCGAGCGCAACTTGCCCGGTTCGATCATCGTCAACGGGGTCGGGAAGCGCTTCATGAACGAGGCCCTGCCCTACATCGAGGCCACCCACGCGATCCTCGAGGGCGAGGCCTCGGGCGTCCCGCACGTGCCGGCCTGGATGGTGATCGACCAGCGCTACCGCAACCGCTACCTCTTCGCCGGGCTCGGTCCTCGCCAGCCCTTCCCGGGCCGTTGGTACAAGGAGGGCGTGGTGGTCAAGGCCGCCACCCTGGAGGAGTTGGCCGAGAAGATCGGCGTGCCCGCGGAGAACCTGACCGCCACCGTGGAGCGGTTCAACGGCTTCGCCGCCTCCGGCGTCGACGCCGACTTCCACCGCGGCGAGTCGGCGTACGACAAGTACTACTCCGACCCGACCGTGAGCCCGAACCCGTCGCTGCACGTGATCGACCAGGCACCGTTCTACGCGGTCAAGATCGTCCCGGGCGACCTCGGCACCAAGGGCGGGCTGGTCACCGACGAACGCGCCCGCGTGCTCCGCGCCGACGGCTCGGTGATCGAGGGCCTCTACGCCGCGGGCAACTGCTCCGCCGCGGTGATGGGACACACCTACCCCGGCCCCGGCGGCACCATCGGCCCGGCGATGACCTTCGGCTACCTGGCCGCGCTCGACCTGGCTGCCCCGGGCTGAGCGCGGGTTTCGAGACGCTCACGTCGTTCGCCCCTCAACCATCACCCGTCCCCTGACAGACGAGGACCCGACATGCCCATCGACGCCGCCGTCGCGATCGGCGCTGCCCTCCCCGACCGCACCTTCGCGTGGACCGAGTCCGACGTGCTCCTCTACCACCTGGGCCTGGGGTTCGGATCCCGGCCCGGGGACCAGCTCGACCCCGATGTCCTGCGCTACACCCTGGACGGCCCCGGACTGCGGGTGCTGCCGTCCTTCGGGATCGTCGCGCCGACCTTCCACGAGACCGACCCGCCGGCGCTGGACCTGCCCGGATGCGACATCGACCTTGCCCAGGTGGTGCACGGCAGCCAGGAGATCCGGTTGCACCGACCGCTGCCGACCCGCGGCTCGGGGACGGTGCACACGGTGATCAGCGAGGTGTGGGACAAGGGCAAGGCCGCGGTCATCGTGCAGGAGGGCACCGCCGTCGACGCCGACGGCGAGCCCCTCTTCACCACGCGGTCCAGCATCTTCGTCCGCGGTGAGGGCGGCTGGGGCGGCGACCGCGGCCCCTCGACCGCCGTCGCTGTGCCCGAGCGCGCGCCGGACCTCGACACGACGTACGCCGTGACCCCGCACCAGGCGCTGCTCTACCGGCTCTGCGGCGACCGCAACCCCCTGCACGCCGACCCCGCGTTCGCCCAGCGAGCGGGCTTCCCGGCGCCAATCCTGCACGGGCTGTGCTCCTACGGCATCGTCCTGCGCTCGGTGGTGCAGGGAATGCTCGGCGGTGACGCCGATCGCGTCGGCAGTTTCGGCGCGCGGTTCGCGGGCGTGGTCTTCCCCGGTGAGACGATCCGGACCCGCGCCTGGCAGGAAGACGGACGCATCATCGTCAGCGCGACAATTGCCTCCGACAACGCGGACCGGGACAACGCTCCCGTTCTCTCCGACTGCGTCCTCACCGAGGTCTGAGGAACATCCGGGCCTGCCGGGACATTGCCCGGAAACCTCCCGCCGAGCCGGGAATGATCCCCCTGGTCAGCGGGACATCGGAGTGGTTGTGTCGAAGGGTCCACCATCCACACAGGGGGTTCTCCATGACCAGGACACGTCCCATCCTTCGCGCCACCGCGGCCGCCTCCGCGCTCGCTCTCGTCGCGCTCACAGCACCCGCTGCCGAGGCCCGACCGGGCAGACACACGCCGACGGTCTCCGACCCGCTGGCCAGCGGCCTGATCGGCCCGCTCCAGCTCGACGTCGCGCGCGGCACGATCTTCGTGTCCCAGGTCTTCGCCGGACAGATCAGCAAGGTGAACGCCGACGGCAGCACCACCACGCTCGTCGAGGACGCGGTCGGCGGTCTGTCGGTCGGCAAGCGCGGCATCGCCTACACGACCAACGTCGACCCTCAGGACCCCGAAGCGCCGCCGGTGTTCGCGGCCGAGGTGAAGTTCCGCGCCTGGGACGGCACGACCACCTCGATCGCCGACCTCCAGGCCTTCGAGGAGACCCGCAACCCCGACGCCGGCAACACCTACGGATTCGTCGGACTCAGCGACGAGTGTGCCGCCCAGATCCCGGCCGAGATCGCCCCGTTCGTGCTTCCCTATCAGGGCCAGATCGACACCAACCCCTACGCCATGGCGAAAGCCCCCGGCGGCGGCTGGTACGTCGCCGACGCAGGAGCCAACGCACTGCTGAAGGTCAAGCCGTCGGGGAAGGTCTCCGTGGTCACGGTCTTCAAGCCGCAGCCGACCGTGATGACCGCCGAGGGCGCGGCCGCCAACGGGCTGCCGGAGTGCACGGTCGGGAAGACGTTCCGCGCCGAGCCGGTGCCGACGGACGTGGAGGTCGCCCGGTCCGGGCACGCCTTCGTCAGCCTCCTGCCCGGCGGACCCGAGGACCCGTCACTGGGCGCCCGTGGGTCCGTGGTCCGGGTGCAGGTCGGCGGGCACGCCGCGGGGAAGCAGAAGGTCATCGCGACCGGACTGCTCGGGGCCACCAACCTGGCGCTGGGTCCGGGCCGCTCGATCTACGTCACCGAGCTCTTCAACAACCGGGTCAGCAGCGTGCGTCAGGGCAAGGTCCACCCCCTGGTCGACCTCCCGATGCCGGGGGCGATCGAGTCCGCCGGTGGGAAGCTCGTCGTGTCCACCGACGTGTTCGGCAACGGCTCGATCGTGACGGTCACGCCCTGACCCGGACGGCCGACTGCGCGTGACGAGCGCGAACATGAGTGACCAAAGGGACTGTTTGTCTGTTTTGGCACGGAAAGTATGAGATTCCTTTACCTTCTGAGGAAGGCGGGTATCGGGCCCGCGCCGTCTGAAGGGGTCACTCATGTTCCGCTCGTCGTGGCTGCGCCTGAGCGCAGTGCTGCTGGCCGGTCTGCTGGTCGGCGGGACGCTGGTCCTGACCAACCCGGCATCGGCCGATCTTCGGGCCCGCGCGGGCATGGTCTGGAAGAAGATGCGGCCGAAGGCCGACCAGCGCTACATCCAGAAGGCCTACCGCGCCAACTTCGCCCGCGTCGCCACGGCCACGGGAGAACCGGTGCCGCTGAACGGCTACGCGGACATCCTGGCCATGGGCACCACGATCACCGCGCCGGTCGCCGGCTATCTGGTGGTCGAGGGGCGCGGCACCTACACCATCGACTCCGGGTCTCCCCTGCTGCACTGCGGCATCTCCGTGGACGGTGACGAGGTCTGGCAGAGCACCGACTCCCGGTCGAGTTCGGTCCTCGCGAACAGCGGCCCGGTCCCCTGCGACACCTCCGCGACGATCCCGGTCGCCGCAGGCTCCCACCGTGTCGACTACGTGACCCACAACGACGCCGTCGGCGCGGCCACCTTCCGGGGCGGTTCCCTCACGGTCACGTTCGTCCAGTTCGGTCCGAACGGTGCCCGCCCCCAGGTTCCGGCCCCGTCCGCTCGACGCCTGGCCGAGGTGCCCGACCTCAATCGCTGAGAGCCCCGGCCGAGACGGCGTCACGGGCAGCACGACCTCATCCGACGCTGACCTGGACGCCGTTGCTCTGCACGTTGGCCAAGCCGACGACGTTGCTGACGGCGGTGGTGTAAGTGCCGCTCACGCGCGGGAGGACCCGTAGCGAGTAGGCGCCGCCGACTCCCGAGGTCCCGCTGGTGACCAGGGCCGGTGCGCCACCGGTGGGCGTGAAGAACACGCTCACCCTGACGCCCTTGAGGGGGGATGTGGCGCCGTCGTAGGTGCCGGTCAACGTGCCGGCCAGGTAGAGGTAGCTGCCGGAGGACGTCGGGTTCACCGTGATCGAGGTGTCCCAGGTGCCGACGGTGACCGCGCCCAGGGAGACGCTGTCGGCGGGCAGGCCCGCCGCGCCGGCGTACGACACCGTCATCACGCCGCTGTACCGCAGCGCCCCGGTGACCGTGTACGACCCGTCCGCCAACGTGCGCCCGCTGCCGACGGTGACCGCGGTGGTCTTCCCGGTGGGCACGACCTTGACGTAGACCGTCGCGCCGACGATCGGCGTGGTGGTCGGTCCGGCGGTCCGGGTGAGCGAACCGGTGACCGACACCGTCGAGCCGTAGCCCACGGTGTCGTCGGCCAGCGTCGCGCTCAGCTCGGTGGTCGGAAGGGTCACCGTGATCGGGCCCGCATTCGTCGAGCGCGCCAGGTAGCCCCCCGACGCCGCCAGGTTGGCGCTGAGCACGCCGCTCATCGTGGGCTTGACCGCGATCGTGTACGAGCCGTCCGCCGCGGTCTTCGCGGTGCCCAGCGTCGTGTACCTGGTCGTGGTGCCGGAGACGTAGGCCAGCTTCACCGGCACCGAGGCCCCGGCGACCGGGAGGGTCTCCCCCGCGACGTCGCGGGTGAGAGTCCCGCTCACGGTCACCGGCGTGCCGTAGTAGACCGCGTCGGTGTCGGCCGAGGCCGTGAGGTCGGTGGCGCAGACGCCCGGCACGGCGCTCACCGTGCTGCTGGAGCCCGCGGCGTACGTCGTGGACGCGGTCGTCCTCGCGCCGTACACGGTGGTCACCGACGCGGTGCCGCTGCCGGTCGCGACGCCGGAGACCTCCGTGGCCTTCGAGCCCGCGGTGCCGGGAGCGGTCATCGTCGGGGTCTGCTTGGTGAACGCGACGGTGAGGCCCTTCACGGGCAGGCCCGTGGCGGTGTCGGTGACCGTGCCGGTGAGCGGGAACGCCGCGCTCTTGCAGACCGTCGCGGTCGCGCCGTCCTGTCCCGCCACGCCGAGGTCGACCGTGATAGCCCGGGAGGTGCCGGTGGCGAAGGTCAGCGGGCTCTGCACCGTCTTGCTGGCGCCGGAGGAGTCCACCAGCGTCACCATCACGGTCGTCTGCGTCGCCGAGGAAGCGTTGCAGGTGACGTCGGACTGCAGGGAGTACGGCGCGGAGAACACACAGTCGGTGCGCGCCGCCTGCCACCGGACCGAGGTGAGCGTCCTCCCGTCGGGCACCACCGGGCTGACCTCTACCTGCGTCGCGAGTCCGGGCACCGCAGGGTTGTTGACGCCGATCGAGGCACCGAGCACCGTCGGTGACCCGGCCGAGCCGCCTCCACTGCCGTCACCGCCACCGATCAGGAACCGGCTGTCCGCGGTGTTCCAGTGCGAGTCGAGGTAGGAGCCCGGGTCGGGGAACGTCGAGTAGTAGTCGTCGGAGTTGCAGTCGAAGAGGTACTCACGATCGGTCGGGCAGATCTGCTGCATCGGGATCCCCGAGCCGTCGTTGTAGCACATCGTGTCGGACTCGTCGTAGCAGTGCCCGTTGGTCGTCTTGTGCGGAGCGGTGTTCTGCACACTGCCCAGGTTGTGCGACAGCTCGTGGGCCTCCACGGAGTGCTGGTTGGTCCCGTTCCCCCAGCCCCAGCAGGGGTTGTCGATGCGCGAGTACTGCGCGTAGAGCCCGTTGTTGCGGTTGTCCTGGGTCGCGATGTCGTGGGGGTACATCGTGGCGATGCCGCAGATGCCCTTGCCCGAGGTGTCGGTCCACATCAGGTACTTGCGGCTCACGCTGGAGAACCCGAGCGCCTGGACGGCGTTGATGGTCGCGCCGAAGCTGCTCATGGAGCCGGCCGGCACGGTGACGTTGAGGACCTTGGCCTCGCAGGTGCCCCCGGCACCGGCCTCGGTCACGTAGCGCACGTGCCGCACGCCCCCGGTCAGGGCCGCGGAGCGGTTGAAGACGTCGTCGACGCCCGCCGCCCACAACTTGAGCTGCGGCAGCAGGTCGGCGTACCGGTTGGTCGCGCCGGCCTCGACGACGTACATCGCCTGCACGCGGTAGCCACTGGTGCCGTCGCCGTCGCACTCCACCGCCGGGGAGGTCGCGTTGGAGGCCACGGCATTGGGCACACCCAGCTCCTCGGCGGCCTCGTAGGCGCGCGCACCCACGCCGGGCCGGTCGAGCAGGTCGTCGGTGCTGGCACGCTCGGAGATGTCTACCCCGGCCGGAGGTACGTCACGGTGCACACACGCAGGCGCGCCCAGCCCCAGATCCATCAGCTCGCCGTCCGGACCGCACGGCCCGGCGGCCGAGACCCCGTCGACCTGGCCGGCGACCACGACGGCGAAGGTGGCGGCGACGACGGCCCCGACGATCGCGACGGCCAGGCCGCGCCGTTGGTCTTCGGCCTCGATCGCGACGGCGCGCGCACGCGTCCACCCCATCGGCGTACCCTCCCTGGTATCCGAGTCACCCACCCCGAGCGGGCATCCGTGCCCTTGGTCCCCTAGGTTCGGGCAGGACCGCACGATGTTTCGGGTTTTCGTGACAACGCACGCAAGGTTTTACCTCGGGTGACTCAGCCGTCCCGGCCGAGGACCAGACCCGAGGTGGGGACCCCGGTGCCGGCCGTGACCACGACGCGGGCGGCCCCTGCGACCTGGTTGACCGACGTGCCGCGCATCAGCCGGACGCCTTCGGCGATGCCGTTCATCCCGTGGATGTAGGCCTCCCCGAGCTGTCCGCCGTGGGTGTTGACCGGCAGCCGACCGCCGACCTCGAGAGCCCCGCCGGCGATGAAGCCCGGCGCCTCGCCGCGTCCGCAGAAGCCGAGCTCCTCGAGCTGCATGAGGACGTACGGCGTGAAGTGGTCGTAGAGGATCGCCGCGTCCATGTCGCCCGGCCCCAAACCGGACTGGCGCCACAGCTCGCGACCGACGACCCCGATCTCCGGGATGCCGATGTCGTCGCGGTAGTAGGAGGTCATCACGAACTGGTCCGGGGCACTCCCCTGGGCCGCAGCCAGGATCGGCACGGCCCCGTGACGCAGGTCGCGGGCCTTTTCTGTCGAGGTGACGACAATCGCAACCGCACCGTCGGACTCCTGGCAGCAGTCGAGCAGGCGCAGCGGGTCGGCGATCATGCGTGAGGCCTGGTGGTCCTCCAGCGTGATCGGCTTCCCGTGGAACCACGCCTTCGGATTCGTGGCCGCGTGTCTGCGGTCCGCGACCGCGACCGCGCCGAAGTCCGCCGAGGTCGCGCCGTACTCGTGCATGTAGCGGCGGGCCTGCATCGCCACGGTGGCCGCCGGCGTGGACAGGCCCGCGGGGTACGTCCAGGCGTTGTCCAGTCCGTTGGTGTTGACCTGGGTCGCGGCCCACGACTGGACCTGGCCGAAGCGCTGGCCGGAGCGCTCGTTGAAGCCGCGGTAGCAGACCACCACCTCGGCCACGCCGGTCGCGACGGCCAGGGCGGCCTGCTGCACCGTGCCGCAGGCCGCGCCGCCGCCGTAGTTGATCCGGCTGAAGAACCGCAGGTCCCCCATGCCCAACTCGCGGGCCACCGCGATCTCGGCGGAGTTGTCCATCGTGAAGGTGACCAGTCCGTCGACGTCGGCCGCACTCAGCCCGGCGTCGTCGAGGGCGTCGAGGACGGCCTCGCAGGAGAGCTGGAGCTCCGAGCGGCCGGACTCCTTGGAGAACTCGGTCGCGCCGATGCCGGCCACGGCCGCGGCGCCACTGAACGGGATGCTCACAGCTTCTCCATCCTCACGGTGCTGGTCACATGCGCGCCCAGCGAGACGCTGCCGACGACCTCGACGGTCACCGACCGATCGTCCTCGGCCAGCACGGTCCCGGCGAAACGCAACGTGTCACCGGGGTAGGCCGGCGCTCCCAGCCGCACGGTGCAGGCGGAGACCCTGCCCTTCCACCCGAGCTGGTCGTGCACGTAGCGCTGCACGAGACCGGTGGAGGTGAGGATGTTGAGGAAGATGTCCTTCGTCCCGCGCTGCACCGCGAGGTCGCGATCGTGGTGCACGTCCTGGAAATCACGGGTCGCCAGGGCGGTGCTCACCACCAGCGTCGTGGTGATCGGCAGGTCCCAGCCGGGAAGCGTGCGACCCTCGGGCACCGCAGCCGAGGCGTCCGCAGCCTGCGGTCGCGCCTGCTGGGCGGCCGCGACCGGGGCGGCCGCGACCCGGGCGTCATTGACCGGGGCGTCGGGGACCGGCTCCCACGCCACCAGCGTGAGGTCGTCGTCGATCCGGGCGAAGACGACCTGGACCCGGTCGCCGATCCGGGGCTCCGCTCCGCCGACGAACTCGCCGACCATCCGGACACCCTCGTCGAGGTCGACCAGCACCAGGGCCAGCGGCAACGTCTTCCCCGGCACCTGCGGCGCGTGGTGCACGACGTGGGAGAAGACCGTGCCGAGGCCGGAGGCGACCACGTGGCCACGGTCGGTGGCATGACAGTGCGCACACACCGGCCCGGGCGGGTGTCGCAGTGCGCCGCAGGCGTTGCAGCGCTGGATACGCAGCTCGCCGATCGCGGTGCCCTCCCAGAAGAACGCGGTGTCACGCCCGACCATCGGGCGTATCGTCCGCGTGCGGTCGACTCGGGGGGCCCCGGTGCCGGGTTTGAACTTCAACACCCGGAAGTCCATGGTCGCGACCCGCTCCTCACCGACCCACCACGCCGAGCGGGAGGTCACGAAGTAGCCCTCACCTACGCCGGTGCGCTTCGGACCGACGACGGACACCAACTCGGTGGTGACCGCCACGTGCTCGCCGGGTCGCAGGAAGCGGGCGTAGGTCTGGTCGGAGTTGGTCCCCAGCACCGAGGTGAAGCCCGCCTCGTCCAGGACGCCCATCATCCGGTGCAGCGGGTCGCCGGACCGATCCGCGCCCGCGCCCCCGGGGAGCCCGAGGCCGTACATCGTCCAGACCTGCGCCATCGCCGGTGGCGCCACCGGGCCGCCGTGGGACGCGGCCTCCGGCGTGTCCCGGAAGAGAGGGTTCGCCTCGCCGAGCGCCTCAAGCCAGGTGTGGATCTGGGGCTGGTTGACCGCGTCGCGAGCCGCGCGGGGCGCCGTTGGGCCGTCCGCGATCAGCGCAGCGGCGCGCTCCTGGATCCAGGCGTGGGTGGTTTCGAGACGGCTCGCTCCGCTCGCCTCCTCAACCACCGAGGCCGGCGTCGGGGTGGTCACCGAGGGACCTTGGGCAGACCGAGGCCGAACATGCAGACGAGCTCGCGCTGCACCTCGTTGACGCCTCCGCCGAAGGTGAGGACCAGGTAGCGCTTGGCGTTGCTGTCCAGGTAGTGCAGGAGCTCGGCGGTCTCGGGATCGGCGGGATCGCCGTACCGGTGGACGATCTCCTCCACCAGCCTCCCGACGAGTTGCAGCCTCTCGGAGGCGAACACCTTCGAGGCCGACGCGTCGGCGACGGCGGGCTCACCGTTGCTGGCCGCGCCGCACACCTCCCAGTTCAACAGCTCGTTCACCCGGAAGATCGCAGTGACCTGGGCCAGCAGGTCGTGCACGTCCTCCTGCTCGGAGACCGGACGGCCGTCGGGGGCCGTGACCTTCGAGGCCCAGTCCAGGACCAGGTCCCGCAGTCCCTCGAACCGGCCGGCGGGAGCGAGCATCACGCGTTCGTGGTTGAGCTGGCTGGTGATCAGGTGCCAGCCCCTGTTCTCCTCCCCCACGAGCATCTCCACCGGCACCTTGACGTCGTTGTAGTACGTCGCGTTGACGTGGTGGGAGCCGTCCGCAGTGATGATCGGCGTCCACGAGTAGCCGGGGTCGCGGGTGTCGACGATGAGCACCGAGATCCCCTTGTGCTTCGGGGCGTCGGGGTCGGTGCGCACTGCGAGCCAGACGTAGTCGGCTGCGTGCCCGCCGGTCGTCCACATCTTCTGGCCGTTGACCAGGTAGTAGTCGCCCTCGGGATCGGCGACCCGCACCGCGCTGGTGCGCAGCGAGGCCAGGTCGGTGCCGGCGTCGGGCTCGGAGTAGCCGATCGCGAAGTGCACGTCGCCGGTGAGGATGTCACCGAGGAAGCGCTCCTTCTGCAGGTCGGTGCCGTAGCTCATCAGGCACGGCCCCACGGTCTGCAGCGTCACTGCGGGCAGGTGCACGTCGGAACGCGCGGCCTCGTTGGCGAAGATCTGCTGCTCGACCTCCCCGAGCCCGCGACCGCCGTACTCCACCGGCCAGCCGACGCCCATCCAGCCGTCGGCGCCCATCTGCTTGACGATGCGGTGGTACGTCTCGCCGTGGCGTTCGGTGAGCAGGGTGTGCCGGTCCTCGGCCGAGACCAGCGACTCGAAGTACGCCCGGGCCTCCGCCTTGAACGCGCGCTGGCTCTCGGTGAGCTCGAGGTTCTTGCCGGCGCTCTCGTGCAGGGGGACGGCGGCCAGCGTCTGGCGGGTGCCGCCCAGGGCGTGCACGACGTCCTTGACCCAGGCCGAGTAGGCGTGCAGCGGGTACGTGATGTCGACACCCATGCCGCCGTGGACGTGATGACAGGCGTGCAGCGCGGCGGGGGCCTCCTGCGTCACCCAGTACGCCGCGACCGCCAGGTCGTCGTCGGCGGGCAGTCCCTCGGCGATGCGCCAGGCGGCCTGCTCCGCGGCCAGCCCGACGGTGCGCGAGCCGATGTAGACGTCGGCCAACTGCATGGCGACGGCCTGGAACTCCGCCAGCGCACGACCGAACTGGCGACGCTCCTTGACGTAGGCGGCGGTGAGGTCGCGCGCCCCGGCCACCAGGCCGTCGGCGAGCAGGCAGAGTCCCGCGATCGCGTGCCGCCGCAGGGACACGAAGCCCTCGGCCGCCTCCGAGGTGCCCGGTGCCCCGCCGAGCACGGCGTCCGCGGGGACGACCACGCCGTCCAGCGTCAGCGTGTGCTCGTCCTGGCCCCGCGAACTGCGCGTGCGGGTCAGCGCCACACCGTCGGCTCCGGGGTCGAGCAGGACCACGGCGACGCCGCGCGCCTCACCGCCCTCGACGACGGACACCGGCACCAGCAGGGTGCGCGCCGCATCGGCGCCCCAGACACCGACCTTGCGCCCGCTGAGGCGCCAGGTGTCCCCGTCGCGGCGCAGGGTCGTCGCGGGGGCGGTCGGCAGGGCCGAGCCGGGCTCGTTGAGAGCGGCGGCCAGGCGGTCACCGGTGGCGACCCCGGCCAGGTGCGCTTGCTGCTGCGCCGGCGTACCGCACGCGACCACCGGGAGCACCCCGCACACCAGGGTCTCCCAGACGGCCACCGGGACCGCGTGGCGCCCGGCCTCGCGCACCAGGACACCGACCTCGGGCAGGCCGAAGCCCTCGCCACCGAGCGCCTCGGGCAAGGCGAGAGCCAGCAGCCCGGACTCACCCAGCCCCGCCCACGCCGCCGCGGTGCGGTCCTGCGCCTCGACCGTGGAGGTACGGCGCAGGACCTCGGTCACGACGTCGAGGACGTCGCGCTGCGACTCGGTCAGGGTGAGTGGCACGAGGGGCTCCTCCGGATCCGGAAAACTGAAACGCGTTCTAGTCTAGCGAGCGGCTGTGGCGTCGGGAAGGTCCGCGGCCGCGGAGACGAGGGTGTCGAGTTCGCGCGCGAACTGGGAGGCGAGCTCGTCCAGATCGGGGACGAGGTCCGCACAGGCGATGAGTCCCACGTGGAGCCGGCCGTTGTTCGAGATCACCGTGACGTTGAGCCCGGCCCCGTGGAAGACCGGGCCGAGCGGATACATCGCCTCGACCCGAGCGCCCAGCAGGAACAGCGGCACGGGCGGGCCCGGCACGTTGGAGATCACCAGGTTGTGGACCACCGGGTGCCGCTCGGCCAGGCGCAGCCGCGAGTAGACCCGCACCGCCACCCCGAACGTGCGCGGGGCGGCCAGCTCGGCCCAGTCCTGCAGCGCGCTCGCCGGGATCGCCTGGTGGTGCTCCTTGGCGCGACGGTTGCCGGTGGCCACAGCGGCCAGACGCTTCAACGGATCAGCCACATCCGTGCCCAGTCGAGCGAAGAAGGCGGAGACCTGGTTCGAGCCCTGCGCCGGCGAGGAGCCCCGCACCGACACCGGCACCGTGGCCAGCAGGGAGTGCTCGGGGAGCTCGCCCCGCGCCTCCAGGTAACCGCGCAGCGCCCCGCCGCACACCGTCAGAACGACGTCGTTCACCGTCGTCCCGGTGGCGTTCTTGACCGCCTTCACGGCATCGAGAGGAAGGTCCGCGAACGCCACCGCCCGACGGCCGCTGATGGTCGCGTTGAAGGGGGTACGGGGTGCCGTGAAGGGCGCCGCCATGGCGACGCCGTGACGTGCCCGGTCGACGGTGCCGGCCAGTGCGGAGAACGTCGGCGCCGCCAGGCGCACCAGCCGGGCCGGGCGGGCGGCCAGGTGCACGATCCCGCGCCCCAGCAGGTGCCAGTCCCCGGGCACCGGCTCGGCTCGCACGGCAATCTCCCTCGTCGTCGCCGGACTCGTCGCGCTCGTGGGCGGTTCCGGCTCGAGGCTGCACAGGTGTGACAACAGGCTCATCCCTGAGAGCCCGTCGACCGTGGCGTGGTGCATCTTGAAGAAGATGCCCAGCCGGCCGTCCGCCAGACCCTCGATCACCCAGAGCTCCCAGAGCGGCCGCGACCGGTCCAGCGGCTGGCCCGCGAGGTGACCGCACAACTCGGCGAGCTCGGCCACCCCGCCGGGCGCCGGTAGGGCTGCGCGGTGGGCATGGCGATCGATGGAGAAGTGCTCGTCGTCGACCCAGACCGGATGGTCCAGGTCGAAGGGCACGTGCCGCAACCGACGCCGGAACTCGGGGACCTCCACGACGAGCGCGGCCAGGCGGTCCTTCAGGGAGGCGAAGGAGTAGCCGCCAGGCACGGTCCCGGGATCGACCACGACCAGACCACAGACGTGCAGCAGTTGCTCGGGGGTCTCCAGGTAGAGGAAGGAAGCGTCCAACCCGCTCAGCCGCTGCATGGCAACATGCTAGCGCACAACTAGAACGTGTTCTACTTCTGGTGGTTGGTCGACCGCGATGAGAACACGTTCCACCGTGGTCGTACGCTGAGCCGCATGGGGTATCTCCGCCGACAGCTGATCGTGTCCGCCCTCGCCGCCAACGCCGTCCGTCCTCCGCGCGGCGCCGTGGCCAGCGTGCCCGCGATGTTCGCCGGGTGGTTCGTCACCGAGCTCGCCCCGCACTTCTTCGCCGGCACGGCGGTCGACACCGCACTCGAGCTCGTGCGGCCGGGTGGATCCCGCCGACAGGCCGCGCTCGGCGTGGCGAACCTGGCCGCCCTGGCCTACCTGACCCGCCAGGGAGCCCAGTCCCGCCACGTCTTCGAGTCCGGACTCCTCGACGGCCTTGGCGAGCAGTACCGCACCGACCTCGAGTCCCGGCACGCCGACCTCGACTGGCGTACGACGCCCCGCCAGCTCGCCTGGCCGTTCCGGATCCCCGCGGAGGGCATCGAGATCCTCAAGGACATCCCCTACGCGCCCGAGTTCGGCCGGCGCGGCCTGCTCGACATCTACAAGCCCGCCGGGGACGTCACCGGCGCGCCCGTGCTCCTCCAGGTGCACGGTGGCGGCTGGACGATCGGCAACAAGGACCAGCAGGGCATCCCGCTGATGAAGCACCTGGCCTCGCGCGGCTGGGTGTGCGTGGCGATCAACTACCGCCTCAGCCCGCGTGACGCCTTCCCGGCCCACCTGATCGACGTCAAGCGCGGGATCGCCTGGATCCGCGAGCACATCGGCGAGTACGGCGGCGACCCCCGCTTCGTCGCCATCACCGGCGGCTCCGCGGGCGGTCACCTGACCGCGCTGGCGGCCCTGACCCCGAACGACCCCGAGTACCAGCCAGGGTTCGAGGACGCCGACACGACCGTGCAGGCCGCCGTGCCGTTCTACGGCGTGTACGACTTCGCCGGGGTCACCGGTCCCGGTGCCGCCCGGATGCGGGACCGGTTCCTGGGCCCCCGGGTGCTCTTCACCGACCCGAAGAAGGACCTCACCCCCTTCGAGAAGGCCTCACCGATCCTCCGGGTGGGTGAGCAGGCGCCGCCGTTCTACGTGCTGCACGGGGTCAACGACTCCCTCGTGGAGGTGAAGCAGGCTCGGGAGTTCGTGGCGGCGCTGCGCAAGGTCAGCACCCAGCCCGTCGCGTACGCCGAGCTGGCCGGCACCCAGCACGCCTTCGACGTCTTCCCCTCGGTGCGCAGCCAGCACTCGGTGCGTGGTGTGGACCGCTTCCTGCGCTGGACCTACGACCGCTGGAAGGCCGAACAGCAGGGCACCCCCGAGCCGTCGGCGCCGGACCTCGGCGACGCCGAGGTGACCACCGGCTGACCCTCCCCGCGAGTTGCGCCTCGCGGTCGCGCGAGGTGCGCCTCGTGGTTCCGCGAGTTGCGCCTCGTGGTCCTATCCGCGCGGCAGGCCGAGGATCCGCTCGGCGGCGACGTTGCGGAGCACCTGGGTGGTCCCCCCGGCGATCGAGAGGCACCGCGTCACCAGCGCCTCACCGATGGCTCCCTCCGCCTCGGGCCCGCCGTTGAAGAGCTGGTCCTCCAGCAGCGCGAGCGCCAGCTCGGAGGAGTCCTGCCGTTGGGCGACCCCGACGAGTTTGAGCACGCTCGACTCTGCGCCCGGCCCGTGACCGGCCAGTTGCCGCAACGTGGCGCGTGTCCCCAGCGCTTTCACGGTGGCCGCCGCGCCGACCGCGTCACCGACCCGGACCCGGTCGAGCTCGGTGGGCCCGCCGTCACGGTGCCCGACCAGGCGCAGGGCCCGCTCGACGCTGACCCCGAACGAGGAGTCGCTGATCGCCACCCGCTCGTTGGCCAGCGTGGTGCGCGCCAGGGGCCAACCACCGTCGACCTCGCCGACGACGCAGTCGTCAGGGACGAAGACCTGGTCGAGGAACACCTCGTTGAAGAGCGCCTCCCCGGTCAGCTCACGCAACGGCCGGATGTCGAGGCCGGCCGAACGCATGTCGACCAGGAAGTAGGTGATCCCCTTGTGCTGTGGGGCGTCCGGGTTCGTGCGCGCCAGGCAGATCGCCCAGTCCGCCTGGGCCGCGACCGACGTCCAGACCTTCTGCCCCGACAGCAGCCAGCCGCCCTCGGTCCGCTCCGCGCGGGTGCGCAGCGAAGCGAGGTCGCTGCCGGCGCCGGGCTCGCTGAAGAGCTGGCACCACGTGATCTCCCCGGTCAGCGTCGGACGTAGGAAACGCTCGCGCTGCGCGTCGGTCCCCGACACCGCGATGGTGGGCGCGGCCCACGCACCGATCGCCAGCGACGGGCGGACGAGCCCCGCCGCGGCGTACTCCTCGTCGATGACGATCTGCTCGACCGGGCCGGCTCCGCGGCCGTACGGCGCGGGCCAGTGCGGCATGATCAGCCCGGCGTCGGCCAGCGCGGCGCGCCGCTCGGCGGCCGGGAGCGCTGCGATCGCGGCCAGGTCGGCGGCGACGGACGCGCGGGTCTCCTCCGCGGCCGGGCCCAGGTCGATGTGCGGCGTACGACGACCGCCGGCCAGTGCCTGATCGGCCAGAGCGACGCGCCAGCGGTCGGAGCCGCCGAGCCACTGGCGCAGCGTGGTGGCTCGTCGCAGGTAGAGATGTGCGTGGTGTTCCCACGTGAAGCCGATGCCGCCGAGGACCTGGATGCAGTCCTGGGCGTTGCGGACCGCCAGATCGAGGCCTACTGCAGCGGCCGCCCGCGCAGCGAGCGCGAACTGGTCGCCGTCGCCCTCGTCGTGCGCGGCCGCGGCGTCCCAGGCCACCGCCGCGGCCGACTCCGAGGCCTCGAACATCTGAGCGCACAGGTGCTTGATCGACTGGAAGGATCCGATGGTGCGGCCGAACTGTTCGCGCACCTTGGCGTAGTCGACCGCGGTACGCATCGTCCAGGCGGCGATCCCGGAGCACTCCGCGGCCGCCAGGGTCACCGCCACGTGCTCGACGTACGTCGAGTCCACCGCGATCAAGGCACCCGCGGCGACGGCCACGCCGTCGAGTCGTACCGCCCCGGTGCGCGTGGACAGGTCCAGGACCGGGCCGTCGGCCACCGTGGCCCCGTCGGCGCCCAGCGGCACCACCAGCCAACCGCCGTCCTCGACAGGGGCCAGGAGGTGCGTCGCCGTCCCGAGGCCGAGCGCCGGCCCCGAGGTGCCGGTCGCGATCCTGTCGGTGACCGTGATCTCGCCGCGCAACGCCACCGCGAAACGCACGTCACCTGTTGCGACCCCCGGCAGCACCTGGACGACTGCGCCCGTGTCCACCGAGTCGGCGGCGACGGCATCGGCCAGGACCATGGCTGCCACGGCCGTCGGGAGGACCCCGCCGGGGACCATGCCGTCCGCGCAGGCCTCCACAGCAACCGCGAGGTCGACCAGGGACCCGCCGGCGCCACCCCACTTCTCCGGTACAGCGATGCCCGCCACGCCGAACTCCGCGAGTCCGTCGAGGACCGGCTGCCAGACCGACAGATCCTCGGTTTCCGAGCGCTTGGCCAGACCGGGGGCGTCCACCGAGACGGCCCACTCACCGAGAGCGCGCGCGAGCGACTGCTGGTCGTCGGTCAGGCCAAGCATCGGGTCCTCCAAGAAGTAGAACGTGTTTCAGATCATGACACAGAGCGGGGTGTCTCTCCCAGCCCCGAGCGCGGGGCCTAGGCTCACCCGGCATGAGCGCCCCCTCCCCCGCGAACGCCATGCCGCCGGACCTCCTGGAGGCGGCCCGCGCCGCGAAGGGCTTCATGCCCGAGGACGAGGGCCTCTTCCTCTTCGACCACGCCGTGGCCGCCGGTTCGACCGGCCCCCTGCTGGAGGTGGGCACCTACTGCGGGAAGTCCGCGATCTACCTCGGCGCCGCAGCACGCCTCACCGGCTCCACCGCGGTGACCGTCGACCACCATCGCGGTTCGGAGGAGAACCAGGCCGGCTGGGAGCACCACGACTCCTCACTCGTCGACCCCGAGTTCGGCCGGATGGACACCCTGCCGACGTTTCGTCGGACCATCGCTCATGCCGGTCTGGAGGACGAGGTGGTCGCGGTCGTCGGCCAGTCCCTGACCGTGGCGCGCCTGTGGCAGACCCCGTTGGCCCTGCTCTTCATCGACGGCGGGCACGGCACCGAACCCGCCCACGCCGACTACGAGGCGTGGACCCCCAAGGTCGCCCCGGGCGGGCTGCTGCTCATCCACGACGTGTTCCCCGACCCCGCCGACGGCGGCCGCCCACCGTACGAGATCTACCTCCGCGCCCTCGAGGACGGTTTCACTGAGATCGGCGCCTGCGGGTCGATGCGCGCCCTGCGCCGCGCGGCTGACTGACGGGGCTGCGCCCTGGTTTCGAGACGCTCGCTTCGCCCGGTGGTTGAGGAGGGCGAGGAACGAGCCCGTCTCGAAACCCCGTCAGCCGGCGTGCGAACGCTCCCGGTCGGGCTCGCCGCAGCCGCACTCCAGGGCCAGCGGCGGAAGGTCCGCGGGCAGGGTCTCTCCGCGGAAGAGGCCGGCGGCCGGTGAGGTGTCGGAGAGCGCGTCAGTGGCGAGGATGACCGCCGCCGAGGTGTAGGTCGTCTGCTCCGGAGGCCAGTGGACGTTCTCCGGGTAGACGAAGCCCGTCCAGTACAGCCCGCTCTCGTGTCGGGTGTGCAGCATGTCGCCGTACAACTTGAGTGCCCGCTCACGGTCACCCAGGTTGTCCAGCGCCATCACCAGCTCACAGGTCTCGGCCCCGGTCACCCACGGGTTGGTGGTCACACAGTGGATCCCGAGGCCGTCGACGACGAACTCGTCCCAGCGTGCGGCCAGCAGGTCCTCCGCTGCTCGGCCCCGGATCCGGCGACGAGCTCCCACTCCGGTTGAGGCTCGTCGAGAAGGTCGGCGAGCGCCAGCCCGCACTTGAAGGAGTGGTAGATGCTCGCGCTTCCCGCCAGCAGGGCCTCGGCGTTGACCTTGCCGCCGCTCTCCTGGCTCCACGAGATCCCGCCGAAGGGCAGCTGAAGTCCGGCCACCCAGTCCAGCGCGTGCCGAACCACCGGCCACATGCGATGCACGAAGGCCGAGTCACGACGCACGAGCCAGTGATGCCACACGCCCGTGGCGATGTAGGCCGACATGTTGGTGTCGCCGCTGGCGTCCTCGACCCGCGTCCCGATGATCTTCATCGCCCACGAGCCATCGGCGCGCTGGTTGCGCAGGCACCAGTCGTACGCCCGCTCGGCGGCCTCGATCTCGCCACCGACGAGCATCGCCATCGCACCCTCGACGTGGTTCCACGCGTCGATGTGCTCGCCGACCGCCCAGGGGATGCCGCCGTCGTCCTGCTGCACCCGGGCGATGGCGGCAGCTGTGTGTGCCACCTGCTCGGCGGACAGGTACCCCTCGAGGAAAGGGATGCGATGTGTCATCAGCCTCAGGCCGCCGGCTTCTCCAGGTAGAGCACCATGCTCTTGCCGATCAGCGGGTCGAGCACCTGCTCGGCCAGACGGGTGGCCAGCGGGCGCTTCACGATGTCCCACACCAGCACCTGGTGGAACGCCTTGACGACCGGGTTGGAGTCGTTGGTGACTCCGACCGCGCACTTGACCCACCAGTACGGCGAGTGCAGGCCGTGCACGTGGTCGCGGCCGAGGTAGCGAAGCCCCGCCGCCTCCAGCTTGGCGGTGAGCTCGTCGCCGCGGTAGATCCGCACGTGGCCACCCTCGACCTCGTGGTACTCGTCGGAGAGGGCCCAGCAGATCTTCTCCGGAAGCCATCGCGGCACGGTGACCGCGATCGTGCCGCCCGGACGCAGCACCCGGACGAGCTCGCTGATGGCGCGCTCGTCGTCGGGGATGTGCTCGAGGACCTCCGAGGCGACCACGCGGTCGAACTCCCCGTCGGGGAACGGCAGGTCGAGCGCGTCGCCCTGCTTGACGTCGGCCTCGGCCCCGAGCGGGACACTGCCCTCCTCGCGCATCGCCGCGAACCATTCGCTGACGGTGGCGAGCTCGTCGGCGTCCATGTCGAGCGCGATCACGTCGGCGCCCCGCTTGTACATCTCGAACGCGTGGCGGCCCGCGCCACAGCCCATGTCGAGCACGCGCTCTCCGGCGCGCAGGCCGAGGCGGTCGAAGTCAACGGTCAGCATCTGACGGGGTTCCTCACTTCTTGGATGCGGAGTGGGCGGCGATCGCCCGTTCGTAGGCGGCAGCGGTGTTCACCGCGACGGCGTGCCAGCTGAACGTGTCGAGCACCCGGCGACGGCCCGCGGCCCCCATCCGGGCGCGTCGCTCCGGATCGTCGAGCAGGCGACCGATGGCCTCGTGGAGCTCCCCGACATCGCCGGGAGTGACCAGGTCCGCGCACTCGCCGTCCGGTCCGACGACCTCGGGGATGGCGCCGGCCCGGCTGACGACCAGCGGCGTCTCGCACGCCATCAGCTCGGCCGTCGGCAGGCTGAAGCCCTCGTAGAGCGACGGCACCACGGCGACCTCCGCGGAGCCCATCACCTGGACGAGCTCGGCGTCGGAGATGCCGTTCACGAAGCGGACGCAGTCCTCGAGGCCCAGCTTCTCGATGAGCTTCTCGGTCCGCCCGCCCTCGACGGGCTTGGTGACCAGCAGGAGTTCGACGTCCCGTTCGGTGCGCAGCTTCGCGAGTGCCTCGAGCAAGGTGTGCACCCCCTTCATCGGGGTGTCCGCGCTGGCCATCGCGACCAGGCGTCCCGGGACACGCGGCTCGGTCGGCGGCCGGAAGACCTCGTCGACACCGAGCGTGATCACCTCGATGCGTTCGGGGTCCACCCCGAAGTCCCGGGCGATGTCGCGCTTGCTGCTCTCCGAGACCGTGAGGATCGTCTTCAGCTGACGCGCGACCTTGCCCTGCATCCGCAGGAAGGAGTACCACCGGCGCAGCGGGACCTGCTTGCGCAGCGGGGCGTGCTCGAGGTCGACCCGGCGGTCGAAGGTGATCGGGTGGTGGATCGTGGTGACCAGCGGGAACCCGAGGGCCTCGATGTCCAGCGTCCCGTAGCCCACGGTCTGGTTGTCGTGCACGACGTCGAAGTCGCCGATGCGGTCACGGAAGAGACGTGCGACGCGCTTGGAGAACGTCCGCGGCTCGGGGAAGGCCGCAGTGCACATCGACAGGAACTCCTCGACGTCGATGAGATCGCGGAACTCGCGCGGGGACCTTCGTGAGGGTGACGCCGGGGTCGAGCTGGGGGTAGGGCTGACCGGAGAAGACCTCGACCTCGTGACCGAGGGCGACCAGCTCGCGGCTCAGGTGCCGAAGGTAGACGCCTTGACCGCCGCAGTGCGGCTTGCTCCGATACGACAGCAGTGCGATGCGCAACGCGTGTGTTCCTCCCGGTCGACCTGCTCCCGCCGGGGCACCCCCGACCGTCGGAGAACTGTAACGTGTTTCTGTTCTGCGACGTAGCGGTGGTAATCTTACGGCCCCCACGGAGCCGCCTCGGGGACGCTCGTCGGGAGCGACAGCGGCACGGCGGAGACGAGGAGGAGAGCGATGTCGACGATCAACTCGCTCACCCAGGAGGAGCTCGGTTCGTCCGCCCAGCGCGAGCGTCGGCGCCGGATCCTGGACGCGACGGTCGAACTGGCCTCGCAAGGCGGATTCGACGCCGTGCAGATGCGCGCCGTGGCCGAGAAGGCCGATGTCGCGCTGGGCACGCTCTACCGCTACTTCCCGTCCAAGATCCACCTGCTGGTCTCTGCACTGGCGCGCCAGTTCGAAGAGGCCGCCGCGGTCTTCGAGAAGCGGACGATCCCCGGCGACACGCCCCACGAGCGGGTCACTTTCGTCCTCCACCGGGCGACCCGGGGCCTCCAGCGCGACCCGAACCTCACCGAGGCACTCACCCGTGCCTTCATGTTCGCCGACGCCTCGGTGGCCAACGAGATCCACATCGTCGGCATGCACCTGACCCGCATCCTGATGCGGGCCATGGCCGACCCGGCGGTGTCCATGGACGACCACGAGCCCACCGAGGAGGACATCGCGATCGCCAAGGTGATCAGCGACGTCTGGCTGGCCTCCCTGGTGCAGTGGGTGACCGGGCGCGCCAGCGCGAGCGACGTCGGTCAGAACATCGACGTCGCCGTACGGCTCCTGTTGCGCCCCTGACCCGACGCGCAGCACCGGCCGGACACGCAGGGGATCATCCCTCGGGAGCCAGCCGTGCCCGCTGGGCCTCCACGTCGAAGTCGGGCTCGGGCCAGGACAGCTCCATCGCGGCCAGCGCGTCGCGCATCAGCGTCGCGATCGCCAGCGTGCGGTACCACTTCCGGTTCGCCGGCACGACGTACCACGGCGCCCAGTCGGTGCTGCACCGCTCCAACGCGATCTCGTACGCCCGCTGGTAGTCGTCCCACAGGGCTCGCTCGTCGACGTCTTCGGGCTTGAACTTCCACACCTTGGTCGGGTCGTCGAGCCGCGCCAGCAGCCGTTCGCGCTGTTCGTCCCGCGAGATGTGCAGCATGCACTTGACGATCGTGGTGCCCTCGTCGTGGAGCCGCCGCTCGAAGTCGTTGATCGCCCCGTAGCGACGCTCGATCTCGTCGGCGTGGGCGAGCTCGCGCACCCGGGCGATCAGCACGTCCTCGTAGTGGGAGCGGTCGAAGATGCCGATCTGTCCGGCCGCAGGGGTCTCGCGCTCGACCCGCCAGAGGAAGTCGTGCGACAGCTCCTCCTTCGTCGGCGCCTTGAACCCCTTGATCCGGACGCCGCCGGGGTTGAGCAGACCGACCGCGTGGGTGAGCACCCCGCCCTTGCCGGCGGTGTCCATCCCCTGGAGGACCAGCAGCACCGACCGGTGTCCTCCGACGTACCCGTGCGCAGCGAGCTTCCCCTGCAGTTCGTCGATCTCGGCGTCCATCGCGGCCAACGCCTCCTGGCCGGCCACCTTGTCGCCGTCGAACCCGGGCTTTCCGTTCGGGTCGATCGTCGACAGGTCGACGGGTCCGGGTCCCACACGCAGCAACTCAGCGATGCTCTCCATCCTGGGAGGCTAGCCCGCGTCCCGACCCGGGTCACTCCTCCGCATCGGTGAGTCCCGCGCCTTCGCGGGAGAGTGCGACCAGCCGGCTGATCGCACGGAAGTACTTCTTGCGGTAGCCGCCGGCCAGCAGTTCGGGCGCGAAGAGGTGGGTGAAGGTCACGCCGCTGGCGATTACCGGCAGGTCGCGGTCGTACATCCGGTCGGCCAGCACCACCAGGCGCAGCGCCACCGCCTGGTCGGTCACCGTGCGCACGTCCTCCAGGCACACCGCGGTCACCCCGTCGAGGAGGGCGCCGTACTTCGAGGGGTGCACCTCGGCCAGGTGCCGGGTGAGGTCGACGAAATGGTCGTACGACGCGCCGGGCTGGCGCGCGCGGAGGCGCACCTCCTCCAGCGGGATCGGCTTCGGAGCCGGGGGCAGCCCCCGGTGCCGGTAGTCCTCGCCGTCGATGCGCACCGACGTGAACGCCGCGGCCAGGCCCTGGATCTCCCGGAGGAAGTCGGCGGTCGCGAACCGGCCCTCCCCGAGCTTGTCGGGCAGCGTGTTGGAGGTGGCGGCGAGCCGTACGCCGGCGTCGCGCAGCCGCGTGAGCAATGTGGAGACCAGCACGGTGTCGCCCGGATCGTCCAGCTCGAACTCGTCCACGCACACCAGCGCGTACGTCGACAGCGCCGCCACCGCGTCGTGGAACCCCAGCGCCCCCACCAGGTGGGTGAGCTCGACGAAGGTGGCGAACAGCTTCGGCCCCGGGGCGGCGTGCCACGTGGAGGCGAGCAGATGCGTCTTGCCGACCCCGTAGCCCCCGTCGAGGTAGACCCCGGCCGGGGAGGGGTCCGGCGTCCGGCGTCCGAAGAGCCGCCGGCGCGGCTCCGGCGCGTGCAAGCCGGCGACGAACTCCCGCAGGACCGCGACGGCTTGGGCCTGGGAGGGCTGTGCCGGATCGGGGAGGTAGCTGTCGAAGCTCACCGCGGCGAACCGCGGCGGCGGGACCAGGTCCGAGAGGAGACGCTCGCGCGGCACCGCGGGGTTGCGATCGATCAGCGCGAGGGGCACCCGGGAAGTCTAGGAAGCGCCGAAACCACGCGTAGACCGGGGTTGACGATAGGTTTCCTGCGATGCTGGTGCCCTCGTCCGCCCACGTGTCGTCTCCGGAGAAGCGAGAACCATGACCGCACCGACCCCCACTGCCCCGCCTCATGATGGCCGGGCGGTGCTGCTCCGCCTGATCGCCACGCTGGTGATCCTGCTGACGGCGGGGTTCGTCGCCTACGGCAGCAGCCCCAAGCTGGGGCTGGACCTCGAGGGCGGGACGCAGTTCGTGCTCGAGGCGCAGAGCACCGACCAGGTCACCGCGGACGCGGAGGCCACCGACCGCACCCTCGAGGTGCTACGCGGGCGGGTCGACGGCCTCGGCGTCGCCGAACCGACCCTGGCACGGTCCGGCGAGAACCGGATCATCGTCGAGCTCCCGGGGGTGCAGGACCCCCGCGAGGCGGCCGAGACCCTCGGCAAGGTCGCGCAGCTCAGCTTCCACCCGGTCATCGGGCTGGCCCCGCAGACGCAGGACCCGGAGCAGGAGCAGCCGGAGGAGTCCGAGAACCTGATCCTTCCCGACGAGGACGGCGTCCCGCTCGAGTTGGGTCCCGCGGCCGTGTCCGGTGACCAGGTCTCCAGCGCGGCCGCCGGCAACGACGCCAGCCAGGGCACCGGTTGGTTCGTCACCGTCGAGTTCCAGGGCGAGGGCGACCAGAACTGGCAGCAGCTGACCGGTCAGGCGGCCTGTGCGGCGCCGGGCGATCCGGCTCGCCGCGTGGCCATCGTGCTGGACGACGAGGTCATCTCCTCCCCGCAGGTCGTCCCCGAGATCGGGTGCGAGATCGGCATGGTGGGCGGCTCGACCCAGATCACCGGCAACTTCTCCGCCGACGAGGCCAACCAGTTGGCGACCCTGATCGAGGGCGGCGCCCTGCCGGTGCCGGTCGAGATCATCGAACAGCGCACCGTCGGCCCCACGCTGGGTGAGGCCGCCATCGACGCCTCGTTCCGCGCCGCGATCATCGGCATCATCCTGACCGGGCTGTTCATCACGATCGTCTACCGGCTCTCCGGTCTCCTCGCGACGGTCGCGCTCGCCTGCTACGCGCTGATCTCGTACGCGATCCTGATCATGATCGGCGCGACCCTGACGTTGCCGGGGCTCGCCGGTTTCGTGCTGGCCATCGGCATGGCCATCGACGCCAACGTGCTCAGCTTCGAACGCGCCCGGGAGGAGTACGTCGGCGGGGTCGGTCTCAGACGCGCGCTGTCGACGGGCTTCGCGAAGGCCTGGACGGCGATCCTGGACTCCAACATCACCACCCTGTTGGCCGCCGGTCTGCTCTTCGCGCTGGCCTCGGGTCCGGTCAAGGGCTTCGGTGTCACGCTGACCATCGGTGTGCTCGCCTCGATGATCTCCGCGCTGGTCATCGCCCGGTCGCTGACCGAGACCGCCTTCCGATCGGGCTGGATCAACCGCCACCCCGGCGTCACCGGACTGACCGGGCTGGGCCCGGTGCGCACCTGGCTGCGCCGCCGCAACCCCGACATCATGTCGCGCAGCACCACCTGGCTGGGCGTCTCGGCCGCCGCGGTCCTCATCGCGATCGTCGGCATCGCCGTCAACGGACTCAACCTCGCCGTGGAGTTCACCGGTGGCCGCATCGTCGAGTTCGGCAACACCGCGACCCTCGACGTGGACGAGGCGCGGGCGGCGGTGTCCGACGTCGGCTTCCCCACCGCCGTCGTCCAGGAGTCCGGCGAGGAGGAGCTCTCCGTGCGCACCGGGCAGATCACCGACGACGAGGTCCTCCAGATCCAGGCCGCCCTCAGCGAGGTCGCCGGCAACGACGTCACCAAGGTTCGCGACGAACTTATCGGCCCGAGCCTGGGCCCCGAATTGCGCAACAAGGCGCTGATCGCGCTGGGCATCGCGTTGCTGGCACAGATGGCCTACCTGGCGTTGCGCTTCAACCCCGCGTTCGGTCTCTCCGCGGTGATCGCGATGCTGCACGACGTGCTCATCGTCGTGGGCGTCTTCGCCTGGCTGGACAAGCCCATCGACGGTGTCTTCCTGGCGGCGGTCCTCACCATCATCGGTCTCTCGGTCAACGACACCGTGGTCGTGTTCGACCGGATCCGGGAGAAATGGTGGGCCTCGAGGGAGGAGTCCTTCGCCTCGATCGCCAACACCGCCGTCCTCGACACCGTGCCCCGGACGGTCAACACCGGTCTCGGCGCGATGTTCATCCTGGCGGCGCTGGCGATCCTGGGCGGTGACTCCTTGGAGGACTTCTCCATCGCGCTGCTGCTCGGCCTGCTCATCGGCACCTACTCCTCGGTCTTCACCGCGACGCCGTTGCTGCTGCGCCTGCAGCAGCGCTGGCCGATGCCGCGCACCAAGCCGGTCAAGCGGATCCGCACCGAGAACCCGGAGGACTCCGGCGCGGTGGTGTGACGGCGGTGGTGTGACGGCGCAGGTGTGTCGGCACCCGCGGCTAGGGTCGACGGATGGACCTGCCCGTCAACCCTCCCGTCCTGCCGATGCTCGCGAAGTCGGTCGCGGGGCTGCCCGACCCGGCGAAGTTCGACGACGCCGAGCATCCCGGCCTGCTCTTCGAGCCGAAGTGGGACGGGTTCCGCTGCCTGGTGTTCCGCGACGGCGACAACCTGGAGCTGACCAGCCGCAACACCAAACCACTGACCCGCTACTTCCCCGAGGTGGTCGAGGCCCTGCTCGCGACGCTGCCACCGCGCTGCGTGCTCGACGGCGAGATCGTGGTCGCCCTCGGTGACCGGCTGGACTTCGAGCGGCTGCAGGACCGGATCCACCCGGCCGCCAGCCGGGTGCGGTTGCTGGCCGAGCAGACCCCGGCGTCGTACGTCGCCTTCGACCTGTTGGCGCTCGACGACGAGGATCTGAGCACCGCTCCCCTGGCCACACGCCGAGCTCGGCTGGAGTCGCTCCTGGCCGACGCCGCACCCCCGGTGCACCTGACCCCGGCGACGACCGACGCGGCGACGGCCGCGACCTGGTTCGAGCAGTTCGAGGGGGCCGGGCTCGACGGCGTCGTCGCCAAGCCGCTCGCCTCGGCGTACCAGCCCAACGTGCGCGCGATGCTCAAGGTCAAGCACGCGCGCACGGCGGACGTGGTCCTGGCCGGTTATCGCTTGCACAAGAACTCGACTGAGGAGGCACCCCTGGTCGGGTCCCTGCTGCTCGGGCTGTACGACGCCGAGGGCCACCTCCGCCACGTCGGCGTGAGCGCCTCGTTCACCGCGTCCCGCCGCGCCGAACTGTTCGCCGCGCTCCAGCCGCTGCGCTGCGAGCCCGCTGACCACCCGTGGGGCCGGTGGCAGGAGGTCACCGCCAGCGGGGCCGCGGCGGCCCAGGCGAACGTGAGCCGCTGGAACGCCGGGAAGGACCTCTCCTTCGTGCTGGTGCGTCCGGAGCGGGTGCTCGAGGTCGGCTACGACCACATGGAGGGCGACCGTTTCCGGCACACCGCCCAGTTCAAGCGCTGGCGGGAGGACCGGGACCCGACCACGTGCGACTACACCCAGTTGGAGGAGCCCGTGTCCTACGACCTGGGCGACATCCTCGGGCCCGCACGAGACTAGGCGCGCACGAGACTAGGCTGGACTCGACGGGCGTCGGGCCCGCCGGCACCGAAGGGAGCAGGCCATGAGCGAGCAGGCCGCGGCAACGACGTACGACGTGGTGTTGCTGGTGGAGCAGGCCCTCAGCGATCTCGACGGCCAGCAGGTGCGCAGCCTCCACGAGGATCTGCCGGATCCGGTGCGCTACCACGTGCTGGTGCCGGTCGACGACGCCGCGGGCCAGATCGAGGCAGCCATGGGGGCGCTCGCGACGGGTGACGTGCTCGTCGCACCTCCGACGATGCTGAGCCCCGACGAGATGGCGGAGATCCAGCACGAACTCCTCGACGAGGCGCGGCGCTCGGTCAAGGACTCGGTCGCGGCGTTGGAGCGCGCCGGCGGCACGGCGATCGGGGAGATCGTGACCAGCGACCCGATCGACGCGCTGGCGGCGAAGGTCACCCAGGTGGAGGCCGCGGAGGTGATCGTGCTGACCCAGCCGCACGTGGTCGCGGAGTTCTTCCACCGCGACTGGACCTCACGCGCGCGCCGCAAACTCGGAGTTCCGGTGCTGCACCTGCTCGAGCACGAGCGCTTCGACGAGCAGGCCGGCTCCGGTGAGGGCGTCACCGGCCTCTGACCCGATCTCGCAGGTAGGGGTGTGAGGGCGTCTGGTTTCGGGTGCTCGCCCCGCGTGTCATGCCTTTGGCGGTTGCGGGCATGTCCGTGGCCGGACCGTCTCCGGTCGTGGTTTCCCAGGTTCCTCGGGTAGTGGTGGTCAGGCGGCGGGCTGGAGTTCGCGGAGCCTGCTCAACACCTCGGCGAGCTGGTTCTCGCCCGGTGGCAGTCGCACAACGGTGCGTCGGGCGTGGTTGATGACGCGACCGGGCAGGCAGATCAGCTCGCGGCGGAGCCGGGTCAGGTGAGCGCGTCCGCGACCGCGGCCGTCGTCGAGTCCGCCGAGCTCGTGGAGCCAGGCCGAGAGGTTGACCGCGAGCAGCGCGCCCCACATCCAGGCGGTGTTCACCGCCGGGTTGCCGGAGGGGAGGTGGCGGAGCGCGGCGCCGTGCTTGGCGTCGCGGATCCGGTCCTCGATATCGGTGCGGTGGCGGTACCAGGACTCGACCGCGGCGGCCTTGGCCGGTGTAGATACATCGAGGTTGGTGACGATGAACGAGTAGGCCCACACGGTGTCCACATCACCGTCCAGGGCCAACGCGAGCTGCTCGCTCGGGATGGTCTTGCGACGCCGGGCGCGGGGGTCGGCCGAGATCACCGTGGCCTCGTGACGGACCCGACGGATCAGGCATCGGGTGCCCTGGGGCCATCCGGCCGGGGTGTAGGCGGCGACCGCGACCTGGGCGCCGGTCATTCCGTCTGCGTCGACCCATGCCTGCTCGGGGACGGCTGCGGCTGCCCGCCAGGTCGCGGGGTTGCGGTTTGCGCCGATGGCGAAGTCGCAGCCGGCGGCGATGATCGCCTGGGCGAGGTCCTTGGTGAAGTAGCCGATGTCGCCGCGGACCCGCACCCGCCCGTGTCCCGGTGCTGCCGCATCGAGCCCACGCAGCGCCCGGGCGAACAGGTCGACCACCCCGGCGCGGGGATCGACGTCCCCGGCGAGCAGATCGGCGGCCAGCACGACTCCGCCCTCGGCCCAGGTCGCCAGGTGTGGGCGCCCGGCGCGCTGACCCTTGTAGTTGTAGGCCACACCCTGCTTGCGGGCGCCGTAGACCTCGACCTCGGTGGCATCGATGTCCAGCGTCGGCGCGGCCAGCAACGCGGCGCGCCGCCGCGGGCCCAGGTGGCCCAGAACCCGACCGCCGATCGTGCCGATCGCCGCTTCGACCGCGTGCCACGCCGATCGGTCGAACCTCTTGGCCAGCGTGGCCGCGGTCGTCGATGGCGCCGTCGCCACCGGCGCCAGCAGTCCACCGGCGGTATCGGCCCGGCGACGGTCCAGCCCGACCAGGTAGTCCTCGCCCGCCAACTGGGCACTGGCCAGCCCGACCAAGAACTCGCCCCCGGTCAGCCCCCGGGCACGCTGCTTGATCGGCCCGACAGCCTCATCGAGGGCGCTCACCACGCCCAGCCGATCGACCAGCTCGGTCACCGCGAGCATCCCCGCCGCCGGCGTCAACGACGGATCGGACGCGCCGATCCGGACCTGACCACGACCTCTGCCACGACCCCGTAAAGTGCTCACCCAACAGGTGCCTTTCACTCGGTTCAGATCAACGTCTCGACAACCGCGATCTTGCCGAACTGAAAGGCACTTGTTGCGTTCACACCCCGACAACCTCGGGACTTACCTGCGGAACCGGGTCTGAGCCCTGCGACGCTCAGTCGGCGATGCGGTTGCCGTCCTCGTCCCAGTGTGCGGCCACCTTCTTCGAGGGCTGCACGCGCGGTGGCTCCCCCGGCATCTTCGGGTGGTCCGGCGGGTAGTTGAGGTCGGTCAGCCCGGAGGCGATGTCGGCGTCGTACATCTCCAGCAGCGGGGTCAGGTCGTGCGCGACCTCGTCGATCCCGGCCATGGCGTCGCCATGCTCGCGGAGCCGCTCCGGCACCGAATGCAGGTTGAGCGTGCGTGGGTCGAGACCTTCCAGCTCCTCCCACGCGACCGGAGTGGACACCGGCGCACCCGGTTGCGGCCGCAACGAGTAGGCGGAGGCGATGGTCCGATCGCGAGCGTTCTGGTTGTAGTCGACGAAGATCCGCTCGCCCCGCTCCTCCTTCCACCAGGCGGTGGTGATGCCGTCGTCGCGTCGGGCGAGTTCGCGGCCGAAGGCGATGGCGGCGTGGCGGACGTCGGTGAACTCCCACCGGGGCTCGATCCGGACGTAGACGTGCACGCCGCGGTTGCCGCTGGTCTTGGGGTAGCCGGTCATCCCGAGTTCGGCGAGCAGGTCCCGGGCCACGTACGCCGCGCGCACCGCGTCGGCGAAATCGGTCCCCGGTTGCGGATCCAGATCGATGCGCAACTCGTCGGGGTGGTCGACGTCGGCGCGACGGACCGGCCACGGGTGGAACGTGATCGTGCCCATGTGCGCCGCCCAGGCGACCACCGCGATCTCGGTCGGGCAGATCTCGCGGGCCGTGCGCCCCGACGGGAAGGTGACCTCGACCTCCTCCAGGTAGGGCGGAGCCCCCTTGGGGGTGCGCTTGGAGTAGAACGCCTCGGCCTTCTCCCCCGGCCTGCCGGTCGCCAGGGTGATGTCGTCGCGGACGCCGCTGGGCCAGCGTTCCAACGCGGTCGGTCGTTCGCCGAGTGCGCGCAGGATCCCGTCCTCGACCGCCACGTAGTACTCCACGACCTCGAGTTTCGTCACCGCGGGCGACCACGGGGTCTCCTCGTAGATCACCCGATCAGGACTGGACACGCGCACGGTGCGGTCGCCTGCGGTCACCTCGACGGGTCGACTAGCCATACGGCCACTCTGTCAGCACCGAACGGTCAGGGGGACTGCGACAAAGGTATTAAGACCACCTAAAACGCCCCTCGCTGCCACAATCGGACACGTGTCCCTTCGTGCGCGACCTGCCCTCCACGCCGTCCTGGTCCTCGGCCTGTCCGCGTCCCTGGCCGCCTGCACGCTGCAGGAGCAGCAGGCCTAGCCCGCACGCCCGACACCGGGCGGCGACAGCGACCGGCTCAGTGCCGAGATCGTCCTGGAGGAGGAACCGGAACTGCGGCTGAGCAGCAGCGATGAGCCCGAACTGCTCACCGTCACCCTGAACGGCCAGCGGATCCCCGGCGCGACCGCCTCCGACGTGGGCGAGGCGCTGCGCCTCAATGTGCACGACGGCCTGGAGAGCGGCGAGAACGTCGTCTCGGTGGAGGCGGTCTACACCCTGGGCGACATCGAGGAGGAGCGGCTGACCTTCGAGTACGCCGCCGACGGGCCCCTGGCCTCCGCCGGCGAGGACGTCGTCACCCTGGTCGGCCAACCGGTGGTGTTGGACGGGACCGCGTCGGAGGGAGCCGACGGCGATGAGGCCGAGCCCCTGGAGTCGACCTGGACGGTCGAGGAGGAGGGCCTCGAGACTGCGGAGCAGCCCGCCGACGAACCGGTGGACGAGCCCTCGGAGGAGCCCGGCGACGACCCGACCGACGACCCGACCGACGACCCGGCCATCGACCCGAGCGACGTCACGATCATCAACGGCACGACCGAGAAGCCGAAGGTCGTTCTCAAGAAGCCGGGAACGGTGGAGATCAGCCACACCGTGACCGGCCCCAACGGCTCCAGCGCGACTGAGTCCACGTGCGTCTCGGCCCGTCGGATCGGCCGAGCCGGAGCCAACGTCGCGCTGACCACCCGCACCCGGAACGCGCGCGGCAGCGTGCTCGCAACCGACTCCCTACGTGTGGAGATCGACTCCTCGGAATTCGACGAGCTCGGCGCCAACAACATGCTGGTCCTCGACCGGCGCTCGGGTGCGTTCATCATCATGCCGTCGACGTAGATGGACCACGCGGACATGGAGGGGATCCTCGATCGCGCCCGTGAGCACACCTGCCACGGCGAGGATCCTCTGGTCCTCGGGATGGGTCGCCTGGCCGGCCCGCTGGAGCGCTGGCTGAACGAGAACGTCCCGGTTGCGGCGGTCTCGTCTCGGAGCAGTACGACATCAAGATCTACAAGTCGCTCGATCCGCGCTCCCTGTACGCCACCACGGTCGGGCTCGACGGCAACGTGCAGGATCCTCGGCCCGAGGTACGCCGTGTCGCTTTCGTCGCCGGAGGATCCTCGGCCCGAGGTACGCCGTGTCGCTTTCGTCGCCGGGATCAAGCCGCTCCCGCGTCGCCAGGATCGCGGCACGTACTACCGCTACGGTCTCGCCGGGGACTTCCTCGCGCCCTACTTCCAGGACGTGCCGGTCAAGGGTCGTGACTGGGTTCCCGCCGAGCGGGTCCGGCTGGAGAAGCTCGGCACCGCCGACGTGCGCCCCACCCCGTTGGGGCTGAACTTCGAGTTGCTGTGGAACAAGGTGCTGCTGACGCAGCAGCAGGAGGGCAAGAGCCGGGACGTCAACTGCAACTAGGGCCCGGTGCGCTCCGGGAGTTCACCGAGGCGCCGCCGCAGCCCGTCACGGACCTGCGGCCACTCATCGCTCACGATCGAGAAGTACGCCGTGTCCGCGACCGTGCCGTCGTACCGGCGGCGGTGTGCGCGCAGCACTCCCTCCGGTTGCGCGCCGAGGCGGCGGATCGCCGCGGCAGAGCGAACGTTGGCCGCGTCGCAGCGCAGCGCGACCCTCTCGCATCCCCACACCTCGAACGCGTGCGTCAGCAGGAGCAGTTTGGCGGCCGGGTTGGTCTCCCCGCCCCACCAACGCCGCCCGTAGTGCGTGTGGCCGATCTCGACACGCGGCACCGTGGCGACGAGGTCGTAGAACGACGTCATCCCGCGAAACTCGCCGTCCGCCGCGCCCACCACGGCGAGCGCCCTCGTGGTCGCGTCGGCCGTCAGCGCCTCGATGTTGCGGGTCGCGGTGTCCTCGTCGAGTGGCAGCGGCACCGTGTGCCAGCGCAGGTCGTCCGCGGCGCTGATCGCGACCAGCGCCGAGGCGTCTGCCGGCTCCAGCGGGCGTAGTCGGACGAGGGGGCCGGCGAGGTCGAGGTCGTGACGCACCCGGCCAGCCTGGCACGCAGGGCTCCTGGCTGCCGTCCACCGCGCGCGGACTAGGTTGGCCGGGTGGACCTGCCCCGCCGCCCCGGACCGTCTGTCCGCGTGCGCGTCACCGAGTACGTCGAGGGGCGGCTGCGCACCCGGGAGGACCGGCTCGCGACCGAGGAGCCGCTGGAGGTCCGGCTCGCGTGGCCCGGGCATGCGGCCGAGCGCGTCGCGGTCACGATGCGCACGCCGGGGCACGACTTCGAGCTGGCCACCGGGTTCCTGCACGCCGAGGGCCTCCTCGACCCCGGGGACCTCCGTGGGGTCGCCTACTGCACCGACACGGACCTGCGTGCCGAGGAGGAGTTCAACGTCGTCACCGTGGACCTGGCCGGTCCGCCCCCGCGACCACTGCCCCACCGCCACGGCACCGTCGTGGCCGCGGCATCGGCGTGCGGGGTGTGCGGCGCGGACAGCATCGACGACGTCGTCGAGCTGGCCGGACTCGCCACGCTGTCCCGGCCGGGGACCCCGGACCCGATCGAACCGGCGGTGCTGATGGCACTGCCCGACCGACTACGCCGGGCGCAGAAGGTCTTCGATCGGACCGGAGGACTGCACGCCGCCGCGCTGTGCGCCTCCGACGGGGCGGTCCTCGTGCACCGCGAGGACGTCGGCCGGCACAACGCGGTCGACAAGGTCGTCGGCGCCCGGCTGCTCGCGGGCGACCCGTCCGATGCTCCCCTGCTGGTCGTCAGTGGACGGGTGGGGTTCGAGGTCGTGCAGAAGGCGGCGGTGGCCCGGATCGGCACCGTGGCGGCCCTGGGCGCGCCCACGTCGCTGGCGGTGTCCCTGGCCCGGGCCGCGGAGGTCCACGTGGTCGGATTCCTCTCCCCCACCCGCTACGTCACCTACTGCTGACGGCGTGGGGTCCCCGAAACTGTCGGTGCCTCTTCCTAACGTCTAAGACGTGCGCATCCTCCACACCTCCGACTGGCATCTGGGCCGTTCCTTCCACGGGGTCGGCCTGATCGAGGCCCAGGCGTCGTTCGCCGACCACCTGGTCGCCACCGTGCGCGCGGAGCAGGTCGACCTGGTCCTGGTGGCCGGCGACGTCTACGACCGGGCGCTCCCGCCGGTGGAGGCGGTCGAGGTCGCGAGCGATCTGTTCGCGCGCCTGGCCGAGACCGGCGCGCGGGTCGTGGTCACCAGCGGCAATCACGACTCGCCCGTGCGGCTCGGCGCCAACGCCCGCTTGGCCGACGCCGCGGGCGTCCACCTGCGCACCCGCTGGCAGGAGGTCGGCGAGCCCGTCCTGGTGGAGGACCGCTACGGCACCGTCGCGGTCCACGGCCTGCCCTTCCTGGAGCCCGACGCCGTGCGCGCCGCATGGGGACTTCCCGCACGCAGCCACGAGGCGGCACTGGGCGCGGCCCTGGCCCGGGTCCACGCCGACCTCGACCGCCGGGGTGGCCGGTCGATCGTGATGGCGCACGCCTTCGTCGCCGGGTCCCCTGACGCGGCGGTGCGGATGCGCAGCGACAGCGAGCGCGACATCTCGGTCGGCGGGGTCGAGCTGGCCCCGACGGCCCTCTTCACCCCGTTCACCTACACCGCCCTGGGGCACCTGCACGGCGCCGCCGAGCTGAGCCCCACGATCCGCTACAGCGGCTCCCCGCTCGCCTACTCCTTCTCCGAGGCAGATCAGGTGAAGGGCTCATGGCTCCTCGAGCTCGACGCTTCCGGCGTGGCGGGATCGGACTTCGTCGAGGCTCCGGTCGGACGACGGCTGGCCACCGTGCGTGGCGAGCTCGAGGCGCTGCTCAGCGACCCGGCCCAGGCCCACGCCGAGGACGCCTACGTCGCCGTGGTCCTCACCGACCGGGTTCGGCCGCTGTCGGCGATGGAGCGACTGCGGGCCAGATTCCCGCACACGCTGACCCTCGCCTTCGACCCCCAGGGAGCTGAGCGGTCGCGCGCGCCGATCGCACCTCACGTCACCGGGCGCAGCGACCTCGACGTGGCCCTGGGGTTCGTCGAGGAGGTGCGCAACCTCGAGGCCACCACCGAGGAGGCCCTCCTGCTCCAGCTCGCCTGCGACTCCTGCCGCATCCACCAGGACCGCGACGTCGACGCCGTCGTGGAGGTGACGGCCTGATGCGCCTGCACCGCTTGGAGATGGTCGCCTTCGGTCCGTTCGCCGACCGGGTGACGGTCGACTTCGACGAGCTCCACGATGCCGGCGTCTTCCTGCTGACGGGGGCCACCGGCGCCGGCAAGACCAGCGTGCTCGATGCCGTCTGCTTCGCGCTCTACGGCTCGGTCCCGGGCGCGCGCGGGGTGCGGACCTTGCGCTCCCACCACGCTGCCGACGACGTCACCCCCGAGGTGACCCTCGAGCTCACCCTCGGCGGACGCCGCTACCGGGTGCGCCGGACCCCCGAGTGGCATCGCCCGAAGAAGCGGGGTGAGGGCACCACCAAGGTGCAGGCCAGCGCTCAGCTGGTCGACCTCAGCGACGGCGAGGAGCGGCTCGTCTCCGCCCGTGTCCAGGAGGTCGGCCATGAGCTCGGCCTCCTGCTCGGGATGAGCGTCGACCAGTTCCAGCAGGTCGTGCTGCTCCCCCAGGGCGAGTTCCAGCGTTTCCTGCGCGCCACCTCCGACGAGCGCCAAGGTGTCCTGGAGCGACTCTTCCAGACCCAGCGGTTCGCGCGGATCGAGGACTGGGTGCGCGAACGCGCTCGCGACCTCGGTGAGCGCGCCCGGCGCGCGGAGCAGGACGTCATCGCCGTGGTGCAGCGGATCGCCGAGCGCGCGGACACCGCCGTGCCCGACCACGAGGCTGCGCCCGACGAGGAGTTCGGCGCCTGGTCCCGTGAGGTGCTGGACACCGCCCAGCGCCAGGCCCGGGCGGACGTCGCGGCGTCGCGGGAGGCTGAGCAGCAGGTGCTCAAGGCCCAGAGCGTGCTGTACGCAGCCCAGGAGTGGGAGTCCGTCACCCGACGCCGCCGTGAGGCGACCGAACAGCTCGCCGAGCTCGACGCCTCCTCCGACCGTGCCGACGAGGCCGCGGCGCGGCTCGAGGCCGACGAGCGCACCGCGCCGGTGCTTCCGCTGATCGCCGTCGCCGAGGACGCCGCGGCCCTGGTCGACCGTGCGCGCAGCCAAGTGCGCCATGCCGTGCGGGGACTCACCGAGCAGGAGCCCGTCACCCCCGAGACCGCGGCTCTGGCCAGGGACGTCGACAGCCTGACCGGGCACGGCGGTGTGGGAGCGTCCGACGACGACGGCGACGACCTCGCCCGGGCCTGTGCTCCCGTGCAGGACGCCCTGCGCGGCGAGGAGTCCGTGGCACGCGCCCGCGAGGCCGACCTGCACAGCCTGCTGCCGCGCTGCCGAGCGCTGTCCTCGGCCGCCACGGCCTGCCGTCGCGCCGAGCGCGAGTCGGCGCGCACACGCGCCGAGCTGACGGGGGCCCGGTCTGCCTGGGAGTCACTGGACGCCGACGAGCAGTCCCTCGCCCTCGAAGGAGACCACCTCGCCGAGCGCGAGGCCGAGGCCGCCGCGCTGGGACTGCTGCTCGACGAGGCCCGCCGCCGCGCCACCGCCGCGGTCGAGCGCACGCATCTGGCGGCCGAGGCTGTCGCCCTGGACGCCGCCGCGGCCCAGCAACGCGACCTCGCCCTGACGGCCCGTGCCGAGCATCTCGACCTCGTGGAGCGTCGCCTCGCCGGGATCGCCGCGGAACTTGCCGGGGCCCTGGAGCCCGACCAGGAGTGTCCCGTCTGCGGAAGCACCGCGCACCCCGTTCCGGCGGTCTCCGACGGCGGTGCCGTGAGCGAACTGGAGCAGCGGCAGGCCCAGGATCGCGCCGCACGGGAGCAGCGCCGCGCGGACGAGGCCGCGGCGCGCGCAGCCCAGGTCCGGCAGCAGGTCGCCCTCCTCGAGCAGGCGGCCGACGGGCTGAGCGCCGCCGAGGCGCAGGACCACCTGGCCGGGCTGGAGCAGCGCCTGGCCGCCCTGGGCGACCCCGGGACGGCGCGCCGGCAGTGGGAGCGGCGGGTCCGCGACGTGGCCGACCGGCGCGACGCCGTCCGCCGGCGGCTCGATCTCGCCGAAGCCGCCGACGTCGACGCCCGGGTCGCTCTCGTCTCCGCCGCGGAGTCGTGGAGGCGGCTCCACCGCGAGGTGCTCGACGAGGCCACCCGGGTCGGCGTCGCCGGGCTCGTTCCCCTTCCCGCCGACCTCGACGCCACCGACCTCGACACCACCGGACTCGACCCCTCCGGCGAGATCCCCGTGGTTCCGGACTGGCTCCCGCTGATCGAGTCCTCGGCGCGTGCCGCCGCGGCTGCGGCGGCGGCGGTGCGCCGGGCCCTGGACGCACTGGACGCGTATGTCCGAGCCCAGGAGGCCGCGAAGGCCGCCGTACGCCGCGCCCGCACCGCCCTCGTCGACGCGGGCTTCTGCGACGCAGCCGAGGTGCGGGACGCGGTGCTACGGCCGGAGATGCGTGAGGACCTTCGTCGGGACCTGCGTGCGCGTGCGGCGCGCGCTGCGGCCGCGCACGCCGTCCTGTCCGAACCCGACCCGACCTCCGCCGCACCGGCGATCGACGTGGAGACGGCTGCCGCGCGGGTGACCGAGGCGCGCGCCGCGCACAGCGCTGCCACCTCGGCGACCGCGGTGTCGACGGCCCGCGCCACGGCACTGGCGCGGTTGCACGCAGATCTGCTCGTGGCGCTGGAGGCGTGGACCCCGGTCGCGCAGGAGTCGCGCACCGCCACCGAGATGGCTCAGCTCGTCCGCGGCATGGGAGGCCAGAACCACCTCCGGATGCGGCTCTCCTCCTACGTGCTCGCGACGCGCCTGGACCAGGTGCTCGACGCCGCCAACGCCCGGCTGGTGCCCTTGCGCGACCAGCGCTACACCCTGCACCGCACCGCCTCCGCCGATCGCCGCAACGCCCGGTCGGGTCTGGGCCTGGAGGTGCACGACGCCTGGACGGGCGAGTCCCGCTCCCCCAGCACCCTGTCGGGCGGGGAGACCTTCGTGGTCTCGCTGGCCCTGGCCCTCGGCCTGGCCGACGTGGTCGCGGAGGAGGCCGGCGGACTGCGGGTGGACACCCTCTTCATCGACGAGGGCTTCGGGATGCTCGACCCCGACACCCTGGACGACGTGATGGACCGACTCGATGCGCTTCGTGCCGGGGGTCGCAGTGTGGGGGTGGTCAGTCACGTCACCGAACTGCGCAGCCGGATCCCCACCCAGGTGCACGTGGTGAAGGGCCGGGCCGGATCCCGGATCGACGTCGCCACGGCGGTGTCATGACGTGACACCGGCTAGGTGACTAGGGTCGAGGGCATGCCCGAGATCGACCCGTCGTTCCTGGAGTTGGACCGCCATCGCCTCGCCCAAGTGGCGCTCGACCGAGCCCGGGCGCTGGGCGCCACCCACGCGGACTTCCGGTTGGAGCGGATCCGACACCAGATCATCCGGGCCCGCGACGGAGAGGTCCGGTCCGCGACCGAGACCGTGGACCTCGGGATGGCGGTCCGCGTCGTCCACCGCGGGTCGTGGGGGTTCGCCTCCGACGTGGTCCTCGACGTGGGCGTCGCCGAGCGGCTGGCGGAGACCGCGATCCGGACCGCCGAGGTCGCCTCGACGATGACGACCCGCGCGGTGGTTCTGGCCCCTGAGCCGGTCCACGCGGACGCCACCTGGATCTCCTCCTACGAGGTCAACCCCTTCGACGTGCCCCTGGCAGACCGGACGGGCCTGGTGGCGTCCTGGACCGCCCGGGGCGTGGCCGCCGACGGCGTCGACTTCTGCACCGGTCTGGTGCAGGTCGTGCAGGAGAACAAGTTCTACGCCGACCTGCACGGCACCACGACCACCCAGCAACGCGTCCGGGTCCAGCCCGAGATCGAGGTCTTCGGTCAGGCCGGCGGCATCAGTGACTCCCAGCGCACGTTGGCGCCTCCGGTCGGGCGCGGCTGGGAGTACCTCGCCGGCCGGGCCGACACGTGGGTCGACGAGATCGACGCGCTCGGTCCTCTGTTGGCCGAGAAGTTGCAGGCGCCGTCGGTGACGCCGGGCCGCTACGACCTGGTCATCGACCCGAGCAACCTGTGGCTGACGATCCACGAGTCGGTCGGCCACGCCACCGAGCTCGACCGGGCCCTGGGCTACGAGGCGAACTACGCCGGCACCTCGTTCGCGACCCTCGACCAGTGGGGCCGGCTGCGCTACGGGTCGGACCTGATGCAGGTCACCGGCGACCGGACCGTCGAGCACGGCCTGGCCACGGTCGGGTTCGACGACGACGGAGTGGCCGCCCAGCAGTGGGACATCGTCCGCGACGGCACTCTGGTGGGCTACCAGCTGGATCGGGCGATGGCGCACCTCCACCCCGAGCTCACCCCGGATCACCCCGAGGGCCGCTCCAACGGGTGTGCCTACGCCGACTCCCCCGGCCACATCCCGATCCAGCGGATGGCCAATGTCTCCCTCCAGCCGGCGGCGGACGGCCCCGACCTCGACGGGCTGCTGGCGCAGGTCGAGGACGGCATCTACGTCGTGGGCGACCGGTCGTGGTCGATCGACATGCAGCGCTACAACTTCCAGTTCACCGGCCAGCGGTTCTACCGGATCCGGCACGGCCGACTCGACGGTCAGGTGCGCGACGTCGCCTACCAGGCCACGACCACCGACTTCTGGGGCTCGCTCGCGGCCCTCGGCGGACCGCAGACCTACGTCCTCGGCGGTGCCTTCAACTGCGGCAAGGCTCAACCCGGTCAGGTGGCGTCGGTCTCCCACGGCTGTCCCGCGGCGCTCTTCCGGGACGTCAACGTGCTCAACACCACCGCGGAGGCAGCCCATGGCTGAGCAGCGCTCACCCCAGGACCTCGTCGAGGACGCCCTGGAACTCTCCACGGCCGACGGCTGCGTCGCGATCGTGCAGGTCGCCAGCAGCGCCAACCTCCGCTGGGCCAACAACACCCTCACCACCAACGGGGTGATGCGCCGCTGCACCGTGACCGTGGTGGCGGTGCGCGATCACGGCGAGGGCCCGGACGGGCGACCCCTGCTCTCCGCCGGCGCGGTCAGCGGCGTCGCCACCGATCGGGACGCCGTATGTGGCCTGGTCGAGCAGGCGGACGCCGCCGCGGCGAGTGCCCCGCCCGCCCCCGACGCGGCCCCTCTGGTCACCGGGGTGGCCGCCACCGACTGGCACGAGCAGCCCGCGGAGACCTCGATCGCCGTCTACCGCGAGCTCGCCCCGGCGCTGGGCGAGGCGTTCGCACGCGCGGAGTCCGCGGGCCGGATCCTGGCCGGCTTCGTCGACCACGACCTCACCACGACGTACCTGGGGTCCTCCACGGGCCTGCGCCTGCGTCACGAGCAACCGACCGGGCACTGGGGCTGCACGGGCAAGTCCGGCGGGTCCAGCGCCTGGGTCGGCGGCGCCACCCGCGACTTCCGTGACGTGGACGCCGCGGCGATGGACGCTGCCCTGGAAATGCGCCTGGGCTGGGCGCGCCGGCGCATCGACCTGCCCGCCGGGCGCTACGACACCGTCCTGCCTCCGACCGCCGTCGCGGACCTGATGATCTACGCCTACTGGGTGGCCGACGCCCGCACGGCGCACGACGGCCAGTCCGTGTGGTCGCGACCCGGAGGCGGGACGCGGATCGGCGACACGATCAGCACGCGACCGTTCGATCTGCTGAGCAACCCGCACGACTCGGCACTGCAGGCGTGCCCGTTCGTGGTGAGCGGCGCGAGCACGCCCTCGACCAGCGTCTTCGACAACGGACTGAGCCTCCAACCCACGGCCTGGGTGCGTGCCGGGGTGGTCGAGTCGCTGGTGCAGACCCGCGAGACCGCCACGCTCACCGGGCAGCCGGTCACCCCGGCCATCGACAATCTGACCCTGCGCGACCTGACCGCGACCGCGTCGCTGGAGGACCTCGTCGAGTCGGTCCAGGACGGGCTGCTGCTCACCTGCCTCTGGTACATCCGCGAGGTCGACCCGCAGTCCCTGCTCCTGACCGGGCTGACCCGGGACGGGGTCTACCGGGTCGAGGGCGGCGAGATCACCGGCGCGGTCAACAACTTCCGCTTCAACGAGCGTCCGCTGGATCTGCTCGCCCGGGCCAGCGACGTGTCACGGACGGTGCCGACGTTCTCCCGCGAGTGGGGCGACTACTTCCCCCGCACGGCGATGCCGGCGCTGCGCGTGCCCGACTTCCACATGTCCACGGTGAGCGAGGCCCAATAGGGAGGGCCCGTAGGCGGGACGCGCTCAGAAGCGCGCCGGCACTCCACCGGGGATCGGCGCGTCGGGGTCGTACGGGGTGCGCGTGTAGATGAACGTGGCGCACTCGAGGTGCGACACCGTTCCGTCCGCGTGCCGGAGGACGCGGAGCCGTTCCCCGTGGTGGTAGCCGCGCACCCCGACGAACTCGTCCCCGCGCAGGCGGTAGGAGTCCTGGTGCTCACCGGTCCCGGCGTGCGCGGAGTGCAGCAGACGGCCGTCCCAGGTGAACAGATGGGCCGTGTTGCCCCAGTGCCACAGCCCGGCGATCTCCGCGACCAGGGGCGGGACCGAGCGGGTCGGACGCCACGGCTCGGGCGAGCTCGGCTCACAGTGGTGCAGGAGCTCCAGCAACTCGCGGGTGATCCGGTCCGAGCGCAGTCCGGTGGTGGCGTTGGCGAGCACGACAGCTCCGGTGCGCCGTGCCGGGTCGACGAACAGGCTCGCCTGGAAGCCGGGCATGGAGCCGGTGTGCCCCACCAGCGTGCCGGAGCCGCCCGGCACCAGCCGGAGCCCGAGACCGTAGCCGGTCGAGAGCCCGGCCCCGGGATTGCCGGTCTGCGGGGTGGCCATCTCGCGCAGGGTGTCGCGGGCCAGCACCTCGGGGTGTCCGGTGATGAGGAAGTCCGCATACGTCGCGAGGTCGAGCACCGTGCTCCAGACCTGGCCGGCCGGGGCCATCGCCCCGGTGTCCGCCGCGGGCTCGAGGGCGAGCGTGCCGACGTACGGGTCCACCGAGTAGCCCTGAGCGTGCGGCTCGAACGGGTCGTACGTCGTGCGGTTCATCCCCAGCGGCACGAGCAGCCACTCCGAGACGCACTCCCACCAGGACTTGCCGCGCACGTGCGCGACGACGGCACCCAGCAGGCCGAACCCGAGGTTGCTGTAGTGGTGCACGTGGCCGGGCGGGAACACCTGACCCGTGGCCGCCGCGAGGACGTCCGCGACCGGACCGCCCTGCACCCGCTCCCACCAGTCGCCGGGTGGCTCCGCGGGAAGACCGGCGCTGTGGGAGAGCAACGCCCGCAGCGTCAGGTCGTCGCGGCCGGTGTCGGGCAGGTAAGTCGAGAGCCGGTCCTCCAGCGAGACCAGCCCCTCGTCGCGCAACTGCATCACCAGCACGGCGGTCATCGTCTTGGTGATCGACCCGACCCGGTACTGCAGGTCCGTGGGCCGTAGGCCGGGGTTGCCGGTCTCCTCACCCGCCGCCCCGCGCCAGATCAGCCCCCCGTTGCGGGTCAACGCCGCGGCCACGGACGGCAGCCGCCCCCGCGCCTGCTCGGTGGCGAGCAGGTGGATGAGCCGGCGTGAGGTCAGGTCCGCGACGAGGGCCATGTCCTCAGTCTTCCGCAAACGCCTCCGGGGAGGGGCACGCACACACCAGGTTGCGGTCGCCGTACGCCTGGTCGATCCGCGCGACCGCGGGCCAGTAGCGATCCGGGGTGTAGCCGGTCGGGAAGGCGCCGACCTCGCGCGGGTAGGCGCGGTCCCAGTCGGTCGCGGTCAGGGCACGGCTGGTGTGCGGCGCGTGGCGTAGCGGGGACTCCTCGGCCGCCCACTCCCCCGCCATCACCCGGTCGATCTCGCCGCGGATCGCGATCATCGCCTCCACGAACCGGTCGAGCTCGGCGAGGTCCTCGGACTCCGTCGGCTCCACCATCAGCGTGCCGGCCACCGGGAAGCTCATCGTCGGGGCGTGGAACCCGTAGTCCACGAGGCGCTTGGCCACGTCGTCCACGGTGACGCCGGAGGTCTTGGTGAGCTCGCGCAGGTCGAGGATGCACTCGTGGGCCACCAGACCCGCGTTGCCGGTGTAGAGCACCGGGTAGTGCTCACCGAGCCGGTGCGCGAGGTAGTTGGCGCTCAGCACCGCGACCGCGGTCGCGCGGGTCAGGCCCTCGGCGCCCATCATCCGCACGTAGGCCCACGAGATCGGGAGGATGCCGGCCGACCCGAAAGGCGCCGCGCTGATCGGGCCGATCCCGCTGCGCCGCGCGGCGTCGGGGTGCGCCGGGTGGGTCGGCAGGTAGGGCGCAAGGTGCTCGCGGACCGCGACCGGGCCCACCCCGGGGCCGCCGCCACCGTGCGGGATGCAGAACGTCTTGTGCAGGTTGAGGTGCGACACGTCGCCCCCGAAGCGACCCGGCTTGGCGTAGCCGAGCAGCGCGTTGAAGTTCGCGCCGTCGATGTAGACCTGGCCCCCGTGGTCGTGGACCACCGCGCACAGCTCGGCGATGCCGTCCTCGTAGACGCCGTGCGTGGAGGGGTAGGTGACCATGATCGCGGCGAGACGGTCGGCGTGCTCGGCGCACTTGGCGCGCAGGTCGTCCAGATCGACCGATCCGTCGGCGGACGCAGCGACGACGACCACGCGCATGCCGGCCATCACCGCCGAGGCCGCGTTGGTGCCGTGCGCCGAGGAGGGGATCAGGCACACGTCGCGGTGGACGTCGCCGCGACCGCGGTGGTAGCCGCGGATGGCCAGCAGGCCGGCCAGCTCGCCCTGGGACCCGGCGTTGGGCTGGATCGAGACTCGGTCGTAGCCGGTGACCTCGGCGAGCCAGGCCTCGAGTTGGGTCACCATCTCGGCGTACCCCGCGGCGTCCTCGGCCGGGGCGAAGGGGTGCAGGTCGGCGAAGCCCGGAAGGGAGACCGGCTCCATCTCGGTGGTCGCGTTGAGCTTCATCGTGCAGGAACCCAGCGGGATCATGCCGCGGTCCAGGGCGTAGTCGCGCCGGGCGAGCCGCGAGATGTAGCGCAGCATCGCGGTCTCGCTGTGGTGCCGGTGGAAGACCTCGTGGTCCAGGAACCCGGTCGTACGCAGCAGCGCCTCGGGCAGGCGGGAGTCCGCGGCGCCCTGAGCCGTGGCCCGTCCCGGGGCGACCAACTCGGTGAGGATCTCCAGGTGCGAGGCCGCGGTGGTCTCCGAGAAGGACACACCCACATGGTCGTCGTCCACGAGGCGCAGGTGGAGGCCTGCGTGGCGCGCCCGCGTCACGAGGTCGTCGGCCTGGCCGGGCACCCGGACCAGCACGGTGTCGAAGAACGCGTCGTGGACCACCTCGCCACCGGCACGGACCACCTCGGCGGCGAAGTCGGCGGCGTGCCGGTGCACGCGTCGCGCGATGGCCCGCAGGCCCTCGGGGCCGTGGTGCACGGCGTACATGGAGGCGACCACGGCGAGCAGCACCTGCGCGGTGCAGATGTTCGAGGTCGCCTTGTCGCGGCGGATGTGCTGCTCGCGGGTCTGCAGCGCCAACCGGTACGCCGGCCGGCCCTCCGCGTCGACCGAGACCCCCACCAGACGTCCCGGCAGATGCCGCTCCAGGCCGGGCGCGACCGCCATGAAACCCGCGTGCGGACCGCCGTAGAACAGCGGCACGCCGAAGCGCTGCGTGCTGCCGACGGCGACGTCGGCACCGAGCGACCCGGGCGACTCCAGCAGGGTCAGCGCGAGCAGGTCCGCGGCGACGACGGCCAGGGCGTTGCGCTCGTGCGCGGCGGCGATCACCGGGCGCGGGTCCCAGATCCGACCCGAGGCGCCGGGGTACTGCACGAGCACCCCGGACAACGCGCCCTCGGGCAGTCCGTCGGCGGCGAGGTCGGCGACGACGACGTCGATCCCCATCGCCTCGGCGCGGGTCTGCACCACCGCGATCGTCTGGGGCAGGGCGTCGGCGTCGACCACGAAGGGCCCGGACGCCTTGCGGTTGGCGCGCCGTACGAGCGTCATCGCCTCGGCCGCGGCGGTCCCCTCGTCCAGGAGCGAGGCGTTCGCCGTGGGCAGCCCGGTCAGGTCGCCGACCATGGTCTGGAAGTTCAGCAACGCCTCGAGGCGGCCCTGGGAGATCTCCGGCTGATAGGGCGTGTACGCCGTGTACCAGGCGGGGTCCTCCAGCACGTTGCGCCGGACGACCGGCGGGGTCACGGTGCCGTGGTAGCCCAGCCCGATCATCGGTTCGCACACCTGGTTGCGCGCTGCCAGAGCGCGCAACTCGGCGGCGGCGACGACCTCGTCGACCGCCTCGGGAAGGTCCAGCCCGCGCTGCAGGATGCTCTCCGGCACCGCGGCCGCCATGAGCTGCTCGAGGGAGTCGTAGCCCAGTGCTTTGAGCATCAGGGTCTGGTCGGCGTCCTCGGGTCCGAGGTGACGGTCGAGGAACGGGCGTGAGGTCACGGGAGGCTCCCTGCGGGTGAACGGCGGCGGGCGGCCTCCCCCTCTGTCGGCGTGCCTCCAGAGTTGCCTCGATGCGCGGTCCTGGTGCCTGAGAGGTTCCGGGGAGGAATTGCCCCTTCGGCGTCCGGAGCGACGGCAGCGGACTCTCCCACACACGTCGATGGCGTGGCCAGATTACCCCAGCCACGCCGTCGGAACGTGGAGTGTCCGGCTGCTCAGCCGGTCTTGCGCGCCCGGCGGCGCGCCGCGAGTTCGTCCTGTGCGACCTCGTCCTCGGCCGCGCGCTCGCTGGGCAGCTCGGCGAGCGACCCCTCGATCTCGCGCCAGACGCCGCCGATGGCGATGCCGAAGACGCCCTGGCCTCCCTGGAGGAGGTCGATGACCTCGTCGTTGGAGGTGCACTCGTAGACGGTCGCCCCGTCGCTCATCAGCGTGACGCGCGTCAGGTCGTCGGTGCCGCGCTCGCGCAGATGCTGGACGGCGGTGCGGATCTGCTGCAGCGAGATGCCGGCGTCGAGGAGCCGCTTGATCACCTTGAGAAGCAGGATGTCCCGGAAGGAGTAGAGCCGCTGGGTGCCCGAACCCGTCGCACCACGCACGGTGGGCTCGACCAGGCCGGTGCGGGCCCAGTAGTCGAGCTGGCGGTAGGTGATCCCCGCGGCGTTGCAGGCCGTGGGTCCGCGGTAGCCGACGTCGGCGGGGAGCGGCGACACGTCGTCGTCGAACAACAGACCCTGCTCGCCCGCGGCTTCCTGCGCCTCGAGGGCAGCGGTGGCGTCCTCCACAGGGGCCGCCTTGTCGCCCGTTCCAGTCACGATGACCTCCACTGTCCGGCTTCGTGGATCTGCAGCCCCAGGGGGAAGCCGTCGCCGCCTGGCGGCGGGAGCTCCGAGCTGGAGCACAACGGTGGAACTACAACGAAGACTTTCCTCACCGTAGACCGCGGCCCGGGAGGGGTCAAAGACCCTCGCCCTGCTCGCTTCGGCGTGTCTTAACCTTCACGTTGTGGTTGAAGGTTGGGGTCGAGCACCGCTCCTGGCGCCTCGGTGACCGGTCTCCCCCGGCGGGCCACCCGCGCGGGAGTAGGGTGAAGGAGTGAGAGAAGTCGATGTGGTGGGCGTCCGGGTAGAGATGCCGTCGAACCAGCCGATCGTGCTGCTCCGCGAGGTGGGCGGCGACCGCTATCTGCCGATCTGGATCGGGGCCGTCGAGGCCACCGCGATCGCCTTCGCCCAGCAGGGCGTGGTCCCGCCGCGCCCGCTGACCCACGACCTGATGAAGGACGTCCTCGGGGCCACCGGCAACGAGCTCTCCGAGGTCCGCATCACCGAGATGCGCGACGGCATCTTCTACGCCGTGCTCGTGCTCTCCTCCGGCGCCGAGGTCAGCGCCCGTCCGTCGGACTCGATCGCGCTGGCGCTGCGCAGCGGCGCACGCATCGTGTGTGCCGAGGACGTGCTCGACGAGGCCGGCCTGGAGGTGCCCGAGGAGGACGAGGACGAGGTCGAGAAGTTCCGCGAGTTCCTCGACAGCGTCTCCCCCGAGGACTTCGAGTCCCCCGGCGAGCAGTAGCGCTCCGCGTCAGCGCAGGCCGCGCAGCCCGGCCTTGACCAGGGTCGCGTGCAGCCGCACCGACAGCGCGGCGATCCGCGTCATGGCCTCGTCGGCCCGCCCTTCGGCACCGGCCTCGCGGCTGCGCTTGATCGGGGCGACCACCTGCTCGACGAGCCCGACCTCGCGGTCCGCGGCGGTCTTGAAGGCGCGCAGGTGACGCGGCTCGATGCCGAAACTCGCCAGCTCGGACACGACCCGGGCGATCGCGATCGCGTCGTTGTCGTACGGCGCGGAGCCGGGCCGCGGCGTCACCAGACCGAAGCTCTCCAGCGCGGCCAGAAGGCCCTCGTCGATCTCCGCGGCCGCCAGGAGCTCTCGGCGGGTGAGCCGCAGGGTCGACGTCTCGGGGTCGAAGGACCGGTCGGTCGGATAGCCGTCCGGTGCCAGCGCCAGGCGCGGCACCTGCGGGCCCCCGGTGAGCGGCGGGGGCTCCAGCCCTCGGTCGAGGGCGTCCAGGTGCTCCTTGATGATCTTCAGCGGCAGGTGGTGGTCGCGCTGCAGCACCAGCGCGTAGCGCAGCCGCTCGACGTCGGTCTCGGTGTACTTCCGGTAGCCCGCCGGGGTCCGTGTCGGCACGACCAGACCCTCGGACTCGAAGTAGCGCAGCTTGCTGAGCAACAGCGAGGGGAACTCCTCGCGCAGCCGGGCGTGCACCTCCCCGATGTTCATCCGGGCGGAATTGGAGGCGGCGTCGGGCATCGGCCCGCTCACCGGGCCTGGGCCGCCGGGCTGGCGAAGTAGACCAACCGGAACTTGCCGATCTGCACCTCGTCACCGCCGGCGAGGACCACCTCGTCGATCCGGTCACGGTTCACGTAGGTGCCGTTGAGGCTGCCGACGTCGCACACCACGAAACCCTGCGGCGTACGGCGGAACTCCGCGTGCCGGCGCGAGACCGTGACGTCGTCGAGGAAGATGTCGCTCTCCGGGTGACGTCCGACGGTGGTCACCTCGGTGTCCAGCAGGAAGCGGCTCCCGGCGCTCGGACCGCGCTGGACGACCAGGAGCGCGCTCCCGACCGGCAGGGCGTCCACGGCGGCGGCAGCGTCCTCGTCCAGGGGGCGCTCCTCGGCCTCGGCCTCCGCAGCCGGACGCAGGTTCATCGTCGCGGTCGCGTCCTGGACGGGCGGGAGCGGCGCGGAGTCCCCCGATGCCAACCGTGTGCCGCACTGGGAGCAGAACCTCGCGTCGTCGGGGTTCTTGTGCCCACACGCGGTGCAGAACGGCATGGTCTCCCTCTCCTCGGGGTCGCCCTCACCGCCCGGGACCGACACCCGACAGGTGACGCCCCCGAACCTTCACGGTGAGGTCGAAGGTGATGGTCCGAACCTACCAGGGACGGCGGGGCGGATGGGTCCTTGCGTGGGTTCGGTCCGGTGATCGACCGGCGGTCAGGAGTCCAGACCCGCCTGGTACGCCGCGGCGTCCAGCAACGCCTCGACGTCGCCGGCCTGGGCCGGACGCAGCTCGAAGAGCCAGCCCGCGCCGTACGGGTCGGAGTTGACCAGCTCAGGAGTGGCGTCGAGGGCGTCGTTGACCCCCACGACCTCGCCGGCGACGGGCACGTAGACGTCGCTCACGGACTTGGTGGACTCCAGCTCGCCCACCGCCTCCCCCGCGGCCACGGTGGCCCCGACGTCGGGCAGCTGCACGAAGACGATGTCGCCCAGCGCGTCCTGGGCGAACTCGGTGATCCCCACCCGCACCGAGTCCGGCGCCTCGCCCGGCGTGCGGACCCACTCGTGCTCGGCGGTGTACTTCAGGTCCTCGGGATACAACGCGTGCTCCTCGCCTCGTCGATGGTGACGCCGCGCCTGCTCGGCGGTCGCAGGCAGGCTACTCCTGAGGGACGGGCTGCGCGTAGCGGGCCTCAGGAAGGTCGTGCAGCGACGACACCTCGACCCGGTCGCTGGTCTCCACGTCGACCTCACCACCGACCTGCTCGATCTCGACCACGAAGCCGCCCGGGAAGGTCAGTGCCTCCGCCAGGGTGTCCGGGTCCCCGATCACGTCGATGTTGTACGGCGGCGACAGCAGCCGGCCTCCGATGAAGAGGCCCTCACCGGTCCGGAACTCGATCGCGGTGTCCGCCACGACCCGGACGGTGTCGTTGACCTCGATCGCCTCGGCGCCGGCGTCACGCAACTCCTGCAGGGCGTTGAGCACGGGCTCGGTGCCGATCTGGCCCTCCTCGGCCGCGACGGTGACACGGATCCCCGGGCCGACGGCCGGCGCCGTGCCGGTGAGGATCTCCAGGGCGTCCAGCCTCTGGCGCGCCAACTCCAGCGCCGTCCGGGACGCCTCGGAGTCGGTGCGCAGGGTGTCGCGGGTCTCCCGCAGGTCGGCGAGCTCGGCCTCGGCACGGTCGGTGTTCAGGCTGAGGTTGTTGATCAGGGCGATCAGGTCGGCCTGGCGGGTGCCGGCGAAGTTGTCCTCCTCGTCGGTGGACTGCACCTGGACGACGGCGGCGAAGCCGAGCACCGCGAGCAGGGCAGCACCGCCCAGCTGGCCCCGGGTCGGGTGACGCAGGGCGGCGATGAGGCGCTCGCGCCCGGACTCCGGGGGCGCGGCCTCGTCGGTCTCGGTCTGCTCGTGCTCAGGCATGGAAGATGTGGCGCCGGATGGCCGCGACGTTGGAGAAGATCCGGATGCCCAGGACCACGATGACGCCCGTGGAGAGTTGGCCGCCGACGCCGAGCTGGTCGCCGAGATAGACGATCAGGGCCGCGATCACCACGTTGCTGACGAACGAGACGAAGAAGACCTTGTCGTCGAAGATGCCGTCGAGGTAGGCGCGCAGCGCTCCGAACACGGCATCGAGCGCGGCGACGACCGCGATCGGAAGGTAGGGCTCGAGCCAGAAGGGCACGTCGGGTTGGAGCACCAGCCCCAACAGGATGCCCGCGAGCAGGCCGAGTGCGCCGATCATCGGTCGCCTCGCGGCACTTGCGCGTGTCGCAGGGTGACCGGAGCCGCGGCAGGCAGGGTCAAGGAGTCCTCAGAGATCATCGTGAACGGCATCTTGTAGACGGATTTGAGATTCAACCACCAGGTTCCCCCCTCGGTCTCGATGAAACGCGCGGGGAGCTGGTCAGGGTTGCCGACGGCCCGGACGACGTACGGCCGGTTGAGTGCGCGGTAGTTCACCAGGATCGCGGAGCCACCGGTCCTGATCGCCGACAGGTTCGTCAGCCGCTGGCCGTTGATCGCGACCGCCTCGGCCCCGGCGGCCCACAGTCCGTTGACCAGCTTCTGCAGGTCGCGGTCGAGCACGGTCTCCTGCTCGGTCGTCCCGCCCGGCACGTCGTCGACCACGATCCGTACGCCGGGCCCGCGCACCGCACCCAGTCCGCTCGCCGCCTCGAGCGTCTCCAGCCGCTCGGCGAGGGCACGCCCGCTGGCGGTGGCTCGCAGGTAGTCGGCCTGCTCCTGCTCGATGGTGCCGCGCAGGTCGTCGATCTCGGCCCGCGCCGTCTCGAGCTCGCTGCGCCGCTCCTTGACCTCGGCGATGAGGGCGGCACGGGACTGCTCCTGCAGACCGGCGCTGCGTGAGGTCTGCAGCGCGGCGGTCGCGACGACCAACCCGAAGAGCACCAGGGCGATCACGGCGAGCACGTGGTGCCGGTTCCGGGCGCCCGACGGCCCGGCCTCGCTCGTCTCGCCCCCGGCCTCGGCCGCGGCGCGGCGGCGCTCCGCCACGTGCGCGTAGTCCTCGTCCAGAGCAGTGGCGGTGATGTAGCCGAGCAGCCCCATCTCCGCCTGGGGCGGGAGGCGGCGGGCCGGTTCGCTGGTGGAGTCGCTGGTGGAGTCGCGGGTCGATTCGCTCATGGCACCCCTAGACCGCGGGGAGGTGACGCGGGACCTGGCGCATCAGCGTGCGCACCTGCCAGGCGTAGAGCAGACCTGCCCACCAGTACATGCCCACGCCCCAGATGGCGAAGGCCCAGCCGAAGACGCGGGACACCTCGGCCAGGGCCCCCTCGCCGTCGCCCAGGAGCAGCAACGGGAAGGCGTACAGCAGCGCGGCGGTGGCGGCCTTGCCCAGGAAGTGGACGGGCAGCGCGCTGTAGCCGCGGGTGCGCAGGAAGGGCACCAGGCACCACAGGAACGCGTCACGCGCCGGCAGCGCGACCGCGAGCCAGACGGGGATGATCTCGCGGACGCCGAGGCCGACCACGACAGCGAGGATGTAGAGCCGGTCAGCAACGGGGTCGAGGATGGCGCCCAGGCGCGAGGTCTGGTTCCAGCGCCGCGCGATGTAGCCGTCGAGGTAGTCGCTGATGCCCATGAACATCAGGATCAGGACGGCGAGACCGTCCCGCTCCGGCCCGAGCACGAGCCACAGGAAGACGGGGAGCAGGGCCAACCGCAGCAGGCTGAGCGCGTTCGGCACGGTCCACACGCGGGCGGGCGGTGTCGCCGTAGCGTCCTCCACGGAACTCCCTCCTGACCCGGTCCGATGCGGTCGTGCGAGTAGAACCCTAGCCGCGCCCACCAGCGGGCAGCGCCGCGCGTCGGGCCGCCCCGCTCTCGGTCGGGGAAAAGTGAGAGGCCGCGCCCTTGGGGGTGAGCGCGGCCTCTCGACGCCACAGGCCGTGGGGGGATGGCACGTGCGGCGATCTCCGTCCGGGCGGGGGAACCCTGGACGGGGTCTGGGGGTGGGACTACACCAGGTGCGGTGGAGCGGTCGGCAGGACGCAACCGCACCTCGGGCAGTGGCGGCCTTCGCAGCAGTCCAACTGCTGGCCGCAGGAACAGACCTGACCGACCGTGGTCGGCGCAGGGTGGCTCCTGACCTCGGCCTCGGACATGTCCGTCGTCACGATGCTGACCTCCCCATCAGGTCGTGGACGTCTCCGGGGTTCCGTCGCAGCGGCTGGCTGGGCGGAATCCCCTATGACTGATGTCAGCAATGAAACAGGACCTCAGTCCCTGAACGGGGCGAAGCGCCTTCGAATGGCCCCGTCGCCCTCGCAAACCCCCCGAAAGAACGAGACCGGACTAGGCCGCGACGCGGGATCGGACTAGTCCGACTGGGCCAGAGCAACCCGGAAAGCGGGCCCTACGTCCCGGATCGAGTGCGGCCAGAGGTCACGAATCACTCGTTCTACTGCTTTTCGCCTGGATTCGGTGGCGGTGGCCGCGCATACTGGGAGCGTGCCGGTCGTGGGGACCGGCGGTTCCGCACCACCGGCGAGGGGTCGCCCGGTGCGGAGGGGGCACCTGCTGTGGGGGCTGGTTCAGATGGGGATCACGACACTGCGTCGGCGCGACTTCATGCGCGCCGTGCTCAACAACGCCCGCACCACGGGGGACCTGGTCTCGCCGTGGCACGAGGTCGGTGACGTCGCGTCGCTGTTCGACGACGAGGACGATCTGCTGGTCGAGATGCACCGGGAGTGGCTGCGGCTGCTCGTGGGCCGGCTGCACCGCGGGGAGATCGTCGCCTCGCGCACCCCGGTCGGCGTACGCGACCTGTACGACGAGCTCTGCGAGGAGCACCCGACGCTGCGGGCGTTGCTGGACTCCCACGAGGCCAACCCGGTCCTCTGGGAGCCGACCGCGCGCGAGCACGCCATGCTCGCCCGGATCGGTGGCCTGGCCCCCGACGGCACCGAGCCGGAGCTGGCCGCGTCCCGCGGTCGCCTGCTGCTCACCCAGCGGATCCCGCTGCAGCGCGGCGCCTTCGCCTGAGCCCCCCGAGCCGGAGCTCTCAGTACGGCGACGGTGGCACGAAGCGCGCCGGCGTACAGCCCTTCCACCGCTTGAAGGCGTGGATGAAGCTCGACGCCTCGGCGTACCCCAGGCGCAGCGCGATGTCCTCGACGCTGAGCAGACCGGTGCCCAGCATCTCCTCGGCGAGCGCCTCACGCACCTCGTCGAGCAGCGCCTGGTAGCCGGTGCCCTCCTGGGAGAGTCTCCGACGCAGCGTCCGCTCGCTCAGCGCGAGCGACTCCGCCGCCTGCGCCATGTCGGCCCCGTGCGCCACGTTGCGGGTGATCCAGACCCGGACCTGCTCGGTGATGCCCGTGCGCCGACGACGCCGCGACACCACGTCGCGGCACAGCGCCTCGGCCAGCGACTGGCTGTGCGGGTTCCCTTGCGGCAGCGGGCGTTCCAGTTCGGCGAACCGGAACCGGAAGGCGGCCCGCTGCCCCTGCGGTCGCGGCACCACGCCCAGCAGAGCGCGGTAGCCGTCCTCGGTGCCGGGCCCCACCGGCAGGTCCACCGCGGTGAGCTCGAACCTCCCCCCGGCCAGCTCGTGCAGCACCTGCACGATCGCGCACAGGTCGCGCTCGCGCAGGAACGCGGCCAGGTCCGGGTCCTCCTCGAGACCTGCGACGCGCAGCTCGACCTCGATCTCGCTGACGGCGGCACGCCCGGTCCCCGGGAGGTGGATGTGCGGGGTGCTGAAGACGTGGGTGAGGTCCAGGAAGCGCAGCGTGAGGTTGACCGCTTCGGCGAGCGTCGGACTGCTCATCAGCGCGTAGCCGAGGATCCCGAAGCTCGTGATGTGGTAACTGCGTCCGAGCACGAGGCCGAGCGGCTCACGGGTCCGGCCCGAGTCCCACCGCGCGCGCAGGTTGCGCAGGGCGCGGAGCTCGGCGGTCGCGGGGACCAACAGGTCGGGGTCGGTCAGATCCCGGGACCCGATGCCGGTGCCGCGCAGCACCTCGGTCGTCGGGAAGCCGTACCGTCCGGCGAACTCGACGAGGAGCACCACACCCGACACGCTGCGCGGGAAGTCCCAGTCGGCGGTGGCGGGCGTCACCTCCAGGTCCGGCCGCGACGTCATGTCCGGAATTATGGATCATCTGGCCGCTGGGGTCTCCCCCTCGGCCGACCCGGGCCGTACCGTTCCGACCCATGACCACGAGCCTCCCCAGCACCGCGTCGTCCAGCACCGCGTCGTCCGGCCCTGCGTCGGCGCCCGGCCGCCGTCCGCTGTCCGTCGTCATCATCGGCACCGGCTTCGGTGGCCTCGCCACCGCCGTGGAACTGCGGCGCCGAGGGCTCACCGACGTCACCCTGTTGGAGAAAGCCGACCGCATCGGCGGGGTGTGGCGTGACAACACCTACCCCGGAGCGGCCTGCGACGTGCCGTCGTCGCTCTACTCCTACTCCTTCGCCCCCAACCCGGAGTGGACCCGGCGCTACTCCACCCAGCCGGAGATCCTGGACTACATCGACGACGTCGCCGAGCGCGAGGGGCTGCTCGACCGCGTCGTCACCGGCTGCGAGGTCAGCGACCTGGTGTGGCAGGAGGAGACCCACGACTGGCGCGTGGAGACCAGCCGCGGGACCTACCGGGCCGACGCCGTGGTCAGCGCGGTGGGCCAACTCTCACGCCCCCAGATCCCGGCGCTCCCGGGGATCGGCAGCTTCGCCGGGCCGGCCTTCCACTCCGCCCAGTGGCGCCACGACGTCGACCTCGCCGGGAAGCGCGTGCTGGTCGTCGGCACGGGGGCCAGCGCGATCCAGTTCGTCCCCGAGATCCAGAAGGTCGCCGGTCGGGTCACCGTCTTCCAGCGGTCGGCGCCGTACGTCGTGCCCAAGCCCGACCGCGGCTACACCGGGCTGCACCACACGGCCTTCCGCCGACTGCCTCCCTCCCAGGTGTTCGGTCGCGAGCTGACCCGGGCGCTCTCCGAGCTGCTCAACAAGTCGCTCGCCGAGCGCACCGCGTTCACCAAGGCCTTCGAGGGCGCCTTCCGCCTGCTCCTGCGCGCGCAGGTCAAGGACCCCGTGCTGCGGGCCAAGCTGATCCCGGACTACCCGCTGGGCTGCAAGCGGCTGCTCTTCTCCAACAACTGGTATCCGGCGCTGGTCCAGCCCAACGTCGACGTGGTGACCGAGGCGGTCGCGGAGGTCCTCCCCCAGGGCGTGCGCACCGCTGACGGCACCGTCCACGAGGCGGACGTGCTGATCTACGGCACCGGTTTCAAGGCCACCGAGTTCCTGGCGCCCATGCACGTGGTGGGACGCGAGGGGCGTGTGCTCGAGGAGGAGTGGAGCGACGGCGCTCGCGCCCACCTGGGGATCACGGTCCCCGGGTTCCCCAACCTGTTCCTGGTCTACGGCCCGAACACCAACCTGGGCGGGAGCTCCATCATCTCGATGATCGAGTGCCAGACCGGCTACCTCGCCCAGCTCTGCGACGCGCTCGCCGCCGGGGACCTCCCCGTCGCCGAGGTCCGGGCGGACGTCGCCGCGGCGTACGACCAGGAGATGCAGGAGCGCTTGGCGGACAGCGTCTGGTCGGGCTGCACCAGTTGGTACCGCACCGACGGCGGCCGGGTGACGACGAACTGGCCGGGTCTGGTGAGCGAGTACCGCTCCCGCACCGCCGCCGTCGATCTCGCAGATTTTGCCGTCGCTGCGCCCGATGTCACCCCCCGCGACCTCCCGCACCCGGTCGGCGCGGACTAGGCTCGAAGCGTCGGCACGTGGGGCGCCGACACCGGGACGGCCGTGGGGGCACTGCTGGTCCGCCTCGGTCCACGCGTGTGGAGGTTGGGGCCATGTTCGGACAACGCCGCAAGCCGGCACCCTTCGACCGGGGTCAGGTCGCCTCGATGATCGCCCAACGGGCTGATCATGAGGCCGGGAACGTCTATCTGAGCCCGCAGGACTCCTACCGTCAGCTGAGCTCGTTCCGCGATGTCCTGGCACTTCAGGCCGCGGCAGCGCTCCAGTCGGACGTCGAGCGGCTCGACGCCACCTGGCGCCGCAGCCGCAAGGACCAGGACCTGCGCGAACTGACCGTGCTCTACCCGGCCCACGCCCTCGTGGCGCGCATCCGCGACGCCGCCGGACAGGCGCCCAGCCCGGAACAGACCGCCGCGGCGAGGGCGGCGCTGCGGGCCGCGGTGGCGCACGGTGAGCACCGGCTCGCCCAGTGTTCGGGCAACGGCCCGGACGCGGTGCTGGAGTTCTTCGGCCACCCCGGCGGCACCGCCGCCTACCTCGACCGGCTCGTCGAGGAGACCCTGACCGCCTATCTCGAACCGTTGGCAGCCGCCGCCGAGTCCCGCGACTGACCGGCTCCTCCACCTCGCACCGGAGGCAGCGATGACCGACCTGGACGCCTGGCAGTCCGTGGCCGTCGCGCTGGCCATCGGACTCCTGATCGGCGCGGAACGGGAGCGCTCCAAGCACCAGAACGGCAGCGCCGGCGTGCGCACCTTCGCGCTCGTGGCCCTGGTCGGCGTCGTGTCCACGATGGTGCCGACGGTGGTCGCGGCGGTGCTCGTGGCGGGCGTCGCGGGCTTGGTGGGCGCGGCCTACTGGACCGGCCAGGCGTCCGACCGTGGCCTCACCAGCGAGATCGCCCTGCTGGTCACCCTCGCCCTCGGTGCGCTCACGCCGAGCGAACCGGCGCTCGCGGTCGGGCTGGCCGTGACCGTCACCGTGCTCCTGGTCTCCAAGGAGGTGCTGCACCGCTTCCTGCGCGACACCGTCACCGACCTGGAGGGCACGGATGCCCTGAAGTTCTTCGTGGCCGCGTTCATCGTGTTGCCGCTGCTTCCCGACACCCCGGTCGGTCCCTACGACGTGCTGGTGCCCTCCCGCGTCTGGCTGCTGGTCGTGTTCATCACCGGGATCGGCTGGTTCGGGTACGCCGCGACGCGCGCCCTCGGTGACCGGCGCGGCCTGCTGGTGGCCGGTCTGGCGGGCGGCTTCGTCTCCGGGACCGCCACCACGGCGACGATGGCGAGCAAGTACCGGCGCGACGGCGTACCGCTGCGCTCGGCGCTGGCCGGCTCACTGACCGCCAGCGTCGCCACCCTGCTCCAACTCGTGGCCGTCACCGTGGTCATCGAGCCCTCGCTCACCCTGGCGGTGATGCCGGCCGTCGTGGGCGGCGGGGTGGTTCTCGCGCTCGAGGCATGGTGGCTGGTCCGTCAGCACGGGGCGGTCGGTGACCACAGCGCGACCGCCGCGGGACGTCCGTTCGCCCTGCTGCCCGCGCTGATCCTGGCCGCGGTGATCTCCGGTGTCCTGCTCCTGGCGACCTGGCTCAACGAGACCTACGGCGCGGCCGGAGCCCTGCTCGCCACCTCCACCGGCGCCCTGGCCGACTTCCATGCCTCCGCCGCCGTGCTGGCGACGCTGGTGCGGGACGCGGAGATCAGCCTGGACACGGCTCTGCTCGCGCTCGGGTTGGGGCTGGCGGTCAACACCGGCAGCAAGTTGGTCGTCGCCCTGGTCGGCGGCGGTGCCCGCTTCACCGGACTGCTGCTGGCCTGCTTCGTCCCGGTAGGCCTGGTGGTCGCCGCCCTGCTGGTCCTCGCGGGCTGAGCGTCCGACCCCGGATCGGGCCAGGACACGACCGTCCGTGAGCGCGCGATGATCGGTCCCGGCCGTCGGACCGTAGTACGTTCGAGGCGCACACCGCCGCTGAAAGGGGCCTCTCATGGCGAGTCCTCGGCGCTCCGCGTCACCCGGTCCCGCGGCTCCCCCGCTTCCGCCGCCCTCCCGCTCCGCGCAACCGCCCAACGCGCGGCTCCCCCGGCTGCTCGCCGTGCTGCTGGGGATCGCCGCCCTGGTCATCGCTCTCGCGGGCCTGGAGACGGTGTCGGGGATCGTGGGTCCCGCCTTCCTCGCCCTGGTGCTCACCATCACGGTCCACCCGGTGCGCGTGTGGCTGGACCGCAAGGGACTCCCCGACCTGGTGTCCTCGATCATCGCGCTGGTGCTGGTCTACGCGATCCTGGTGGGGCTCGCGTTCGCGCTGGTCATCTCGGTCGCCAAGCTCGCCGACCTGCTGCCCACCTACGTGCCCGAGATCAACAGCACCATCGCCGACATCGGCGAGACCCTGCGCGACTTCGGTGTCGACCAGGCGCAGATCGACGCGGTGCTCTCCTCCTTCGACGTCGGCAGCCTCGTGGGGGTCGCCACCGGTCTGCTGTCCAGCCTCCTCGGTGTGCTGGGCGATCTGTTCTTCATCATCACGGTGCTGCTCTTCATCGTGTTCGACACCACGAAGCTGGGGCAGGTCCTCACGCACGTGAACGAGGAGCGTCCTTACCTGGTCGAGGGGATGCTGAGTTTCGCGCGCGGCACGCGCAGCTACATGGCGGTCTCTGCGGGCTTCGGCCTGATCGTCGCCATCATCGACTGGGGCGCCCTGCTGATCCTGGGGATCCCGGGCGCGTTCGTCTGGGGAGTGCTCGCCTTCGTCACCAACTTCATCCCCAACATCGGCTTCGTTCTCGGCGTGATCCCTCCGGCGATCATCGGCCTGCTCGAGGGTGGGCCGGGCCTGGCCCTCGCCGTGATCGCCGTCTACTCGGTGATCAACGTGGTCATCCAGACCGTGATCCAGCCGCGCATCGTCGGCGACGCCGTCGGGCTCTCGGCGACCATCACCTTCCTGTCCCTGGTGTTCTGGGCCTGGCTCCTCGGCGCCCTGGGCGCGCTGCTGGCAGTCCCGCTCACCCTGCTGATGCGGGCCCTCCTGGTGGAGGCCGACCCGGAGGCGCGCTGGGTGCTCCCCCTCCTCTCCGGCAAGCCACCCGAGGCGGAGGAGGCCCGTCTCACCAAGGCCGCGGGCCGCAAGGTGCGCATCCGCGCGCGCCGTACCTGAGGCCGCCCCCTACGCGCGAGTGACTCGCGCGGGGACTACTGCAGGGCCGAGGTCAAGCGCATCACGTTGTCGACGTACTTCAGCCGTGCGGGGCGCTGACCCCACTCCTCCAGCGTCAACTCGCGCGAGATCGCCCGGTAGTGGTCCTCGACCTGACGCATCCGCTCCACGACGGGCTGCTCGAGCATCATCACCGACACCTCGTAGTTCAGGGCGAAGGAGCGCATGTCCATGTTGCTGGAGCCGATCACGGCCACGTCGTCGTCGATGGTGAAGTGCTTGGAGTGCAGGATCGACGGGGCCGGGTAGAGCCAGATCTTGACGCCCGCCTCCAGCAGCGCCCGGTAGTAGGACGCCTGGGCGTGCCCGACCATGAACTGGTCGGACAGTTCACTCACGAAGAGTTCGATGTCGATGCCGCGCTGCGCGGCGGTGGTCACCGCGTAGAGCAAGGACTCGTCGGGGACGAAGTAGGGGCTGGTCAGCGAGATCCGCTTCCGGGCCGAGTAGATGAGGGTGGTGAACATCCGCAGGTTGTTCTCCGCCACGAAGCCGGGCCCGCTGGGCACGGTCTGGCAGCACACCCCGGTGATGACCTGGTCGGAGTCCGGGGTCTCGGGGGCGGGGACGATCTGCACCTTCAGCAGGTCGTCGGTCTCGATGTACCAGTCGGAGACGAAGACGGCGTCCAGCGTGGCCACGACCGGGCCGCGCAGCCGGACCATCAGCTCGACCCACTCGCGGCCGAGCTTGTGGTTCTTGGGCTTGTTGTATCCGGGCTCGGTCAGGTTCATCGAGCCGGAGAACGCGACGGTGCCGTCGACGACGAGGATCTTGCGGTGGTTGCGCAGGTCGGGCCGGCGGAAGCGCCCCTGGAGGGGTTTGATCGGCAGCATCTTGTGCCACTCGATGTCGGTCTTCTCCAGGCGCTTGAGGAACTGCTTGTAGCCCGGGATCCCGCGTGCGCCGAGGTGGTCGAAGAGGAACCGTACGGCGACGCCGCGCTCGGTCGCGCGCACCATCGCGGCGAACACGGGCTCGGTCACCTCGTCCCACGCCGAGATGTAGAACTGGATGTGCACGTAGGACTCCGCCTGGTCGATCGCCTCGGCCATCGCGGCCATCGTCTCGGAGTAGTCCTCGAAGAACTCCACCTGATTGCCGCTGACCACCGGCATGGACCCGAGGCGGTGGTTCAGCGCGGCGACGGAGTGCACGTACTCGGGCCCCACGTATCCCTCGCGCAAGCCGTCGGAGGCGGCGGTCCGCTCGGCGATGATCCGGTTGATCTCCGTGATCCGCTCGTGCCGGCGCCGGCCCAGCCGGGGGCTGCCGAAGAACAGGAAGGCGATGAATCCCAGGCCGGTGTTCAGGAGCACCACCAGCAGCCAGGCAACCCCCGTCGAGGGCTTGCGATTGCCGGGGATCACCCCGAGCGCGGCGACCTTCAGGGCGAAGGAGAACGCCAGGACCGCGGCTCCGATCAGCGTGATCGACCCGGCGTCGAGCGCGGGATCCTCCATACGGGGCTCCTCCGGAACAGGCGCGGCGTGGCGACGGCGAGGCTCTCCCTGACTAGGGTGAGCGGCAGAAGTCTCGCAGACAGCAGGCCTGGGAGGGCGCATGCCACGTCTACCGCGCTGGGCGTCCCGCCTCGTGGCGGTCCTGGCGTGCGTGCTCCTGCCGCTGGGGATCCTCTCCACCTGGGCCGCCGCGGTGGTCAGCGACACCGACACCTACGTCGAGACCGTGGGTCCGCTCGCGGAGAACCCGCTGGTCCAGCGGGCCGCGATCCGCAAGCTGGAGACGCTCGCCCTCGACGCCATCGACGTTGACAAGCAGCGCGGTCGGCTCGAGGACCTCCTGGAGCAGCGCGATGCGAACCTGCTGGTCCAACTGGGCGCCCTGGCGCTGGCGGACCGGGCGGCCGAGCGACTCGACGACGTCGTCCACGAGGTCGTCACCCGCGTGGTCGAGAGCGAGCAGTTCCCCGAGGCCTGGACGACCGCCAATCGGTCGGCGCACGAAGAGCTGGTGCGCGTCCTGGAGGCGCAGGACAGCGAGTTCGTCGACTCCGACGGCCGGATCTCGTTGCCGCTGGCCACCGTGCTCAACGTGGTGCTCCAGACCCTGGTCGAGAACGGCTTCGTCGACGCCGCCTCGGCGCCCACGATCCCGTCCTCGTTCACCCTGCTGGAGACCAAGGACGTCGAGACGATCCGCGGCTACTACCAACTGCTCACCGATCTCGGCTTCTGGCTCCCCGTCGCCTGGTTCGCCCTGATGGTGCTCGTGCTGCTCTTCGCCCGCGACCGCCGCGACACGGTCGGCTGGCTCGCCTACGGCTCGATCCTCTCCCTCGGTGTGCTGGCCTGGGTGCTCGGGTGGGGTCAGGAGCGCGCGGTCTCCCATCTCGGCGACCCCACGGACCAGGCGCTGGCCGACGCGGTGATGGACAGCCTGCTGTTCGACCTGCGCGCGAGCCTGCAGGGGTTCATGGTGATCACGCTCGGCATCCTGCTGCTGCGGTGGGTCACCGGCCCGTCGCGACCCGCGGTGTCTCTGCGGACCTCGGTGGGAGGCGGTGTACGGACCCTCCGAGAACGCGAGGATCTCGAGATCGTCCGTGGTGTGATGGTCACTGTGCTGGTGCTGGCTTTCCTGTGGTGGGTGTTCTGACCCGTGACGAACCTTCCCGTGCCCACCCCCGAGCGCCCCCGCCGCAGTGTGATCGGCCGGGTCACGGGTGCGGTCACCGAGCGGGTGGTCGAGGCCGTCGATCCCGACACCGTGCTGGAGCACGTGGACGTCGAGGCCCTCATCGACCGGATCGACGTCAACCGACTCCTGGAGCGCATCGACGTCAACGCGTTGCTCGACCGCATCGACCCCGACCGGCTGCTCGACCGTATCGACCCCGATCGGTTGCTGGATCGCATCGACGTGCAGCGGCTGATGGCCCGGGTCGATCTCGACGACCTGCTCGCCGGCCTGGACCTCAACAAGGTCCTGGAGGGGGTGGACCTGGAGTCGCTGGTGCGCCGCTCGGGCATCCCCGACATCGTGGCGGAGTCCACCGGAGCGCTGGCTGGCTCCGCCCTCGACGTGGCGCGGCGCCAGATCGTGGGCCTGGATGCCGTGTCCGACCGGGTCGTGGACAGCGTCCTGCGCCGTCCCCCCGGGCGCCGCCCGGTCTCCCCCGTGCTCCTGCGCGAATCGCCGGCAGTGACGCCGCTCGTCGACGCGCCGCCGGCGCTGCTCGGCGGGGAGCCTGAGGACACCGCGGGCCCGGCAGAACCGACTCCCGAGGTCGAGGCGGAGCCGACACCCTCCGGCACCCCGAAGCGCCCCGAGCGTCGCACCGTCTCCGGCCACTACGCCGGCCCAGTGAGCCGAGGAGCGGCGGCGATCATCGACATCGGCGTCATCCTCGGGGGCTTCACCGTGCTGTGGTCCGGGGCCGCGTTCCTGCTCGACACCCTCTTCGGCTGGGACCTGGGCAACGCGGACCGCGGAAGTCTGATCGGCGTGATCAGCCTGGTGACGTGGGGATTCTTCTATCTCTTCCTCGCGCACGCCGTCGTCGGGCGCACCATCGGCAAGGGCATCCTGGGCCTCACCGTCGTCAACGCGGACGGATCACCGATCTCCGCCCGCGGCGCTCTCGTGCGCACGCTGGCCCTGCCGCTGTCCACGCTCCTCTTCGGTGCGGGCCTGATCATGGTCGTCGTCCAACGCGAGAACCGCGCCCTGCACGACGTCATCGGTCGCACTGCGGTCGTCTACGACTGGGGCGACCGCTCCGCGGAACTGCCCGGGCCGTTGGCCGACTTCCTGTCGCGCCGACAAGCAGACTGAGGACACCCCCGGGCGGCTGCCGCCAGGGGCGTGCGTTCAGCCGACCTTGAGCAGGCGCCGAGCCGTGCGAGCCGACGCCCCGCCACGCTCCAGTGCCACCGCGATCGCGCCGGGCACGTCCAGGCCGTCCGACAGTCGGGCCAGCACCGCACCGTCGTCGATGTCGGGGCCGGACGCCGAGGCCGCCATCAACTGGGCCAGCATCTCGGCCGCGTCGACGAAGACCTGCTCGGTGCACTCCCACGGCTCGGTCAGCGGCCGATTGAGCAGGCCCAGACGGATCGCCGGGGCGGCATGGCGGGTGAGCAGGTCCGAGACCAGGACCAGGTTGCCGACGGACTTGGCCATCTTCGTGCCGCCGTGGCGCACCTCCCCCACATGCACCACGGTCCGGGCGAAGGGCGTCACTCCGGTGGCGGCCTCGATCATCGCCGCCTGGTAGGCGTGGTGCGGGAAAGCCAGGTCGATGCCGCCCAGCAGCACCTCCACCGAGGATCCCAGACACGTCAGCGCCATCGCGGCGCACTCGGCGTGCCAGCCGGGCCGGCCCCAGCCCCACGGGCTGGGCCACGCGGGATCGTCCTCCCGCGAGGGGCGCCACACCGCGACGTCGAAGACCGAGTCGCGGTCCGGGACGTCGTGCTGGTCGCCGTACTCGTTCGACGCGGCCAGCGCCGACTCGGCGTCGAGGCCCGCCCGCTGCGGGACGTCCTCGCCGCGGAAGTACACATAGCCGTTGCGCTCGTAGGCCGCACCGGACTCCAGCAGGGCGGCAGCCAGTCGCTCCACAGCGTTGACATGGGCGCGGGCGTGCGGGGCGTGCGCCGGAGGCGTCACCGAGAGCGCCTTCATGTCGCGCTCGAAGTGGAACTCCTGGGTCAACGCCAGCTCGTCGTAGTGCCAGCCCTGGGCGCGAGCCGCCTCGGTGAGCACGTCGTCGATGTCGGTGACGTTGCGGCAGACCTCCGTGCTCGCCCCGCCGGCGTGCGCGAGCGTGGTGATCAGGTCCGCCCAGACGAAGGTCGCGGCGTGGCCGACGTGCGTCACGTCGTACGGCGTGATCCCGCAGCAGTACATCCGCAACGGACCGACCGGCACCAAGGGGACGCCGCCGATCCGCAGAGCGGGCGCGGGACTCTCCACCACCGGGTAGCGGCCTTGGCGGCCGACGATGCCGGAGGTGTCGGTTGCTGCGGAATGGGGGTGATCGCTCGCCACGTGCCGATCATGCCCCATGCAACGGCGAAGGGGCCGCGCGGGCTCGCGCGGCCCCTTCCGAAGAATTGGCACGGCCGCTGGCGTCTCGGGTCACCAGCGGCCGCAGGAAGATTCAACCCTGAACGCACCGCCTATGTCAGCGGAATCGCGGAAAGTCGTCGGAAATTCTCGACCGGACGCCCGAAAAACCCCTCCGGCCCCAGCCGTCACTCCCGTGCGGCGGTGTCAGGGCTGCGACCGGAGCCGCGCCAGCGCCTCGCGCGCTTCGTCGAGGTCGCGAGCCTCACCCATCGGGTTGTGCACCGACCACCGCACGACCCCGTCGAGATCCACCAGGAAGGACGAGCGCCGCGGGCAGCCCGCGCGATCGTCGAACACGCCGTACGCCGTGGCCACCGCCCCGTGCGGCCAGAAGTCCGAGAGCAGCGGGAACTCGATGCCGTCGGCCTCGGCGAAGGCCCGCAGCGCGAACATCGGGTCGCACGAGACCCCGAGGACGGCGAGGCCGTCCGCGTCGAGGTCGGTCCACGCCGCCGCCAGGGCCGCGAGCTCCCCGGTGCAGACGCGGCTGAAGGCGAACGGGTAGAAGACCACCAGCGCCTCCCGGACGCCGCGCAGCTCGCTGAGGGTGGTCTCCCGGCCGAACTGGTCGCGCAGCGTGAAGTCCGGTGCGACGTCGCCCGGGCCGGGCGCCCGGGTCGGGATCGGCATGCTCACGAGTGGTCGAGGTCGCGCTTGAGCAGCTTGCCGGTCGCGTTACGCGGGAGCTCGTCCATGAACACGATCTCGCGCGGCGTCTTGAAGCGGGCCAGGTTCGCCTTCACGAAGTCCTTGAGCTCGTCCTCGGTGACCGTCGAGCCCTCGCGGCGCACCACGAACGCCCGCAGGCGCTTGCCGAACTCGGCGTCGTCGACCCCGACCGCGGCGGCCTCGACGACGTCCTCGTGCCGGGTCAGGCAGTCCTCGATCTCCTTGGGAAAGACGTTCTCGCCGCCGGAGACGATCATCTCGTCGTCGCGGCCCTCCACGAAGAGCCGGCCGTCGGCGTCGAAGCGCCCGACGTCACCGGACGACATCAGTCCGTCGATCATGGCCTTGCCGCCACCGCCGGTGTAGCCCTCGAAGAGCAGCCCGTTGCCGACGAAGATTCGTCCGGTCTCCCCGGGACCGACCGGCTTGTCGTTGACGTCGTAGAGCCGCACGACCGTGGCGTGCGGGGGCTTGCCCGCCGTGCCCGGGGCGGCGCGGAGGTCCTCGGGCGTAGCGATCGTGGCGTAGGCGACCTCGGTCGAGCCGTAGATGTTGTAGAGGTTCTCGCCGAACTGGTCCATCCACTCGGTGCTCAGGTCGCCGGGCAGCGCCGAGCCGGAGGAGGCCACGACCTTGACCCGGGAGAGGTCGTAGGAGTCGAGCGTCTCCTGCGGCAGTTGCAGGATCCGCTGGAGCATCACCGGGATGACCACGACGGAGTCGCAGCGCTGGTCCACGATCGTGCGCAGGCAGTCCTCGGGATCGAAACGGCGCCGTACGACGACCGTGGAGTCCAGGAGCATCGCCAGCGCGAGGTGCGCCCAACCCCAGGTGTGGAACAGCGGCGCCGCGATGTGCGTGGTCCAGCCGCGCCGCAGCGGCATCCGCGACAGGAGCGCGACCGCGGCGTCGACCCCGGCCTCACTGCGCGGGGCGCCCTTGGGCGTGCCGGTGGTGCCGGAGGTGAGGATCACGATCCGGCTCTGCTTCGGCGGCACCTCGAGCGTGGCGGTGACCGAGCCCCGGGCGATCAGGTCCTCCACCGTGGGCAGGCCCTGGGTGTCGGTGTCCGGGTCGGTCCAGGCCAGGACCCGCTCGATCCCCTCGGCCGGGGCCAGCAGCCCGGAGAACTCGGCGTCGTAGACGACGACGCGCGGCCCCTCGCGCTCGAGCACCTCGACCAGTTGTGGGCCGGCGAAGGCGGTGTTGAGGTAGAGGATGTCCGCGCCGAGTTTCGCCGCGGCCAGGGTGGCGTCGAGGAAACCGCGGTGGTTGCGGCACATCACCGCGACGCCGTCGCCGGGACGTACCCCCTGGCGACGCAGGGAGTCCGCCAGCGCGGTGGCGCGCTGGTCGATCTCGAGGTTGGTCAGCGGCCCGATCTCGTCGATCAGGCCGACGCCGTTGGGGTTGCGCAGCGCGAGGGCCTGGAACCCGCCCGCGGGGCCGACGCCCCACGACAGCACCGTCTTGGCCATCTTGGCCAGCACCGCCGGGGAGTACGGCCGGACGATCCCGCTCCCGGCGAGGACCTTGGCGCGGGTGACGTTCTGCGACACCACGGCCGTGGCCTTGTCGCGCATCGTCGGCGCGGTCACCGAGGGGCCGTCTTGGGGGCGGCCAGTCGCGTCGCGGTCCAGTCGCGGCTGACCGCCGCGGTGGTGGTGATCGCCAGTCCCGCGATCGGGGCCGCCTCGGTGACGTCGGCGGCGTCCACCGTGCCGGGACGGCCGACCTTGGGGGTCAGCAGCCAGACCACCCCGCCCGAGGCGAGGTCGGTCAGGGAGTCCATCAGGGCGTCGACCAGGTCCCCGTCGCCGTCGCGCCACCAGAGCATGACGGCGTCCACGACATTGCCGTAGTCGCCGTCGACGAGGTCACCGTCGACGGTGTCCTCGATCTGGACGCGCAGGGCGTCGTCGACGTCCTCGTCCCACCCCAGCTCCTGCACGACGGTCCCCGGGCCGAAGCCCATTCGCACCCCTGCGTTGGTGGTGTCCGCCCCACCCGACGTCGCGCTCACGGTCCCGTGCCTCCAACCACCCGGTGCGCGGGCCGGTCCCGCGCACGAAGATTTCCGGGCCTAGTCCAGCGGATCGACGCCCGCCCTGCAACCACAAGTCCGATTCGCCCCGCTCCGGGAGGGTCCTGGGCAGGTTGCCGGCACTACTCGCTAGTACTTCGCGCGACTGACAGGATAGGCGGGTGGCTACTCCAGAAGAACGCACACCTGATCGGCCTTCGGTCATCCACGAGGGCCTTCCGACCCAGCTCCCCGACATCGACCCTGACGAGACCCGTGAGTGGTTGGACTCCCTGGACGAGCTGATCGACGAGCGCGGCCGCGAACGCGCCCGCTACGTCATGCTCAAGCTGCTCGAGCGCTCGCGCGAGAAGCAGGTCGGCGTGCCCGCCCTGCGCAGCACCGACTACATCAACACCATCCCGCCCGAGCGCGAACCCTGGTTCCCCGGTGACGAGGAGATCGAGCGCCGCCTGCGCGCCTTCATCCGGTGGAACGCCGCGATCATGGTCTCCAACGCCAACCGCAAGGGCCTCGAGGTCGGCGGGCACATCGCGACCTACCAGTCCTCGGCCTCGCTCTACGAGGTCGGCTTCAACCACTTCTTCCGCGGCAAGGACCATCCCGGCGGCGGCGACCAGGTCTTCATCCAGGGCCACGCCTCCCCCGGCATCTACGCCCGCGCCTTCCTCGAGGGCCGGCTCACCGAGCAGCAGCTCCTGCACTTCCGCCAGGAGGTCCAGCACGGCCCGGGTGCCGGCCTCTCGTCGTACCCGCACCCGCGGCTCATGCCGGACTTCTGGGAGTTCCCCACGGTCTCCATGGGCCTGACCGGCATCCACTCGATCTACCAGGCGCGGTTCAACCGCTACCTGCAGAACCGCGGCATCAAGGACACCAGCCAGCAGCACGTCTGGGCGTTCCTCGGCGACGGTGAGATGGCCGAGCCCGAGTCGCTCGGCGCCATCCGGATCGCCGCGCGCGAGGAACTCGACAACCTCACCTGGGTCGTCAACTGCAACCTCCAGCAGCTCGACGGGCCGGTCACCGGCAACGGCAAGATCATCCAGGAGCTCGAGGCCAACTTCCGCGGCGCCGGGTGGAACGTCATCAAGGTCGTGTGGGGTCGCGAGTGGGACCCGCTGCTGGCCCGTGACGTCGACGGGGTGCTGGTCAACAAGATGAACTCGACCCCCGACGGGCAGTTCCAGACCTACACCACCGAGACCGGCGAGTACATCCGCGAGAACTTCTTCGGCGGGGACGCGCGCCTGCGCAAGATGGTCGAGCACATGACCGACGACCAGATCCGCAAACTCCCCCGCGGCGGTCATGACTACCGCAAGGTCTACGCGGCGTTCGACGCGGCCACCCGGCACGTCGGTCAGCCGACCGTGATCCTGGCCAAGACCATCAAGGGTTGGACGATCGACTCTCTGGAGGGCAGGAACGCCACCCACCAGATGAAGAAGCTGACCCTCGACAACGTCAAGAAGTACCGCGACCGGCTCTACCTGCCGATGAGCGACCGCGACATCGACGAGCACTACGAGAAGACCGGAACCGCACCGTTCTTCCACCCCGGGGCCGCCTCCGCCGAGGTCGAGTACCTGATGGAGCGACGCAACCAGCTCGGCGGCTCGCTGCCCAGCCGGGTCGTGCGCGCCACCCCGCTCAAGCTGCCCGGCGACCCGGTGTACGCCGAGCTCAAGCAGGGCTCGGGCAAGCAGGCCATCGCGACCACGATGGCCACCGTGCGGTTGCTCTCCAAGTGGATGAAGGACCCGGAGATCGGCCCCCGGATCGTGCCGATCGCGCCGGACGAGTTCCGCACCTTCGGCATGGACTCGATGTTCTCCACCGCGAAGCTCTACAACCCGCACGGGCAGACCTACGAGGCCGTCGACCGCAAGCTGCTGCTGGCCTACAAGGAGTCCACCCAGGGGCAGCTGCTCCACGAGGGCATCTCCGAGGCGGGCGCGATGGGCTCCACCATCGCGGCGGCCACGGCGTACTCCACCCACGGCGAGCACATGATCCCGTTCTACATCTTCTACTCGATGTTCGGGTTCCAGCGGACCGGCGACTCGATCTGGGCGATGGCCGACATGCTCGGCAAGGGCTTCCTCATCGGCGCCACCGCCGGTCGCACCACGCTGACCGGAGAGGGGCTCCAGCACGCCGACGGCCACTCCCCGCTGCTCGCGGCGACCAACCCCGCGGTCGTGCACTACGACCCGGCGATGGCGCACGAGGTCGCGCACATCATGCGCTCCGGCCTGGAGCGGATGTACGGCTCGACCGAGGCCCACCCGCACGGCGAGGACGTGATCTTCTACATCACCGTCTACAACGAGCCGACCCAGCAGCCCAAGGAGCCGGAGAACCTCGACGTCGACGGTCTCCTCAAGGGCCTCTACAAGTACGGCGACGCTCCTGCCGGCCTCCCCGCGGACGCTCCGAAGGTGCAGCTCCTGGCCTCCGGCGTCGGCTTCCCCTGGATCCTCAAGGCCCAGCAGATGCTGGCCGAGGAGTGGGGTGTGGCCGCCGAGACCTGGTCGGTCACCTCGTGGAACGAGTTGGCCCGCGAGGCGGTCGCCACCGAGGAGTGGAACCTGCTGCACCCCGGCGAGGCCGCCCGCACGCCGTACGTCACCGACAAGCTGTCCGGTGCGTCCGGCCCGTTCGTCGCGGTCAGCGACTTCATGCGCGCGGTGCAGAACCAGATCGCCAAGTGGGTCCCCGGCGACTACCACGCCCTGGGCACCGACGGCTTCGGCTTCGCCGACACCCGTCCCGCCGCACGGCGCTACTTCCACGTCGACGCCGAGTCGGTCGTCGTCCAGGCCCTGGCCGCCCTCGCCGATCGCGGTGAGATCAAGCGGGAGACCGTCCAGGCCGCGTTCGAGAAGTACCGGATCGACGACCCCACGGCCACCCGTGGTGTCCTCCAGGAGGGCGGCGACGCCTGAGGTTCCGGGGCCGGTCGGCTGGGTCACTCCCCCGCCGGAACCCCATGTTCACCTGTGAAACTGGTGCTCCCCACGTGCTGCAGCGCATGGGGAGCACCAGTTTTTCGTGGGGAGTTCGGCTCAGCCTCGGGCGAGGAGCCGAAGCCCGGTGAAGTCGACGCCCCGCGCGCTGTTGGTCAGCACCGCCGCGGCGCCGCCGTCGTCGCGCCGGATCCCCAGGAACGACCGGAAGCCGCCGGTGCCGCCGTTGTGCCACGCCATCGCTCCACCGCGCCCATCGGCGAGCATCCAGCCCAGACCGATCCCCGGTACGCCGTGGCTGCGCCGCGTCAGCGCCATCGCCTCGGCCAGCGGGTGGTCCTCCTCGACGTACGCCGCGGCGAAGGCCAGCAGGTCCTCGACGGTGGAGCGCAGCGCGCCCGCCCCGGCCAGGGTCGGGAAGGTCCATGCGGCGGTGGGCCGACCTCGGCGTGTGTGCCCCTGGGCGGTGCGCGCGGACTGCTCCGGGGTCGGGGTGACGACCGTGTCCGCGAGACGGAGCGGCCCGGTGACCCGCTCGGCCACCAGGGCGGCGTAGTCGGGGGCGCCGGTCGCCACCACCAGTGCCTCGCCCAGAAGACCCGCCCCGAAGTTCGAGTAGTGCAGCCGGCCCGTCCCCGGGCGGCGACGCAAGCGGGCTCCCGCCAGGGCGCGCCGCAGGTCCTCGAGACCGAGCCGGGCGTACGGGTCGGGGTCGCGTCGCACGGTGAGCCTCAGGACCTCCGCAGCGGACATCGGCAGCCGCGGGAGCCCGGCGGTGTGGGTCGCCAGATGCCACAGCCGGATCGGCTCCCCGTCACGGGACGGGACGTGCCACGACGGCCCCAGGGCCTCCTGCAGCGGCATGTCGAGCGCCACCTCCCCGCGCAGGTGTGCGTCGGCGAGCAGCAGGCTCGTGACGACCTTGGTGATCGAGCCGATCTCGAACAGGGTCCGACCGTCGGCAGGACCACCGTCGGGCCGCCCGGGATCGCCGAGTCCCGCCACGGACGTGCCGCCGTCGGCGTCGCGGCAGCCCGCGACCACCGCCGGTCGCCGGCGTACGGCACGCCGCACCTCGGCGCCAAGGTCGACCTGTCCCCTGCTGTCCATCCCCCCGGTGTCCATGTCCCCACCCTTCCAGGAGGGAACAACCGGGCCTCAGGCGATCGTGACTACGCGGCTGTCGGGAATGACCACACCGGCGGGGGCACCGGCCTTGAGCAGCGCCCGCCACTTGCCACGGTGGTGCACGGCGGGGTCGCTGGTGCGGATGAACTGGTTGACGATCCGCACGAACTGCTCGGGCTGGTCCTTGTGGGGGAAGTGGCCCGAGCCCGGAATGATCTTGACCTTCGCGGTCTTGGCGAGCCGCCGTACGTTCTCGGCGTGCTTGGTCGGGATCACCGGGTCGCTGTCGCCCCAGATCACGCACATCGGCATCGCCTGGGTCAGGTAGGCCCGGTCGCTCATCGAGATGATCTGACCGCGCAGGTCCACGCACGCCCGCACCACGTGCTGCAGGGCGCGCCGCGCCCGGGGGTCGTGCAGCGCCTCGATGATCCCGGCAATCTCGGCGAGGTCGCGCAGCGCGGGGTTGTCGATGCGTGCCACGGTGCGCAGGGCGCCGGTGGTGACCTGGCGTACGCCGGGAGCGGTGACCACGGTCATCACCGAGTGGAAGCCGGGCAGGGTGACCGCGCGGATAGCCGGGGTGACCTCACGGCCCAGTCCGCCGGGCGCGACGAGGATCATCCGCTCGGTGCGCTCGGGGTACTGGTAGGCGAACTGCATGGCGACGCCGCCGCCCAGGCTGTGCCCGACCACGGTGGCGCGGTCGATGCCCAGGTAGGTGAGCAGGTCACGCATGCCGTTGGCGTAGCCGCCCACGCTGTAGTCCGCCCGCGGCTTGTCGGACAGGCCGTGCCCGAGCAGGTCGGGGGCGATCACGGTGTAACGCTTGGCGAGCTCACGCATCACCGGGGACCACGTGGTGTGGTCGCAGGCCATGCCGTGCAGGAGAAGCAGCGCGGGACCGGTGCCGGCCTTGACGTAGGCACGGCGGTGGCCATGGATCGTCGCGAACTGCACCTCGAACGGGTCGGTCATCGTCGGCCGTCCCCTTTCTGCGGGAACCCGGCCCCGCACGTTCAGCCCCCGGAGAACTCGGGTTCATGTCACATCCTGCCGTCCGATACCTGTTGTCGCCAACGACCTGTCCGCATGGTGCAGATCACGTTGACCTGTGCCAGTTGTCCCGGTTCCCGCTTCCGGCCTCGTAGAGTGGGCCCATGTCCGCGCCTGGTTCCGAGGCTCCGCCGGCCTCGAGCGACACCGGAGCCGACGTCACGCCTGACACCGCGGAGGCCGGCGCCACGGACACTCCCCTGGCTGCCGCCCGCCGCCGCGCTGTGGTGGCCCGGCAGATGCGCCGGGCCGTCGGGGACCTCACCAAGACGTCCCTGGCTCGGATGGACCGGGAGATGCCGTGGTTCCGCGAGCTCCCCGCCGAGCACCGGGCCTGGATCGGGATGATCCTGCAGGCCGGCTACAACACCTACATCGCGTGGTACCGCGACCCCTCGCGTCCACCGCCGCCGCTGTCGGCCGAGGTGTTCGGCGAGGCGCCCCGTTCCCTGGCCGGGGTGATCACGCTCCAACAGACGGTGGCGATGATCCGGCTCAGCCTCGAGGTGGCCGAGCACGACCTCGCCGAGGCCGTCTCCCCCGAGCACGCCGCCGAGGTCCGGGAGTCGATGCTGCGCTACGGCCGCGAACTGGCCTTCGCCTCCGCCGACGTCTACGCCCACGCCGCCGAGGTCCGGGGCGCGTGGGACGCGCGCCTGGAGGCGCTCCTGGTCGACAGCGTGCTGCGCGGCGAACCCGACGACACGGTCCGCTCGCGCGCCAGCGCGCTGGGCTGGAACGACCTGGGGCACGTCGTGGTCGTGGTCGGCCCCGCCCCCGACGCGGAGTCCGGTCGGGCCCGGGAGACCCTCGTCGACGACGTACGCCGGGCAGCGCGGGTCGGTGGGTTGGAGGCGCTGGGCTCGGTGCAGGGGGACCTGCTGGTCGCCGTCGTCGGCGGTGTGTCGAATCCGGACAAAGCTGGAGCCCTGGTCGCCCCCTACTTCGGAGTAGGACCGGTGGTCGTCGGGACGGTCGTCCCGGACCTGACGCACGCCCACGTCTCAGCAGCGGCCGCGCTGGCCGGACACCGGGCCGCCGCCGGGTGGCCCACCGCCCCCGAACCCGTCACCAGTGACGACCTGCTGGCCGAACGCGCCGTCGCCGGAGATCCTCTGGCCCGCCAGGATCTCGTCACCCGGGTCTACGGTCCGCTCGCCACCAGCGGTCCGGGCGTGCTGGAGACGCTGATCACCTTCCTGGACCAGGGCGGGTCGATCGAGGGCACCGCCCGCGTCCTCTTCGTGCACCCCAACACCGTCCGCTACCGGTTGAAGCGGGTCGCCGAAGCCACCGGGCTGACCCCGAGTGATGCGCGCCACGCCTTCACCCTGCGGCTGGCCGTCGTGCTCGGCCGATTGAGCGGGGAGACGCCGTCGGAGAGCGACGCGTTGTAGGAACCCTCCAAAATCCCGCCCGGAATCTTCGTGACCATCCGAGGCGAGATGCCCTCGCCGGTGGCGCACAGTGGAGTCATGCTCGTCATCGTCGCTCCCGGACAGGGTGCCCAGACCCCCGGCTTCCTCGCGCCGTGGCTGGAGCTCCCCAGCTTCGCCGACCGCCTGACCTCGCTCGCCACCGCGGCCGACCTGGACCTCGTCCACTACGGCACCGAGGCCGACGCGGACACCATCCGTGACACCGCCATCGCGCAGCCGCTCCTGGTGGCCGCGGCGATCGCGACCGGCCTGGAGCTGCCCGTGTCGGCGGCCGGGGCCGTGTCGGGACACAGCGTCGGCGAGATCGCGGCCGCGGCTCTCAGCGGCGCGGTCGGCGCCGAGGACGCGATGGTGCTGGTGCGCGAGCGTGGGCGCGCGATGGCCGAGGCGGCCGCCGTCACCCCCACGAGCATGACCGCGATCCTCGGCGGCGTGCGCGAGGAGGTCCTCGCCGCACTGGAGGCCGCCGGGGTGACCCCGGCCAACGACAACGGCCCCGGCCAGATCGTCGCCGCCGGCACCGTCGAGCAGCTCGCGACGCTCGCCGAGGCCCCGCCGGCCCGCGCCCGCCTGGTGCCGCTCTCGGTGGCCGGCGCGTTCCACACCCATCACATGGCTCCCGCCGTCGACGTCCTCGCCGCGATCGCCGCCGAGACTGTGACGCACACCCCCGCCGTGCCGGTGATCTCCAACCGCGACGGCGAGACCGTCACCGACGGCACCGAGGTCCTGGACCGGATCGTCGCGCAGATCGCCCGCCCGGTGCGGTGGGACCTGTGCATGGAGCGGATGGCGGACCTCGGTGTCACCGGCCTCCTCGAACTCACCCCGGCCGGCACGCTGACCGGGATCGCCAAGCGTGGCCTCAAGGGCGTGGCCACCTTCGCCCTCAAGACGCCCGAGGACCTCGAGGGCGCCCTCGCCTTCGTGGCCGAACACGGCGCCGCCGCCCTGCCGCAGCAGTCCGGCGAACCCACCCTGCCCCAGACCCAGGGAGCCTGATGACCAGCGACAGTCCCCGCTACGCCCGCCTGCTCGGCCTCGGCGTCTACCGCCCCAGCCGCGTGGTGCCCAACGCCGACGTGGTGGAGGCGATCGACTCCTCCGACGAGTGGATCCAGCAGCGTTCCGGCATCCGCAGCCGCCGCTTCGCGACCGAGGACGAGACCGTCCAGATGATGTCGGTGTCGGCCTCCCGGGACGCGATCGCCCAAGCGGGCATCGACGCCCAGCAGATCGACGCGGTCATCGTGGCCACCGTCTCGCACCTGATGCAGACCCCCGCCGTCGCGACCGCGATCGCGCACGAGCTCGGCCTGAACCGTCCGGCGGCCTTCGACATCAGCGCGGCGTGCGCGGGCTTCTGCCACGGTGTCGCGCTGGCCAACGACATGGTCCGCGGCGGCAGCGCGAAGTACGTCCTGGTGATCGGAGTGGAACGCCTCTCCGACATCACCGACATGACCGACCGCGGCACCGCCTTCATCTTCGCCGACGGCGCCGGCGCGGTCGTCGTGGGTCCCTCGGACACCGAGGAGATCACCCCGGTCGTGTGGGGCTCCGACGGCGAGCAGTTCGACCTGATCCGCTCCCGCGACGACTGGCGTGACGTTCTCGACTCCGACGCTCCCCGCATGCCGCACCTGACCATGCAGGGCAACGCGGTGTTCCGGTGGGCGGCCTTCGAGGTCCCCAAGATCGCACAGGCGACCCTCGACAAGGCCGGGCTGACCGTCGACGACCTCGACGTCTTCGTCCCGCACCAGGCGAACATGCGCATCACTGACGCGATGGTCCGGGCCCTCAAGCTCCCCGACCGGGTCGCGGTCGCACGCGACATCGCCGAGCAGGGCAACACCTCGGCCGCCTCGATCCCGCTGGCCCTGGCCCGCCTCGTCGAGGACGGCCAGGCCAAGAGCGGCGACAAGGCCCTGATGATCGCCTTCGGCGCGGGCCTGGCGTACGCCGCCCAGGTCGTCAACGTGCCGTAACCTCCTCCAGATCCCGCAGCCCCCGGGCTGTGAACCCCGGGCACTGTCGCCCGGACCTCCCCACCAACCGAAGCAGTACCCAACCAACAGAAGGAGCCCGCCGTGGCAACCGCTGACATCCTCGCTGACCTCGCCGCCATCGTCGAAGAGATCGCCGGCGTGGCCGCCGACGACGTCGCCCTGGACAAGTCCTTCGTGGACGACCTCGACGTGGACTCGCTCTCGATGGTCGAGATCGTCGTCGCCGCCGAGGAGAAGTTCGGCGTTCGCATCCCCGACAACGAGGTCAAGAACCTCAAGACCGTGGGCGACGCCGTCAGCTTCATCGAGACCGCCCAGGCCTGATCTCGGGCACCCTCGTGGGCCGCAGGGCCGGCTTCCCTCCCTCATCAGCCGGCCCTGCGGTCCACCCCCGATTCCCCCCGCGAGACCCCTGCCTCCTGAGGAGCAAAGATGACCACCACCCGTGTCCTCGTCACCGGACTGGGGGCCACCTCCCCGGTCGGCGGTGACGTCCCCTCCACCTGGGCCGCTCTCCTGGCCGGGCAGTCCGGCGTCGACGTGCTCAAGCACGACTGGATCGAGGACCTCGGCACCCAGATCGGCGCCGAGATCGCCGTCGAGCCCACCGCCGTCCTCGACCGGGTCAAGGCCCGCCGGATGGACCGCTCCGGCCAGCTCGCCATGGTCGCGGCCCTGGAGGCGTGGGCCGACGCAGGTTTCGCCGGCTCCGAGGAGAACCCCGGCGCCGCCGTCGAGCCCGAGCGGCTCGCCGTGGCGATGGCGTCGGGCATCGGCGGGGTCACCACCCTGCTCTCCAACTACGACGCCCTGCTGCAGAAGGGCCCGCGTCGCGTGTCGCCGCTGGCCATCCCGATGTTGATGCCGAACGGCCCCGCGGCCGCGATCGGCCTGGCGATCGGGGCGAAGGCCGGCGTGCACACCCCCGTCTCGGCCTGCGCGTCGGGCAACGAGGCGATCGCCCTCGGCGTCGATCTGATCCGCCTCGGCCGCGCCGATGTCGTGGTCGTCGGCGGCACCGAGGCGGCGATCCACGTGCTCCCGATGGCTGCCTTCGGCAACATGATGGCGCTGTCCAAGCGCAACGACGACCCGGCTGCGGCCTCGCGTCCGTGGGACAAGGGCCGCGACGGCTTCGTCATGGGCGAGGGCGCCGCCGTCCTGGTGCTCGAGTCCGAGGCGCACGCCACCGCCCGCGGCGCGCAGGTGTACGCCGAGGTCGCCGGAGCCGGCATCACCGCCGACTCCCACGACATCGCGCAGCCGGACCCGGCGGGTCTGGGCGCCACCCGGGCCATGAAGATGGCGCTGCGCGAGTCGGGTCTCGACCCGGCCGACGTCGTACACATCAACGCCCACGCGACCTCCACCCCCCAGGGCGACGTCGCCGAGGCGCTGGCGATCCGCCAGGCTCTGGGCGAGGCGGCCTCGGGCGTCGTCGTCACCTCGACCAAGTCGATGACCGGCCACCTGCTGGGCGCGGCCGGCGCTCTGGAGTCGGTGGCGACCGTGCTGGCGCTGAAGAACCGCACCGTGCCGGCCACGATCAACCTCGAGGACCCCGAGGACGTCGGCCTCGATCTGGCCTCGACCACCCGGTCCCTGCCCGAGGGCGACATCGCCGCGCTGAACAACTCGTTCGGCTTCGGCGGCCACAACGTGGCGATCTGTTTCAAGAGCGTCTGAGCCAACCGGTAGAACCGGGGTCATGGATCTCCTGACCCCGGTTCACCGGCGCGCGCGCCTGCTGCGCCGCCACCACCTGGCCGGCGATGCCCCGAGCTTGGTCGACGCGGCCCGCGCGGTGGTGTGCCTGCACGCCAGCGACCCGGCGACGGTCTACCTGTCCGCCCTGGCACGGTGCGCCCGGGCCGATCTCGAGGACGTCTCCGAAGCGCTCTACGTGCGCCGCGATCTCGTCCGGATGATGGGGATGCGCCGCACCCTCTTCGTCGTGCCTCGCGAGGACGTCCCGGTCGTGCACCAGGGCGCCGCCCTCGACGTCGCGGCCACCATCCGCAAGCGGATCATCGGCGAGCTCGGCCGGCTGCCCACCGAGCCGCCCGTGCCTGAGGACATCGGCGGCTGGCTCGCCTCGGTGGAGTCGGCGGTCGAGGACGCGCTCCGGGGACGCGGGACCGCCAGCGGCGCGGAGCTCGGTGCGGCCGTGCCGGGCCTGCGCACGGCCCTGATCCCCACGACCGACAAGGCCTACGACGTACGCCGCACCCTGACGACCCAGATCCTCACCCTGATGGCCACCGAGGGCAGGCTGGTGCGTTCGCGACCGCTCGGCGGATGGACCTCCCGGCAGCACACCTGGGAGCTCGGTGAGGCGTGGTGGCCCGACGGGCTGCCGACCACCCCGACTCCGCAGGCCCGGGCCGAACTCGTCGCACGCTACCTGCGGGCGTTCGGTCCGGCGACCGAGCGCGACGTCGCCTGGTGGACCGGGTGGCCGCTGGGCGTGACCCGCGCCGCGCTCGCGGCGCTCGACGTGGTCGACGTCGGCTCGGCGTACGTGCTGGCCGACGACGCGGAGACCGACACGACGGAGCCACGATCCGTGGCCACGCTGCTGCCCGCTCTGGATCCCACCCCGATGGGGTGGAAGGACCGGGACTGGTTCCTCCCCGAGGACTCCACGCCGCTCTACGACCGCAACGGCAACATCGGTCCCACGGTGTGGTGGCGTGGCGAGGTCGTCGGCGCCTGGAGCACGAGCGCGGACGGTCGCGTCCGGGTCCGGCTGGGCGTCGATCGCGGCGCGGAGGCGGTGCGCGCGATCGACGAGCAGGTCGAGCGGTGGACGGAGCGCCTGGGAGGCCAGCCGGTGGTGCCCTCGTTCCCCACCCCGTGGGAGCGCGAGTTGCGAGGCTAGGCGCCCTCAGACGACCTGGTGGAGCCAGCGCACCGGGGCGCCGTCGCCGGCGTGCCGGAACGTCTCCAGCTCGTCGTCCCACGGCTTGCCGAGCAGGCGGTCGATCTCGGTGTCCAGCGTGGTCTCCCCCAGCGCTGCTTTGACCACGGCGGCCTTGAGCCGGTCCTCGGGGATCAGGATGTCGCCGTGCAGACCGGTCACGGCGTGGAAGACGCCGAGCTCGGGGGTGTAGGAGTAGCGCGACCCCTCGGTGGCCTGAGTCGGCTCCTCGGTGATCTCGAAGCGCAGGTGGTTCCAGCCGCGCAGCGCAGAGGCGATGGCGGCGGCGGTGCCGGCCTCGCCCAGCCAGGAGTACTCGGCCCGGTAGGTCCCCGCCTGGGCAGGCTGAGGCGTCCACTCCAGGCTGACCGCATTGCCCAGCACCCCGCCGAGCGCCCACTCGATGTGCGGGCACAACGCGGACGGCGCCGAGTGCACGTAGATGACGCCTCGGGTCGCGTGTCGTGAAGTAACCATGCTGCGTCTGGCCTCCTGTTGATCCGGCGTCGAGGTACGCCTTCCCCAGCGATCTCGTTTCGGACCATCAGTCGCGGCCGCAGCAGTCGTATGCAGTTGTCCCAATTCCAAGTATGCGGCACACACGCCGCATTGACCACAGGAACACCAAAAGTAACTAGCCCATTCCGGACATGGTCACGACGACGTCCGCCCCCGGGCCTTGAGCCGCGTGTTCGGCATCGGCGGAGCCAGCAGCCGATCGCCCGGGAAGTCGGCCACGTGTCCGAAACGTTCCGGTACGTCGTGCACCCCGGCCCCGTTCCATGCGTCACGGATCGCGACGATCTCCTCGTGGCTGCGGCCGATAAAGTTCCACCACATCACCAGCTCCTCCTCGAACGGCTCGCCGCCCAGCAGCACCACGATCGCGTCGTCGTCCGGCGCCTCCAGGGTGAGTTCGTGCCGGCCGCAGCCCAGGAACGCCATCCCGGTGGGCTCCACCGGGATGCCGTCGACGCGCACCTGGGCGCCGACGGCGAGCACGCCGTACTCGAAGTCCTCGCGCAGCGGCAGCGTGGTGGCGCTGCCGCCGGGCAGCGTGACCTCGGCGCCGACCAGGGGCGTGAAGGCCGGCGCCTCGCTGCGGCGCCCGTCGAGCTCACCGACGAAGAGCCGCACCCGCGCCTCCCCCGCGGTCCAGGTGGGGAGGTCACCCAGGTGGACGAAGGACGGGGGCGTGGTGTCGCGCACCGCGTCCGGCAGCGCGACCCAGAGCTGGATGCCGTGCAGCACGTCGGGAGCGTCGGACGGTGAGACCTCGGCGTGGCAGATGCCGTGGCCGGCGGTCATCACATTGAGCTGGCCCGGGCGGATGAGCTGGTCGGAGCCGAGGCTGTCGGTGTGCCGTCCCAGCCCCTCGAACAGCCACGTGACCGTCTGGAGCCCGGTGTGCGGGTGGGGAGGCACCCACATGCCGCCGACCTCGTGGATCAGGTCGGGGCCGTAATGGTCGAGGAAGCACCACGCGCCGATCATCCGGCGCACCTTGTGCGGCAGGATCCGCCGTACGTGGGTGGTGCGCCCCAGCAGGACGTCGCGGGGCTCAAGGGGCTCGTGCACGGTCTGGAAGGTGCTCACCGAGCCAGTCTGCCTCGCGTTGCCAGCGGCGGTCAGCCCCGCACCGCCGGGCGGGATGGAGCGTGTGCGGCGCTCAGCCGACTCGGCGGCGCCAGTCGGGGGCGAACCCGATCGTCAGCGCGCGACGCCCGGTGCCGTCGGCGCGGGCGACGTAGACCGTGGGAACGCCGTCGGTGTAGACGGTGAACGCCATCCGCGTGCCGGTCGGCGACGGAGCGGGCATGAGGTCACCGGACTGCGTGGCGAACCCGGGCGCCTCGATCGTCTTCACGTCCGGACCGCCGCCGCCGATGCCGCTGTCGAGCAACGTGTAGACCAACGTGCCGTCGGGGGTCCAGTTCAGGTCGAGCCACTGCTCGAAGCCGCAGCAGAACGCACCGGACAGGGCGATGGCGGTCGCGGTGCCGTCGGCCACGTCGTAGGCGTACAGCGCGTCGTCGAACTGACCGGAGGAGTGGTTGAACACCGCGATGGTGGTGCCGTCGGGAGACCAGGCCAGGTGCTTGTCGACGCTGAGGGGGTAGGCGTCGTCGAAGGTGCAGGGATCGCCGCACTCGCGCTGCGGCACGTCGGGCACGATCGGGTCCCCGAACGGCGCGATCGCCGACACGAACGCCAGAGCACCCGCCTTGCCGAAGGCCAGCGTGGTCCCGTCGGCGGACCAGGTCGGGGCCGCGGTGGCATCGCCGGTGGTGGTCACGCGGCGCTGGTTTGCACCGTCACCGCGCATCACCCAGACGTCGGTGCCGGCCGCGGTGGTGCGCAGGAAGGCGATCCGTCGTCCGTCCGGCGACCACTCCGGACGGGTGTTGCGCCCGGCGGAGGTGAGCCGCTTCGGCGTCGCACCCGCCGGACCGATGGACCAGATCTGCGTGCCGCGCACGAAGGCGATCCGACCGTCGTCGCCGGGGTAGGTCGCCAGCGCCGACGAGGGCACGAGTGTCAGCCCCGCCATCGCGGCTACCAGGGCGAGCAGAGCGACAGCGGACCTTCTCATGGTGTTCCCCCGATTGCGGCGTTTGGTCGACGGCGCGGCCCCCAAGCCACGCGTTCTTCACGCTAGCCCAACGAGTCCGCGCTGCCCAGGACACGCGCGGAGGGGGTGTGGACTCAGTCGTCCGCCTCCCCGAGCAGCCCGTGGAGGATCTCCTCGGCCATCCCGAGCCCACCCAGGTGGCTCTCCCCCGGCATGGTGAACAGTTCCGCGTGCGGCAGTCGCGAGACGCAGTGCTCGCCGTGCGCGAAGGGGATGATGTGGTCCGCGTCGCCGTGCCACCAACGAACGGGCGCCTTGACGTCCTCGAGCCGGAAGCCCCAGTCCCGGGTGAACAGCAGCAGGTCGGACAGCGGCGCGCTGATCTGGCGCCGGCTGCCGTTGAGCAGGTCGTCGAGGAACATCGCCTTGAACTCCGGGCGCCCCAACAGTCGCCTGTCCCCTTCAGGTTGGACGACGCGATAGAGCTCCAGGCCGGCCCCGGCAAACGGCTTGACCACCCGGATGGCCGCGGTGAGCCCGATGCTGATCGGCACGCGGCCGGCCGCGACCAGCGGCGCGAACGGGATCGCCACCTGCACGAGACCCCCGCCGATGGCGTCGGGACCCACGGTGGGCGCGACGCCCCCGATGACCTCCAGTCCGAGGACTCGGTCCGGCATCGCCGCGCTCGCGGCGAGCGTGTACGGGCCACCGCCGGAGAGCCCGATGACGTGGAAGGTGTCGAGCCCGAGCGTGTCGGCGATGATCTCGAGATCGCCGGTCCAGTCGAGGATGTCCCGGTAGACGTGCGGCGTGGAGGACCCGATGCCGGGCCGGTCCAGGCCGATGATCCGCAGGTCGTGCTGGTCGGCCAGCGCGCGCGCCTCGACCGGGATCTGCCGCCGCGCCCCGGGCGTGCCGTGCAGCCAGAAGACCGGCCGCCCGTGCGGCGTACCGAAGGTGGCGAAGCCCATCCGCCGACCGTCACGTACCGCGATCGTGCCCTCGAGTCGGGGTCGCTCGACCTCGTGCCTGGCGCTCATGGCAGTTCCCCGTCCTCACGGTCCGATCCTGAAACTGGAACCGATTCTAGTTCTCCGGGACGGGTGCCGAGGACGGTTCGCGGTGTCGTGGGCGCCGAGGGGCCCTGGCCGGTCGACTCAGCGGCGGCTGAAGAGGCCGCCGCGCGAGGAACCGGGACGGGGCGCGCCCGGCCTGGCCGGCCCCGGGCGCGGGGCGGCCTCGGACTCCGGTTCGGTAGCCACCGGATACAGCGACTCGGCCTCGTCGCGCTTCTGGCGGATCAACTTCAACACCGTCGCGCGGTAGCCCGGGTTGCTGGTCGGCGCCGGCAGTTCGGTCGACCCGGGCGCGCTCGACGCCCACCCGGTGCCGGCCTCGATCAGGGAGCGGTGCTTGACGCCGTAGTAGTCGTCGCGCGTCACCAGGGCCGTCCCGGAGGCGCCGCACGCGGCCGCGAGCAGGTGGAAGTGGAAGCGGGTGGTCAGCCAGACCTGCTTGTCGACCGCGGGGAACGGCTCGCGCCACAGCCTCGTGAACGGCACGAAGCCCTCCTCCGGGATGAGGTCGGAGAGGCGGTCGAAGGCGATCCGGTCCACGCCGGGGATCGCCTCCAGGTAGCGCACCGGACGACCGGCCAGCTCGGGGCTGGTCAGTGCAGCACGGACCGCGGTGATGGCGCTGTCGAGGTGGGCGGGGTCGACGAGGTCGCTCTGCAGGGCGACCCACACCTCGTCGGTGGCGCGGCTGCGCCGCTGGTCGCGGAAGCCCGGGATCTCCTCGATCCCGAGGTACGCGTCGTCGGGCCCCAGGGCGGCGCCGCTGGCCTCGGCGCTCTCCGCGTCGCGGACGCTGAAGTGGTCGAACGCCGCGACCTCCTCGCGCAGCGTCTCGGGGAGCGCCACGGGCACCAGTCCGAGACCGGTGGCCAAGAGCCGTGCGCCGGTGAGTTCGCGGAGCGCCAACGCGACTCCGAACAGCCGCTGGTGGTGGGGCCACAGCGAGGTGATGTGACCACCGCCGAGGAAGTGCACCGTGCCCGCCCGGTGCAGGTCGAGCAGGCCGAGGTCGTAGAGCGGCGTGCCGAGGTGCCGGACCACGCGTGCCAGGTGCGGCTTCGCCTCCTCCTCGGGCAGGTCGCGGGTCTCGCCGACCAACCGGAACAGGGTGTCGGTCGTGCGCAGACGGGGGTGCAGCCCACCGAAGAGGTGCGAGGCCATCCCGGGCCGCGGGCAGTCGAGCCACACCTCGGCATCGGGACGCGTGCGTGCCAGGAACTTCAGCCAGGACGCGGTGATGAACTCGTCACCGTAGTTGGGATGGCCCGCCGTGGCGACCAGGTAGATCGGGTCGGCGCTGCGGTCCGTTGCGGCGGCTGTGACAGACACCCGGTGAGTGTAGGCGCCCGGACTAGCGAGGCCGTACGACGACGCGCTGGGTCACCACGGTCCCTCGCACCTTGACACGCACCACCGCCACCCGGGGTCCGCCCCGTGCGGCCGAGGCGAGCGTGGGGATCTCGAGCACCTCGCGGCGCTGGCCGGGGTCGAGCGCCGCGTAGAGGAACAGCGGAAGCTCGGACAGCGGCTGGCGGTAGTCGCCGGAGACGCCCTGGCTGCGCAGCCACCGCCGGGGAAGGTCGCTGCCCCGCAGCGGCGCACCCTTGCGGACCGGCAGGAAGCGGACTGAGGCGAAGACGCCGTAGTCCACCGCGGCGGCGCCGGAGACCGTGACCTGGATCCGCTCCCCGGCGCGGACCCGCGGGGTCACCCGGGCCGTGAACGCCGGCGTGGGGTCGTCGTCGATGATCACCGCGCGGCCGAGGTAGGTGTCGGTCATGGCGCCGTACGACGCCCAGCCGGCCACCTGGGTCACCAGCCGGGGGAAGTCGTCGCGGACATCGGGGCGGTAGCGGACGTCAACCGTGGCCTGCTGCTGGCCCGGCGCCAGGTCGAGCCGGAAACGGTCGACCGAGCCGGGCTCCTGCCCGGCCAGGAACACGACCAGGCGCGCGGGGCGGGTGAGCGTGCCGGCGACGGTCACGGGCACGGACGCGACGGCCGTTCCGGGGCCGTCGCCCTCGGTGACCTGCACCCGCCCGAAGGACACGAGCGGGAGGCGCTTCGCGGGCACCGGGGCCAGGGCGTCGGGAGCGGAGGACACGTCGGCCAGCCAGACCCTGCCGCGCTCGCTGGTGGAGACCAGGTCGATCGCGGTGATCCGGCCGAGGTCCACTCCCGCCACCGCGTCGGTGTCGACGACGAGGGTCTGCGCGACCAGCTTCGCGACGTACTTCCCACGCTGCAGCGCGGTCAGACGGCCGTCACTCTGCGGGCTGACCACCGTGCTGGCGCCGTCGGCGTCGGTGAGCCGGACGTCGAGTTGCGGGTCCGGGCGGGTCGGGTCCACCAGGGTGCGCAGCTCCAGGCGCCGCCCGTCGAGGTCGAGGGCGTCCTCGAACGCCATCCCGGCACTCTGGCCGGTCGCGGTCCAGGAGACCTCCAGGAAGCGACGGGTCGGGTACCGGTCCCAGGGGGTGGTCCAGTGCGGGGACGGGTAGGCCATCAGGCGACGTCCGCACTGCTCGGTCTTCTCCCCCATGGCCACGCCGAGGCAGAACGTGGAGCGGGCGCCGTCGGCCAGGGTGAGGCTGGTGTCCCGGTCCGGGGCGCGGGTGTCGCGCCCGCCGCCGATCGCATGGGTGTAGACCTGCGCGGCGCCGGCGGAGGCCACCGTCACGGCGCTCCCGTCGTACATGGGCAGGAAGTCCCCCTCGCCGCTGAACAGGCGCACCGCACCGGCGATGTATGCCGCGCCCGCGGCCTGCTGCTCGGTGGCGTCCAGGCGGGCCTCGGTCTCCTCGCCGCACGCACCGGTCGGGTCGCCCCACCAGTCGTCGAACGCGGGGGCGACGGCCTGGCCGGGGGTCCACTCGGTGTTGAAGAAGTTGTGGTTGGCACCCATCATCAGCACCGTCGACTTCAGCGAGGTGTCGTCGGGAGCCAGGTCGCGGGCGACGTCGGTGAAGCGCTGACCCTGGAGGTCGGAGACGTCCCCGTCGCAGTAGGGCAGCACCGTCACCGTCGGCACGTAGGGCGCGGTCTGCACGCCGAAGTCGGTGGGCGCGAGGAGCACCTGCCCGACCACCTCGTACGGTGCCGACAGCGGGATCTGGAGCGACGCGCGGTTGACGCCCTCACCGCCGCGACTGTGGCCCACGAGCACCACCTGCGAGGCGTCGACCTGGTGCTCGTCGGCGATGTCGACCCAGTGGTCGAGGTGGCGCTGGATGATCTCGGCGCGGGCGTCGGCCCCGCCGTCCTCCAGGCGCCAGTCCTGGGCGTTGATCCCGTTGACGCGGATGGACACGGTGGTGAAGCCCTGTGAGGCGAGCACCTGCTGCACGTAGTCGTAGCCGAGGTGGCTGGGGATCTCCTCCAGCGGCGCCTCGCACGGCCAGGTGTCGCTGCCCTCGTCCGGGTTGCCGGGGAGGTAGCAGACCCCGTGCCTCCCGTGTTGGAAGAGCACCAGCGGCCGCTCGTCGACCACGCTGCCCGGTTCGGGCTCGACGACGTGCCCGACCATCTCGATGGGCTCGCGCATCCCCGGCAGCTTGACCGGGTCGAGGGTGTAGTCGCTGCTGACCACCGGCAGCGCGCCCGGCTCACCGGGGTCGACCCCCAGGTCGACCAGATCACGCACCTCCAGCGGCGGGATGTACTCGTCGGTGCCGAGCAGTTCCCGCAGGCGCTGGGCCGCGGGGGCGTCCAGGGCCCGGCCCGACAGCAGGACGTCGAGCTGCGAGACCCGGACGGGTCCCGTGGTGGAGACCACGGCGCTCACGGTGCGCCCGTCGCCCGCGAGAGTGGTCTCTCCCACCCGCACGTCGGTGGGCGATCCGGCCACGATGCGTGGCCGGTCCGCGCCGAGCGGAAGGCGGGTGGGAGAGGTCCAGGAGACCACAGAGGTGGTGGCGTCACGGCGTACGACGGTCCACGTGCCGCTGCCCGCACGCACGGTCGGGCCCGCCGCTTCGTCGGACGGCGTCACCGCCAGCGACGGCGTACTCGGGGCCAACGGGACAAGACACGCCGCGGCCAGGGCCGCGACGACGGGACGCAGACGCACCATCGGATCCGATCAGGCTCGCACCGACACCTGATGCGCCGGCTCTCTGAGGACTATGACTCCCGAGTACCCCGAAAGGTTGCGTCCGACTCGCCGGGCCGTGCCGGTGGCTCAGGCGCAGGACGAGGGTTCGTCATCCATGACGCCGATACCAGAGTGATACCGTTGGTCGCATGGCCATGACGCTACGACTCACCGACGACGAGGCAGAAGCCCTCCGCGCCCAGGCGGAGGCCGAGGGACGTTCCATGCAGGACGTCGCACGTGCTGCCGTTCGCGAGTACGTCGACCGTCGCACGGTGCGCTCGAAGGTCGAGTCGGCCCTGGATGTCCTCACTCCCAAGTACGCCGATCTGCTCGAGCGCCTCGGTCAGTGACCCTCTACCTCGACCTCGAGACCGCCCTCTTGGTCACGGCCCGCGCCACCGGGGCGGAGCCCCAGGTCGCCGACTACGGCCTCCTCGAATCGGCGCTCGCGCGCCCGCAGGCCACAGTGCTGGGCGAGGACGCCTACCCCACGCTCTTCGGCAAGGCCGCCGCACTCCTTCACTCACTCGCCAAGAACCACTGTCTCGTCGACGGGAACAAACGCCTCGCCTGGCTCGGCACCGTGGTGTTCTGCCATATCAACGGCGAGTATGTCGATGCCCCCGACGACGACGCCTACGAATTCGTCATCGCGATCGCCAACGGCACACTCCATGATGTCGCGGCGATCGCCGGGCAACTCGAAGCCTGGAGCACGCCGATCCCATGAGGCGACGTCGGCTCGACATCTACGCGGGACCCTTCGGGGTTCTGTTTGGTGGGGCGGGTGGGGCTCGAACCCACGACCCAAGGATTATGAGCCCGACACAGACGTTTCTGGCGGTGACGCATGACACCGCGATTCGACGTTTCCGCAGGTCAAACACGGTACAGCGTTTGCTCTGATGACGCCCCGAATCAGGGGTTCGCAAACATTCCGTGCACACATCGTGCACACATCTGGGTCTCGTCGCGGCGGTGGTGGCGGTGATGACGGTCCACAAGCTCACCGCCGGCGACGGCTACACCTACCTGACCCGGCAGGTGGCCTCCGCCGACGAGCCGCGTGCGCCGGGGCAGTCGCTGGCCGACTACTACACCTCGAAGGGGAACCCGCCGGGAATGTGGCTGGGTGGCGGCGCCGCGACCCTCGGGGTCGACGGCACGACGGTCACCGAGGCGCAGATGAAGGCGCTGTTCGGGGAGGGCTGCCACCCGGACCGGGACGCGATGCTGGCGGCCGGCGCGACCGAGGCGGACACCCGGCTGGGTGCGGGCTACCTGACGTTCCTCGACCTGCCGGCGCTTGGGGTCCGGGTGCAGGAGGCGGTCGAGGCCTTCGAGGTGCAGAACGGTCGGCCACCGACGGCGGACGAGCGGCGTGGGATCGAGACGCAGCAGTCTCGCCGGGTTCGTCGTCCGGTGGCCGGTTACGACCTGGTCTTCACGCCGGTGAAGTCGGCGTCGCTGCTGTGGGCGCTCGGAGGTGCCGAGGTCCGGCAGGAGGTCGAGGACGCCCACCACGAGGCGGTCCGCGACACGCTCGACTGGATCGAGCGTCACGCCGCGTTCACGCGCACAGGTCACGCCGGCACCGCGCAGATCGACACCACCGGGCTGGTCGCGGCGGCGTTCGACCACCGTGACTCCCGCTCCGGGGACCCGGACCTGCACACCCACGTGGCGGTCGCGAACAAGGTCTGCGGGACCGACGGAAAGTGGCGCTCGCTCGACGCCCGCGTGCTGCACTCCCTGGGCGTCGCCGCATCCGAGCGCTACAACACCCGCTTCGAGGATGCGCTCGCGCGCCGCCTCGGGGTCGAGTTCGCCGAGCGCCCCGGCACGGATGCCGGGAAGCGGCCGGTGCGCGAGATCGTCGGGGTCCCGCTGGAGCTGATCGCGCACTTCTCGAAGCGGCGGGAGGCGATCGAGGACCGGTACGACGAGCTCCTCGCCGACTTTCGCGCAGCCCATGGCCGCAACCCCACCCGCTCCGCCCAGCTCCGACTCGCCCAGCAGGCGACGTTGGAGACGCGGGAGGGCAAGGCGCCGGGGAGGACGCTGGCCGAGCAGGTCGCGGACTGGACGGCGCAAGCCGAGCGAGTGATCGGCCGCGGTGGGCTGGCGCGGTTACGCCACGAGACGCTCGGTCGCAGCCGCCGCGTGACCATGCTCGACGACGCCCAGGTCGAGGCGCTCGCCAGGCAGGTCGTGCTCACGGTGTCGCAGCAGCGGTCGACGTGGTCGCGGTGGAACGCCTACGCCGAGGCCGAGCGCGTGCTGCGGCCCTATCGGTTCGCTTCGCGCGACGCCCGTGACGCCGCGACCGAGCAGGTCGTGCGCGCCGCGACGGGTGACCGGCTCGCGATCCGGATCGACGAGCCCGAGCTGATCGCTGAGCACCAGGAGCTGCGGCGCACCTCTGACGGGCAGAGCGTGTTCCTGGTCCATGGCGGGGAGCGATACACCACCGCGCGGGTCCTGGAGGCGGAGGAGTTCCTAGTGCGAGCCGCGTTGACCAAGGCCCCCGCGGTGGACCCGTTGGTGTACGAGGCGGCGTTGCCCGTGCACGAGTCCGAGGCCGGGGTGCGGCTCGACCCAGGTCAGCGGCATCTGGTGGAGTACTTCTCGACCTACCCCTCCCTGCTCAGCCTGGGGATCGGGCCGGCGGGTGCGGGCAAGACGATCGCGATGGCGGCGTACGCGGGTGTGGTCGCCGCCGACGGCCGCCGAGTGGTGCCGCTGGCCTCGAGCGCGAAGGCCGCGCAGGTGTTGGGCGCCGAGCTCGGGCTGCGCGCGGAGAACCTGCACAAGTTCCTTCACGAGCAACGCACTGACGCCCGTGACCCGTGGTTCCGACTGACGGCCGGGGACGTGGTCCTCGTCGACGAGGCGGGCATGGCCGGCACCCTGCAGCTGGCCGAGATCGTGTCCCTGGCCGAACGCGCCGGCGCGTCCGTGCGGCTGCTCGGCGACCCCGCCCAGCTCGCAAGTGTTGAGGCCGGCGGTGCGCTGCGGCTGCTGGAGGCCGAGGTCGGCGCCGCGCGGTTGGATCACCTGCACCGGTTCGTCGACCCCGACGAGGCGCGGGCGACGCTGCTGCTGCGTGAGGGCGACCCGTCCGCGCTCGGCTTCTACACCTCCCGCGACCGGATCCGGGAGGGCTCCCGCGACGCCATGCTCGACGCGGCCTATGAGGGATGGGCTGACGACGTACGCCGCGGCCTGACCTCCGTCCTGGTCGCGGTCACCGGCGACGACGTCACCGCGCTCAACGCCCGCGCCCGTGCCGAGCGCGTCGAGTCCGGCCAGGTGGAGCCCGACGGCGTCCTCCTGAGCGACGACAACCGGGCCGGCGTTGGGGACTGGGTGGTCACCCGGGCGAACCTGCGCGGGCTGACCTGCCACCACGGCAAGGACTGGGTGAAGAACGGCGACACCTGGCTGGTCACTCGGCGCCACGACGACGGTTCGCTCACGGTCCGGCACCTCGACCATCGCGGCACGCTGCGGCTCCCTCCGGCGTACGTCGAGGAGCACGTCGCGCTTGCGTACGCCACGACCGCGCACCGGGCGCAGGGTTCGACGGTGGACACCGCGCACGCCCTGGTGAGCGAGGAGATGACCCGGGAGGCGCTCTACGTCGCCTCGACCCGCGGCAAGGCCTCCACCACCTGGTATGCGACGACCGAGGAGCTGCTCGGCTTCTCCTCCGACCGCGAGCCCGACCCGCCGGTCACCGCCCTCGAGGTCCTCACCGGCGTGCTCGCACGCTCGGGGGCCGAGCAGGCTGCCACCACGACGATCCGCGAGACACAGCGCGAGGCGACCAGTCTGCCGACGCTCGTGGCCCGCTACCGCCACGCCTGGGACCAGGCCGCCATGGCGATGCTCCGGCACGTGGTCCCGACCGTGGTCACTCCGGCTTGGTCTGAGCGGCTGCTGGCCGACGGCGGTGCTCGCCGGTTGGCGACCGCACTGGCCTCGACCGCGGCCCACGGCGCCGACCCCGCGGTGATCCTGCGGAATGCGATCAGGTTCGACGACCTCGGCGGTGCACGGTCGCCGGCCCACGTGCTCGCGAACCGGATCGAAGACCTTCCCGGCACCCTCGGCGTGCCACGGTCACCGGTGTCCGAGCGTCCGCTGCCGTGGCTGCCCGCGCCTCGCATCGGGCATCCCGGCTGGGACGACTACCTGACCCAGCGGGCCGCCCTCATCGCGGGGCGCAGCCAGGCACTGGGGTCGCTGGGCGCGGCGTACCGCGAGCAGTACCGGCTCACCCACCTCCCCGTCGGTGAGCTCGGAGACACGCCGCCTGAGCACACCACGCAACGCACGGCCTACCTCCACGCCGTCCGCGAGAAGCAGGTCACGACCGCGCCACCCGCGCCTCGACGCGCTTACCGGCCGGCCCCGACTCCTTACCCGACGTCCCCACGGCGACCGAGCGGCCCGTCCCTGTCCCTCTGACGCCACTCCCCCTTCATCCCACTCGCCTTGAGGAGGTGTCCGTGGTGCCCCCTGCCCAGATTCAGCCTGCCCAGGCTCAACTTGCCCAGACCGTGGCCCAGATCGTGGCCCAGCCCGTGTCGCAGTCCCGTCCGGCCTCCGCGACCTACGGGGCGCTTCTCGCGTCCGCGGCTGACGCCGTCGCCCGGGCACAGACCCACGGGTTGGGGCCATTCGAGGACGCCCAGGAAGCCGCCGACGCGGTCACCGACTACGAACGCTTCCTCGCCATCGGCGGCCGGCACCTTCAACTGCTGCTATCCCCCGCGCGCTCGGTCGCGACCCGGTCACGCGCCACGCAGCGCCAGCTGGCCAGTGCCCTGGCCGCCCTCACCATGGAACGCCGTGGTGGCAACGAGTGGGCCTCCGCGGGCGACACCCTGGGCCTGGCGCACGACCTGTTGTCCACCCACGTCGGCCCCCGCGGCGAGCTGCGCACCCCCGACGCCGTAGTCCTCACCACACCCGAGGTCCAAGTCGCCGCGGCAGCGCGCGTGCTGGCCCTCGTCGACGAGCCACTCACACTGTCCCGGGATCTTCTTCGCACGGCCGGCGCCGTCCAGCCCCGCACCGACCCACCGCTCACCCGAGCCACGCGCACCCATCTCCGCCAGGCCACCAGCAGGCTGACCAAGCTCGCCTCCGGGCCTACTCCCGTCGCGGCAGGGTCGGGTCTGCTCGGGCTCCTCGACGCGTTGCCGCCGGCGCACACGAAGATCGGCGACGGCACCCCGCCCGACGCCATCGCCTCCGCAGGCGCCGCACTCCGGGTGCTGCGCCAGCTCTCCGTGCGACAGAGCCATGGCGACGAGCGCGCCAACGCCCACTCGCTCCAGGAGCTCTGTGTCCTCGCCGTCACCACCTGCACGGCCGCCGAGGGCCTGCTGCCGTACGGCGCCACGCCTCTGGGCCGCGTCGACCGCGCCGCGACCATCGACCGACTCCGCCGAGCCGGCTCGCTCTGGAGCGAACTGCAGGTGAGCCTCTACCCGCGCATCCAAGGGCTCTCCAAGGCCCCCGGCATCTACCACCACGCCATCCAGCTCGTCGCGCACGCCACCGCGACCCATCCCGCCGCAGCCCGGGTAGTCCTCGCGACACTCCCCCGGCTCGCGCTCCAGTCTGCGGCCACCGTTGCGACGCTCTCCCAACGAGGCGAACTCGTGACCTGCAGCCGGGAGCCCGGCAAGCCAACGGCCCGCTGGCGGGCACTCACCCCCAGCGAGGCCGACGGCCTCATCGCAGGCTTCACCACAGCGTCCCAAGCGACGCGTCAGGCCAGCGACGCCGTACAACGCCACCTCGCGACGGCCGGATCGCGTGGCGCTGTCGGGCCTGTTCCGGCTCAGCAGCGAACCCGCGGACTGGGAGTCTCGCGATGACGCCGACACACGAGCGCCTCATCGAGGCACACCACGTCGCCTCTACCTTCTACGCCGCCTCCCTGCACGGTCCCCTCGGCGCGGGCCCCCGCGACTACCTCGCCCAGCGCGCCCTGGGCAGCTTCATCGACAACCCTGCCTGGGCGCTCGGGTATGCGCCTCCGGGCTGGACAAACCTCACCAGCCACCTCCGCCAGCACGGGTTCACCGACACCGAGATCGCCGCCTCCGGGCTGGTGGTCACCAGCCGCACCGGCGCGCTGCTGGACCGCTTCCGCGACCGAGTCGTCGTGGGCGTCCATGACGAACACGGCGCACCTGTCGGGTTCATCGGGCGCTGCGCACCCAAAGCAGACGGCAGCTGCGCGAAGTACCTCAACAGCCCCCGCACCCCGCTCTACGCCAAAGCAACCGTCCTCTTCGGCTTGGCCGAGCAAGGCGACGTCTTGGCCTCCGGCGCGATCCCCGTCATCGTCGAGGGACCGTTCGACGTCCTCGCGATCGCCGCCCTGGGTGAGCCGCTCGCCGCCGTGGCGCCTTGTGGCACCACGCTGCGGCCGGAACAGGCCCGGATGCTGAGCGCTCTCGCGGGCGGGACGGTCGTCGTCGCGTACGACGCCGACGACGCCGGCCGCCGTGCCGCGAAGACGGCGTACCGGCGCCTTGCGCCAGAGTTCGGCCGCATCCTTGGCGCACAGATCCCCGATGGCGAGGACCCCGCCTCCCTCGCCTCCACCCATCCCGCCTCTCTCCGCCGGGCGCTCACCGGCACCGTCCCGCTCGCCGACCAGCTCATCGACAACACCCTGCGCCCGTTCGCCGATCGGCTCGACAACGCCGAGGCCCGCGCCTGTGCCCTGCACGCCGCCACCCGACTCATCGCCCGACTCGCTCCCGGAGATGCTGGCCGGCAGGTCACCCGTGTCAGTGAACGGCTCGAGTTCGAACCTGCGGAAGTCACCCGCGACCTCGTCGCCGCCGTCACCCGACGTGCGGATTCCTCCACAGCCCCGGCACACCGCGCGGTTGTCCCCAGCCAACGGGCGCCGCGGCCTGCCGCGCGCTCAATCGGGCTCTGATGAGTCACCCAAAGAAGGAGAACCCCATGAAGACCGTTGTGAATCCGGACCTCGCCTACAGCCTCCTCGTGCGGCTTTGCGAAGACGCCGATCACACCATGCCTGGCACCGAGGCATTGCTGATGGACGCGTTCAACCTCGTCGCTGCGCACCACACGCCGGCCGCGCTCATCCCCCTTCCGCAACGGACGTACGACGACGCGCTCGGCGACGCCCACCTGGTCCTCACAATGCTCGCGGCCACCGCTGATGACCTGGCTGGACGGCTGCGCCTCGATGCCGCCACACGCCTGCTCGGCCACGTCCGAACCCAACGCGACGAGGGACGCGTCCGGTGACCTACGGCGAGCACCAAGAGGCCGTCGCCGCAGCCCTGCTGCGGCTCCTGGACACCCCCGCAACCACCGCCCACGAGGACGAGGCAACGGTCATCCTCGGGTGTCACCGACAGGCCTACCTCGCCATTCATGAACGCCTGCATGAGCTCGGGGTGCATCGGCACCTCAGCCCTGGACGCCGCACCGACCGGACCATCGACGCGGCCCAGCATCCGCTCCACGTCCTCCTGCGCCTGGTCAACGCGATGCCAGCGACGCCGCCGGGTTCACTCGCCCCCACCGATCTGCTGTCGGGCATCGGGGACAGCGACACGACTCTGGGCCTGTGGCGCTCTGTGGCTAGGCACCTCACGCTGGGCAACGCGGACCTCGTCGGCGCCGCCGATCAGTCCTGGCGGAACCAGGCAGCGAACTGGCACCTGATCGGCGACCTCGCCGTGACAGTCGACGCGCTCTTGGTGCTCGACGAGCACCTCGGAAGGGCGGGCCTGATCAACCGGCTCCCCACCGCTGGGTACCTCGAGCGACGGCTCGCCGCCGGAGACGTCGCACGCGTCGCTATGTGGAAGAACCCCGACTCCAGCCCCGACCTGGCGTTCGCGGGAGCCGAACGAGTACTCAAAATCGGCGACGGACCAAGAATCCACCTTGTCCGCCGACCGGAAGACTTCGCCATGGCCCAGCGGGCCCTCGCGTCGTTCATGCGGCCGAGACCGGCCTCCGAGGACCTCGACTCCCGCCCAGGGCTGCTTGCCGCTCGGACTATTTCCGCCGGCCAGGTGCGCCTGGCCGAGGCCTTCGCCGCCTGGGCCCATCGCGCAGGCGATGGCGACCTGGCAGAACGGTTCCGCTCACGGATCCCGTTGTACGCCGAGCTTCACCGCTCGACACTGCGACTCGTGGAACTCCAGAAGACCAGGGCGCCGCTCGTCATCGCCCAGCAGTCCGAGCTCGTCCAGCAACTGCGCGCCCACCGCTGGCCACGTCTGTCCATGGCCAGCCTTCGCGAGCTCGACGCCGCGACGCATGAACTCACCGTCAACGTCGGCAAGTCACTGCGCCGCGAAGCGATGCAGCGGAAGAACATCCTCGTCCTGGACGGCGAGCGGATCGAGGCGGGCGGGGGAAGACCGATCACGAACTCCAGCCAGCGTTTCGTCCGCGCGTCACGCACGCTCGCGGACGAAGGCACGCTTCCACCAGTCGGAGACGCAGACCAGACTGCGCGGAGGTCTCTTGCGCTGGCGCTGGAGCGGCCGCGACAGGGGGTACCGTCGCGATCGATAGCGTACGGTTAGCGAGCGCTTGACCCGCCTGCCGCGGCTGCGTCTCAGCGCCAACCAGGACGCGTCGATTCGGCCGCCCACAACCCGCTGGCACGGTGCCCGAAGCCTGCGGAACGGCGGGTTTCCGTGAAAGCATCGCTGGCATGCCAACAAACGTTCACACCCTCGACGAGGTGTACGGAGTTGCCCGCGATCTCCCGAAGAACTACGTCACGCGAAGGAGCGTGGACGAAGCGTTCGTCGATGCGCTGACCCGAGACCAGCACATCGTGGTCTACGGCAGCTCGAAGCAAGGCAAGACTTGCCTGCGCAAGTTCAATCTCACAGAGACGGACTTTGTAGTAGTCACCTGCAACAACAGATGGACGCTGGCGCAGCTTCACAGCGCCATTCTCAAGGCCGTTGGCTATGAGGTCGAAGGTGCAAGCACTAGGACGGTAAGCGGCGACTTGAAGGTCAATGCGCGACTCAAGGGCGGATTCAACGTCTGGTTCGGAAAGGCTGAAGCTGAGGCCGGCACAGAGGTGACTGAAGCAACGAAGACCGACGTCACAAGTGCACCCATCGAGCTGGACGCGAGCGACGTCAACGACGTGGTCGATGCTCTGGATTCCGCACATGCCCCCCGTTTTCTAGTGCTGGAAGACTTCCATTATCTCCCCGAGGAAACACAGCGTGACTTCGCAGTCGCGCTAAAGGCTTTCCATGAGGACTCCAAGTACTCATTCGTCGTGGTCGGCGTGTGGCTCGACGAGAACCGACTTGTGCAGCACAACGGGGATCTGACAGGTCGGGTCATCGCGATCGACGCCGACAAGTGGACTGGAGAGGATCTACTTCGTGTGATCGAAGGTGGTGAAGAACTTCTCAACATCGAGTTCGATCAAGAGTTCAAAGAGTCTCTCCTCGACGGCTGTTTTGAGAGCATCTGGGTGGTGCAGGAAAGCTGCCGCAAGGCATGTGAGGACGCTGGTATTCGACGCACGCAGGAGGATTTAACTCGCGTCACAGGCGAAGCAGGTGACCTCATAAAGGCAGCTGTTGATGCACACTCCGCACGATACAACGGCTTCATCGTGAACTACTGCCTCGGTTTCCAAACCACCACGCTAGAGATGCACCGATGGCTTCTCTACGCGGTCCTGAAGGCCTCGGCGATCGACCTCGAGCGCGGCTTGCTCTACGGCGATCTGCGCGTGACGATTGACGGAGTCCATCCGGCCAGTCCGGTCAACCCTGGCAACCTCACGCAGGCCCTTCTCTCGACCGCCTCCCTACAGGTCGGCAAGATGGCGATCAAACCCATCATTCTCGACTATGACCAGACGAACCGCCGCTTGAATGTGGTCGACCGAAGTTTTCTGGCTCATCTGACTGATCCGTGGGTCATCGGCCGGGCAGCAGCGGCCGGTTGCCGCCGAGATTGAGCATCGCTAGACCGATGAGGGCGTCGGGTGAGCGGAATCCGAAGGCCACCCTGGTGATGAGCCGGATCTTGGTGTTGACCGATTCGATGAGGCCGTTGGACAGGCCGTGGTCGATGGCAGCGAGGATCTCGGCGCGATGCTTGGTGATGCGCTGCTGGAGCTTGACGAACGATGCGATCCGGCAGCGCCGTGCCCACGCGACCCATCGGTCCAGCGCCTCGGCGGCCTCGTCTGCTGGGAGCTTGAAGACGGTACGCAGGCCTTCTTTGAGCAGATAGGCGCGGTAGAGCCGAGGATCAGTCTTGGCGATCCACGCAAGCTTCGTCTGCTGCTTGTCGGTGAGGTTCTCGGGGTTCTTCCACAGCGCGTAGCGGGCGTGCTTGAGAGCGCGAGCGTGTCCGGTTGCGACTGTAACCGCCCGGCCGTTCTGCCAACCGGCGGGGCGGGTGTGGCCCGCGCGTCTGGCCTGATTCCAGGCGTCTCGTCGCACGGCGTCGAGGGCATCGGTGGCCCAGCCGACGACGTGGAAGGGGTCGGCGCACCGGACCGCGGCTGGGCAGCGTCGCCGCACAACGTCCGCGATCCAGTCCGCGCCGTCGGCTGTGACATGGGTGATCTGGGCGCACCTGCCTTCGCCGGAGGCTTCCAGTGCGTCGAAGAACTCCTCGAGGGTGGCGCGGTCGCGTCCGGCCTTGGCCCACACTTGTGGTTGCGCTTGTAGGAGATCTCATCGATGCCGATGCGGCGCAGTCCGGCGAAGGCGTCGATCCCTTCGGCGGTGTCGGCCCAGACCCGGGCGATGATCGATCCCACGGTCCGCCACGCGATCCGCATCAACTGGGTGATCGCGGACTTCGAGCACTGGGTAGCCAGCCAGGCGACCTGCTGGTCAAAGCTCAACGTGTGACCAGCCGCGTGACGCGCCCAGGGCACATGCCGCACCGTCGGCCCATGGACCGGGCAGTTGACCCTTGGCGCGTCGGCCTCGAGGAAGACCTCGACCGTGCCCAGGTCCAGGCTTCGCCACCGTCGGCGTCCTTCTCCGTGGTCGTACCAGGCGGCTTTGATGCCGCATCGTCCGCAGCGGCCTCGAGCAGCTCGTCGCGGTCGAACGTGCGCGATCACAATGTCCTCGACATCGCTGAACTCGATCGCCTCGATGACGGTGTTCTCGACGCCCAAGAGGGCGCGCCATAGGGTGGCGTTTCGCACGCCGTTCTCCGTTCCGTGGTTCCTGACTATCGACAAGCCAGAAACCTAGAGCGGGAACGGCGTGCGGCCATTCAGGCGCGATCAACCACCCACGGAAGCGTCAGATGAGCCAGAAGTATCGAGGCAGGCCCCAGCTCAAGGTCGAGGGCGGACTACTACGGCCGCGCGTCGAGAAGCTCGTGGTCGGGGGTCGTGACCGCACCAGTGCGGTCGACGGCGTGCTCAAGCAGGTCGAGGTCGTGCGCGACCTGCTCGACGATGCCGTGCCCGTCCACGGGGTTCTGTGTTTCATCGACGCCGACTGGCCGCTGGTTGGCGGAGCGTTCACCACGCGCGGCGTGCAGGTGCTTTGGCCGAAGAAGCTAAACGCCATGCTCGCGGAGCCGGGACCGATGAGTGCCGGCACCATTGTGGATACTCATCGGCACCTTGCGTCGGCATTGGTCAGTGCCTAGTCGTCCGCAGGGGTTCCTTCCGACACGCATCACCTCAGACCTGTAACAAGCGGAACAGCGTTTGATGTGGCCGCAGGACGTTCATGACATCTGGGCAGAAGGTCCTCGGAGCGGCATCCTTTGGTGCCTGCCCAAATCCAAGATCGATTTCGAACCCGGGGCCGGCGCGGCCTGCAGATGCCCCTGCGAACTGAACGCAGCTGGTCCCCCTCTCGAGTGCAACGATCTAGTCTTGATTCAGGCTAATGCGACTCGTGGAGCGAGGACGTCCGGACGGCCGGCCGGCGCGGGCCACAAAACTGTGATGAGGGCGGGCATCGTGTCACTCCACAAGATCGAAATCGAGCCCATCGGCGAACTCACGCTTCCCTCGCCGCTCAAGTTTCCGTCACTGACCTCGCAGCCCGAGAGGCGGGGCTTGATGATGCATACTCGCGACTACCGGTCCAGCGCGGGCCCGACCGCGGATGGGAGGAGTCACCTTGAATCGCGAGGAACTCTCCGGATACGCCGCTCGATCCATGGTTGCTCAGGACGCGCGATGGATCGCCGACTGCATGCTGTCGACCCGCGACAGCAGGGTATCTGGTTGGCTGCCGCTGCTCATGCTCGGGCACAGTTCCCGCATCGTCTACGAGGGTGCCATAACAACCCGATCTGCGACTCCCCACGTCGGCGTCCCAGCCCTCGCCGAGTTGATCAGTCACGAGCACGACCACACTATCGCCCGCTCGCGGCACGGCGCGAAGTTCCTTGACGACACCCAGCGGCCTCTGCCCGACCTCAAGGCCGAAATGCTTATGTTCTACGCTGCGCACCAAGTCGAGTTTCTTGGGAACGCGCGCTTCTTTGCCCGCTGGATGGAGAGCGACATCGGCATCTGCATCGGCCCCGACAATCGCGTCCTCACTTCCACCATCACCGGACACTTTCGCATGGGCCTCGAAAGCGAGATCCGCATCTCTGACGCCCATAGAGATTCGTTCGAACTTGCGGCAACACAGGGCTCGGTCCTGGCGGTCCTCGCATCCTTGGCCGGCAACTCGGCGCCGCCAACCGCGACCATGAGCTACGTGAGCCACGGACCCATCACAGACATGGATCGGCGCGCCGAACGCTACCTTCAAAGTCGGTATGATCCTAAACTGGACATCGCGACCAAATTGATACTCCTGATGATCGAAGGCGAACTCAACAGCATCGATCTCATCCTCAAGCCAGAATCTGCACAACACCGTGAAGCTGCCTTCCGTGCGCGGGTAATCAGCCTCTTCCACTCGCTCCGGGGAATCGAGGAAATCCTTGGCGAGAATCCTGACGCAGCCTCCTCCGGCACTGTGAACCTTCGCGCGCTCTTGTCAGACCCAGCTATGCGTCGGTGGCTCGACGAAAAGCCGCTCCGAAAGGTCCGTAACCGGTGCATGCATTACGAAATGCGTCATCCTCCCGCCTTGCTTGACCCGGGGATGCCTATGTTTGGCATCGTAGAATCCCTCAGCCCTAGCGACACCTTTGACGGCTCTTCACGATCCAGGGTGTAGTCGGGGTCTGAATCCGCCGGTCTCGAGTAGGCATCGCGCGATGTAGTTGGTGAGGTTGCGGAAGCCGAGGGCACTGCCGCGGAGGTGTTCGAGTCTTCCGTTGATCGCCGCGGTGGGGCCGTTGCTGGTGCCGGGTCGGTCGAAGTAGGCGAGCACGTCGGCGGCGCGCTGCTTCAAGGTGCGGCCGAGGGTGATGATCTCGGTCAGCGCCTTGGGCACCGAGGCGCTCAACGCGTTGATGAGCTTGGCCATCTTGGTGCGGCCGAGCTTCTTGTCGGGTTCGCGGTAGGCGTTGATCATCCGCTGGTAGATGCCCCAGGTGGCCTGCACTTCGACGTGCCGGTCGTCGGCGAACAGCGTCCGGAGGCGTGTGGCCTGCTTGTCGGTGAGGAGATCGGCGCCGGTGTGCAAGGTCCGCCGGGCCGCATAGAGCGGGTCGCCCTTGTGGCCGCGGTGGCCGTGGATGGCTTGCTGGACTCGACGTCACCGGTCGAGGGCGTCGCCGGCGAGGCGCACGACGTGGAAGGGGTCCATGACCGCGACCGCGTCGGGGAGCTCTTCGGTTGTGGCGGTCTTGAAGCCGGTGAATCCGTCCATCGCGACGGCCTCGATGCTGTCGCGCCAGGCTTCGGGTCGGTCGGCGAGCCAGGTCTTGAACGCTTGTTTTGAGCGGCCTTCGACCATGTCGAGCAGCCGCGCCGGGCCGGTGCCGTCGCGGATCGGGGTGAGGTCGATGATCACGGTGACGTACTTGTCGCCCTTGCGGGTGTGCCGCCATACATGCTCGTCGACCCCGATGACCGCGACGCCGTCGAAGCGGGTCGGGTCGTCGATCAGCACCCGCTTGCCCTCGGCGAGGACGGCGTTGTTGGCAGTGTCCCAGGCGACCCCGAGGCCTTCGGCGATGCGGGCGACGGTGAGGTGCTGGACCACGATGCCCTCCAGCGCCCACCGCAGCCCGCGACGCGACAGCTTGGCCCGTGGTTCGGCGGCCTTGGTAGTGTCTTGGCGCCACACGTGTCCGCAGCCGGTGCAGCGGTAGCGGCGCAGCGTGACAACCAACGTGGTCGGCCGCCAGCCGAACGGCTCGTGCGCGAGCCGCCGAATCAGCGTGTCGCGCGGTACGCCCTCGGCTCCGCAGCGGCGGCACCACTGGTCGGGCTCGACGACCCGGCAGGCGAGGACCGCGCGGTCGGGCTCGAGCTGTTGGCCAGTCACCTCCAACCCGAGCTCGTCGAGTCGGCAGAACGTGGTCAGGTCAGGGCAAGCGAAGGTAGCGTCGGGCACGTTGAGGTCTTCCGGACGGCAGGTGTAGGAACCGCCATCTTCGGAAGACCTCGACCCCTATCCAGGGACCGACGCGCCAACCCGAACTACACCGTCATCTGGGAAGAGCCCCTTTGACTCCCTTCACGAAGAGATAATCGCAGTAATCGAACGACTTCGAGTCGCCCTAGGTACGTGGAACACTTAGGCGATACTTCGTGCGGAATGGGCTTGCGGCTAAGTGTGGACTCTTCCCGGGGAATCGTTCTCCGTGGAGGCATGGTCCACGAGGAGTAGCAACAAATCCGATAGCCAGCCCTAGCGAGACCAACGCATCCCTACCAGTCGTGCCGCTCCTTCTGCACAGGCTCATCCTGACATGCGTGAATCGGTAGTGAGGGCGTCACGCCGTGCCGCGCGCTCAGTCCGCGGATCAACGGTGGACGCTGTCGCGGGGAGGGGGCGTGTACTCGTTTGCGGGCGGGCTGTCGGCATCCTTCAACACCCGCGTCTAGGCTCCGAGGAGGTGTTCGCCGACACTAGGGGATCCAATGGGTGAAGCGGGGCCGCGTACACGCGAGGGGCTGGACGACCAATGGAGCGAAGATAACCTGCTCCGAGGTTTGGCCGAGGGGATCGGCTTTGTCGTGATGGCATGCGCAACCCTCGACCACCGCATTGGCGAACTACTTGTCGTACTCGCGGGGCGAGATGACGTGGGTCCGCAGGGCTGGGGGCTTGGGGGCACCCGGCTGATAAAGCAACTTCGGCGGACCGGTGCGAACGAGCCAGCGGTTCAGTATGTGGCCGACAAGTACCAAGACATCTACGACCGACGCAATCACGTGATCCATGGTCTGTGGCACGTCGACCCCGACAGTGCCACGGACTTCCTGGTTGGGAAGCCCGCTGCGCTATCAAGGTCCTCGAGGGATGGCCACGAGTTCTGGAGCGCGATGCCCTGGGATATCCGTGAGCTCAAGTTGCTCCACCTTGAGACCCGAGTTCTGATAGACCAAGTCGCGCGCTTGACCGTGGTGTATTGCGACCCTGACTGAGCCGGTCCGCCGTGTAGGGTGCGCGGGCTCGGCGCACCCTGTCGGCAACCTTGCCGCACGCGGCGGCCTGGCCCTCGATCTGTTGACCGACGGCGAGGCTTGCCACGAATCGGGTCAAGAATTGCGGCTCATCTGACTGATCCGTGGGTCATCGGCCGGGCAGCAGCGGCCGGTTGCCGCCGAGATTGAGCATCGCTAGACCGATGAGGGCGTCGGGTGAGCGGAATCCGAAGGCCACCCTGGTGATGAGCCGGATCTTGGTGT
>JBGAJX010000010.1:0-132701 GCA_044224695.1 Marmoricola sp. | reverse complement strand
TTAGGGGGTGGCGGGGGCGAGGTCCGCCTGGGAGACCAGGAAGTCGGCCAGGTGGCCCAGGGAGGTCTGGGCGAGGTCGCCGTCCTCGTTGACCAGCCACTGGAAGGTGACGCCTTCGATCAGCGCGAGGGTCACGCGGGAGAGTTCGTCGAGCGGCATCCGCCAGGAGAACTCACCCAGCTGGGCCAGGCCGCCGAGCAGTTCGACCATCCCGGCGTGATAGCTCGCGTACTGCGCGACCGCGGCTTCGCGCTGGCCGGGCTGGCGCAGCGCGTAGTGAGTGAGCTCGTAGGTGAGCAAGTGCTCGAGCGGGGCCTGGTTGATGTGGTCCCAGTAGGCCTCGACCGCTGCACGGATGCGCCCTTCGGGCTCGTCCACCGCCATGACGGCCAGGCCCACGGCCTCGTAGGAGCGGTCGTTGATCTTCCGCATCACCTCGAGGACGAGCTCCTCCTTGGAGCGGAAGCAGTAGTGGAACATGCCGATCTGCATCCCGGCTTCGGCCACGATCGCCCGGGTGGTGGCGTGCGGGACGCCTTCCCGGGCCAGCACGGTGATGGCAGCGTCGACGAGTTTCGCGCGACGGTCCTCGACCGACATCCGAGCCATCTCGGGCTCTCCTTTCCCCCGTTCGACCTCCACCCGGCGGGGGAAGGCGCGGCGCTTCGCCCCGAGAGGGACGAAGGGCCTGGTGAGACAGCAACGCGCCCGGTGGATGGCCCTGCCATCCTCCGGGCGCGTTCCCGGACATCCACCCCGCCCGACCCTCCCAGTGCCGGTGTGGTGGTTGTCGGCTTCGGGCCCCCAGAGAGGGCCCTCCGCGTCCTGTTCTCTTCCAGTTTGTCCCGCCGCCTACCCTCCCAAGTAGAGGACGTGACATATGGACTATGCAATGCCTATCGGGAGTTGGTCAACCGACCTGAATGATTACTCCAGACAGTTGATCAGGACGCGCGTCCAAGAGGACTCAATTCACGCTCAGACGGGCCTAAAGTCCCGAATCGCGGACACGACAGGCCGTCGATCGGTCTAGACAGTACGACGCCGGGTCGCGGTCGATGCGGCGTACTTCACAGGGCTCTCCGAGGGGCACCTCCGCCGTCCGCGCCTACGCTGAAACCCGTCACGTCGCCCGCCTGTGTGCGGCGTCCCGGCGCCGAGCCGGATCACCCTCGGCCTCTCCCGATCGACCCTCCCGAAGGAGCACCATGCAGGTCGCCAGTACCGCAGCCATCGTCACCGGCGGAGCCTCCGGGCTCGGCGCCGCCACCGCCGCCGCGCTCGCCGCCAAGGGCGCGACCGTGTTCGCCCTGGACCTGCCCGGCTCGATCGAGAAGGCCCCCGCCGTCGACGGCGTCACCTACGTGGCCACCGACGTCACCGACCCCGCGAGCGTCCAGGCGGCGGTCGACCAGGCGGCCGGCGTGGAGGGCGTACCGCTGCGGGTGGTCGTGAACTGCGCCGGCATCGGCACCGCGGGGCGCATCCTGTCCAAGGGGCAGGTCCACGACCTCGACCTCTACGCCACGATCATCAAGGTCAACCTGATCGGCTCGTTCAACGTGCTGGCGCTCGCCGCCCAGAAGATCGCCGAGACCGAGCCCCTGGAGCACGACGCCCGCGGCGTCATCATCAACACCGCGTCGGTCGCGGCCTTCGAGGGCCAGATCGGCCAGGCGGCGTACTCGTCCTCCAAGGGCGGGATCGTCGGCCTCAACCTCCCCGCCGCGCGCGACCTCGCGCAGTACGGCATCCGGGTGAACACCATCGCCCCGGGCATCGTCGAGACGCCCATGCTGGCCGGCGTCGCGGAGGAGTTCCGCGCCAAGCTCGCCGAAGGCATCCCGTTCCCCAAGCGCCTCGGCCGCCCCGAGGAGTACGCCGCGCTCGCCCTGATGATCATCGAGCACGACTACCTCAACGGTGAGGTGATCCGCATGGACGGCGCCCTGCGGATGGCGCCCCGCTGACGAAGCCGCCGATACCGCTGGCCGGAGCGGCCCGTCCCCGTGGGGCGGGCCGCTTCGCCGTTTCCACGCGCTGGTCGGGCGAAAGACGCGACCAGTCGCCGGGAAAACGCGCCCAGTCGCCGGGAAAACGCGCCCAGTCGCGGGGAAAACGCGCCCAGTCGCCGGGAAAACGTGACCAGTCGCGGGGTCAGGTAAGGCGGGCGACCGCCTCGAGCATCAGGGCCTCGATCCGCGGGCTGAAGGCCACCAGCCTCGCCTCGGTGACACCGGTCCGCGCACCCGCCAGGGTGTCGACGGCAGCCGCGATGGCGTCGTCCTTGGGCCAGCCGTACGAACCGGCGGAGATCAGCGGGAAGGCGATCGTGAACTCCTCCAGCCCGTGCTCCTCACGCAGCCCGTCGGCGACCTCGAGCGCCCGGGAGTAGCAGCTGACCAGGTGGTCGCGGTTGGCCCCGGTGCCGTCGTAGATCGGCCCGACGACGTGGATCACCCACCGCGCTGCCAGGTCATGGCCGGTCGTCCAGCCGGCGTCGCCGGTGGCCAGACCCCGCGGGAACCGGTCCTCGCACTCCCGGAGCAACCCCCGCCCGGCGGCGCGGTGGATGGCCCCGTCGACGCCACCCCCGCCGCGCATCCGGTTGTTGGCCGCGTTGACGATCGCCTCGACGCGCTGCTCGGTGAGGTCCCCCGCGACCACGGTGATCCGCATGTCAGTCCCGCGACCGCGCCCGGAAAGCCCGGATGGACAGCGGGGCCATCACCGCGGTGATCAGCACCGCCCAGCCGATGGTGAAGATGATCGGATACTGCAGGGGCAGCGCAGCGGTGGCCGGCGCCTCCGGACCGTTGCCCCAGAGTTCACGCGTGGCCTGAGCGAGCGAGGACACCGGATTCCACTCGGCGAGGGTCCGCAGCCAGGTCGGCATGTTCGCCGTCGGCGCGAACGTGTTCGCCAGGAAGGTCAGCGGGAACATCACCGTGAACATGAACCCCTGCACGGCCTCGATCGAGCGCATCGAGGAGCCGATCAGGATGCCGATCCAGATCATCGCGAACCCGAAGAGGAGCAGCAGCCCGAAGGCGGCCACCGACGCCAGGAACCCGTTGTGCATCCGCCAGCCGATCGCCAGCCCGGTGATCGCCATGACGGTGATGCCGATGCTGGAGTGGATCAGGCTGGAGATGCTGCGGCCGACGAGGATGGTCGACCGCGGGATCGGCAGCGCCTTGAGTCGGTCGACGAAGCCCTTCTCCAGGTCCGCGTTGAGGCCGATCGCCACGATGAAGCTGGAGAACACGATGGTCTGCGCCATGATCCCCGGCACCAGGAACTCGCGGTAGTTGCTGCCCTCCACCGCGATCGACGCCCCGAACACGAAGGCGAAGAGCAGCACGAACATCACCGGCTGGATGGTGACGTCGAGCAGGAGCTCGGGCATCCGGCGGATGTGCAACAGATTGCGCCGCACGATGAGCAGGCAGGCGGTCATGAACGACGGCGGAGTCAGCGTCTCCCGGGCGTAGCCGGCGTTGTGGTGCTGGAGGGCGGTCATCGCGCTGCTCCTTCCAGAGCGGCCTCGTCGGAGGCGTCGGCGTCGTCCTCGGCCCGGTGACCGGTGAGGTGGAGGAAGACGTCGTCCAGGCTCGGCCGTTGGAGCCCGAGGTCGTCGACCGGGATCTGCTCGGTGGCGAACAGCTCGCCGATCCGGACCATGTCGGCCAGGCCGCCCGCCTTCGCGGTGAGCCGGCGCAGCGTGGGCTCGACGTGCACCTCGGAGGTGACCCGGCGCAGCAGGCCCTCGGCCCGGCCGAGATCGGCTGCAGCGGTCACGTGCACGACGACGCTGGCCGCCCCGGCCTGGTCCTTGAGCTGGGTCGGGGTGCCCTCGGCGATGATCCGGCCCTTGTGGAACACGATGATGTTGTCGGCCAACTGGTCGGCCTCCTCCAGATACTGCGTGGTCAGCAGCAGCGTGGTCCCGTCGGCCACGAGTCCGCGGAGCACGTCCCACAGCTCGGTGCGACTGCGCGGGTCCAGCCCGGTGGTCGGCTCGTCGAGGAACAGCACCGGCGGCGTGGCCACCAGGCTCACCGCCAGGTCGAGGCGCCGTCGCATGCCGCCGGAGTAGGTCTTCGCGACCCTGTCGGCGGCGTCGGTCAGGGAGAACCGCTCCAGCAGGTCGTCGCCGACGCGGCGTACGTCTTTGGCCGACAGCCCGGCGAACCGGCCGATCAGGCGGATGTTCTCCCGTCCGGTGAGCAACTCGTCGACGGTGGCGACCTGGGCGGTCAGGCCCATGCTGCGACGTACGGAATCGGGGTCGTCCACGATGTCGTAACCCGCAACCAGGGCTGTGCCGGCCGTGGGGAGGGACATGGTGGTGAGCATGCGGACCGTCGTGGTCTTGCCGGCACCGTTGGGGCCGAGGACGCCGAGCACGGAGCCGGCGGGCACGGAGAAGGAGACATCGTCGACCGCGACGGTCTCCCCGAAACGCTTGACTAACCCACGCGCTTCGATGGCAGGGGGAGGCTGGGAGGGCATGGAGTCATTCGACCAGTCGGCTCCGACAAAATCGAACCCGGTTCTCCCCAGCCGGTCTGAACCAGGCCAGCAGAGCAGAGGGTCAGCGGCTGGTGAGCGAGCGCAGCGTCGGCCGCACGTCCACGATGTACACCAGCGCGGCGACGATGCCCATCAGGTTGACCAGGCTGATCGGGTCCCAGAAGAGCATGTGCCACGCCACGCCCAGGCCGAGGATGATCAGCCAGGCCTTCTTGGTCAGTTTGTCCCCCGCGACGTAGGCCTCCGCGCGATAGGTCAGCGCATCGACGAACGCGAACGCCTGCGCGACGAACATGGCGAGGCTCAGCAGGGCCAGGATCATGCCGGGAAGGGCGAAGAGGTCCACGCGTCCAGGGTAGCGGGCCGGACCAGAACGACGGGCGGGCGCGCAATTGCGCCGTTCGGACGCCGACGCGCCCGGAAATCACCGTCGCAACCTCGCAATTGCGGGGGCGGGGACCGGCCCTGTGGAGAGCGAACACCCCTCTCCCTCCACACCGGGCACCCTCCTCGGATGCCGTTCGACCCCTCGCGCCCCTTCACCACCGAGCAGGCCCGCCGCGCCGGGCTCACCAAGGCGCAGCTCGCCGGCCCGGCGTACCGGACGGTGTTGCGCTCGGTCCACATCAGTGCGCGGACGCCGTACGCCGCCTGGCACCGCGTGGCCGCGGCCCTGATGGTGCACCCGGCCGGCGCGGTCGCGACGCACTCCTCGGCGGCGCGGATGATGGGCGTACCGGTGCCGCCCGACCCCTACGAGCACGTCACCGTCACCCGCGCAGAGGACCGCCGCCCCCATCACGGGCTGCGGTGTCACGCCACCGCGATGGCGGCCGCGGAGATCCAGGTCGTGCGGGGCTTGAGGATCTCCTCCCCCGAACGGCTCTTCGTCGAGCTCGCACGCACGCTCGCCCTTGTCGACGCGGTCGTGGCGGGCGACTGGCTGGCCCGCAACGGCTACCTGACGGTGCGCGGGCTCCGCGACCACTGCGCCCAGGCTTCCGGACGCGTACGCCGCGCCGCGTCGTACGTGCGCGAACGCGTCGACTCCCCGATGGAGACCCGGCTGCGGATGCTGCTCGTGCTGGCCGGGCTGCCCGAGCCCTTGATCAACCAGGAGTGGCGCACGGTGGACGGTCGCCTCGTGCTGCGCCTGGACCTGAGCTACCCCGGCGTGCGGCTCGCGATCGAGTACGACGGCCGCCATCACGTCGAGATCAAGCAGCAGTGGGAGCGCGACCTCGAACGTCGCGGCGCCCTGGAGGACGACGGCTGGCGCCAGATCATCGTGACGTCGAGCGGGATCTACCGCGAGCCCGGGCAGACGCTGGCGCGGGTGCACGCGGCGCTCAGCGAGCGCGGATGGCCCGGGTTGAGGCCGCTGCGGGACGACTGGCGGCCGCACTTCACGTCGTGAGCCGCGCGTCCGGGGCGGGCGCGTCCGGGTGGCGCGGCCGGGGCGGCGCGCGCAATTGCGCCGTTCGGACGCCGACACGCCCGGAAATCACCGTCGCAACCTCGCAATTGCGGGGGCGGCGCAGCCGCCGAGCCGCCGAGCCGCGCCGACCCGCCGAGAGCCCCAACACGCGCAACGGCCCCGACCGAGCAGCTGGTCGGGGCCGTGCTCGCCCAGGCTCTCCCCACGGGAGCCGGGCGGGACGCTTGCCCTCCTGCGAGGGAGGACCGCGTCAGTGCGGTGAGGGGGCGAGGCCCCCTGTCCGGGTCAGGCGGACTCGGCGGCCTTCTTGGCGGGAGCCTTCTTCGCCGGGGCCTTCTTGGCCGGAGCCTTCTTCGCAGCCGGAGCCTTCTTGGCCGGAGCCTTCTTCGCAGCCGGAGCCTTCTTGGCGGCGGCCTTCTTGACGGGGGCCACCTCCTCGACGACCTCGGCGACGACGGGCGCCTCGACGACGGTCTCGACGACCTCGGTCTTGCGCATCTTCACGACGACGCCCTCACCACGGGTGGCGAGGTCCTCGAAGGCCTCGACCTGCTCCGAGACGGCCTCGGTCAGGTCCGAGCGGAGCCCGTTGGCGCGCGCCTCGAGCTTGGCGATGAGCGCCTTGGCCTCGGCCTGCAGCTCCTCGATCTTGGCCTGCGCCTTGGCCGGGAGGCCCTTGGCGTCGGCCTGCAGCTCGGCGATGAGCGCCTCGACCTTGGCGGGGAGAGCCTTCAGCTCGGCCTGCGCCTTGGCGGGCAGCGACTTGGCCTCGGCCTGCAGCTCCTCGAGCTTGGCCTGCGCCTTGGCGGTGTAGGACTTCGCCTCGCCCTGGAGGTCGGTGACCTTGGCCTGGGCCTGCTTCGGGAACGCCTTGGCGTCGGCGGACAACTCCTCGAACTTCGCGTGGGCCTTGGCCTGCGCGTCCTTGGCGTCCTTCACGAGCGCGTCGATGCGACCGGTCACCGCGGTGCGGGCCTGGTCAGTGACGGCCTTGGGGTCCTTGTCGGCGGCGTCGAACTTCGAGCGCACGTCGGTGACCTGGGTCTGCACGTCGCCGGCGGCCTTCTTCACGAGCTCGACGGCGAGGTCCGAAGCGCCGACCACCGCGTAGAACGGCTTGGTGGCGTCGAACTTGTACTGAGTGGCGGAAGCCATGTCAGTCTCCTTCAATTTCAGGGGTTTCCTGGTGGGTGTTGGGATTCGCCGCTCGGAACGATCGGTAGACGTCGATGAGCGACTGCTTCTGGCGGTCGGTGAGTCCGGAGTCGGCCATGATCGCCAACTCCACCGACCGCACCTCGCCGTCCTCGGGGTTGAGGATCCCCGCCTGGACATAGAGCGTCTCGGCGCTGATCCTCAGGGCCTTGGCGATCGACTGCAGGACCTCGGCGGAGGGCCGGCGCAGACCGCGCTCGATCTGGCTGAGGTACGGGTTCGACACGCCAGTCGCCTCGGCGAGCTGGCGCAGCGACAGCCGGTTCGCCAGGCGCTGCTCTCGCAGGTAGTCGCCGAGCGTCTCGACTGTCTTCCCGAACGGTGTGGCCATGACCCCCATCCTGCTAACTTTTGTTAGCAGGAGCAAATTCTGAGGGCGTGACCTCACCCACGTTTCGCCAATGTTCACACGGCTGAAACAGACACCGCCGTGCTAGCTGGGGGAAACCACCCGCGCCAGGGCCGGCACCAGCGCGGTGACGGCTTCTTCGGCGTACGACGCGGCGCGGGCGTGGTCCTCGACGCTGCGTCCCATCGGGTCGGGGATGTCCAGGTCGACGCCGGTGAGGCTCCCGCGCGACCGTGCGGCGGCCGCCACAAGTTCGGCGGGAGAGGCCGCGTCGAGACCCGGCACCAGCGCCGCGAACTCGCGCACCGTGAACGTACGCCGCAGCGCGCCCGGGTGCTCGCCGACGACGTCTCGGCGAACGGATTCGGTGGCGGTGAGCACCAGGCCGGCAGCTTCGACGTGGGCGGGCACGAGGCGACGGGCGCGGAAGTCGCTCGGGTCGACCCCGCGCGCGAGGAGTTGCGCGGCGGCCCGCTCCTCCATCGCACGCCCCTGCAGGCCGTGGGTGCCGGCGGAAGTCACGGCATACGCCGAGCCCACGCCGGCCTCGTCGAGCCGGGCCGCCAGCAACTGGGCCACCAGCGGCGAGCGGCAGATGTTGCCGATGCAGACCACGAGGATGTCGAAGGGGGTCAGCACGCCGAGTCACCTACTTTCGCGATGCCCGTGCCACGCACGAGTGGGGTGGTGAGCACGCGCGGTTCGCCGGTCTGGTTACGCCCGGTGAGGACCGCGTAGCGCAGCGTACGGGTCTCGCCGCGGTCGAGCGTCAGGGTGAGCAGGCCGACGTCGCGCCCCCGGTGCGTGGCGATGCTGACGTCGAGGTCGTCGCCGTCGAGGGAGACCGCGTCGACGCGACCGCCGACGGGGGCGTAGAGATACGAGGTGAGCAGCATCGTCCCGAGCCGCACGCCAGGGGTGCCGGGGCCGACGACCGACGGGGGCAGCTTCCCCTCGGGGACGCTCGAGGAGAGCTTCACGGTCACGTCGAGCACCTGGTTGCCGTTGCTCCCACAGGAGCGGGGGCGCACGGTGAGGCGCTGGTCGAGGTAGTAGGTGAGCTTGTCGGAGCCGGAGTCGTTCAGATAGAAGCCGATCTCCGGGCGCGGGGTGACCGCGTCGGGGACCGCTCCGGCGATCGCCAGCGGCTCGAGCACCTGCTGCTCCTCGGCGCGCGCGGACCACACCAGCAGCCGCCGCTCCGAGACGCCCTGCTCCAGCGCCTTCACGAGCGCGGCCGGGTCGCCCGGGGCGGCGATGAACGACTGGAAGACGGTGCGCGCGACAAGGGCGAAGTAGTCGTTCTGGAGCTCCAGGTCGGCCACGTCGAGGTAGGTGTCGCGCAACAGCCGGTCGACGACGTTGTCCGCGGTCAGCGTGGTGGCGGGGATCGACCCGATCGGCGGCACCTCCACCGGGCCGGTCGCACGAAGGAGATAGGACAGCGCGACCGGGTCGACCGAGACGACGCCGTCGACGTCCTGCCCGCTGGTGCGCCGCCACATCGCAGCCAGCAGTTCGCCGGTGCGCGGGTAGTGCGGGGTCATCGACACGTCGGCCGGATAGGTGCCCAGGCGATCGGTGAAGAGGGTCCGCTCCTCACTGGTGAGCCCGCGCAGCGGCGGGTCGAAGACGCCGAGTTTGGCGGGGGTGGTCTGGCCGACCATCTCCAGCGCCCCGTCGTCGGCGGCGAGGACGGCCATCGCGCCGCCGAGCCCTCCCCCGGCCCTGATCTCGGCGTTGTTCTGGAAGAGCAGCAGGTAGCGCCGGGGGCCGTCGGTCCCCAGCATCGCCGGCATCAGTTCGGCCACCGTCGCGGCGTCGCGCAGGACGTCGCTGGCGTCGTTGAGCTTGGCGCGCAGGTCCTCGACCGGGCCGCGCACCGGGGTGAGGAGGCCGTCCGTGTCGAGCCGGTTGACGCGGGTCGCGCTGTCGGAGACGACCAGGTAGCCGGTGTCCAGGGCCGGGGCGAGCGCCGCGATCGGCTCCAGCGAGACGCCGCCGTCGCGGGGGGCGAAGGCGTTGGCGGAGACCTCGTTGCCCGCGGCGGCCAGTTCGGGCAGCCCGTCCTGGGTGAGATTGCGCGAGACCTCCGCGACGGTCCTCACGGCGGTCACGTCGTCCCCGAGCATCGGCAGCTTGGTGCCGGCCCACCAGAACGGACCCCGGGAGTTCCGGTACGCCGCGACCGCGGCCTCGTCCGCCGCGTCCAGCCGGGCTCCCGCCGCGTCCGCGTCACCGGCCGCGACCGCGTCACGCATCCCGGTGAGTTCGTCGGCGACCGCGAGGAGCGAGGAGCGGACCGTCATCGCCTGCCAGGCGGTGAACACCAGCGCGGCGAGGAGGACGACCCCGGCCACGATCCCGGTACGCCGAAGCAGCCGACGGCGGCGCGCAGCGCGCGAGCGGGTGCGGGGCATGGGTCAGTCAGTCCGAACGTGACGCGGTGTGGTTGGCGGGTTCGCGCCTTTACGGCGCGTCAGTCGCGCTGTTGTAGCCCGGGTCGCCGTTGTACGTAGCGAGGGTGAAGGACGGCGGGTTCCCGTTGCCGGGGTAGTAGCTCACCGCTCCGTTCACCAACGGGCGGGTGACGCCCGCAGCCCCAGCACTTCCGCCGGTGAAGGTGACCGTTCCCGTCGGGACAGGGCGACCAATGGGCCCTGAGACGGTCACGTTCCACCGTCGGTTGGATCCTGAGTCCGCGACGGAGGCGTTGACCGTCGGGGTCAGCTTGAGGGTCGTCACGTTCTTCGCCGGAGCCGTCGAGCTCTGGTAGGCCCCAGTGGCCGCGAAGGAAGACTCCACCCGGTAGGTCACGTCGCCCGGCGTGGTCGCCGGGAAGGTGTAGGTCACCGGCGACTCGTTCGCCGCACCGGTCTTGGTAGCGAATACCGCGTTCGTCGCGGCGTTCCGGACCGTGATCGTGATGGTGCCGGTCGGCGTACCGACGGTCGAGGAGACCGACGCGGAGACCGTGGGCTGCGTGCCGTACTCAGCGAGCACCGGGTCGACCGTCGTACCGGTCGAGGTGACGATCGCGGTCTGGTAGTCGGCGGCTGCCGAGTTGAGACCGACGACGGCCGGCGCGACCAGCAGAACCGCGCCAAGCGACGCAGCAGCGACGTACTTCTTCACTGTGAAACCCCCCCGTAAAGCGCGACCTGGGTCACCCCGCGCGCGAATGCAACTGACGGGACCCTATGACGAGCGACACCGAATCTGAAACCCTGTCGGCGTTTCGCCCATGCTTGTCCGGATGATCCACCGTGCGACGCGGCGTACCGGGGTAGGTATCGGATCCGGTGACCGCCGCCACAGCGCCGTCTCCGTTTCGGAGGATGGGCCGCCAGGTGGGTACGATTGCCGCTGATTTGCCTACGAGAGGTCTCACTCGCACATGACCACCCACGCTGACTACCGGCTCAGCCAGCTCGACGAGCTGGAGGCCGAGTCGATCCACATCTTCCGCGAGGTCGCGGCGGAGTTCGAGAAGCCGGTCCTGATGTTCTCCGGCGGCAAGGACTCCATCGTCATGATGCGTCTGGCGGAGAAGGCGTTCTACCCGGCGAAGATCCCCTTCCCGGTGCTCCAGGTCGACACCGGCTACGACTTCCCCGAGGTGCTCGCCACCCGGGACAACTGGGTCAACCGGCTCGGCGTGAAGCTGATCGTCGCCAGCGTGGAGCAGGCCATCAAGGACGGCATCGTCGTCGACGACGGCAAGACCTCCCGCAACCGGCTCCAGATCGGCACCCTGCTGAACGCGCTGGAGGAGGGCAGCTTCACCGCGGCCTTCGGCGGCGGCCGGCGTGACGAGGAGAAGGCCCGCGCCAAGGAGCGCGTCTACTCCCACCGCGACGAGTTCGGCCAGTGGGACCCGAAGATGCAGCGCCCCGAGCTGTGGAGCCTCTACAACGGCCGGCTCCACGAGGGCGAGCACATGCGGATCTTCCCGATCAGCAACTGGACCGAGCTCGACATCTGGGACTACATCGGTCGCGAGGGCATCGAGATCCCCTCGATCTACTTCTCGCACCAGCGCCGCGTGTTCCAGCGCGACGGGATGCTGCTCAGCGAGTCGGAGCACAACCCGTGCAAGCCGGGCGAGGTCGTCGAGGAGCGCACTGTCCGCTTCCGCACCGTGGGTGACCTGACCCTGACCGGGTGCGTCGAGAGCACCGCCTCCACCATCGAGGAGATCATCGAGGAGGTGGCCGTCGCCCGGGTGACCGAGCGTGGCGCCACCCGCGGTGACGACCGCTTCTCCGAGGCAGCGATGGAAGACCGCAAGAAGGAAGGCTACTTCTGATGGACCTGCTTCGTTTCGCTACGGCGGGCTCCGTCGACGACGGCAAGTCGACCCTCATCGGTCGGCTGCTGCTGGACTCCAAGGCGATCTTCGAGGACCAGCTCGAGGCCGTCGAGGCCACGTCCGAGGCGCGCGGCTACGACTACACCGACCTGGCGCTGCTGACCGACGGTCTGCGCTCCGAGCGCGAGCAGGGCATCACGATCGACGTGGCCTACCGCTACTTCGCGACCCCGGCCCGCAAGTTCATCATCGCCGACACCCCCGGGCACGTGCAGTACACCCGGAACATGGTCACCGGCGCCTCGACCGCCGACCTCGGGCTGGTGCTCGTCGACGCCCGTCAGGGCCTGACCGAGCAGTCCCGCCGGCACGCGGTGATCCTGTCGCTGCTGCGGGTCCCACACCTGGTGCTCGCGGTGAACAAGATGGACCTCGTGGACTTCGACGAGGCCGTCTACAAGAAGATCCACGAGGAGTTCACCTCCTTCGCCACCAAGCTGAACATCCCGGACCTGGAGGTCATCCCGATCTCCGCGCTCGCCGGTGACAACGTGGTGAACCGCTCCGAGAACATGCCGTGGTACTCCGGTCCCACGCTCATGCACCACCTCGAACACGTCCACGTCGCCTCCGACCGCGACCTGGTCGACGCGCGCTTCCCGGTGCAGTACGTCGTGCGGCCCAAGTCCGACGAGTTCCACGACTACCGCGGGTACGCCGGCCGCGTCGCCGGCGGCGTCTTCAAGCCCGGTGACAACGAGGAGATCGACGAGGCCTTCCCGCCGATGTCGGTCACGATCCGCCTCGAGGACGACGTCGACGTGAGCCGCGGCGACATGATCGCCCGCCCGCAGAACGCGCCGAAGCCGTCGCAGGACATCGACGCCATGGTCTGCTGGATGACCAACGAGCCGCTGCGTCCGCGCCAGAAGCTCGCCATCAAGCACACCACCCGCGTGGGCCGTGCGCTGGTCAAGGACATCCAGTACCGCTTGGACGTCAACACCCTGCACCGCGACCAGGAAACCAAGGAGCTCGGCCTCAACGAGATCGGCCGCGTCCAGCTGCGCACCACGGTGCCGCTGCTGTGCGACCCGTACTCGAAGAACCGGACGACTGGGTCGTTCATCCTCATCGACGAGGCCACTGGGGTCACGGTGGGGGCTGGGATGATTAACAGCGGTAGCTGATCTTCACGCACAACAAGAGGGCGGGACGCAGAGGCGTCCCGCCCTCTTTGCGTCTTCGCTTAGGCTTCGACGGCGAAGTCCGGGAGCCGTTCGCACACTCCGAGCAGTTCACCGATGGCGGCGGCGCTGCGCGGAGCGGCCTGACCGTCGCCGTACGGGTTCACCGCGTTCGCCATGGACGCGTAGTGGACGTCGTCCTCCATGAGCATGGCCACCTCGTCAAATACGCGCTGGCGCTCGGTGCCGATCAGGCGGGCTGTCCCGGCCTGGATGGCTTCTGGCCGCTCCGTGTCCTCGCGCATGACCAGCACGGGCTTGCCGAGGCTCGGCGCCTCCTCCTGAACCCCTCCCGAGTCGGTCAGCACCAGGTGACTGTCAGACATCAGGCGGACGAACTGGGCATAGTCGAGCGGCTCGACCAGCAGCACGTTGTCTTGATCGCCGAGCAACGGTTCAATCACCTCGCGCACCACGGGGTTGCGGTGCATCGGGAGGACGAACAGGTCCTCGTGGAAGGTCTTGGCCAGGTCTCGCACAGCAGTCATGGAGGAGACCATCTGGTCGCCCCACGACTCCCGACGGTGGGTGGTCACCAACACAGCGCGTCGGGCCGACTCCACACCCTTCGCGAGCGATTCCAGCTCGTACGGCGGTCGCCGGCTCGACACGTCGAGGAGCGCGTCGATGACCGTGTTCCCCGTGACGACGACGGATGACTCCGCGACACCCTCTGCGAGCAAATTCGCCCGACTCGTGCTCGTGGGTGGCAGGTGCAGCGTCGCCAACTGCGTCGTCATCCGACGGTTCATCTCTTCCGGGAACGGCGAGTAGAACTTCCCCGTCCGCAACCCCGCCTCCAGATGCACGACCGGCACCTGCTCGTAGTAGGAGGCGAGTCCGGCGGCGAAGGTGGTGGACGTGTCCCCCTGGACGACCACAGCATCCGGCTGCAGCCGCTTAACCACGTCGTTGACCGCAGTGACCGCGCTCGACGTGATGTGCGCCAGGGTCTGCCTGGGGCGCCCGAGCCCGAGGTCGACATCGGGCGTCACCCCGAAGAGCTCGTTCACCTGATCCAGCATCTCGCGGTGCTGGCCTGTGACAGCGACCAGCGCGTCGATCCCCACTGCGCGAAGCGCCGGCAGGAGCGGCGCCATTTTGATCGCCTCAGGACGCGTTCCGTAGACGAGCAGGACTCGTTTCACTGTTCCCCCGTGTTCCGCAGGCCCCCGTGACCCGCGATAGAATGCGATGTTGCAATTTACCGGACCACGGGGGATGGATGTCCGAGTTCTCACGGGGGATTGCTGTAGTCGGACTCGGCTACATCGGTCTTCCCACTGCTGCTGCATTGGCCACTCGAGGTGTTCGAGTCCACGGCGTCGATGTCAACGAATCAACTGTCGCCTCGGTGGCTCGTGGCGAAGTGCCATTCGTCGAGCCCGATCTGGGGATTGCGGTCAGTGGCGCGGTGGCCCGGGGGCTGCTGACCGCTTCGACCGAGGTTCCCGAGTGCGACGCGTACATCATCGCGGTGCCGACGCCATTCAACGAGGACCGCACTGCCGATCTCTCGTTCATCGAGGCGGCGTGCACGGCCATCGCGCCAACGCTGACCCCGGGTGCCGTGGTCGTGCTCGAATCCACCTCGCCTCCGGGCGCCACGGCGTTCGTCAGCCAAACCATCGCGGCGTTGCGTCCGGACCTCGGACTGCCCCACGACACCAGCCGACCCGCAGACGTGCATGTGGCGCACTGTCCCGAACGGGTGCTCCCTGGCCGGATCATGATCGAGCTGGTCATGAACGACCGCGTCGTCGGTGGAATCACGCGCGAGTGCGCAACGAAGGCTGCTGCCATTTACCGGGTCTTCTGCCAGGGGGACATCGCCGAGGTGGACGCGAGCACCGCCGAGATGGCGAAGCTGGCTGAGAACGCCTTCCGTGACGTCAACCTCGCCTTTGCTAACGAGCTTTCACTCATCTGCGACGAGCTCAGCATCGACGTCTGGGATGTCATCCGCAGCGCAAACCGGCACCCGCGCGTCAACATCCTGAACCCTGGCCCGGGAGTTGGTGGACACTGCATCGCAGTCGACCCCTGGTTCATCGTCTCCTCCGCGCCCGGTCTGAGCCGCTTGATCCGAACCGCTCGCGAGGTCAATGACGCCAAGCCCCTGCACGTCGTCTCCCGCGTCGTGGAGCGGGCCAACCGCTACAAGCAGCCGGTCATCGCCTGTCTTGGCCTTGCCTTCAAGGCGAACGTGGACGACCTGCGCGAGAGCCCCGCCGTCGAGGTGGTGACCCATTTGGCGACCCAGCTGCCCGAGGCCCGCATCCTCATCGCCGAGCCGCACGTTGACGCACTGCCCTCCGCGCTCGCCGGCTATGAGAACGCCGAGCTCGTGTCAGCGGAGAAGGCTGTCGACATGGCGGACATCGTTGTGATGCTGGTCGACCACAACCTCTTTCACGGGATTCGCAAGACGTCGCTTCAGGGACGCTCTGTGTTCGATACCCGGGGCTTCTGGAGCTAGCTCACAGAAGCACGAGCAACGTAACAGGCACCGGGGCGAGAATCACCAGAGAGAGCCCGGCCAGGGAACGGGGCTTGAGGTCGCCCACGACCATCCAGTACCGGACCAGATTGATGACGATCTTCCACGAGACTGTGGCCACCGCGAGCCACACAGCGGAGCCTGAGAGTGCCGCGAGCGCAGCGATCCCGGTTCCGACACCGTCGACCACGTTCCAAAGTGTCGAAGACCGCACTGCTCGGAGTGCAAGGGAGTAAGCATCCGTTACTGGGGTCAGGAATCGTGCAGGGAGCCCAGCGCAGACAATCGCAAAGATCGGGACTGCACTGCCCCAGGTGGTGCCGGAGAGATCTGGGAGCAGACTCACGCAGGCTATGGCTAGGCATGAAGCCGCCGAGACAGCGAAGGCAACTCGGCGCGCGAGGCTCCTAGCATTGTTGAAGCGCCCCTCGCCCGTCAGCCCGCTGAACTCACTGATGGCCAGCTTGGAAAGCGGTACGGCAACCCAGATCGTCATGGCCACCGTTGCTTGATAAGCCACGAAGTAGAGGCCCACCGTGGATGGGCTGGCGACAACCGATGCGACTATGTAGTCCGCTTGTGCCGGCAACATTTGGCTGACTTGCTGAACAGCCCAACTGCCTCGCGTCCGCAGACTCTGAGTGGGCGTGCGTTCGCGTCCACTCGTCTCTGCTCGCCGGTGCAATGCCAGGATCTGAATCGCTGAGAAGGAGATCATCGAAAGCGCCAAGGCAACCGCCGACTGCAGAAGCGCAGCCAGCCCTGCGGAAGCAGCCAAACGCCCGAGAGCGGCGATCCAGAGACCGGTCAGGAGTCGGGCATCCTGGCGCCGCCTCATGCAGGCGGCGTAGAGGAAGGCGGCATCCCCTGCAACGGGAATGTTGCAGGCAACGAGGACGCTTACCAGAGCCAACTGGGCGCCTCCTGTGGCACCGAGCGTGATTCCGAGTAGAGCCCCGACGCCAGCGAGTGCCATGTTGGTTCTCAGAGCGTTGAGTCTCGCCTCAGCCAAGTAGTCCGAGGAACTGGTGAGGTAAGCGTTCACTGCACCGAGGCTGGTGAGGGCCGTGAGGAAGGCCATCCACGACGTGGATGTCGCCCACACGCCAAAGTCAGCAGGCTCTAGCCACAGCGCCGAGATGAAAACGGACCCAGTCGAAACAGCCTGGGCTCCCGCCGATCCCAAACCAATCTTGATCAATCGTCGCGAACGGACTCCGGGCGCAAGAGGCGCTCGGCAGCCAGTGCTGGTGAGCTCCCGTGTCATTGAGATCGAAGCGGTGTGGAGAGCGCGTCACGGCGCCTGAGCAACACCGCAAGCCCGAACCAGAAGGGAGCGTTGACGAAGACCGACCCCGTAGTCAACTGCAGAAGCACCACAACCGTGAATGCGGCGCCGAACAGTGATGCCGAGCCGCCACGACGGCGGACGTCAGCCAACCACGTTCCAATCGCTTTGACGATGAGTGCCAGAAGGACAACCGTGACTGGAAGACCGAGGCTGTAGAGCGACTCAGTGACGAGATTGTGGGGGTACACGTACTGCCCCGCGTTGATCGCGAAAGCACCAACTCCGTGCCCCCAAAGGGGGCTCTCCAGAAATCCCTGCCACGCCATGCGGCTAAGTTCGAAGCGAGCGTCGACCGAAGCGTCATCGTTTGCGAAGGCCCGCCCAAAGCGTTCGACGGCTCCAGCGCTGAAACCGGTGAGGTTGACTGCCCACCAAATCGCGAGCGCTCCCCCTGCCACGAGCAGGAGACCTCGGAGAAGTCCTCGAACGGACTTCCCACTCAGCAGGAGCAGCAGAGCCACGGCCGCTGCGGAGGCGAGAGCACCACGCGACCCAGAGAGGAACATGAGCAGCGAGCAGGAAGCAACCACCGACCCGTGCAAGAGTCGGGCAAGCAACCCATTGGAAGCTACGGCTGCTTGGAAGTGCAGAACGCACGCCACCGAGGTCGCACCGCCCACGAGCAGGTGGGAAGCTCCCCCGAGAGAGTTCAGTACCTCATAGGAGTCAGGAGATTCAGCGCGGACGAGGGCTACGAGGAAGATCCCAGTCACGAGCGCACTCGTAATGAGCAGCGGTCTGTCAGCCGCCGATACTGCCTGGTAAGGGATCAACAATCCCAAGCCCAGGGTAGGCACCGCGAAGAGCAGAATAAGAAGTGCCTGCGCCTCAAACACTCCTGCTGGATCCAGATAGATGAGACCGGCAGCCGTGGCCGATACTGCGACGAGGAACACGAGTGCCATCAGAATGGCAACGCTGGAACCACCGATCCGACGCCTCTGACGCACACGAGTCCGTGCGACCTCGCGCGACTCAGTCAGAAGCCTGCTCGCCAATGCCGCCACGAAGAGCACAGACAGGCCACCCGTTACCGCGAGGAATCCCAATCCTCCCGGAGGATGGGTCTCGCCCATGAGACCCAACACCCCGAAGTAGACAGGCGAGGCGAAGAAGACGTACACCACCGCCCAGGACCATCTGGCGGCGCTCCTGGCTTCGTCGCGATGGGTATCGACAGGAGTCGCGACTGGTTGCAGATCGGCAGTTCGATTCACATCGACCCCGACCCGGATGATTCGGAATCGATTGCCATGAGGATGCGCTCAGCGTGTGCCTCGGGTGACCAGTCGACAGTCGCCGCCTTCACACAGTCGGCCCTGACTGTGCTGTGAGGATTCGATGTGACCGCGAACCAATGCTCCATGCACTCCGCAAGATGCACCATATCGTCGCGCCGGAAGAAGGACCCTGTCACGCCGTCAGTGATCGCCTCCGCCTCAGGCGCTTGCTCGTTCCAATCATCGTGAGTCACAACAGGCGTGCCACTCTTGAAGCTCTGAAGAACGGTGAGGCCTGCGGTCGAGGGAACAACGGTGACGTCGAGCAAACGGTAGACCGCGTCAAGCTCGTCATGACCGTATGCGCTTCCGGGCAGGGACAAGGGCACACTAAGGCGTCGCGCGCAATCTTCCAGCGTCGCTCTGTGCGGCCCTTCTCCCACAATCAAGACGTGCGCGTCATGGCCCCTTTGCCGCAGAAGATGTGCTGCTTCCACGATCTGGTGCAGCTTCTTGACTTCCTTCAAGCCCACAACCGCCCCATAGACGGGAACGTTCTCCCAGTCTGGAAGCATGTCCACGAACTCGCGGGGCAGATCAGACGCTCCAACTGTCTCCCCGCGATTTCCCGAACTATTGCCGATAACCGCCATACGCTGGGGCGGATAGCCCATCTCGACACCAAAATTGCGCCCCACATCTCCGTAGAGCAGCAACGTGTCGGCCAAGCGGTAAAACGCCAAGCGAACACGGCGCTTCAGACCGCCATCAGGGCGGTGCCAACCGATAGTCCAGAAATGAACGCGAACGCCCAACAGTCTGAGGAACCCAGCCCAGAGCCACGTGCTGATGTTGGTCGCTTGGCCTTCAAAGATCACGACTCTCGCCCGATGGCGCAAGACTGCCCGACCCACTCCCCACTGCCAGCCCAGACCGCGAAAGCGATGGTTGCGGAGTTCGTAGGCATTCCCGAGCTCAGGCAGAGGAATCGTCGGGATCACCAGATCGGAGTCTTGACCGCCAGCAAAAGCGAAATGAAACCCCTCAGCCACTCGAAGCGCCTGGTACACCTCGAAGCGGTAGTGCGGAAGGATCCACCCCACAAACAGAACCCTTGTCCGTGTCTCCGAAGCTTCGCTCTTCACCGAGCCCCACCTCCCACGGGCAACAGCGAGTCGATGGCGTCTAGGCACTGTTCGAGGCGCCTCCTGCCGCCGTTCGCTCCCTCTAGTGCACTGCTCGCAGCCGCCTCGTGCCAATCGAGCAGGAGGAGGTTGGGGATGTCCGTAATCGCGTCGATGATGCTCTCCACGCTGAGTGGCTCAAAGTAGCGCGGATACGCCCCACAGAAGGCCTTGACGAAGTCGCGATCGCTCGCGAGCAGAGGCTTGCGCATCGTCATGGCCTCGATCGGTGTCGCGGAGAACGACTCCAACAGGCTCGGAAAGATCACTGCGTCGCTGGAAGCGTAGAGATCCGGGAGCTGATCGAGCGGCACGACTCCGACGCTTCGTATCATCTCGCCGGGCAACCCCGCGTCAAGCTCCCGAACCTCCTCTGCGGTAAGCGTGACCGTCAACTCAACCTCGAGGGCCGTCTCCTCGTTAACGCGCCGGATCGCCTCGAACAGCAGGCGATGATTCTTGTGAGGGTAGGGGCGCGCTACGTACAGGAGCCGTATCGGCTCACCGGCGGCCGCTCGACTGTCTGGCACCGCGAAAGGCACCCGGGCGGCGTGGAAGGCCGCATTCACCGTATTGGGGACGACTCTGACGCGCGATGGGTCAATGCCAAGCTGAGCTTCAAGTCGGGGAACCAGAGCGGGGCTCTCCACAAGGATCAGATCGGCTCGACGGAACGACCACCGAGCGACCCTGTTGCGGATCCCTCGTCGCGTGCGACGCCAGCACCCGGAGGTCGCCGAGACCTCGGGGTACACGAGCGTCACATCCGCGAAGCCGACCACGTGCTTGCCCGCCGGTCGCCGTCCGTAGTGGGGGCCGAAGACAGTCAAGGTGACGTCCGTGTCAGAACCGGTCCACCGACCGCTTCGCCAGTCCACATCCCGCACCTCGAAATGACGAGGATCCGTCGCCATGCTCTTTCGCACCTGTGTCGAGCAGCGGACACCCACCTCCGGAAGCCACGGATACCTCACTACCAGCTCCGCATCATCTTGAGCCCGCACGAGCTCGTCCAACAGCGACGCTGCCACCTGAACACCTCCACCGACGTGGAGATTGCCGGCGTCGATGAATACCCGATGCTTAGTCATTGCGAATCCCACTCCACGTGCGGTGGCGCCCGACTGTGGAAAGTATGAAGCCAGTGACCCGGTGGGATGTGTCTGGCACGTCATAGCCGCTGGGGGTCGATCCCAACTTGTGATTCTTGGCCAGCGCCAGTTCGACGCCGGCGACCACGTCGCGGACCTCAAGGTCAGTCATGACGATCGCGCCAGCGTCCAGCGCCTCGGGTCGCTCACTGGAGCCCCGCAAGGTGATCGCCGGGAATCCCAGGATCGACGACTCCTCAGAGATCGTCCCGCTATCGGACAACACGGCCTTCGCGCCCAGTTGCAGTCGGTTGTAGTCGTGGAAGCCGAAGGGTTCGAGGAATCGCATGCCTTCGGCCGGCGTCCACCCAGGCAATGCCTCCAGGCGCTTGCGAGTCCGGGGGTGAGTCGAGATGACCAGCGGGAGTTCCCACTCCTTGTAGACAGCATCCAGACACTCCAGCAGTTGCCGAAGACGTGCAGGGTTGTCGACGTTCTCCTCACGGTGAGCCGACACGAGGAAGTACTGGCCCTCGCTCAGGCCAAGCCGCGAAATCACGTCCGACGCCTCGATCTGAGGCCGGTAGTGGTCCAGCACCTCACGCATGGGCGATCCCGTCAGCAGGATCCGGCGGGGATGGATCCCCTCCGCCAGCAAGTTGCGGCGCGCATGCTCGGTGTAGACGAGGTTGAAGTCGGCCACGTGATCGACCAGGCGGCGGTTGGTCTCCTCAGGGACGTTCTCGTCGAAGCACCGGTTGCCCGCCTCCATGTGATATACGGGGATCCGCATGCGCTTGGCCATGACGGCAGCGATGCACGAGTTGGTGTCACCCAAGACCAGGACCGCGTCCGGGCGCTCCTCCAGGAGCACTTGCTCGGTCTTGATCAGAGTCTCCCCCAGCACGCGGCCGAGGCTCGAGGTGTCCACGTCGAGGTAGTGGTCCGGCGCACGCAGACCGAGATCATCGAAGAAGACCTGGTTGAGCGAGTGGTCGTAATTCTGTCCGGTGTGCACGAGAACGTGATCGACCGTCTCGTCGAGACGCACGATTACCCGCGACAGTCTGATGATCTCCGGGCGGGTGCCCACGATGGTCATGACCTTCATGCAGGGATCTCCTCTACCCGCTCGGGGAACTGGTCAGGGTTCTCTCGATCCAGCAGCTGATCGGACCAGAACATGGTCACGAGATCCATAGAACCGACGTTGGTGATGTTGTGCACCCACATGGTCGGCATGTCCACGAAACCCGGTCGATCCCCCGACATCCTGAACGTGACCACCTCGGACGAGAAGAGCTTGCGCAGCTTGATCTCGGCCTCTCCTGAGACGACAACGAACCTCTCGAACTTCCGCAGGTGATAGTGCTCGCCGCGGGTCATCCCCGGCTTCGTCGTCGAGACGTACGCCTGCCCCGTCCCCCCGTGCATCCGGACGGTCTCGAAGAGCCGACCACGTTCGTCCGCGTACGCGGCCGGATGGATGGGGAACAACTCGGGGAAGGCGAAGGACCGGTAGGTGTTGAAGAGGTCCACTGCAAAGTCCGTCGAGAGGTCCGGCAGTTCGCCCTGGCTGTACAGATCGTGGATGCCCTGAAGTTCCCGAAGGACAGACGAGACCGAGCGCATCGTCCCTGACGGTTCGACGCGCCCATCGACGCGATCGACGGCAGCGGAAACGAGGGCCTCAGCCGCCTTCTGGGCGTGCAGCAGCGGGAGTTCGCGATCCTCGATCACGGTCGGCGATTCGCCACGGGCGATGAGGTGCGCGAAAGTCGCAACCACGGAGTTGTAACGCGGACGCCCATGCTCACCGAAGAGATTGGGCAGCAGGACGTCGGAGAAGGATCCGCCAACCTCCGCACACGCGTCGGACAAGAGCTGCGCGGCACCAGCCTTCCCCCGACCGTAGGGGGTGTCGGCGGAGGAGTGGATGGAGTTGGCGTAGACGACGTGCACAGCCCTGCCCGCCGCCCGAATCTGCGCCGCGAGTAAGGCAGCCAAGTCCTGGTTCCCGCGCTCGACTTCCTCATTAGTATCGGCGCGATTTACGCCCGCAAGGTGGAAGATCAGCGATGACTCGTCGTGATCCCTCAGAGACTTGCCGACGACATCGCCAGTGCGCAGGTCGAGCGACGTAGTCCCGAGTCCATGCAACGCCCAGAGACGCGCTCTGAGGTGCCAGCCAAGGAATCCCTCCGCTCCTGTCATGAAGGCTCCGTAGCCGGCCATCAACTCATCCCTTCAAGGACGCGGGTGTAGCAGTTCATCTGTCGATCTTCGCGAGTTGTGTACGCCCCGGAGAACTGCCAGCCATTCGACTCGTAGAAGGCGTTCGTACGGTCGTTGCCCACGGCATCGGTCGTCAGATAGGCCGAAGGTGCTCCGAGCTGAGCGGCCACCGTCGACCACTCGTCGAGCAGTGACGATCCGACTCCCTTCGCCTGAGTGCCTGGAGCTACACAGATCGAGCTGAGCAGTGCGCCCGAGACGGGAAGAGGCACCGAGCCGCGATAGGCCAAGGCCCGTAGGAGCCGCGGTGCGGACGACGGTTTGCGGAACACGAGCGCTGCGCTCGCCCAGCAGAAGGCCCACCACCGCCGGACGACAAGCTTCCGGAAGAAGCCCGAGGGCTCCACATGTCCCACTGCGACGCCGACCACAGCGCCGTCCGCATCTCGAGCCACCACAGCGACCCCGCCTGGAGCGTCCAAGAAGCCCCGGTAGAACTCACGCAAGAACCGAGCCCCGAGTTGACTCAGGAAGAAGGCTGGGAAGGCATCCAGGTGCATCCGGACGCACGGGTCGAGATCGCCGCGTGTGAGGGGTCCTGTGCAGATCGCGGTGCTCATCGGGGCACGCTCCTCACTGCGCTCAGGAGACCTTCGATTCGATCGACACCACGGGCCAGAGAGAACTCCGCTTCGTAGTAGGCCCGGCCTTGCACACCCATCTCCGCGAGTCCCTTACGGCCGGCAGCAAGGGCCGCGTGGAGAGCCTGGACGAGACCAGTGACGTCCCCGGGGTCAGCAGTCCATCCGGAGCCCGAATCACGAACGACGAGTCGGGAGTCGCCCACCAGACTGCCGATGATCGGTCGGCCTGCTGCCAATGTCGCCTGGATCTTGCTGGGCATGGTGATGCGTGCGAGGGCATCGCTGTTGAGTGCCACGTAGTGGACATCGCCAGCGGCCATCAACTCGGGCATCCTGTCGGGCGAGATCCGTCCAAGGAACTGAACATTCGTTGCACCGACTTCGCCCGCGAGGTCCCGAAGATTCCCCTCCTCCACTCCAGAGCCCGCAATCAGCACCTTCAGGGGAAGCTCGCGCACCTGCGCCGCAGCCTGAACCAATGCTTCCAGCCCTTGCGCGCGCCCCAAAGTCCCCGCGTAGACGAGCGCCACCTCGTCCGGATCGACGCCCCACCCTCGCTCCTCGGGAATGGGCTCAGGTCGGAACCTCGCCTCATCGGCCCACATAGGCGCGTAGGCCAGTTTGTGCCTGGGGACCCCGCGAGACTCCAGGACATCGCCGACGCCGGGGGAGATGTAGGCAACTACGTCAGCCGCTTCGTACAAGCGTCGACACCATGCGTGCAGTCGCCGTTCCACGACTGCGCCGGAGCGCCCCGAGCCGGCGAACCCGCTGGCAGTGAGTGTGTCCGGCCATAGATCGAGCACGTGGACCACGGTGGGCGTCCTGCGCTTGGCCCGTTCTGCGAGCATCGGCAGCCCCACCGTCACCGGCGAGTAGTTCACCCACAACGCGTCGACGTCACGAAGCGACTTGGATCCAAGCAACGCGGCCGAACCGCCGAAGCTGGCGTAGTTCGCCGCCCTACGAACCGGGGATCCGTCATGGCTTGGGTACAGCGGAACCCGTCGTACCTGCACTCCGTTTCGCCATTCCACGTGCCGCAGCGTCTGCCTGTATCCCGTGGCGAGGACGCCCGTTGGGTAGTTCGGAAATCCCGTCAGGACGTTCACGGAATGGCCGCGGTTCACCAGTTCCTCGGCCAGCACGCCCGGCAGGGACGCCGGACCCGGCTCAGGCGGGTACCACTGAGAAAGCATCCCGATGCGCATGGACGCGTTACGGCTGTCAGTCACGAACGACACTCGCGAGGGTCTGGCCAACCAGCCGCATGTCACCGCGCAGGGAACGTGTCATCACGTACGTCTGGTACATCGCAAGCTTTCGCGGCATCACAACGTTCACGTAGTGCTGTTCCGGATCAGCGGCTGCCGCGAGCTCCTCCGACTCCCGCCGATAGTGCAAACTCGCCGGGTCGGTAATGCCCGGACGTACCGACAGCACCACCTCGCGAACTGCCGGGGACCACAGAGCGACATACTCCGGGACTTCGGGGCGGGGGCCGACGAGACTCATGTCGCCCCGGAGCACATTGAGCAGTTGTGGCAACTCATCGATCTTCGTGTCTCGCAGGAACTTCCCGACGGTGGTGATCCTGGCATCGCCGGACGATGTCACCGAAGGCCCGCCTACCGAAGCACGCATGGTCCTGAACTTGAGGATGATGAAGCCCTCCCCACCACGGCCGACTCGTTCCTGGCGGAAGATGACAGGCCCAGGGCCGCTCAAGCGAACTACCAGCGCGATCAGGAGCAGGATCGGCAGACACAGCAGGAGCCCGATCCCAGAGACAACCACGTCAAGGAATCGCTTCACCCGACTGACTCCATCACTGACCGGAGCACGCGATCAACTTGGGCGTTGGTCATGCTGCTGAAGATCGGCAGACTGACAACGCGACCGAACTCCGCACTCGCGACTGGAAAATCCTGATTCTCCAACTGACAGCGATCACGCCAATACGGCTGCATGTGAAGCGGGATGAAGTGGACGCTTGTCCCTACCCCCAACGCTGACATGCCGGCGATGAACTCGTCTCTCTGCGGTCCATCGGCGAGCCTGATCACGAAGAGATGCCAGGCATGTCCTGACTCGTCGGGCGCCTCCGCGGGCAGCTGAAGATCGGTGTCCGCCAGGGCCTCCCGATAGATGCCTGCGATCTCGGCGCGGCGGTCCCGCATGGCCGTCGCCCGTGAGAGTTGAACACGTCCCATCGCTGCGGCTGGGTCGGTGAGGTTGTACTTGTGCCCGGGTGCCACCACCTCGTAGCGCCACGACGGCGCCGAGGACCTGTAGCGGTCGAAGGCGTCTCGGCTGATGCCATGTAGTCGCATGGTGCGTGCACGCTGGGCGACCCCTGCATCGGGCGTGACCAGCATCCCGCCTTCACCGGTGGTCATCGTCTTCGTGGCGTAGAAACTGAACACGGTCGCGCTACTGGAGGCAGCACCGACGGTGACTCCCTCCGACTGCGCGGGGAAGGCGTGCGCGGCGTCCTCGACGACCGCGAGGCCGTGCGTGGCGGAGAACTTCGCGATGGCGGAGGTCGCGACCGGGAGCCCAGCGAAGTGGACCGGCATCACCGCCGCCGTACGCGACGAGATCAGGGTCTCCGCATGGGCAAGGTCGATGTTCAACGTCACCGGGTCCACATCGACGAAGACCGGCTCCGCCCCCAGATAACGAACAACTTCTGCGGTCGAGGTGAAGGTCCAGGTAGGCACGAGGACCTCATCACCAGGTCCGATTCCCAGAGCTTCAAGGGCTAGGTGTAGGCCCGCAGTGGCAGAGTTGAGCGCGACAGCGTGGACGTCGCCACCGAGGAACTCAGCAAAGTCAGCCTCGAAGCGAACCATCTCCGGTCCGCTGGAGAGCCAACCCGAGCGCATGGCGCTGACAACTGCTTGTATCTCTTGCTCCCCGATGTCGGGAAGCGCAAACGGGAGGAACTCGTCCGTGCTCATCGTCGTCAACACTCAGACTGCGGCGGTTCGGGCATCGAGCTCGCCGCGCACGAGGGGAAGGGAAAGCAGCAACTCCTTCACACCCTCGACGTCCAACCGCTCGGTGTTGTGCGAGTGGTAGTCGTCGGTGAACTCCTCGACGATGTCCCCCTCGTCGAAGTACTCGCTGTAGTTGAGGTCGCGGGCGTCCACCGGAACTCGGAAGTAGCCGCCTTGGTCGGCGGCCCTGCTGAGCTCCTCGCGGGTCGCGAGCGTCTCGTAGAGCTTCTCGCCGTGGCGCGTCCCGATGATCTGGATCTTGGAGTCGGCGTCGAAGAGCTCGACCAGCGCCTGCGCCAGGTCCCGGATGGTGCTGGCCGGAGCTTTGCGGATGAACAGGTCACCGGGCTCCGCGTGCAGGAACGCGTGCTCGACCAGCAGCACGGCCTCGTCCAGCGACATGAGGAACCGGGTCATGTTGGGGTCGGTAATGGTTAGCGGTTCACCCCGCTTGATCTGCTCGATGAAGAGCGGGATGACCGATCCCCGCGACGCCATGACGTTGCCGTAGCGCACCGTCGACACCGTGGTGGTCGCTGTGGGGTTGTTGCGGGCGAAGGCCTGGGCGACCTTCTCCATCATGGCCTTGGACATGCCCATGGCGTTGACCGGGTAGGCGGCCTTGTCGGTGCCGAGGCAGACCACCGAGCGCACGCCGTTCGCGTTGGAGGCTTCAATGACGTTCGAGCTTCCCAGGACGTTCGTCTTGACGGCCTCGATCGGGAAGAACTCGCAGCTCGGCACCTGCTTCAGCGCGGCGGCGTGGAAGACGTAGTCCACCCCGCGGGTGGCCCGGTCGACGCTGTCGAGGTCACGGACGTCGCCGATGTAGAAGCGGACCCGGGGGTCGTTGAGCGCCCCGCGCATCTCGTGCTGCTTCAACTCGTCACGGCTGAGGATGCGCACCTCGTCCACGTCGCCCTGGAGCAGGCGACGCACCATCGTGGAGCCGAAGGAGCCGGTGCCTCCCGTGACCAGGACGACTCCGGAGGAGATCGGGGAAACGCTCATGAACTCACTCGACTCCGTGACATCTCAAACGGCGCCACGTGAATGAACGCCTCCTCCGCCTCGATCCGCTGGCTCGGGAACTGCCGCGGCGCCATCGTCGCGACCGCCGTACGGAACGACCCGATCACCCGCGCCTTGTCGCTCCACGGGTCCAACTCGCGCGCCGCCAGCGGCGCGAAGGCCGGCACGGGCGTGTGGGAGACCAGCGGGTGCACCGGGCGCAGGTCGGGCTCGCCGTCGCCCCACAACTCCTCGTGCATCTTCTCCCCGCCCCGCAGGCCGGTGTAGACGACGTCGACGTCCTTGCCGGACAGCTCGATGAGCTGGCGCGCGACACCGTCGATGGAGACCGGCTCGCCCATGTCGAGCACGAGCGCCTCGCCGTCGCGGCCGATCGCGGCGGCCTGGATCACCAGCTGCACGGCCTCCTGCACGGTCATGAAGTAGCGGGTGACGCCGGGGTCGGTGACGGTGACCGGTCCCCCGTTGGCGATCTGGGAGGCGAAGGCGGTGAGCACCGAGCCGCGTGACCCGAGCACATTGCCGAACCGCACGGACAGGAAGGTGCCCTGCGCCTCCTCGGCGACGGCCGCGGTGAGACCCTCGGCGAGGCGCTTGGAGTAGCCGAGCACCGAGCAGGGGTTCGCGGCCTTGTCGGTGGAGATGTTCACGAACCGCTCGACGTCGTAGGCCCGTGCGGCCTCGAGGATGCTGAGCGTCCCCCAGACGTTGGTCTTCACGGCCTCGCCCGGATACTGCTCGAGCATCGGCAGGTGCTTGAGCGCCGCGGCGTGGAAGACGACCTCGGGCCGGCGGGTCTCGAAGAGCGTGTCGATAAAGAGCGAGTCACGGATGTCGCCCAGCACCACGTCGTCGGAGTCGAGCATCGCCTTGCCGTAGATGCTGAGCTGGACGGCGTGCAGCGCGCTCTCGTCGCGGTCGAGCATGATCAGCTCGGCCGGGTCGAACTGGGCGATCTGGCGGCACAGCTCCGAGCCGATCGAGCCGCCGGCGCCGGTGACCAGGACCCGCTTGCCCTTGAGGTAGCCGGCGATCGCGGTGATGTCGGTGTCGATCTGGTGGCGGCCGAGCAGGTCGGTCACCGAGATGTCGCGCACGTCGGCGATCGCGACCTTGCCGGGCTCGAGGAGGTCGTCGGTGCCGGGCAGCACCTTGACCTCCAGACCGGCGTCGAGGGCGCTGCGGCTGAGCTCGCGGATGGTGTCGGAGGAGGCGCTCGGGATCGCGATCACCAGCACGCTGGCGCTCTGCTCGTCGGCGACGCGCGCCAGGTCGGCCCGCGAGCCGAGCACGCTCACGCCCTGCACGCGACGGTGCGCCTTGGCCGGGTCGTCGTCGAGCAGCGCGACCGGCAGCCACCTGCACGCGGGCTCGCGGACCATCGACTTCACCAACTGGCGCCCGGCCTCCCCGGCACCGAAGACGACGACGCGGGTGCGGTCACCGGTGTCGGCCAGGCGACCCCAGCGGAAGTGGCGCTCGCGCGAGACGCGGTAGGACGCGCGGATCCACGCCATCAGCGACAGGGCCACGAACATCGCAGCGAAGGGCACCGACGCGGGCACCAGGCGGCCGGCGACGACGTTGATCACCGTCGCGAAGGCGCCGCTGACGCAGGTCACCATGCCGAGGGCGATCATCTCCTCCAGGCTGCCGAGCGCGTAGCGGCCGTGGTGCAGGCGGACCGTCCACCCGACGGCAACATGCGTGCCGACGGTGAGCACCCACAGCAGCAGGAGATTTGACCAGTCCTCACCCGTCAGCGTGGCGAACGGGTTCGTGCCGGCCAGTGCATGCCTCGCCACGGTGAACGCGAAGAAGGCGAGCAGCCAGGCTGCTGCATCGACGGTGACGAGCCACGTGGTTCGACGACGGCGCAAGGCCGCGACCAGCTCAGACATGCTTGCTTTACCCCCGTAAGCAGCGCGCCCCCTGCACGCCGCGCCGCACTTTACTCGTGTTTCCAACCCCCGTCACTTCGCGGGTCTCGTCAGCCGGTCACCCCTACCCCGAACGCGGCTCCCCAAACACGGTCCGTACCGCGCTCGGCAGACTGCGCAGCCCGACCCCCCAACGCAGAACGCGACCCCGCCACAACCCGCGCCGCCCCGGCGGCAGATGCGGGTAGAGAATGCGGATCTCGGGCTCGCTCAGCAGCAGCGCGCGCTTGAGGAACGCAGGCAACTCGCGGAGCGGCGTACGGCGCAACTCGGCGACCCAGCCGACCGAGTGTCGGCCTTCGCTGCGGGTCTGCAACGCCCAGACTCGCTCGGCCTCCACCCACGCGCCCCGGGGAGGGGGCAGCGAAACCCCTACCCTGGCGAGGGATTCACGGAGTTCCTGCGGCGCACCCAGGGCATCGGCCAGCACCGCCGCGTCCTCACGGGCGCCGTCGTCCCAGGCCCCGCGCAACGACTCCTCCTGGGCCGCCAGCGCGGCAGCCTTGCGCTGCGGGGTGCGCAGGGCGTGCAGGAGGCCGATCAGGCCACTCGCGACCGGGTCGGTAGCGAACACCGGCACGCCGGCGATCGACACCTCCACCCGGCGCTCCCACAGCACCGCGAAGGCGTCCGCGGGGTCGGCCAGGATGCCGGGGAAGCGGTCGTGGAGGTCGATCTCGCACGGCCAGTCCTCGCGGCGCAGCTGCACCGAGTGGAAGGTGCCCACGTGCGCGGTCGTGCTCACCACCCCGGTCTCCCAGCCGGCGCCGATGAGCGCCGCGGCGAGGGACTCGCGGTCGTCCGGGGCGACGAGCACGTCCACGTCGATGGAGGCGTGCCCGCCACGCAGGCCCTGCGCCTGAAGCACCGGGCCCTTGATCGCCAAGCAGGGCAGGGAATCACGCCGCGCCAGGTGGTCGACCAGCGCGTAGCCCAACGGCACCGCCTCCGCGACCGTCAAGGTCGCGGTGGTGTCACGCACGCGCTACTTGATCCAGTCCGACGCGGCAGTCGGGGAGGCGCCGTTGGCGAAGACCGACGCGATGACCTTGCTCGGCGGGATCTTGCCGGCGTTCTCGGTGCGCAGGTCGACCTTCAGCGTCGGGCTCACCTTGCCCGCCGGGATGCCCGACGTGGAGGCGAACGTGAAGTCCCAGGTGGCGTTGCCGGTGCGGCCCACGAAGGTCCAGCCCTTGGAGTTGGAGATGAAGCGCGGGGCGCGGCTGAGCGCACCAGTCTTCGTCCGCGGGATCGAGAACACCACCGTGACCTGGCTCGACGGCACGGTGCCGGTGTTGCGCACGCCGTAGATGAAGAGGTCCAGGTCCTTCTTCGGGCGGTTGAACTTCGCCTCGAAGCGACGGATCTCCAGCACCGCGGCACCGGACACGGCCAGCGCCGGAGCGGCGGTCGCGACCGTCACGAGCGGAACCGCCCAGGCAGCCGTCGCGCCGGCGCGAACGATCGAACGACGAGAGATGCCGGTCTCGGTGACCTCGGCATCGGTCGGAGCGTGCTCCACAGTCATAACCCCCGTTAGCGATGTGACAGCCGAAACGGCCGCGTTGGCGATCATAGGGCACCGCGCGGACGTTACGTCACCCTCGGTCCGCAGCCTCGGGTTTTGAGCTAGGCGAAACCCGGACAAGGACTCCCAGGTCGACCAGCGAAGTGATCGCCGCTTCTGTCGTGATGAGTGCGGACGGGTCGCCCGGCGGTGGGCCGAACTCCTCGACCAGGCACGCGGCCGCCTCGGCCACGCCGCAGGGCGCGGTGCCGAGCTCGACCAGCAGGGAGGCGACCGGCCCCAGGGCGAGCACCCTGCCGTCGGGGAGCATGACGGCGCGTTCGGTGCCGACCACGATCTCGTCGAGGGTGGGGGTGCGGTGGAAGCCGGTGGTGGTTTCGAGACGCTCGCTTCGCTCGCTCCTCAACCACCGATCACGCTCGCTCCTCAACCACCGATCAGGGGTGGTTGAGGAGGGCGACGAAGGAGCCCGTCTCGAAACCACCTTGGGTGAAGTGGTGGTTTCGAGACGCTCGCTGCGCTCGCTCCTCAACCACCGATCACGCTCGCTCCTCAACCAGCGATCGAGGTCGGCCGCCTCGGCGTACCGGACGCGGTGCAGGCCACCGGCCTGCTCCAACAGCGCCGCGATCCGTTGCAGCGGCTGGGGAAGCGCGGCGAGGTAGGAGGTGTGCTCGGCGAGCAGGGCGACGGCTTGGGCCAGGGGGACGGGCCGGGTCACGCTCCAGCAGGAGCACCGCGCCGACGGGGAAGTCCTCGTCCACCGCGGCGACGCGACCGAGGGACGACGCCGGCACCTGACGCTTGGCCGCACCGGAGCCCTTCACCGAGAGAGGTTTGGGGAAGGCGAGCACGCGACCGCGCTCGGTCACTCCGGCGGTCTCGTCGCTGACGTAGATCCGCGAGCCGGCCAACGCTTGCGCCGCGGTCGTCTTCCCTCGCCCCGACGGCCCCACCAGCAGGGTCGCCGCCCCCGAGTCCGGGTCGGCGACCACGGCGGCGTGCAGCATCAGCAGGCTTCCCGCCTGAGCACCTACCGCCTCGATCACGAGCAACTGGGAGGCGACCTCGAGCGCCGTCTCGGCGTCGACGCCCCACTCACCCGGGTCGATCGACACCGCCGTGTCCGCGGGGCCACGGTCGTCGCGACAGTCCGTCCAGGCGGACGCCAGCGCGTCGGCCAGCGACGCGTCGGTTGTTGTCACATCGGCCCGAACGCCGAGCAGCCGCAGGGCGAGGACCTCAGCCATCAGCGGTCGCCACCAGACCGCGAGCGATCAGATCGTCCACGAACGACCGGACGCCTGCCTCCACCTCGGCGGGAGCGACGCCGTACTCCGCCGCGACGGCCGCGACCACCGCGTCCAGGTCACGGGCACCGTCGAGCATCGTCCACACCACCGCCGCGGACCCCTGCAGGATCACCGGTGCCTCGCCGGGATTCCGCAGATCCACCAGGGCGACGCGACCGGGCCCGGCCACCTGGGCCAGGTCGGCCCGCGGCCGGATCCGCCCTTCAGCCACGACGGCTCTCACGTTCAGGCGCGGTCGTCGGCGTCCGCCGCGAACACGCGCGAGTCGTCGGGCGGCAACGTCTCGTCGGAGGCATCGGAGGCGTCGACCCCGTCGCCCGCGTCGACCTTCGCGGACTCGCCCTTGCCGCGGCGCTTGCGTGCACCGCCCTTGGGCAGCGGCTCCCCCGGGTCGGCCTGCACCGGCACGGCCGGGGCGTCCTGCTGCTCCAGCTTCGCGGCGTACTCCCCGTAGTAGCCGCCGTAGTAGGAGTCACCGCCCTTGCCGACCTTGTTGAGGATGACCCCGAGCGCACGACCGTTGACCGCCTGCAGGTGCTCCAGGGCGCGGGCGAGCTCGTGGTCCATCGTCTGGCCGGCCGAGATCACCACCAGCGCGCCGTCGGCGTTCGCGGTCAGCACCGCCGCGTCGGTGACCGGCAGCAACGGCGGCGCGTCGAGCACCACGAGCGCCTCCTTCGCGAGGGTGTGCACCAGGGAACGCATCGCCTGCGAGCCGAGCAGCTCGCTCGGGTTCGGCGGGATGCGGCCGGCCGCGAGGATGCGCAGGTTCTCGTGCTCGGTCGACTCCTGCAGCGCGTCGTCCAGAGCGAGTCGGCCGACGAGCACGTCGGTCAGGCCCACGCCCTCGACCAGGCCGAGGGAGTCCGCGACCGACGGGCGGCGCAGGTCCGCGTCGACGAGCACCACGCGCTGGCCCGACACCGCGATGGCGGCGGCCAGGTTCGCCGCGACCGTCGACTTGCCGTCGCCGGGGCGCGGACTGGTGACCACGATCGTGCGCGGCGGGTTGTCGACGTCCATGTAGATCAGGTTGGTGCGCAACTTGCGGAAGGCCTCGCTGGCCGCGGCGTCCGGGCCGGTGCCCAACCCGTGGTCCAGGGCGAGCTTGGCGCGCTCGCCCGGCGCGTGGCCGAGCACGTCCGCCTCGGGGACGCTGCCGACGACCGCGACGCCGAAGCGCTCCTGCACCGACTCCGCGGTGCGCAGGCGGCGGTCCAGGGTGTTGCGGATCATCGCGTAGCCCAGCCCCAGCAGCAGTCCGAGCACCAGGCCCAGCCCCAGGTTGCGCACCGGCTGCGGGGCGACCGGGGTCTCCGGCAGCGCCGCGGACTCCACCGGCACCACGCGCGGAGCGCCGGAGTTCGCACGGCCCTGCGGGTTCTCGATCTCCTCCACCTGCGCGGCCAGCGCGGCCACCCAGGCGTCGGCGAGCCGCTGCGCCTCGACCGGGGTCGCGCCCCGGGCGGTGATCTTGAGCAGCACGGTGTCCGGCGGCTGGGTCACCGAGATGCGACCCACCAGGCCGGCCGGGTCGGCGTCGAGACCGAGTTGGCGGGCGACCGTGATCGCGGTGGCCCGCGACTTGGCGATGTCGACGTACGACGTGGCGCGCGACTTCGCGAACTGGTCGTTGACCGACCCCAGCGCCGGGTTGTCGATCTGACCGATCTGCACGAAGCCGTTCGCGTCGGCGGCGTACACCTTCGGTTGGGTGAAGGTCCACGCGGCCGCGGCGGCCAGCGTGAGTGCGGTGATCACCAGCACGCCCAGCCAATGGGCGCGCAGGATCCTCAGGTAGTCACGCAGTTCCACGGTGCCAGTGCCCCTCTTGTTGTGCTCACCGGCACCGCCGCCACAGTCCCCCAGGCGTCGGGTCCGGTCCCCCGTCGAGCCCGCAGGCACGACCAAGCGGGCATCCTACCCCGAAGTGCGGACAGCCTCCGGCGCGCGACCGCCCCGCGACCGCGCGAGCACCAGAGCCACGCACGCGACGCCGCCGAGGGCCCCCAGGAGCGCACCGAGGGAGTTCGCGACGACGTCGATCGCGGTGGGTGAGCGCTGCGGCAGCACCCAGCGCTGGGCCAGTTCAATCAGGGTGCTCGCCAGGATCCCGGCGCATGTCACGGCCAGGACCAGCCACCACCGCTGGCGGTGCACGACGCGCAGGACGCGTCGCGGCGCGAGCAGGGCCAGGAGCGCCCACCCGAGCAGCACCGGGACGGCGAACGCGACCACGTTGAGCACGAACTCCACCCGCGACCCGGCCCACAGCCACGCGGGGGCGCCGCGGTCGCGCAGCCCGGCCTCCACGCGCAGCACCAGGTCCGAGGGCGCCCGCCCGGTGGGGCTGAGCAGCAGGTACGCCGCGAGGACCAGGCTCACCGTCAACCCCGCGACGAGCGTGGCGATCAGCAGGCGGCGCATCCGGGCAGGGTAGCCGCCGGCGTGCAGCCCTCTTGCGCCCCGCTCAGCAGGCCGACGGCGCCACCGCGCCCTGGCCGGTCGTGATCGCGGCGGGCGTGGTCTGCAGGTCGACGTCGCCGACCTGGTCGCGACCGGTGCGCAGCGTGAAGGTGAGCGTGCGGGTCTGGCCCGGCGCGAGTTGGACGGCGACCGACCCGACCTCGCGGGTGCCGTCGGTGTTGGTCGCCATCACCGCCTTGCCGTCGCCGGAGCGCACCGCCTCCACGCGGCCCTCCACCGGTGAGTAGACGTAGACGGTGTGCTTCATCGCGCCGTTGGGCAGGCCGGTCGGGAAGTAGCCGGCGACCGACGGCGGGAAGCGGCGCCCCTTCGGCACCGTGCTGGTCAGCCGCACCGCGACGTCGATCACCTGGTTGCCCGCCGAGCCGCACGAGGTCGGCGTGACGTTGACGGCGTAGTCGAGGTAGTAGCTCATCTTGTCCGACACCGAGTCGTTGAGGAACACCGCGACGCTGGGGCGCACGCTCGGCTCCTGATCGATCTGGCCGGCGATCGTGAGGCCGTCCAACGCGGCCTGCTCGCGCTTGTTCGCCGACCACAGCAGCATCCGCCGCTCGACGGCCGACTGCACGAGCGCGTTGACCAGGCCACGCGGCTGCACCTGGGTGGAGGTGGCGGCGTCGAAGATCGCGCGGGCGGACTCGTTGAAGACGTCGTTCTGCACCGACTCCACCTGCTCGGTCAGGTAGATGTCACGCAGCAACACTGCGGCGGCGTTGACCGGGGTCAGCGGCCGACCGTCGAAACGCCCGGGCACCGGCACGGGTCCGGTGCCGCGCAGCAGGTAGCCCATCGCGACCGGATCGACCGAGATGACACCGTCGACGCGGACACCGTTCTCGCGGCGATACATCTCGGCCAGCAACTGTGCGGTCCGGGTGAACTCCGGCGCGAGGTTCGTGGCCTGGGGGAACAGCCCGAGCTGCTTGCCGTAGATCGCGGTCTCGGCGTCGGTCAGCGGGAGGACGGGCTCGTCGTACCGGCCGAAGCCTTCGCGGCCGCCCTGCTCGCCCATCGTCAGCTTGCCGTCGCGGGCGGTGATCACGGCGTAGGCACCCGGGATGCCGCCGGTGGTCCGCAGCTCGGCGTTGTTCTGGAAGATCGCCAGGTAGGTGCGCGGGCCGTCGCCGCCGAGCATCGTCGGGGCGAGCGCGGCGGCCGCGGCGGCGCGACGGGTCAGGTCGCGCGCGGTCTCGACCCGGGCGATGACGTCGTCGAGGGCCGCGGCGATCGGGGTCAGCAGACCGCCGCGCTCGAGGGTGTCCAGGCGGGCCGCGGCGTCCTCGGTGCTGGCGGCGGCGGTGGCCAGCGCGGGGGCGGCGTCGCGGATCGGGGCAAGCTCCACCCGGCCCTCGGTCAGGCCCAGCGAACTCGGCGAGAGCGACGTCGCGGCGTCCATCACCTCACCCAGGGCGGCGCCGGTGACGTCGGCGGCAACGTCGGCGACCGTGCGGACCGCGGTGACGTCGTCGCCGAGGAACGGCAGGTACGACGCGCCCCACCACACCGGGCCCGAGGTGTGCCGGTGGGCGTTGAAGGCGGCCTCGTGCGCGGACGTGGCGACGCGGCGGGCGGCGGAGACGTCGTTGGCCTCCAGCGCCCGGCCGAGCAGGCGCAACTGCGCGGCGGACTCGCGCAACTCGCGGCGAGCGGCCACCGCCTGATAGGCGGTCAGTGCCAGCGCCGCGACCACCAGGACCACCCCGAGCGGGACGGCGATCTGGCGGAACCGGCTGCGGGGTCGCTTGGTACGCCGGGACCGGCCGCTGTTCGGCCTCTTCGGGGCGCGCTGGGACGAGGTACGTCGGGCCATGGGCGGTCCGCGCCTCCTTCAGCGCTCAGACGAGGATCGTCACTTCTTCCGCGTGTTCACGATGAACACAACGCTACGGCTCCCCTGCTTGAAATGCCGGTTTCCGAGGAATTTGACCGTGAGGCGGTACTTGCCCTTTTTCAGGTCCTTCAGATTCGTGCGAGCGCCGCGCTTGTCGATCTTGACGGTCTTCTTCGTGACCGCCTTCTTGGCGACCTTGGAGCCCTTCATCTTCTGCACCGTGAAGGTCGCGTTGCCCTGGCGCGGCTCGAGGCCTCCGCCGCCACGGAAGGTCGCGGAGAACTTCGCGAGCCGGCCGTCGACGACCTTCGGCATCGGGCGCACCCGGGCCTTGACCACGGTGTAGAACTTGTTCGAGCTCGCGCTCGCCACGAACGTGCAGTCGCCGTCGTAGGACGCCTTCACCGTGTGGGTCTTCTTCGACAGCAGCCGCCGCGGGAAGTCGAGCTTGGCGATGCCGCCCTCGAGCGGGCGGGTGTAGGACCGCTTGCCGATGGTGAACACGACCTCGCCGGTCGGGTTGCCGGAGTTGGACTCCACCGTGGCCGTCGCGCTGTTGCGGGAGCCGTACTGGCCGATCGACTTGCGCAGCACCAGGGACGTCGAGCTGGGCTCGCTGGGGGTGTAGTTCGGGTCGCTGCACGCCACCGTGGCGAACTGCGGTGCCGAGATCAGCCCCATCGGGGCGAGGAGCAGTGCGGCGGTCGCCGTGGCGGCAACCGCCCGGCCCAGGATCCTGGTGATCATCTGCTCCCTTTCGTCTGCGTGCAGGTCCGAAGTCCCGAACCTGACACTTGTCAGCGTTTCAACGACGCTCGCCCCTGCTGGTCACGCACCACCTGTGGATGGGGGCGAGCGGCTCGGAGCCGGTGCGGCAGGATGAGCGCGTGAACGCACCGGACTCGCTCCCGCAGCACTGCCCCAGCCCCCGCGAGCTCGACGACCTCGAGCTCCTCACCCATGGGGTCCTCGGCACCCCCGGCCGCTTCGGCGACGACGGGTTCACGCTGTGCCTGCCGGCCGAGTTCGCCTGGGCGCCCGAGATCGAGCTTGTCGACCCCGAGGGACTGCCGCTGGCCCGGGTCAAGGTCGAGGCCCGCCAGGAGGGCGGCATCGGGTTCTACGTCTCCGGCCCGGTCGAGACGCTCACCCACCATCAGTACGGCGCCTTCCGCCGCCTCTACCTCTCCCCCGACCAGGCGCGCGCTCTCGTGCCCGGCGACGCGCTCGCCGTGCCGGTGGCCTCGCCGCTGACCGAGGACGACCTGGCCGGGATCCGCGAGGCCGCCGCCGGGAAGCCGGTGCTGCTGCTCGCACTCACCGGGGTCGGCACCCCGCAGCACGAGGGCAGGGCGCTGCCGGCCGTCGGCCTGCTCCGCGCGACGCTGGCCGCGGCCGACCTGCTCGGCGGGACGGACGCCGGGGTGCACGTGGTCGCCGTACCGCTGGCCTCCCGGGGCGACGCCGAGGCCGACCACGCCCTGGGTCAGCGCGTCGTCGCGGCGTACGCCCCCGGCGAGGTGCACGCCGTCACCGGCACCGGCGACCTGCCCGAGGAGGTCGCCGAGATCGTCGACTTCGCGCTGCCCGCCCCCGACGAGCAGGGCCTGGTCGTCTTCTTCACCGGCCTCTCCGGCAGCGGCAAGTCCACGCTGGCCCAGGCGCTGCACGACCGGGTGCTCGAGGCCGGCGAGCGGACCGTCACCTCGCTGGACGGCGACGTCGTACGCCGCAACCTCTCCGCCGGGCTGACCTTCTCCAAGGCCGACCGGGAGACCAACATCCGCCGCATCGGCTGGGTGGCCGCCGAGATCAGCCGCCACGGCGGGCTGGCGATCTGCAGCCCGATCGCCCCCTTCGACGCCACCCGCAAGGCCGTCCGCGCGATGGTCGCCGAAGCGGGCGGGGCGTTCGTGCTCGTGCACGTGGCGACGCCGGTGGAGGAGTGCGAGCGGCGCGACCGCAAGGGCCTGTACGCCAAGGCGCGACGCGGTGAGATCCCCGAGTTCACCGGCATCTCCTCGCCGTACGAGGAGCCCGAGGACGCCGAGGTGCGGGTGGACACCACCGGCCGGACCATCGACGACGTGCTGGCCGAGATTTCCGAGTTCCTCGACCGATCCGGTTATCTTTCTCTGAATGCCCGGTAGCCCTCTGGCCGGGTCGCGGCCGTGAGGAGTCCAGGTGCTCGACCTGCTGACCAGCGAATTCGTGTCGATCACCGTGGCAGGTTTCGTGGTCGGAGTCGTGGTCGGCCTGACCGGGATGGGTGGCGGCGCCCTGATGACGCCGGCACTGATCTTCCTCGGAGTCGGTGAGACCGCCACGGTCGTCACCGCCGACCTGACCGCAGCCGCGGTCTACAAGACCGGCGGGGCCGTCGTGCACTCCAAGCACGGCTCCCCCAACTACGACCTCGCGAAGTGGCTGATCCTCGGCTCGGTGCCGATGGCGTTCATCGGGCCGTTCCTGATCAAGTTCCTCGTCGATCCCGAAGACCTCGACAAGGCCCTGAAGATGGCGATCGGCTTCGCGCTGCTGCTCGCGGCGGCGACGTACGCCCTGCGGTTGTGGCTGCAGATGCGCAAGGTGCAGCGCGGTGGGGAGAAGCGGCAGGGCGGTGACCCGCACATCCGGCCCATCCCGACCCTGCTCGTCGGCGCGATGGGGGGACTCCTCGTCGGGATCACCTCGGTCGGGTCCGGCTCGGTGATCATGGTCGCGCTGCTCATGCTCTATCCGGCGCTGTCGGCGGTGAAGCTCGTCGGCACCGACCTGGTGCAGGCGGTGCCGCTGGTGCTCGCCGCCGCGATCGCGAACATCATCGCCCACGGCCTGGACTTCGGCATCCTGATCCCGCTCATCATCGGCTCGCTGCCCGGCACGATCATCGGGGCGCGCCTGGCTCCCCGCGTCCGGCAGACCTATATCAAGCGCGGCATCGTGGTCGTCCTGACCATGTCGGGCGTCGCCCTGCTCGACAAGGCCGGCTGGGCGCCGCTCGGGGCCGGCGAGGACGAGACCTACCCGATGCTCATCGCCGGGGTCGGCGTCGCGATGCTCGTGCTGGTCCCCCTCGTCTGGGGCTTCCTGCGACGCCTCGAAGGGCTCCCCGCCTTCGGCGCCCCGACCGTGGAACAGATCGAGAAGTCCTTCGGGCCCGACGACGCCCCGGAGTCAGCGCCGTCGGATCGGCGTCCGTAGGGGTTGCGCCGCCTCGCGTTGGATCGGGTTGCGCCGCCTCGCGTCGGAACGGGTTGCGCCGCCTGGCGTCGGAACGGGTTGCGCCGCCTGGCGTACGGAACCCCATGTTCACTCGTGAAACTGGTGCTCCCCATGCGCTGCAACGCATGAGGAGTGACGGAACCACATGTGAACATGGGGTTCCGACGGCGGGGAGGCACCCCCGATCAGGCCCGCCCCAGGTACCGCACGGTCCACCCCGCAGCGCCCCACACGTCACGGTCGATGACGTTGCGGGTGTCGACCAGGAGGGGCTGGTCGACGCGCTGGGCGAGGACGGCCGGGTCGAGGGCGAGGAACTCCGACCACTCGGTCAACAGCAGTACGGCGTGGGCGCCGGCGGCTGCCTCGAGGGCGGTCTCGGCGTACCGCAGCGTGGGCCACGAGCGCCGGGCGTTCTCCATCGCCTGCGGGTCGTAGACGGTGACGTGCGCGCCGAGCAGGTGCAGGCGGCCGGCCACGTTGAGGGCCGGGGAGTCCCGGATGTCGTCGGTATCGGGCTTGAACGACGCCCCCAGGACGGCGATCCGGCTGCCGAGCACGGGCCGACCGATCAGGTCGGTGGTCAGGTCCACCACGCGCTGGCGGCGGCGTTCGTTGACCGCGTCGACCTCGCGCAGGAAGCTCAGCGCCTCCGGGACGCCGAGCTCGCCGGCGCGCGCCATGAAGGCGCGGATGTCCTTGGGCAGGCAGCCGCCGCCGAAGCCGAGGCCGGCGTTGAGGAACTGGCGCCCGATGCGTCGGTCGAGACCGATCGCGTCGGCCAGCACGGTGACGTCGGCGCCGGAGACCTCGCAGATCTCCGACATCGCGTTGATGAAGGAGATCTTCGTCGCCAGGAACGAGTTCGCCGACACCTTCACCATCTCGGCGGTCTCCAGGTTGGTGCGCAGTGCCGGCGTCCCGTCCTCGGCGATCGTGCGGGCGTACACCTCGCGCAGCACGCCCTCGGAGACGGTGTCGTCCTCGTGCAGCCCCAGGATGATCCGGTCGGGGTGCAGGGTGTCCTCGACACCGTGGGCCTCGCGGAGGAACTCCGGGTTCCAGGCCAGTTCGACGCCGGCGCCGGCCGGGGACAGCTCCTGGAGGCGGGCGCGCAGCTCGCGGGCGGTGCCGACCGGCACGGTCGACTTGCCGGCCACGACCGTGGGCCGGGTCAGCAGGGGCGCCAGCGCGTCGAGGACCTCGTGCACCTGGCTGATGTCGGCCGACAGCTCGCCGACGCGCTGCGGGGTGGCCACGCAGACGAAGTGGACGTCGGCCCAGTCGGCGACCTCGGTCAGCGCGGTGGTGAACCGCAGCCGGCCGGTGTCGACGCCCTTGGCGAGCAGCTCGGGCAGCCCCGGCTCGTAGAACGGCACGCGGCCCTCGTTGAGCTGGGCCACCTTGGCGGGGTCTACGTCGACGCCGATCACGTCGAAGCCCAGGTCTGCCATCGCCGCGGCATGGGTGGCACCCAGGTAGCCGCAGCCGATCACGCCGACGCGCATGGGGCCCTCCTCCCGGTCGCGCCGACCACAGGGTCCCGGTCGTGCTCGGCGGAAGCTGTCAGTGGGTGCAGGCGCGCCCGTAGTCGTCCTCGTGACGCACGATGTCGTCCTCGCCGGTGTACGTGCCGCGCTGGACCTCGACGATCACGAGTTCCTCGGTGCCCTCGTTGACCAGGCGGTGCTTGGCTCCCTGCGGGACGTCGACCGACTCGCCCGGGTGAGCGGTGTAGAGCTCGCCGTCGACGATCGCGGTGGCGACGCCGGCGATGACGACCCAGTGCTCGGAGCGGAACGCGTGCTCCTGGTAGGAGAGGCGGCAGCCCGGGTTCACATGGATCCGCTTGACCTTGTAGCCCTCACCCACGTCCAGGACGTGCCACGAGCCCCAGGGCCGAACTTCGAACTCCACGGGTGACCTCTTCTCACGACGATCTGTCCAGGTTATGCACGGCTCGGACACCAGGGGCCGAATCGGTGAATCTGACAACTAGTCAACTCACCGGAGGTTACGGAACCTCACGGTCAGATCTGTGCCGACATGACCCAGCAGGGCGCCCAAGCCTAGACCGAGCGTGTTGGCGACGACATCGCTGAGGGAGGAGTCGCGCGCCGGCAGGAACCACGCCTGCACCAGCTCGACCGCGGCGGCCGCCACCAGCCCGACCGCGAGCCACACCGCGACCGGGCTCCGGGGCAGCAGCAGCGCCCCCAGGACACCGAGCGGGACGGTGACCAGGACGTTGGCGACCAGTTCCCAGACGATCGGGCGCGCCAGTCGGTCCGGCGCCCCGAGCGCATGCAGCAGGTCAGCCCCGTCGACGACCAGGCCGTCGGTCAGGCTCCGGCTCGGTCCGAGGAGGAGCACCGCGACGATCAGCGCCGCTCCGGCCAGCACCCCCAGCAGGGCACTGCGAGCCGTGCCGGTGAGGACCGCCGTACGACGACGCGCGCTCCGCAGGTCGTGCCGGACCGCCGCGGCGAGGACCAGCCCCAGGGCGGCACCCAGCGAGTTCGACACCACGTCGCGCACCCCGCCGGAACGGTCGGGCAGCGCCAGGAACTGCACGGTCTCGATCCCGACCGTCGCGGCGAGGGCGATCAGCATCCAGCGCGCCGCGCCCAGCCGCGGGAACACGAACGCCCCCAGGAGCGTCAGCGGCACGAACATCACCACGTTGAGCGCGAACTCGACGTGGTTCGCGGTGATCTCGGGGAAGCCCAGCCCCCAGCGGATCCATCGGGTGAGCCGGTCGACGGCCCCGCCGGGGGTGGTCGGCTGCGGAGCGAAGACCAGATAGCCGACGCAGAGCAGATAGAACCCGTACGCCGCGACGAGGCCGACGCGGATCCGGCCCTGCACCCCCGTGCCCCCGGTCAGCTCCGGCTCCGGTCGCTCAGCCCAGCCGCGGCCGCACGTGCAGCCCAACCTCGGGGTCCACCAGGACCTCCTGCGACGCGGGGATGCCGTCGATGTCGAGCTCGGCCTCGACCGGCACCGAACGCTTGACCAGGCCCAGCGCGATCGGGCCGAGCTCGTAGTGCCGGGCCGAACTGCCCACGCGGCCGACCGCGCGCCCGTCCAGGGTCAACTCCGCCCCGACCGCCGGCAGGCGGCTGACCGACCCGTCGAGGTGGAGCAGCACCAGTCGCCGGGGCGGGCGCCCGAGGGTGTGCACGCGCGCGACGGTCTCCTGGCCGCGGTAGCAGCCCTTCTCGAGGTGCACCGCGGAACCGATCCAGCCGACCTCGTTGGGGATCGTGCGGTGGTCGGTGTCCACGCCGAGCCGCGGCTCACCGCGGGCGATGCGCAGCGCGTCGTACGCCCAGAGCCCGCAGGGCGGGCCGGCCGCACGTGCGAAGGCCTCCAGGTCGGCGCGCGGGACCAGGGTGTAGCGGCCCGGGTCCTGGTCGCCGGGGCCCGGCTCGCCCTCGCCGCGGGGGGACGGACGCCAGGTGACCGCGGTCGTCGCGGTCTCGTCGGTGACCTCGACGCGCATCATGAAGCGCATCCGGTCCAGGAAGGTGACCAGTTCGCCGACCCGGCCGGGCTCAGTGTGGGCCAGGAACGACTCGCCGTCGTCGACGCCGACCAGGTGGTGCTCCACGTGGCCCTGCGGGCTGAGGATCAGCGCCTGCACCGGCACCCCGGGCGGGAGCGCCTCCAGGTGCTGGGAGGTGAGCGAGTGCAGGTAGGTCAGCCGGTCCGGGCCGGTGACCCGGAGGACCCCGCGGTGGGACAGGTCGACGAAACCGTCGCCGCCGATCAGGGTGCGCTGCTCGCCGTTGAAGGAGCCGTAGTGCGCGGCCACCGCTGCGTCCACTCCGTCGGCGGCCACCGCACCGGGCCAGGTCAGCAGCGGGCTCGTCTCACTCACCTGGCCAGTGTCTCACTCGCCGCCAGGGGCCAGATGAACTGGCACAACGACCGGATTCGGCCCTCGCAGACCCCGATCCGCCCCGTTGTGCCAGTTGAAATGGCCCCTCAGCAGGACGTACAGCGGCCGAACAGCGCCAGATGGCCCAGGTCGGTCTCGAACCCGTGCCGCTCGCGCATCGCGGCCAGCAGCGGCTCGAACTCCGCCGGAGCGGCCTCGCCGACCTTGCCGCAGACGCGGCAGACCAGGTGGACGTGCTCGGGCCCGGAGCGGGAGTGGTAGGTCGGCGCCCGGTCGCTGAGGTGGGTGTGCCGGACCAGCCCGAGCTCCTCGAGCAACTCGAGCGTGCGGTAGACGGTGGAGATGTTGACCGCCGCCGACTGCGTGCGGATCTCCTGGTGCACCTCGTCGGGGGTGGCATGGCCGAGCTTCTCGACCGCGTCGAGCACCAGTTCGCGTTGCATGGTCAGCCGGTAGCCGCGCTCGCGCAGCAGCGCCTGCCAGTCCGGCCGGGGCCGCTCGGCTGCCTCGTGCTGCGGGTGCTCGTGCTCGCTCACCGGCGGACGAGCTTGCCCCACAGGTGCGGTTGGAGCTCCTGTCCCATCGCCGCCATGTCGAACGCGAACCACAGGTCGCCCTCGACCAGACCGTAGAGGCGCTGGCCGGCGACATATTCCTTCGCGGTCTCGGTGCGCAGCACCGCGTCGGTGCTGAACTGCACCCGCGCGCCCTCGACCGACCCGTGGTAGAGCTCGGTGATGCCGGTGTTGTGCGACAGCAGGAACTCGATGGTGCCCTGGTCGTCGACGCAGCGCAGGAAGCCGCTCTCGATCGCGGCGTCGCGCACCTTCTGACCCTGCTCGTCGATGATCCACGCGTGGGCCATGTAGTGCAGGAACGGCCGACCGTCGTGGGTGAAGATCACTTCCTGGTTGAACCGGAAGGGCTCGATCGTCGGGTAGTCACCCTCACCGGAGCCCTGCCAGGTGCCGAGCAGCCAGGCGAGCTTGGCGCAGTTCGGGTGGAGGTTGTCGGGGAGCTCGAAGGGCACGAGATCAGCGGTTCTCGGCCTTGAGCAGCCGCACGAGGATCAGCAGGCTGACGAAGCCGCTCATCAGGACCACCGCGACCATGAGCGAGATGAAGAAGATCTCCTGGGCATCCATGCCGTGATCCTACCGGGGTCAGGGCCACCAACCGGGCGAGGCATCGGTCACACCTACGCTGGGACCGTGAGCCGTTCCCTCGTCGTGAAGCTGACCGCCGGTGCCGAAGCACTCGAACGCGCCAACCAGGCCTTCACCGTCGCCGCGACCGCGGCCACGACCGGCGCCCGCGTCAGCCTGTGGCTGACCGGCGAGGCGGCGTGGCTGGCGGTGCCCGGGCGCGCGGAGGCGCTCGACCTGCCGTACGCCGTACCGCTCGCCGAGTTGCGCGCCGTGGTCCTCGACTCCGGCACGCTGACCGTCTGCACCCAGTGCGCCGCGCGTCGCGAACTCACCGAGGCCGACCTGGTCCCCGGGGCGCGGATCGCCGGCGCGGCGGTGTTCGTCGAGGAGGCCCTGGCCGAGGGCGCTCAGGCCCTCGTCTACTGAGCGGCCGTCATCTACTGAGCGGGCGGGGGCGTCTCGAGGATCAGGGTGATCGGGCCGTCGTTGACCAGGGCGACGTCCATGTGAGCTCCGAAGACGCCGCGCTCGACCCGGGCGCCGAGCCGTGCGAGCTCGGCGCAGACCGCGTCGTACAGGGGCTCGGAGACCGGGCCCGGGGCCGCCGCGGACCACGTGGGGCGGCGACCCTTGCGCGCGTCGCCGTACAGCGTGAACTGGCTGATCACCAGCAGGGGCGCCCCGATGTCGGAGGCGGACTTCTCGTCGTGGAGCAGCCGCGTGTCCCAGAGTTTGCGGGCCATCCAGGCGACCTCGTCCGGGCCGTCGTGGTGGGTCACCCCGAGGAGTACGACGAGCCCGGGCTCCTCCAGCTGTCCGACGATCTTCCCGTCAACAGTCACTGACGCCGAAGAAACTCGCTGTACTACGGCACGCATCGGGAGAATCTCCTCCACTCGACTCGACGGGGATCGCCGGAGTCTGTCACGATGCGCAGATGAGCACCGCCGACCGACTCCTGGTCACCGTGGCGCCCACCGGCGCCGAGACCACCAAGGAATCCTGCCCCCAGCTGCCCACCACGCTCGCCGAGCTGGTCGAGACCGCCCAGCGGTGTGAGGCCGCCGGCGCGGCGATGGTGCACGTCCACATCCGTGACGACGAGCACCGGCCGACCCTGGACCCGGGCCGGCTCAAGGACACGGTCGCCGCGCTGCGGTCCGAGACCGGCCTGGTCGTCCAGCTCTCCACCGGCGGTTCGGTGCACGACCCGCTCGACGCGCGGCTGGCCGTCCTCGACGCCGAGCCCGACTCGTGCAGCCTGACGCTCGGCACGACGAACTTCGGCGACGACGTCTTCATGAACCCGTGGGGGTTCATCGCCGACCTCTACCAGCTCAGCCAGGAGCGCGAGGTCGTGCCGGAGTTCGAGCTCTTCGACCTCGGCCACGTGCACACGCTGCACCGGCTGCTGGACACCTACGGGCTGCCGTACGGCGGCCGCGTCCACTGCGACCTGGTGATGAACGTCCCCGGCGCGATGCCCGGTACGGCGGACGCCCTGGTGGCGGCCGTCCAGGCCCTGCCGGCCGCGGTGACCAGTTGGTCCGCGACCGGCATCGGCCGCTCGACCCTCACGGTCGCGCTCGCCGCGCTGGCCAAGGGTGGCCACCTCCGCGTCGGCATGGAGGACGTGCTCACCCTGAGCCGCGGAGTGCCCGTGCAGCACAACGCAGAACTGGTGGAGCGCGCCGTCGCCCTGGGCCGGCTGGCTCAGCGCGAGCCGATGACGCCGGCCGAGGCGCGCGACCTGCTCCAGGTCAAGCCGCGCTGACCCCGTTCACCCGAGTTGCGCCGCGTGGTTGCCCGAGTTGCGCCGCGTGGTCGCCACGAGACGCAACTCGCGCGACCCGGGGACGCAACTCGCGCGACCCGGGGACGCAACTCGCGCAACCCGGAGGTGAAACTCGCGGGGATCAGGGAGCGGGGGCGAACCGGGCGAAGCGCACGGCGGGGTCGCCGTTGACGGTGGTGAAGTCGCCGCCGACCATCAGCCACTCCCGCTTCGGGACGGTGGCCATGGCGGAGATGCCGTCGAAGGAGTTGAACTGCGGGGCCCAGGAGGACAGCACGCCGGCCGGGCTGAAGGCGGCAGCCTTGGAACGGGCCGCGGTGGCGCCCTGGCAGTCGCCGGTGATCGGGTCGTTCTGGCCGTCGGTGCAGACCTGGCTGAAGTGGCCGCCGGCGTACACCCGGCCGTTCATCACCGACAGGGCCTGCACGTCGCCGTTCAGCTGGACGTCCCAGGCGCGGGCGCCGGTGGTGCGGTTGGCCGCGACCAGCGAGCCGCCGCCGTCGCCGCCGACGCCGGCGTAGATCCGCCCGCGGACGACGTGGATGTCGATGACCAGGGTCTTGATGCCGGGGCGGAAGCTGCGCACCAGCGAACCGTTGGTGGTGCGGACCAGGCCGAGGTTGGCGTACGCCGGACGCTGGTTGAGGGCGATGAAGCCGCCGGCGACGTAGAGGCCCTGCTTGGTCAGGACCAGGTCACGGACCTGACCACCGGCCGCACGCGGCGCCCAAGCGAGCATCGGCGAGCGCGGGGCGCGCTTGAACGCGGCCAGGCGCGGGCGCGACTTGCCGTCGACCTTCTCGAAGCGACCGCCGATGTAGACCCGGCCCTTGGCGAGGACGACCGTGTTGGCGGCGTCGTCGAAGTTGTGACGGAAGCGCGGGAGCAGGCCACCGGCGCGGTCCTTGCGGACCAGCGCGACGCTCTTGCGTGGCGTACCGCGCAGCGCGGTGAACTCACCGGTGAGGTAGACGCCTTCGACGCCGACGGCGAGGTCGGTGACGTTGCCGTTCGGCTGGGGGTCCCAGGCGAGCACGCGGCCGGTGTCCATGTTGAACGCGGCGGCGCCGGCGCGGGCGAAGGTGCCGTTGGTGGCGGTGACCTGGTCGAAGTCACCGCCGACGTAGACGATCGATCCGCTGCGCGCGAACGTGCGGACCTTGCCGTCGAAGGAGGGGGAGGTCACCGCGGGCGTGGCCGCGACCTCGGCGGACGCACCGACGACCGGAGTGACGAGGCCGGTCAGGCCGACGACGAGACCGGTCGCGAGCGCGCGACGGAACAACTTCATGACATCCCCCATAAGGAAAACAGGACAAACGGTGTCGAAAAAACGACACCCATCTGCCTCAGGTTACGGGGTGAGCCACAGGACTCCCGAATCGAGTGCGATGTTTAACCCGGTTTGGGGGTGGTGAGACCCCCCACATAGGGGGTGCCACGGGCCTTTGGTCCGTGACACCCCCGGGGGTTTTGGTGATCGGTGGTCGACCGGTCGCCCGATCAGACGCTGATCGCGACCTCCGTGACCGAGCCGCGCTGCGCCACGATCGGGGTGTCGACCGGCTCGCGCTGCGGCACGATCGCCCGCAGCGTCCACTCGCCGTCGCCGGCGAAGAAGCGGAAGTGGCCGCTGGCCGAGGTCGGGACCTCGGCGGTGAACTCGCCGGTGCGGTCCAGGAGCCGGACGTAGGCCGGGCTGACCGGCTCGCCGTCGTGGGTCACCCGACCCTGCACGACGGCCTCCTTGTTGACGTCGATCCCGTCCAGGGACAGGCCGCCCTCAGTCGCGCCGCACATCACGCCTCACCCGGCTCGTCGCCCAGGGCCACCGGCACGCCGACCAGCGAGCCGTACTCGGTCCAGGAACCGTCGTAGTTCTTCACGTTCTTCTTGCCGAGGAGCTCCTGGAGCACGAACCAGGTGTGCGAGGAACGCTCGCCGATGCGGCAGTAGGCGATGGTGTCCTTGGAGTCGTCGAGGCCGGCCTCGGCGTACAGCTTCTCCAGCTCCTCGTTGGAGCGGAAGGTGCCGTCGTCGTTGGCCGCCTTGCTCCACGGCACGTTGCCCGCGGTCGGGATGTGACCGGCGCGCTGGGCCTGCTCCTGCGGGAGGTGGGCCGGTGCGAGGAGGCGGCCGGCGTACTCGTCGGGGCTGCGGACGTCGATCAGGTTCTGGGTGCCGATCGCGGCGACGACCTCGTCACGGAAGGCGCGGATGGAGAGGTCCTGCTCCTGCGCGACATAGGAGGTGGTGGCCCGGTCCGGCAGCTCGTCGGTGAGCTCGCGGGAGTCGAGCTCCCACTTCTTGCGGCCGCCGTCGAGGAGCTTGACGTCGGTGTGGCCGTAGAGCTTGAAGTACCAGTAGGCGTAGGCGGCGAACCAGTTGTTGTTGCCGCCGTAGAGCACGACGGTGTCGTCGTTGCTGACGCCCTTGCTGCTCAGCAGCGCCTCGAACTGCGCCTTGTTGACGAAGTCGCGGCGGACCTGGTCCTGCAGCTCGGTGGTCCAGTCGAGCTTGATGGCTCCCCGGATGTGGCCCTTGTCGTAGGCGGTGGTGTCCTCGTCGACCTCGACCAGGACGATGCCCGGGGTGTCGAGGTTCTGCTCCACCCATTCGGCGGAGACGAGTGCGTTGTCGCGGCTCATGAGATTTCCTTCGTGGTGATGGTGATGGCGCGGTGAAACAGGGGTGGCCGGAGGCCCGGCCGGGCAGGGATCAGTGCGGGGCGCCCGGTCAGAGCGTGGCGGAGTCGGTCACGACCGTCAGGGCCGCCCGGAACCCGGCACGCTTGCCGAGCAGGTACATCTCGCAGCCGAGGCAGAAGCCGAAGGCGGCGTTGAGGAACGCGGCCCCGAGCGCCATGCCGGCGGCGATGGCGCCGAGCAGTTCCAGGCCCGCGGCGTACCCCAGGAGGGAGACGACTGCGAACGCGAGCCCGACGGACTGGGCGAACCGCGGCGGGGCGGCGTCCTCCAGCTCGCGGGGAGCGCCGATCCGGGGCCGCACGAACGTGCGGAACAGCCACGCGTACGGCGTGCGCGCCGGCCCGGCGAAGGCACCGGTCGCGAACACGACCAACTGGGCCCCCAGGAGGGCGAGCGCCCAGGGGGCCGGAGCGGCGAGCAGCACGACGGCGAACACCGCGGTGGTCAGCCACGCGGCGAAGCGCTGGCCGCGGGGGTCGATCTGGGCCCGAACCGGCGCGGCGGCGTCAGCGACGGCCTGGGGCGCGGTGGAGTGGGTGACGGACATGGTTCTCCTGCACAGGACGGACGGTCGAGTGGCCTTGGCGAAGGCACAGGACGCCGGGGCAGGGGCTCACCCGCGAGGGCGGGGCTCACCAGGGAATGCGGCAGCGTCCTGTCAGGACATGCGACACAGCGACGAGCGCACACGGCAGTGGTCCACTGCACGGCGCTTGGTCAGCATGGTCGAGAACATGCGCACCACGGTAGAGGCGTGACAGCGGTCAGGGAAACCGGACGTCCATCATGCGGACACCAGTCTCGGATTGCGGACAAACCAGGGGCGGCGGGTGCAGCCGGCGAGGACTGCCTCGAAGGCGTTGACGCAGCCGTCCAGGGCGAACTCCTGCTCGGCGAGCGCCCGCGACTCCGCGCACAGACGGGCGTGACGGCCCCGGTCGGTCAACGTCTCCACGATCCACTTGGCGGCCTGGTCGACCTCGGCGGCGTCCGGGGCGTAGACCCCGCTGCCGGCCCGGGTGAGCAGGTGCGCCGCGGCGTTCTCCGCGGGCATCAGCCCGAGCACGGGACGCCCGGCGGCGAGGCTGGTCAGCGTCTTGGAGGGCACGGAGAACTCCCCGGCCTCCTTCTCCAGCACCACCAGCAGCACGTCGGCGGCACCGAGCACCTCCGGCAGCCGGTCGTAGGGCTGGTAGGGAAGCATCGTGAGCGGCACGTCCCACTGGGCCGAGGACCGCTCGACGATCTCCACCGCGGGCCCCTCGTTGACGACCACGAGGCGCGCCGGGACGCCGAGCTCACGCACCCGGGCGGTCAGCTGGGCGAGCAGTTCAGGGTTGTGCTTGAGGCCGAGGGTGCCGGAGTAGAGCAGCGTCGGCTCCTCCAGGAGGTCCTGCTCGGCAGCCCAGTCGTTGGCGCGCGGGGTCGGCACGATCTCGTCGATCGGCGCCCAGTTGTGCACCACGGTGGCCTTGTGCGCGGTGCCCCACTCCTGGTGCACCGGCAGGAAGGACTCCGCGATCACCACCACGGCGGCGGAGCGCCGGGCGCACCACCGCTCGCCCTGGCCGATTACGGCCGCTGCGAGGTGGAAGAGCGGCGAGCGGGTCTTCTCCCCGAAACGCTTGAGGGCCACGGCCTGGACGTCCTGGTGCCACAGCACCCACGGGATCCGGCGGACCATCAGATAGAGGGTGACCAGCACGAGCATCGGGATCGGCGCGTTGGACATCAGCACCACGTCGGGCTTGTGCTTCTCGTCGCGGATCTGGCCGATCAGCTCCACCCCGAGCGAGGACTCCTCGAAGAGCCGCCGGAAGTAGGACAGCTTGCTGATCCTGCTGTCGTCCCCGATCGTGCGGAAGACGACCGACTCGCCCGGGGCCGCGGTCAGGTCACCCTTGCCCGAGACGTACGCCGTGCACGAGGAGTGCACGACGTCGTGGCCGCGCGCGGCGAGAGCCCGGCTCAGCTGAGCCTGGAAGGGGTGACCGCTGTAGTCGTGGAGGAAGACGCGCATCTCGGCCGGCCTCAGCCCAGCGACTTCTTGACCTGGTCGTAGACCCAGCGATAGGTCTGCTCGAGCCCGTCGGCCAGCGAGATCGACGGCTCCCAGCCGTAGATCTCCTGGATCAGCGTGTTGTCGCTGTTGCGGCCGCGCACGCCCTGGGGCGCGGAGAGGTCGTAGCGGCGCTCGCAGCGGATGCCGGCGATCTCCTCCACGATCGAGTAGAGGCCGTTGATCGAGACCAGCTCGGAGCTGCCGAGGTTGACCGGCTCGGCGGAGTCGCCGTTCATGATCATCTGGCTGCCGCGGACGCAGTCGTCGATGTACATGAAGGAGCGGGTCTGCTCGCCGTCGCCCCAGATGTCGAGCACGTGCTCGCCAGTGAGGACGGCGGTGGCGACCTTGCGGCAGACCGCGGCGGGGGCCTTCTCGCGGCCGCCCTCCCAGGTGCCGTGCGGGCCGTAGACGTTGTGGTAGCGGGCGACCCGGGAGACGAAGCCGAAGTCCTCGGAGAAGTGCCGCGCCATCCGCTCGGAGAAGAGCTTCTCCCAGCCGTAGCCGTCCTCGGGCATCGCCGGGTAGGCGTCGGCCTCGCGCAGGGCGGTCACCGCGGTGTCGGTCTGCTTGTCCGCGGCGTAGACGCAGGCCGAGGAGGAGTAGAAGTAGCGGCCGATGCCGGCCTGCTGGGCGGCCTGGAGCATGTGGGTGCTGGTCAGCACCGAGAGCATGCAGGCGGCCTTGTTGTTCTCGATGAAGCCCATGCCGCCCATGTCGGCCGCGAGCATGTAGACCTGGGCGGCACCGTCGACGGCGCGGCGGGCCTCCTCGAGGAGGGAGAGGTCGCCGACGCTGTTCTCGGCGTCGCGGTGCACCTGGTACCACTCGTCGGTCGGCTTGACGTCGACGGCGCGGACGGCGAAGCCCTGAGCCAGGAGGTCGGCCACGAGGTGGCCCCCGATGAACCCGCCGCCACCGGCGACGACAACGAGGTCACGGGCGGTCATGCTGCCTCCTTGGCGGTCATCCCCCACACCTGAATATGTGACAGGTCAACGCGCCAGTTCCGGATTGGTTACCGCCCAAACCGCCCCTTTACCGCGGACACCTCACACGGGGCGAAAAAGGTAAAGAATTCGATCAAGCCCTTGCCCTGAGGGGGAGAACGTGTTCTAAACCAGGCGCGGGACGACGTCGCCGAGCAGGTCGTCCAGCAGGGTCGCCACCGACGCCGCGACCTCCGGTCCGCGCCGGTAGGGGTCCGGGACGTCGTGCTCCGCGCGCGGCGGGCGGTGCCGCGAGCGCAGCGCCGCCGCGAGCTCGCCGGGCTCCCACCCGCCCGGATCGGCGGGACGCAGCGCCAGGTCCGGCGCCTCGCGCAACACCCGGGCCAGCTGGCTGAGCGTGTACGTCCGCCAGACCAGGTCGGGCCGCTCCTGGACCACGGTCGCGCGGTGCGCGACCTCCATGGTCACCACCAGGTCGGCGGCCTCGGCCATCGCCCAGGTGAACGACCGCGAGGCGAACCCGAGCGGCGTCGCGCCGCGGCGGACCAGCTCGGCGGCCATCAGATCCTCCACCGGCCGGCCGGGCACGCCCAGGGTGCCGGCGCTGGCGACGCGCAGTCCGGGCCAGCGGTGGCGGACCAGCTGCTCGGCGTACGCGGAACGGCAGATGTTCGCGGTGCAGACGAACAACACGTACGGCGCGCCCGCGCGGGGCGCGCCGTCGCCCGAGGTCGGGGAGCCGGGAGTCGGGGAGCCGGGGGTCGCTGGGTGGGACATCGCGGCCGAGTGTAGGTGCCCTGGCTATCCTCGCCGGGTCGATCGACCAGGACGGACCACCACGTGACAACCCTCGCCCCCAAGCGCGCCTTCATCACCGGCATCACCGGCCAGGACGGCTCCTACCTCGCCGAACTGCTGCTGGAGAAGGGCTACGAGGTGCACGGCCTGGTCCGACGCTCCTCGTCCTTCAACCGCGAGCGGATCGACCCGCTGCGGCTGGACCCGCGCGGGTGGGGCGAGCGCATCTTCCTGCACTACGGCGACATGACCGACGGGGTCAGCCTGGTCAACCTGATCCGGCAGATCGAGCCGCACGAGGTCTACAACCTCGCCGCACAGAGCCACGTCAAGGTGTCCTTCGAGATGCCGGAGTACACCGCCTCCACCGACGGCATCGGCACCATCCGGCTGCTCGAGGCGATCCGCGCCGCGGACCTGGACTGCCGCTTCTACCAGGCCTCGACCTCGGAGATGTTCGGCGGCACCCCGCCCCCGCAGTCGGAGAGCTCGCGGTTCTACCCGCGCTCGCCGTACGGCGCGGCGAAGCTCTACGCGCACTGGGTGACGGTGAACTACCGCGAGGCCTATGGGATGTACACGGTCTCGGGGATCCTCTTCAACCATGAGTCCCCGCGCCGCGGCGAGGCGTTCGTGACCCGCAAGATCACCCGCGCGGTGGCCCGGATCGAGGCCGGGGTGCAGAAGGAACTGGTGCTCGGCAACCTCGACGCGGTCCGCGACTGGGGCTACGCCCGCGAGTACGTCGAGGGCATGTGGCGGATGCTCCAGCAGGACCAGCCCGACGACTACGTGCTGGCCACCGGCATCGGCCACACCGTGCGCGACTTCTGCCGGTTCTCCTTCGAACGGGTCGGCCTGGACTGGCAGGACCACGTGGTCAGCAACGAGCGGTATGCCCGACCGACCGAGGTGGACGCGCTCATCGGCGACCCGACCAAGGCCCGCGACCTGCTCGGCTGGAAGGCCGAGACCGGCGCCGAGCAGCTGGCCCACCTGATGGTCGACGCGGACCGGGCGCTGCTGGCGCAGGGCGACGCGGACCGCGGCTGACCCGGTGAGTGCCCGGGAGGAGACCGGCGCACCGCGCGTCGCCCTGGTGACCGGCGCGACCGGCCAGGACGGCGTCTACCTGTGCCGGCTGCTGCGCGCCCAGGGGCTGCGGGTCGTCGGCACGGTGCTGCCCGGCAGCGACTCCGGGCTGCGGGTCTATCTCGACGGGGTCGAACTGGTCGACCTCGACCTGCGCGACGCCGACGCCGTACGCCGGGTGATCGCGCGGGTGCGCCCCGACGAGCTCTACAACCTCGCCGGTTTCACCTCCGTCGGCGCCTCGTGGCAGCAGCCCGACCTGGCCCGCGCGGTCAACGCCGACGCGGTCGCCACGATGCTCGGGGCGTTGCTGGACCTACGCGCCGACGGGGTGGACACGCACTTCTTCCAGGCCTCCTCGTCGGAGGTGTTCGGGCCCGCCTCGAGCAGCCCCTACGCCCGGGCCAAGGCAGTCGCCCACGAGTTGACCGTCACCCACCGCGAGGAGCACGGCCTCTACGCGGTGTGCGGGGTGCTGTCCAACCACGAGAGCCCCCTGCGTGGGCGCGCGTTCGTGCCGCGCAAGATCACCCGCGCGGCGGCCGAGATCGCCCGCGGGCGCGCCGACCACGTGACCCTGGGCAACCTCGCGGTCAGCCGCGACTGGGGGTGCGCCCACGACTACGTCACCGCGATGCCGCTGATGCTGCGCCGCGAGACCCCGGCGGACTTCGCGCTGGGGACCGGGGTCGCGCACTCGTTGGAGGACCTGGTGCGGACCGCCTTCGCCGCGGCCGGGCTGGAGGACGCGATGTCCTACGTCCGGACCGACCCGGCGCTGTTCCGCCCGGTCGACGCCGACGTGATCGTGGCGGATCCGCGACGCGCCACCGAGGAGCTGGGGTGGACCGCGTCGGTCACCTTCGCGGAGACCATCGCGGAGATGGTTGCGGTCGATCTGCTGCGCGTGGACAGCGGTGTCGAGGAAGATGCCTCCTACCTGACCCGGCCGCTCGCCGCGTCCGCACCCGTCCCGCAGGAGGCCCCGTGACGACTCCCCCCTCGGGCTCCCCGTCATCGGAAGGCCCCGGCTTCGAGCCGAGCCCGACGCTGTCGCGGCTCTACCCCGAAGCGCGCGTCGGCGGCTTCTCGCGGATGGACGGTCAGGTCGAGTTCTACACCCGCGTCAACGCGCTGGTCGGGCCCGAGTCGCGGGTGCTGGACTTCGGCGCCGGCCGCGGCCAGTGGTGGTTCGAGCCGATCGCGGAGACCTCGCGGAGGCTGCGGCTGCTCAAGGGGCGGGTCGCGGAGGTGGTCGGCTGCGACGTCGACCCCGTGGTGAGGGAGAACCCGACGCTGGACGCGGCGTACGTCGTGCCGCTGGGTGAGCCCACCCCGTTCGAGGACGCGAGCTTCGACCTGGTGATCGCCGACTACGTGCTCGAGCACGTGACGCACGAGGACGCCCCGGCGATCGCGGCGGAGATGATGCGGGTGCTGCGCCCCGGCGGCTGGCTGGCGGCACGCACCCCGAACAAGTGGGGGATGATCGGCGTCGGCGCGCGGGCGGTGCCCAACAGCCTGCACACCCGGGTGCTGGGGCGACTCCAGCCCGGTCGCAAGGCCGAGGACGTCTTCCCCACCCGCTACGCGATGAACACCCGCCCGGCGCTGCGTGAGTTGTTCGCGCCGCACGAGGTGGTGGTCTACGGGCACACCAGCGAACCGACGTACTTCGGCCAGTCGGTGGCCGCGTGGCGGGCCGCGGCGCTGCTCGGGCGACTGACCCCGCCCCCGCTCGCGGCGACGCTGATGGTGTTCGTCCAGAAGTCCCATTCGCCCCACTGAGGACTTCCAGCCCTCCTACACTCACTGAGTCGACCCTGCCCGGTCTCGGCGCGCCCGCCCCCGTGGTGGGCGGCCATCCGGACCTGCACCGGGGGCGAACCCTGCCCGACTGGAACAGCCCTGAACCAGGGGACGTCGGCGGCTTTCGGGAGTCGTCGCCGGACCTGTGAGGAGTCCCGTGGAACTGCGACAGCTGCTACGCACCCTGCGCCGACGGTGGAAGTTCACCGTCGCCGTGCTGGTCCTGAGCGTGGCCGGCGCCGGGATCTTCTCCGCCCTGGTCACCCCGACGTACTCCTCCACCAGCCAGCTCTACGTGACCGCCACCGGTCCCGGCGACCCCTACCAGCTCGGGGTGTACGCCGCGCAGCGCGTCACCTCCTACGCCTCGCTGACCAACGACCCGTCCCTGCTCCAGCGCGTCATCGACCGCGCCGGGCTGGACACCGACATCAACGAGCTGGCCGACCACCTCACCGCCGAGGCCGTGCCGCAGTCCGTGGTCATCCGGCTCACCGCGGTCGACGAGTCGCCCAAGGTCGCCCAGACGATCGCCGCGGCCGCCGCGGAGGAGATGGTGGCCCTGGTCGAGCGGCTCGAGGGCCCCGGCCGGGACGCCCCCGAGGGCGCGATCGCGCCGATCACGGTGAAGATCGCCGGCGACCCCACCTTCAACGAGGACCCGATCTCGCCGAACGTGCCGCTCAACCTCGTCGTCGGCGCCCTGATCGGTCTGCTGCTCGGCGTCGCCGGTGCGGTGCTGCGCGACCTGCTGGACACCTCGGTGAAGAACGCCGAGGAGCTCGCCGAGCTGACCGGCCACGCGGTGATGTCGGTGGTGCCCACCGACAACAGCGTCGACAAGCACCCGCTGATCACCGACCCCGGCGTCTCGCCGACCCGCGGCGAGCCCTACCGGGTGCTGCGCACCAACCTCCAGTTCACCGGCATCGACAGCCGCAACCGCACCATCCAGATCACCAGCGTGCTGCCCAACGAGGGCAAGACGACGGTCTCGGCGAACCTGGCGATCGCCTTCGCCCAGAGCGGGCGCAGGGTCCTGCTGATCGACGCGGACCTGCGCCACCCGAGCCTGGCCGCGATGCTCGACCTCGACAACAGCGTCGGCGTCACCACCGCGCTGCTCACCGGCGCCGACCTGGAGGCCTGCGTGCAGACGCACGCGACCGGCATCGACGTGCTGGCCACCGGCCCGACCCCGCCGAACCCGGCCGAGGTGCTCGAGACCGAGGCGATGACCGCGCTGCTGAACAGGGCCCGCGAGTCCTACGACATCGTCGTGATCGACACCCCGCCGCTGCTGCCGGTGGCCGACCCGGCGATCCTGGCCAGCAAGGTCGACGGCGTGCTGCTGATCGCCCGCTACGGCCGTACCCGCAAGGACGAACTGCTGCGCGCCACCCAGCGTCTGGCCGCGGTCGACGCCCGCGTCCTGGGCGTGCTGCTCAACGCGACCCCGAAGAGCAGCGTCTACTCCTCCTACGGCTACGGGTACGCCTACGCCTACGCGGCCGGCACCCTGACCCAGGAGGCTCCCGCGCAGGACAAGGGCCGGCGGCGCAAGGCGCGCACGGAGCCCTCGGCTCCCGCCGGCACAGAGCCCTCGGCTCCCACGGGGACGGAGCCCTCGGCTCCCGCCGGCACGCGCGGCGAGTGACCCCGTCGCGCCGATGAGCCTTACCGACACCGCCGCCGACCGCCTGCGAGGCGCGTCGGTCCTGGTGGTCACCTGCGTCCTGGCACTGGCCCTGGTGGCCGGCGCCGTGGTGACGCCGCTGCTCGCCGTGCTCGGCGTCGGCCTCGGGGTGGGGCTGGTCATGCTGACCGTGCTGGGCATCGAACGCACCGGCACCGCGATCGTGCTCCTGGCGATGTTCTTCGCGCCGATGAACGACGTGCGCCCGGTGCCCGGGCTGACCTTCGTGACGATGTCGGACCTGCTCTTCGCGCTCGGCTTCCCGCTGCTGGTGCCGACCATGCTGCGCCGGACCGTGCGGGTGCCTCCGCTGTTCCTGCTCGGCGCCGGGCTGATCGTCGTGATGGGGCTGATCGCCTCGGTGTTGAGCCCCACCGCCGCGCTGAGCCTCAACCACATGTCGCGCCTGCTGGTCGCCGGGCTCGGGCTCCCGCTGGCCTTCGTGGTCTGGCAGCCCGAACGGCCGGTGATCCGGCAACTGGCGTGGGCCTACCTGCTCGGCGCGACGGTGAGCACGCTGGCCGCGGTCGTGCAGGGTCCGTTCGCCGGGACCGGGCGCTACCTCGGCCTGACCACCCACCCGAACTTCTTCGGCCTGACCTGCCTGCTCGCGATCGCGCTGGCACCGTTCCTGCTGCGGCGCGACAAGACCCCGTGGGCGCTCGGCCTGGCCGTGCTGATCTGCGGCTACGGGATCTGGATCTCCGGCAGCCGCGCCGCCCTGCTCGTGGTGATCCTGCTCGGGGTGGCCTACCCGGTGCTGGAGTCGTCGGCGAAGGCGCTCTACGCGATGCTGGCGGCCGGGACCGCGGTGCTCGCGCTGCGCAACGTGCTGCTGGGCAACAACGCCGACAATGCCCTGGGCCGGCTGCTGGGCAGCGGCACCGCCGACGCCTCCGACGTGGCGCGCGAGGAGGCGCTGAAGCTCGCCCTCGACCGGTTCACCGCGCACCCCCTGGCCGGGAACGGCTTCGCCGAGGCCATGGAGGCGCACAACATCTACCTCCAGATCGCCGTCGCGGTCGGGGTGATCGGGACGCTCGGCTACCTGATGATCTTCGCGTCCATGCTGCTGCCACTGGTCACCGGCAGCGGGACACTGCGGCGGCTGGCCTACCCCGCCCTGGCCTACGCCCTGGTCGGCCTGATCACCAACAGCCTGTGGGACCGGTTCATCTGGTCGGTGCTGGCCCTGTCCCTGCTCGGGGCGTCGCTGGCCCACCGGTCGCCGGCGCACGGCGAGCCCCGCTCCCCCTCCCCCGCCGACTTGTCGCGTCTTCCCGGCGACTTGTCGCATCTTCCCGGCGACTTGTCAGGTCTTCCCGCCGACTTGTCGCGTCTTCCCGCCGACTGGTCAGATCTTTCGGCGGACTCGCCTCGCGGGACGCCCCCGACCGTGCCCGGCAGTGAGCCGCGGCCGAACCTGTGAGAGGACTCATGGACCGACGCGCCTCACTCGCCGCACGGCGTACCGGGCAGACGCTGCGGGACTTCCGCAACGGCCCGGCGCTGCTGCGCGACCTCGCCCGCGGTGGCACCCGGGTCGCGGACCTGACGTTCGTGACCCGCGACGGGTTGAGCGTCACCTGCCCGAACCTGCCCGGGGCGCGCGTGCCGATCTACGAGGTGTTCGCCGAGGACGCCTACCGCTTCGACGAGCTCGTGGCCGGGCTCGGGCCGACGCCGATCGTGCTCGACATCGGTGCCCACGTGGGCTGCTTCTCGCTCGGGCTCGCGCACCGTGTCCCCGGCGCGCGCATCGTGGCCTACGAGGCGTCACCGGCGACCGCGGCGTACACGTCCCGCAACGTCGAGGCCAACGGGCTGGGGGGGCGCATCGAGGTCAAGCACTGCGCGGTCAGCGACCGGGCGGGCATGCTCGTCTTCGCCGACCACACCGCCGGCAGCAGCCTCAACGGGCTGACCGCGCCGAGCGGCGCGCGCACGACGGAGGTGCCGGCGGTGTCGATGGCCGACGCGTTCGCCTCCGCCCCCGGCCCGGTGGACCTGGTCAAGATCGACACCGAAGGCGCCGAGTACGCGATGGTGCTGGCCTCCGACCCCGCCGACTGGGCGTCCGTGCGCAGCGTCGTCCTGGAGTACCACGACGTGCCCGATCACGGCTGGCCCGAAATGGCCGACTTCTTCGCCCGCGCCGGGCTCATCCCGACCCGCGTCGAGACGGTCGGACCGCGGCAGGGCACCGTCTGGCTGGCGCGCGCGTGAGCCGACTGCCCAGCGCGCTCCAACCCGCGTGGCCGCTCTTCAAGCGCGTCCACCGCTGGCTCTCGTTGCTCGGCGGCATCGTGTTTCGTCGTACGTCCCGGGTTGCCCCAGGTCGCGCGCTGCCGCACCGCGGCACGTCGCGCGCGGAGGACACGGTCGCCCTCGAACCCGACGTGTGCCGGTTGTACGTCGGGGGGCCGGCCGAGCCGCTGCGCCGGACCCTGCCGACCGGCTCCCCGGCGGCGCCGGCCGCGTTCGCACCGATGGCGACGTACGACGTGCCGCGCCGGTTCACCCTCGAGATCGACGGCGGCACCGTGGTCGGCGACTACGCCGCGACGGTCACGCCCGGGGGGACGCTCGACTACGAGACGAGCAACTACTTCGGCATCGTCGGGTGGCGCGAGCACCCGCTCTTCCTGCGGCCGTGGCTGCCCGAGCGCGAGCAGTTCGACGGCACGCTGCTCACGCTGCTGGTGCGCGGCGGGATGGCGAACTACTACCACTTCCTGCTCGACGTCCTGCCGCGGTGGGGGATCTTCCAGGAGACCATGCCGGATCGGGTGCCGGACGCGCTCTACGTCCCGGCGACCGCGGGCTATCAGAGGCAGTTGCTGACGATGGCCGGCCTCGATCACCTGCCGGTGGTGCCGCCGAGCAAGCACGCCGCCGTGCAGGCGCGCCGGCTGCTGGTGCCGAGCAACCCGAACCCGGACCTGGTCGCGCCCACCTGGGTCCACGAGTGGGTACGTCGCACCCTCCCCGCCCACCCGGCGGCGGATGCGCCGCGACGCATCTACGTCACCCGCGGCGACAAGCCGAACACCCGCCGGCTCGTGCGTGAAGCCGAGACGCTGCCGCTGCTGGAGAAGGAGGGGTTCGTCCGGGTCGACCCGGGACGGTTGACCGTCCAGGAGCAGATCGACCTGTTCGCCGGCGCCGAGGTCGTGGTCGCGCCGCACGGGGCGGGGCTGGCGAACCTGGTCTTCTGTTCGCCGGGGGTGAAGGTGCTGGAGCTGTTCGCGCCGAACTACGTGAACCCGTGCTACTGGGCGCTGACCGACGGGATCGAGGGGTCGACCTACCGTTACCTCGTCGCCGGGAAGGCACAGGTCCCCGATCGGCCCATGAACGGCGTGCTGACGGACATCGACCTGCCCTCCGAGGCGGTCGCTGTGGCGCTGACGGAGCTGCTCGAGGCGTCGTAGGGCGGAAAGATGCGACCAGTCGCGGGAAAGACGCGACCAGTCGCGAGGAAGACGTGACCAGTCGGCGGGAAGACGCGACCAGTCGCGGGGTCAGGCGCGCAGGTCGGGGCGGGCGGCGAACCACGCGATGGTCTCGCGCAGACCGGTCTCGACGGGGACCGAGGGGGACCAGCCGAGCAGGTTCTGGGCCAGCGTGATGTCGGGGCGGCGGACCGAGGGGTCGTCGGTGGGGCGGTCCACGAAGACGATCTCCGAGCTCGAGCCGGTCAGTTCGCGGATCCAGGTGGCGAGCTCGAGCATCGAGTACTCGCTCGGGTTGCCGATGTTCACCGGTCCGGACTCGTCGGTCGCGGCGAAGCGCAGGATGCCCTCGATCAGGTCGTCGACGTAGCAGACCGACCGGGTCTGGGTGCCGTCGCCGGCGACGGTGATCGGGTCGCCGACCAGGGCCTGGCGGATGAAGTTCGGGATGGCGCGGCCGTCGCGCAGCCGCATCCGCGGGCCGAAGGTGTTGAAGATCCGCACGATGCCGGTGTTGGTGCCCTGCGAGGTCCGGAACGCCATCGTCAGTGCCTCGCCGAAGCGCTTCGCCTCGTCGTACACCCCGCGCGGTCCGACCGGGTTCACGTTGCCCCAGTAGTCCTCCGGCTGCGGGTGGACCAGCGGGTCGCCGTACGTCTCCGACGTCGAGGCGATCACGAAGCGGGCGCCGCGTTCGCGGGCGAGTTCGAGCGCGTTGAGAGTGCCGATCGACCCGACCTTCATGGTCTCGATCGGCAGCTCGAGGTAGTCCACCGGCGACGCGGGCGAGGCGAAATGCAGCACCAGATCGACGGGCCCGTCGACTGGCAGCCCGTCGACGACGTCGACCTCGATCAGCGTGAAACGCGGGTGGCCGTCGAGGTGGGCGACGTTCTCCTTCGCGCCGGTGAGGAAGTTGTCGAGGCAGACCACCTCGTGCCCCTCGCCCAGCAGCCGGGTGCACAGGTGCGACCCGAGGAACCCGGCACCTCCGGTGACGACGACGCGCATGACTACTGCCTCCTGGCGAGTGGGACCCGGGACCGGGACATGCGGGTCAACGAGGACCGCCGCCTGCGGCTACGAGACGGGCGTGCAGGTCACGCGCCTCGGCCAGCAACCGCTGCTCGTGCGGGGTGAGCCCGGCGAGGAAGTCCTCGGAGCGACGACGGGCGCCGCTCGGCCTCCCGACGGTCTCCTCGAAGCGGTCCGGGTTGGTGGTCCGGGTGGCCTGGTCGATCATCGCGAAGACCTCGGCGTCGTGCTCCTCGGTGCGCTCGTAGGGCACGAACGACGTGCCGAACCGCTCGTTGCAGCGGCGGATCACCGCGCCGAAGTCGCCGGTGGTGCCGGGGAAGTCGGAGAGCACGACGTGGTCGAGCACCCGCTCCACCCGGCGGTAGAGGTCGAGGTAGAGGGCCAGCACCGACTCGGCCGTGCGGTGGCCGCTGAACTGCAGGGTCGAGCCCAGCACGTCCGCCGGCTCGCGGATCAACGCGATCGCGGGCAGCCCCAGCGCGGCGGCCCGCTCGAAGACCCGGGCGGTGTGCAGGTGGCTGGTCACCCGGTGGTCCGGGCCGTTGGCGTGGACGAAGGCGATCATCGCGTAGGAGTTGCCCGACCGGGCGAAACCGTCGATGACCAGCTCGGTCTCGCTCGAGACGCGGCGCCCGCGCAGCCGCGGGTCGAGCGCCGTGTAGACCTCCGAGACGCGCGGGGTGTCGAGCAGCCAGAAGCGGACGTCCTCGCGCAACGTGTCCGGCACGGCGCGGCGCAACGCCTCGCGCACGCGGGAGGCGTCGCGGTAGCCGGTGGCCTCGCGCAGGGTCGCCTCGCGCTGCTGGTCGGACGGGTCCGGGCTGCTCGGATCCGGGCCGTTCGGGTCCGGGCTCACGGCGCCTCCCCCGCAGCCGACCCCGCACCCAGGAGCGCGTCGCGGATCGACTGCGCCATGAACTCCCACCGGAACGCGTCGGTGTGCCGCTGCCCGGCCTCGCGCTGCTCCGAGGTCAGCGCCAGCGCCTCCCGGACCGCGGTCACGATCGAGTGCGGGCGGACGTCGGGGGTGACCGCCGCGTGCCCGCCGGTGACCTCGACCAGCGCCGGGTCGGAGGAGACCACCAGCGGGATGCCGAGGCGCAGCGCCTCGATGGCGGGCAGCCCGAACCCCTCGAAGTCCGAGGGGAACAGCACCAGCGACGCACCGGCGAAGGTCGCCACGAACTCGTCGTCGTCCAGCCACGGCATCAGTTCGACCCGGTCGGCGATCCCGAGCGCGGCGACCCGAGCGGTGGCGGCCTCGCGGTCCGCCCGGCCCATCCCGACCAGCCGCAGGATCAGGTCCTCGTCGTCGCCGGCCCGGCAGTACTCCGCCCACGCGTCCAGCACGGCGTCGACGTTCTTGTTCGCGAAGTGCCCGAAGGCCAGGGCGTAGCGCGGCCGGTCGGCCGGGGGTGCGGGCCAGGCGTCGACGTGGTCCGCGCCGTACCGCGCGACCACCGCCTTCGGCGCCGCCCACGGGTGCAGCCGGACGAGATCGTCGCGGGTGCGGCGCGAGATGCAGCAGATCGCGTCGGCGTTGCGGAAGGACCAGGCGTAGGAGGCGTTGCGCGAGAGCCGCCGCCCCCGGCTGAACTGGTGCGGGCGCAGCTCGTGGCGCAGGTCGTAGAGGATCACGCCGCGCGGAGCCCGGGTGCCCAGCAGCGCGCTGGCCGACACCCCGGAGACGACGGCGTCGGGAGCCAGGTCGGAGGCCGTACGCCGCAGCGCGACCGAGCGCAGCCACACCTGCCCGGGCGTACCGCCCACCGGCGGCTCCAGCACGCGGACCTCGGCCCCGTCGGGGACCGCGAAGGGGAGGTCGACGTCGCAGAGGATCGTCAGCCGGTCGTCGGCGTCGAGGCGGGACCAGCCGCGGAGCAGGTTCTCCAGCGTGATGGCCGCGCTGCCGGCGCGGACGCCGACGGCGTCGATGAGCACGTGTGCCACGGGGGACGTAACCTCGCTCGTCTGCGTGTCGTTGAGGGGGACAAATCGCCGCATCGACCACGGCTGAACCGCGTTCGTCCGGGTCCTATCCAACCAAGGCTGCCACATGAGCGCTCCCGTTTTCGCCCGAGATGTCGTTGTCGTGGGCGGCTGTGGCCGCGTCGGCCTTCCCCTGGCGATCGCCCTCGCCGCCGAAGGGCTGCGCGTCGCGGCGTACGACGTGAACGCCGCCACCGTGGTCGGGGTCAACTCCGGGGCCCTCCCCTTCGCCGAGCCCGGCGCGGAGGACGCACTCAAGAAGGCGGTCACCGACGGCCGCCTCGAGGCGACCACCGACCCCGCCGTCGTCGGCACCGCCGCCAACGTCATCGTCGTGATCGGCACCCCGGTCGACGAGCACCTCAACCCCGACCCGACCTCGCTGCCGCGGGCGCTGGCCACCTGCCAGGAGTACTTCCGCGACGGCCAGCTCCTCGTGCTGCGCAGCACCGTCTACCCCGGCGTGACCGCCCTGGTCGAGCGGCAGCTCGCCCAGCAGGGTCTCGACGTCGACGTCGCCTTCTGCCCCGAGCGGATCCTCGAGGGCCACGCGATGACCGAGCTCTACTCGCTGCCCCAGATCATCGGCACCCGCACCGACCGGGCCCGGGAGCGGGCCGCGGCGCTCTTCGGCACCCTGGCGGACAACCTGGTGTACACCGGGCCGGAGGAGGCCGAGCTCGCGAAGCTCTTCACCAACGTCTACCGCTACGTCCAGTTCGCCACGGTCAACCAGTTCTACATGATCGCCAACGACCACGGTCTGGACTTCGAGGAGATCCGGCGGGCGATCACCACCGACTACCCGCGCGCCGCGGGGATGCCGCGCGCCGGCTTCGCGGCCGGGCCCTGCCTGTTCAAGGACACCATGCAGTTGGGGGCCTTCAACGACAACAACTTCGCCCTCGGCCACGCCGCGATGCTGGTCAACGAGGGGCTGCCGCTGCACGTGGTCAGCCGCCTCGAGCAGACCCACGACCTGGCCTCGATGACCGTCGGCATCCTCGGCATGTCCTTCAAGGCCGGCTCCGACGACACCCGCGAGAGCCTGTCCTACAAGCTCAAGCGGATCCTGCGGTTCAAGGCCGGCGAGGTCCTCACCACCGACCCCTACGTCACCACCGACCCCGACCTGCTGCCGCTGGAGGAGGTCGTCCGGCGCTCGGACCTGCTGCTGGTCGCGACCCCGCACGAGGACTACCGCGACCTGGTGATCGACAAGCCCGTCGCCGACGTCTGGGGAATGTTCGGACAGGGCGTCCGGGTCTGAGAGACCCTGGACCGACTCCTCACCACGCACCCAACGAAGGAGACAGCGTGCGCGTGCTCATGACCGGGTCCGCCGGTTTCATCGGCGGCTACCTCGTCGAAGCCATGCTGGACCGCGGCTGGACCGTGGTCGGGATCGACAACTACTCCAAGTACGGGCCGGTCGTCCGCTCCTACGACGACCACCCGAACTACGAGTTCACCGAAGGTGACGCCCGCGACACCGACCTGCTCACCGAACTGCTCAGCGACTGCGACCACTTCGTCGCCGCGGCCGCGATGATCGGCGGGATCTCCTACTTCCACGCCCACGCCTACGACCTGATGGCGATCAACGAGCGGATCATCGCCTCCTCCTGCGACGCCGCGATCGCCGTACGCCGCGCCGGTGGTCCGCTGCAGAAGGTCACCTACCTGTCCAGCTCGATGGCCTACGGCTCCACCGACCGCTGGCCGTCGGTGGAGGGCGACGAGCTGACTATCCCGCCGCCGCCGTCGTCGTACGGCTTCCAGAAGCTGGCCGTGGAGTACTGGGCGCGCGCCGCCTGGGACCAGTACGCCGTGCCCTACACGATCGTGCGGCCCTTCAACGCCGTCGGTGTCGGCGAGACCCGCGCGCTGGGCGACGTCGACCAGGAGTCCGGCAACGTCAAGCTCGCGCTGAGCCACGTCGTCCCCGACCTGATCCAGAAGGTGCTCAAGGGTCAGGACCCGCTGCACATCCTCGGCGACGGTTCGCAGGTGCGCTGCTACACCCACGGCTCCGACCTCGCGCGAGGCATCATCGCCGCGATCGAGCACGAGGCCGCCCGCAACGAGGACTTCAACATCTCGACCCCGGTCGCGACCACGGTCACCGAGCTCGCCGAGGCCGTGTGGCACACGATCAAGGGCCCGGACGTTCCGCTCCGGCTCGCGCACGACGAGCCCTTCGCGCACGACGTGCAGAAGCGGATCCCCTCGGTGGAGAAGGCGCGTACGTTGCTGGGCTTCGAGGCCCAGGTGACGCTGCAGGAGATGCTCGACGAGCTGGTCCCGTGGATCGAGGACGCGCTGGAGAAGAACCTGCTGTGAAGCGACCCCTGCAGCAGACCCCCGAGCAGCCCTGGCAACGCGTCGTACGCCGTGCCGGCTGGCTGGTGCGCGACCGCTTCCCCGCGCGCCCGGTGGTGCGCGAGGTGCAGGGGGTGCGGATGACGCTGCCGTGGTCGCACCGGCTGCCCGACTACGCCCGGTGGGGCACCGAGTACGGCCAGAACCTGGTGCGGCTCGCGGGCCTGCTCGCCGCCGACCAGGCCCCGGTCACGGTGCTCGACGTCGGCGCCAACGTCGGCGACTCCGCGCTGCAGATCCTGCACGCCGCGGACGCCCGGGTGCTCTGCGTGGAGGCCGACGAGTTCTACCTGCGGTTCCTCGATCTCAACACCGGCACGGATCCGCGCGTGAGCGTCGAGGCCGCGCTGCTGGTGGCCGACGCGTCCGTCGAGGGTGCCGTCGCCGCGGTCCGCAGCGGGGGGACCACGCGCTTCGAAGCCGCATCGCCGGCTCCCTCCGCCGCGACGTCCGGGTCCGCCGGGCCGCGCCAGGTCAGCGTGAGCGCGCTGCGGGCGGCGTACTCGGACTTCGACGACCTGCGGCTGGCGAAGTCCGACACCGACGGCCACGACGTCGTCCTCGTGCCGGAGATCGCGCGCGTATGGGCGGACCGGCGGCCGGTGCTGTTCACCGAGTACGACCCGTACTTCACCCGTGCCGTCGGCAACGACCCACACGGGGTGTGGGGCGAGCTGGCCGACCTCGGCTACACCGAGGCCGGGATCTGGGACAACGGCGGGTACGCCGTCGCGCGCTGCGACGTCGCCCGCGCCGCCGAACTGGCGCTCGCCCTGGACCGCGGCGAGCGACCCGAGCGCTACTGGGACGTCGCCCTGGTCCACCGCGACGACGCCGCAGGCATCGCCGCGCTCGACTCGCTGCTGGACTCGCCGCCGGGGTCAGTGTCCACCTAACCGGATCGGTTCTGAGTCGTTCTCTCATCGGGGGTACGACGCTCGGGAACGACGCAGGAGAGGACGCCGGTGGCCACGACCGCGACGACGCCGCGCCCCAGCAGCGCCCGGCCTGCCGAGACGCCCCACTTCCTACCCGCCGTACAGGGGCTGCGCGCCCTGGCCGTGCTGCTCGTCGTCGTCTTCCATGCCGGGCTGCCGCTGAGCGGCGGCTTCGTCGGCGTCGACGTCTTCTTCGTGGTGTCCGGTTTCGTGATCACCCGGTTGCTGCTGCGCGACTCCGCCTCGGCCGGCGGCATCCGGCTGCGGCAGTTCTACCTGCGACGGTTCCGACGGCTCCTCCCCGCGGCCGCACTTATGGTCACGGTGACTGTCGTTCTCGCCGCCGTCCTCCAGACGCCGGCGGCCGCGCAGCAGACCGGGTACGCCGCCCTGGCCTCCGCGGTCTGGCTCGCCAACGCGGCGCTGTTCGTGCTGACGGCCGGCTACTTCTCCTTCCGCGCCAACCTGATCCCGCTCGAGCACATGTGGTCGCTGGCGGTGGAGGAACAGTTCTACTTCGTCTTCCCGCTCCTCACCGTGGCGGCGCTGGCCTGGGCACGACGGCGGGCACGGCTGCGCGGGGGCGCGGTCTCGCGGCGCCCCCTGGCGTGGGTCATCGCCCTGGTGCTGGTCGGATCGTTCCTGGTCTCGCTGCTGCTCAGCTACGGCTTGGCGCCGCTCCCCGCGCCGGAGGGCCTGGCGTACTACGCGCCCTTCAGCCGTGCCTGGGAGTTCGCCGCGGGAGCGCTCGTCGCGCTGCTGCCCGCCTCTCGTTCCGTGCGTGGCCAGGCCTCCGGGGTCGGGTGGGCCGGAGTCGGACTCGTCCTGATCCTGGTCAGCGCTGTGCTGATCACCCCCGACCAGGCCTTCCCCGGCATCGTCGCGATCGTGCCGCTGCTGGGCACGGCGTTGGTCCTGGCCGTCCTGCAGCGCGGCCGGGACGGCGGCGCCGTCGGCCGAGTGCTCGCCTCGCGGCCCGCCGTGTGGCTCGGCGACCGGTCCTACTCCTGGTACCTGTGGCACTGGCCCCTGATCGCCTTCGCCGACATCTACTTCCCCCGCCAGGTCGGCGCGTCCGTGATCGCCGCCGCGCTCTCGCTGCCGGTCGCGATGGCGGCGTACTCCTGGGTCGAGGACCCGATCCGGCGCCGGCGCGAGCGCCGCGGGGTCGGCTCCTTGCGCCTGGTCGCGGTGTGCCTGGCCGTGCCGATGGCACTCAGCACCGTCGTCGTCGCCGGCGCCTCGCAGTCGTGGGGCAACCGGCAGGTGCAGGAGTTCCGCGCGCAGGTCGAGCCGAAGAGCCTGAACTCCCATGCTTGCCTGACCCGACGTCCGGTGAGTACCCGTGACCTGGCCGCGTGCACCGTCAACGCGGATGCCCCGGGGCAACCGCTGATCCTGGTCGGCGACAGCAACGCCGCGTCGTACGCCGACGGGCTCGCCCGGGTGGCGCAGGACGAGGACCGCCCGCTGGTCATCGCGACCGCGCAGGGGTGCCCGTTCCTCGACGTCCAGGCAAGGCACCCGGCGTACAACTGGGGCCCGTGCCACCGCCTGTACGAGGACACCCTCGCGTGGCTGGACACGCAGGATCCGGCCCTGGTCGTGATGGCCTCGGCCAACGGGTGGGTCGACCTCGACGGCACGGTGATGCGGGACCCGGCGACCGGCGCGTCCGCGACGACCGCGGCGGAGCGCGGTGAGCTCTGGCGTGCGGGCAGCGTGCGGACCTACGACGCCCTCGCCGCTGCGGGTCACACCGTCGTCCAGCTCAGCGCCGTGCCGCACTTCGTCTTCGACGACGGACGCCCTTGGGGACCCGAAGCCTGCTCCTGGTCGGTCAGCCGCGACGACCCGTCGCGGTGCGGTACGTCGCTGACCCGCTCTCAGGCCGACGCCGACCAGCGGTACGGCCTGCAGGCGGAGCGCACCGCAGCCCGTGAGGCCGGCGTGACGTACGTGGACCTGCGCCGTGAGGTGTGCCCCGAAGACGTGTGCCGCACCAACGACGGCAACACCTGGATCTACCGCGACGGGGCCCACCTCAGCGTCGGCGCTTCGCTCGCGCTGGCGCCCGTGCTCGCCCGCGCCATCGACCGTGCCGGCAGTGCTTCTGGTAGTCAGGACAAGAACGTGCGCGGCGCGACGTCGGGATCCGAGGACGGTCGTCGCGGTTCCGGCTCCGGGGACCGCCCCACGCCCGGATCCACACCCGGTACGCCGGGTCGTCCCGCCGCCCCGACACCGCCGACCAGGCCGACGCCGTCCGCACCCTCGCTGCAGGACGCACCCTCGCTGCCGAACGCACCCTCGACTCCCGGAGTCCCCGCGGTTCCCGGCACCCCGACAATCCCCGAGGTCCCCAGCGCCCCGACGCTCCCGGACCTCCGCGACCCCCTCCCCTGACTGGTCACGTCTTTCCCGCGACTGGTCACGTCTTTCCCACGACTGGTCACGTTCTCCGCACGACTGGTCACGTCTTTCCCGCGACTGGTCGCGTCTTTCCCGCGACTGGTCACGTCTTCCCGCCGACTGGTCGCGTCTTTCGGCTGACTGGTCACGTCTTTCCCGCGACTGGTCACGTCTTTCGCGTCCCGCGCGCGGCGTCTCCGCCGCCGCTGGACAGCACCAGCCCCGATTGGCTGAGGTCGGACGAAGGCCTCCGCGCCGGCGAGGATTACGTCAGGTGAGGATCTGACCAGTCGCGCGCAAAACGTGACCAGTCGGCGGGAAAACACGACCAGTCGCGCGCAAAACCTGACCAGTCGCGCGCAAAACGTGACCAGTCGCGCGGAAGACGTGACCAGTGGGGGTCAGGCGGGGCGGCGGGCGAAGGCGAAGTTCGCGTTGCGGATGAAGCGGCGCTCGTCGATGAGGCGGTCGACGCCGCGGGCGGCGCGGGTGGCGACTGGGGCGGGGAGGACGGCGCCGAGGTAGGCCTCGGTGGCGAACGGGTAGTGGCACGACGGCTGCAGGTCGACGTCGACGAAGCCGGCGTCGGACAGCAGCGTGCGCAGCGCCCGGTCGTGGAAGAGGTGCAGGTGCGCCGGGGTGATCCGCCGGTCGGCGACCTTGGTCCACCGACCCCCGGTCGCGCGGGCGGCACCGAAGCCGACCCGGTCGATGGTGCACCAGCGCGGCGTACGGATGAAGAGGATGCCGCCGGGGCGCAGCATCGCGAAGGCCTCGCGGACGAACTGGGCGGGGTCCGGCACGTGCGCCAGCACGCACCACATCGTCAGCACGTCGGCGCTCTCGGCGGGCTGGTCGCCGATCATCAACGGGCTGAGCTCGACCCCGTGCAACTCACGGGCGGTCTCGATCGCCTTGGGCGAGATCTCGTTGCCGGCCACGTCGAACCCGGCCGCCCGCGCGTCCAGCAGGAACTCACCGACGCCGGCCCCCACGTCGAACAGCAGCGGCCGCTGTCCGGGAGCGTGCGGCGCGAGGCGCAGCAGGTGCTCGAGCACCGCGTCGCGCCCCGGGTCCTCGGCGCGGTGCAGCTCGACGTACGGCGTGCAGTCGGTCCCCCCGACGTACCGCTCCTCGACCTGGTCGGCCTCGGGCGCGTTGAGCACCCAGACCATCCGGCACCGCTTGCAGCGTCCGACGTCGAAGCCGTAGGCGTCAGAGTGCCGCAGCACCCGGACGTCGTCGCTCCCGCAGGTACGGCACCGGGTGGTGGTGAGCGTGGCGGTCACGGCGTTCCTCCTTGTGCGACCGGGCCTGCCGAGGCCGGCACCGGGACGGGGTCGGGGGTGGTCGAGGTGGTGTCGGACGTCCACCGGATCAGTAGGCCCAAGGCGACGCAGGCGAGCGCCGCGACGCCGACCAGAGCGAGCGCCGCGCCCTCGGTCCCGTCCTGGCGAGCGCCCACCGCGACGCCCGCGACCAGCAGCACCGCGCAGACGGACTCGACGGCCGACGCTGCCGAGGACCGGCCCTGGGCCTGGACGGCGGCGGTGAGCACGCGCCGCAGGGCCAGGAAGCCCCATGCCACGGCCAGGATCCGCGCGGTGGTGGTGGCCGGCACGAACTCCGCGCCGAACGCGAGACGCACCACCGGGCCGAGCACGAGTTGCAGCCCGACGACGATCACGCAGGCCACCAGCGCCGAGCCCGCGACCCAGCGGCGCGCGGTACGGGCGGCGTCGGTGGCGGGTTGGGCGGCGAGCCGGGGCAGCAGCATCGCCGCGACTCCGGCGAGCACGATGCCGGGCAGGTTGGTGAAGGACAGCGCGACGGCGTAGTAGCCCAGCGCCACCGGGCCCGCGACCAGTCCCACGGTGAGGACGTCGAGGCCGAGGGAGTCCAGCAGGCTGGTGGAGCTGACGAAACTGCGACGCGCGAAGCCGTGCACCCCGGCGGCGTCGACGGGCTCCGGAGTGACCCGGCCGGTGGGCTCGAGGCGGCGCCACCCGTCCACGACGCCGATGAGCAGCGCCAGTGCGAACGCGAGCAGCACCCACGCCGGGTTCGTCGTCGGGGCGAGCACGAACAGGGCCACCACGAAGCCGACGTAGACCGCGGTGCCGACCAGGCGCAGGGCGTTGACGTGCCGGACCTCGCCCTCGCCCTGGAGCATGCCGAGCAGCAGGCCGCGCCAGACCGACAGCACCGTCACCAGGAACGCACCGACCACCAGCAACCCGGGGGCGACGAGCCACCCGGTCAGGGCGGCAGCCACGGCGGCCGGGACGACCGCCCAGGCGAACCACCGGAAGAGCATCGGGCGGAGCAGGTCGCGCGCCGACGCGGACGCGGTCCGCGCGCGGGCACCGGCGACCGCGTGCGCGATCGCGACCGGGAGCCCCAGCAGACCGACGAGCCCGCAGAGCACCGTCAGCGTCATCGCCAGCGCGAACGCTCCGCGGCCCTCCGGCCCGAGCATCCGCGCCAGCAGCGGCCCCGAGGCCAGGGTCAGCGCCTGGACGAGCAGTCCGCCGCCGGCCGCGAGCAGGAAGACTCGGGCGCCGGCGCTGCGCGGGCTCACCGGCTCAGCACGTCAGGCCGCCGTCGCAGACCAGGACGTGACCGGTGATGTAGGTGTTCTCCGGCGCGCAGAGGAACTGCACCGAGCGGGCGATGTCGGCCGGGTCGCCGAGGCGCCCCAGCGGCGTCCGGCGGGTGATCTGGCTCAACTGCTCCTCGTCGAGCCCGTGGCTCATCTCGGTGCGCAGGTAACCGGGGGCCACGGAGTTGACGACGATGCCCAAGCCCCCGAGTTCGCGGGCCAGCGCCCGGGTGAAGCCGTCGAGGGCGGCCTTGGTCGCGGAGTAGACCGACAGCCCGCGGTAGCCCGAGAGCCCGACGATCGAGGAGACGTTGACGATCCAGCCGCGCCGCGCGGCGATCATGCGACGGCTGACCAGCTTGGTGACCTGGATGGTGGCCTTGAGGTTGAGGTCGAGCACGGTGTCGACGTCGTCGTCGGACAACGTGGCCAGGACGCCGTCGCGGGCGACGCCGGCGTTGTTGACCAGCACTTCGATCCCGCCCCACCGCGCGACGACGGCCTTGACGAACGCGGCGGCCTGGTCGCGCTCGGCCAGGTCGGCCTCGACGAAGAGGAAGCGGTCGGCGGTCTCCGGGTCGCTCTCCCAGCCCTTGACCTCCGGCGTGCGGGTGCGGGCGCAGGTGGCGACCAGGTCGCCGGAGTCCAGGAACGACTGCACCAGCCCGGCGCCCAGGCCGCGGCTGCCTCCGGTGACGACGACGACGCGTCCCGTGTTCGACGGCGTGCTCATGCTCCGGCCTCCCGGGTCGGGGCGGCCGCGCTCCGGACGAGCTTCGCACCGCGGGTCTCGATCTGCTCGACGAACTTCACGCTGCGCGGCCGGTACGCCGGCGGCAGGTCCGCGCACGCCGCCCGGACGGCGTCGTCCAGGTCGTCGGTGTCGGCCCCGGGGACGGCGACGACCTCGGCCGCGACGACCGCACCGGTGAGCGCGTTGGGGCGTCCGTAGACGCGGACCAGGGCCACGCCGGGGACCGCGGAGATGCGCTCCTCGACGGGCAGCGGGTGCACTTTGACGCCGCCGACGTTGATGACGTCGGAGTCGCGACCGCGGAACTCGACGCGGTCGCCGACGATCTCGACGAGGTCGCCGGTGGGACGCCAGGCGTCGGGCTCGACGGGTGCGTCCCCGTGGTAGCCGAGCATGCCGGTGGCCGAGCGCACCCAGAGCTGGCCGTCGACGACCTTGAACTGCACGTGCGGGTCGCGGTCCAGCTCGGCCAGCGGCAGACCGGCCGCACGGTCGCGGACCGGGAAGCCGAGGCCGAACTCGTTCGCGGCGTAGACCTGGGTGACCTTGGCGGCGGGGAAGGTCACCTCCAGCTGGGCGAGCAGCGGCGCGGGCACCGCCTCGCCGCCGAGGGTGACGACCTGGAGCGCCGGGGCCGGTTCGGTGCCGCGGGCGACCTCGGCCAGCACGAAGCGCCAGAAGGTCGGGGTCGCGCTGACGTGGGTCAGACCGTGCGCGCGGATCGCCGCGAGCCCACCGGTGGGGGTCAGTGGCGCGATCCCCACGAGGGTGGCGCGGGTGGCCAGCGTGCGCAGCAGCACCTGGAGGCCGCCGAACTGGTTGAGCCCGTAGGCGAGCAGCCAGCGCTGCCCGGGGTGCACCGGGGCGCCCTCGACGGCGCGGGTGAGTCGGGCCCAGTCGTGCCGGACGCCCTTGACCGCCCCGGTGGTGCCGGTGGTGTGCACCAGCAACGGACGGGCCGGCGGTACGCCGCGCCCGTCCGGCGCCGACTCGAGCAACGCCGCGAGCGGCAGGATCTCGACGCCGGACACCGCGTCCAGGTCCGCGCGGGTGGTCACCAGCACGGTGTGCTCGAAGCGGCCGGCGGTCTCGGCGATGTCCGCGGCGCTCGCGGCGGCGGCGTACACGCAGACCTCGACTCCGGCCAGGTCGGCGCCGGCGAGCAGCGGGACGACCGCGGTGAGGTCGGGGTCGCTGACCGCGACCCGGGTGATGCCGCGGGCGCGCAGCCCGGCGGCGACGCGCTCGGCACGCCCGAGCAGCTCGGCGTAGGAGAGAACGGCCTGGGATCCACCGGACCCCACGGCCCGCAGGGCGACGACGTCGGGGTGCTCGGCCGCGGCGCTGCGGACCAGCTCGATCACGGCGTCGAGCCCTCCTCGTAGAAGTCGACGAGCTCGCCGAGGGTCTGCGGCATCTCACCCTCGCTGAAGGGGTCGCGACCCAGCTCGTCCTCGAGCATCACCGAGAGCTCGGCGGTCTGCAGCGAGTCCAGGCCGAGGCCCTCCTCGTAGAGCTTGGCGTCCCGGGAGAGGGTCTCGCCCTTGTTCTGGCGCTTGAGGAACTTGCTCACGGTCGTGAGGACGCGGTCGGACTGGGACACCGGAAGGCTCCGTTTCTCGTGGGTTGCTGGACGTCCAACGACGCTCCCGCCCCGGTCGTTACGACCGGAGTTGTCACGAATCCCGGTTCAGGGCCGCTGAGCGGCGAGGATGCCGTATCCCAACGTCCCCTCCTGCCACAGGCCTTCCAACACGTCACACGAGCGGACGAACTCGGCCCAGCCCTGCTCCCCCAGCGCGTCGACCACCGCGTCGCGGTGCTCGGTCGCGTTGGCGCGCCAGCGGTCGAAGGTCGGCAGCGTCGCCGCGGTCAGGTCCTCCTCCAGGTCGACCTCGAGCCCAGCGGACCGGGCGAGGTCGGCGTACTGCGCCAGCGGATCCATCCGTGCGTCGCCGAAGGCGGCCCGCAGGACCGCGAACTCCTCGGTGCGACGCCGCAACTCGGTGAACGGGATCTCGCGCCGGCGGATCAGGTCGCACAGCGCCATCCGCCCGCCGGGTCGCAGCACCCGGGCGCACTCGGCCACCAGGGCGTCGCGGCGTGGCATCAGGTGCGAGGACTCCAGCACCCAGACGCGGTCGAAGGAAGCGTCGGGAAGGCCGTTGTCGGTGCCGTCGCGGACCTCGAAGCGGACCCGCTCGGCCAGCCCCAGGGACGCCGCCCGCTCGGTCGCCTCCGCGACGCCGACCTCGCTGGTGGTGATGCCGAGCACCTCCACCCCGAAGTCCGCCGCGAGCCGGCACGCCTGGGTGCCGGTGCCGCAGCCGACGTCGAGGACGCGCTGGCCGGGTTCGAGGCGCGCGGCCTCGATCATCCGCCGGGTCAGGGCCGCGGTCGCCTCGGGCAAGGGCTCGTCCCCGTCGGCGAAGACGCCGTAGTGCAGTTCCTCGCCGAGCAGCAGCCCCCAGGCCCGGGTGACCCGGTCGTAGTGCGCGGCGGGAGCAGTATCGGGAGCCGGATCGAGGGCGACCTCGGGTGCGGTCGGGTCGGTCATCGTGCGGCTCCCAGCAGGGGTCGGAGGGCATCGGCCATCAGGTCGGCCATGACGTGACGGCCGTGCTCGTTGAGGTGCAGCGGGTCGGCGAAGTCACCGGTCGGACAGGCCAGCGAGGCGTCCAAGAGGCGGCCGAGGTCGCCGGCGCCGCGCAGGTAGGCCTCCTCGATCACCGCGACGTTGCGACGGACGTGCTCGATCGAAGCCTCCCCGAGAGTCACCTTGAGCACCTCGTGGTTGACCGGCGAGACGTAGCCCAACGAGCGCAGCCCCAGGGCGGAGACCGCTGCCGCGGCCTCCTCGATCAGGCGCACGCCCACGCTCTCGAGGGTCAGTTCCTCGGCGTGGTAGAAGTCCATCAGGTGCCGGGTTCGCACCGCGGTCTGCCAGCGGGTCTGCGGCGGCGAGTTCGTGATCAGCCGCAGCTCACCCGCGGTCCTCCGGGCACCGAAGAGGCTCGGCGCCGGGCGCCGGTCCCACTCCTCGTAGTCCTCCTGCGCGGGCGGGTCGAGCCGCTTGAGCGTGCTGGTCCCGGCGATCACCTCGCGCAGTTGCGCGGTCTTGCGCCCGTAGCCGTACAGCGGGTGGTCGATCCACAGCGACGACGCCATCAGCACCGACGTCGGAACGACCACGACCTGCGGTCGACCGGCGCACTGCGCGAGGGCCTCCAGGTAGGCCGCCACGATCCGCGGGTTGTAGCCGGGTCCCATCAGCACCTGCATGCCGACGCCGTCGAGCCGCTCGCGGACCAGGTCGGCCAGGCCGGTCCGGTCGTCGTCGGTGTACTCGCTCCAGAACATCGCCGAGTCGCCGAAGACCAGGAGCTCCGGGCCGCCGGGGCCGGCGTACGCCTTCTGGAGTGCACGCAGCTGGTCGAGCTCGAGGTCGCTGAAGCGCGACACGGCCCGCCGTCGGGCCCGGTGGGCCAAGTCGCGCGCGGAGCTGCGCAGGCGCCGGGCGCGGGTGACCGGCGCCGGCGGCGCGGCAGAGGTCGGTGCGGCAGGCATGACCGGATGGTAGGGCTCCGGGACCGTCCCGGTCCCCGCTTCCACGGACAAAGACGGCACCGGCTCCCTACGATGAACGACGTGCCTGACCCCGCCGCGCCCACGCGCACCCACGCCTGCACGGTGTGCCTGGCGACGCTGGACTGGTTCGACCGCGGTCGCGTGCTCACCCGGTACGACGTGGACTTCTTCCGCTGCCCGCGCTGCGGCCTGATCGCGCTGCCGGAGCCGACCTGGCTCGCGGAGGCCTACGCCAGTCCGCTGTACGACGGCGACTGCGGTCTGGCGCGCCGCAACCGGATCGCGGCGGGGCTCACCGGCGCGGTGATCCGCACCGAGGGGCTGCGCGGCGGGCGGTTCCTGGACTTCGGCGGCGGCCACGGCGCGCTGGCGGCGATCCTGCGCGAGCGCGGCCACGACATGGCCACCTACGACGCCTACGCCGAGAACACCGAGGTCCCCGGCCACGACGGCGACCCCGGGCAGGCCTACGACCTGGTGACCTCCTTCGAGGTGCTCGAGCACCTCGTCGACCCGGTCGCGGAACTCGCGGCGCTGGCCGAGCACAACGACCGGCTGCTGATCAGCACCCAACTCCAACCGCGTACGCCGCCGCGCCCGGACCGCTGGTGGTACTACCAGCTCGACTCCGGGCAGCACGTCACGCTCTACACCCACGACGCCCTGCGCCGGCTGGCGGCCCGACTCGGCTACGAGTTGACCTCCAACGGCGACCAGTTCCACCTGCTGCACCGGGTGCCGCTGCGGCCGGGCACCCGGGCACTGCTCTCCCCCCGCGTGGCGGCGGCGAAGGGCGGCATCGCCCGCACCGTCCGCCGGCTGCGCGGCCTGCCCACCGAGTAGCGGCCTGGCAACCGGGGAGCGGCACCGCTCAATAGGCCCCGCGGCCCTCCAGCACGGCCCGCAGCGTCTTCCAGACGATCTCGACGTCGTGGGTCAGCGACCAGTTGTCGACGTAGGAGAGGTCGAGCCGGGTGGACTCCTCCAGGGAGAGGTCCGACCGGCCGGAGACCTGCCACAGCCCGGTGAGGCCGGGCCGCACCCGCAGGCGACGGCGCAGGTCGTCGGAGTAGGCCGCGACCTCGCCGGGCAGGGGTGGCCGCGGCCCGACCAGGCTCATCTCGCGGCGGACCACGTTGACCAGCTGGGGCAGCTCGTCGAGGGAGAAGCGGCGCAGCGGGCGACCGACGCGGGTGACCCGGGGGTCCTCACGGACCTTGAAGAGCAGCCCGTTGCCCTCGTCGCGCTCGGCCAGCGCGCCGAGCCGTTCCTCCGCGTCGACCACCATCGTGCGGAACTTCAGACAGACGAACTCGCGGCCGTCGCGCCCGACCCGGACCTGCCGGAAGAGGACGGGCCCGGGACTGGTCAGCTTGATGGCCAGCGCGATCCCCAGCAGCACCGGGGAGAGGAGCACCAGCCCGATCGAGGCGGCGGCGACGTCGAGGATGCCCTTGGTGACCCGCTGCGGGCCGGTGAACTCGGGGAGCTCCAGGTGCAGCAGCGGCAGTCCGGCCAGCGGCCGCAGGTGCACCCGCGGCCCGGCGACGTCACCGAAACTGGGCGCGACGTTGAGGTCGACGCCGAGTCCCTCGAGCTGCCAGGTCAGGCGCTGGAAGTCGCGGGTCCCGCTCCCGGCCCCACCGGTGACGAGCACGGAGTCGGCACCGGCGCCGAGCACCGCCGACCGCAGCTCACCGGGGGTGCCGAGCACCGGGACTCCGGAGACCTCGCGCAGCGACGGGTCGGGGACGCACACCCCGGTCACGGCGTACCCCGCCCACGGCTCCCGGCGCAGCACCGCGATGAGTTCGGCGACCTGCGGCACGCCGCCGACCACGACCGCGGCGCGCATCGAGAGCCCGGAGCGCCGCCGCCGGTGCAGCACCTGGCGGGCGGCGTAGCGGCAGACCAGCAGTGCGATCAGGCCGAGGGCGAAGGTCGTCACGAAGAAGAGCCGGGAGAGGTCGGCGCGGGAGAGATAGCTCGCGATCGCGACGGCAGCACCGGCGCCGGCCGAGCCGACCACGACCGCCTTGAACTCGGCTCCGCCGGCGCCGAGCCGGCTCGGGTCGTAGGCGCCGGCCAGGGCCAGCGAGGCCAGCCAGACCCCGGCCATGGCCAGGGCGAGGACCGGGTAGTCGACGGTGGCCCCCGAGCCGCCGCCGTCCACCACCACGACACTGCCCCACAGTTCGCGAGCCGAGAGCCCGGCCAGGAGCACCAGCGCGATCACGGCGACGTCCAGCCCGAGCACGTAGCGCTGGAAGCGGCGCAACGGCGTACGCCGGCGGCGGACCGGCGGGCGGATCCGTTCGCCCCCGGAGCGCTGCGCCGGGAGGAGGGTCTCGTTGCGGACCGTGGTCATCGCGACCTCACCGATCCTCGGGGATCGCCTGGGCCAGAGCGGCGATCACCTGCTCCTTGCGCAGCGCGCCCGAGGCCCGGCTGACCTCACGACCCGCGTGGTCCAGGACCAGCGTGGTCGGGGTGCGCAGCACGCCGACCCGGCGGACCAGGTCCAGGTGGTGCTCGGCGTCGATCTCCACGTGCGTCACCCCGGGTACGACGGCCGCAACGTCGGCGAGGACCCGGCGGGTGGCCCGGCACGGGGCACAGAAGGCGGAGGAGAATTGCAGCAGGGTCGCGCGCTCCCCCAGCGTGTGCTCGAGGGCGACCCCGTCCAGGACGCTGGGCGGGGCCGGCGTGGCCGCGTCACCCGCCGAGGAGGAGCTGTCGCCACCGTCGCCCGGCTCACTGCCGCGGACCCGATGCGTGCCGGTGAACCGGCCGTCGGTGGCGGCCCGGAACAGGCCGAAGGCGGTCGCGAGCGTCAACGCCGCGACCAGGACCCAGGCACCAGTCGTCACATCGAGATCCAATCACCAGCAGCACCGACTCATTCCGCTGCGCCGGTCCGGATCGCCCAGTCCCCTCACCGGGCAAGCCGGACCATCCGGTAGAACGAGGCACAGATCACACAGTTACGCCGAATCGGACCAGGCCAGACCGGATCGGGCCCGCGAGGCCCGGAAGGACCCCGGACAACGCGGAAGGCCCCCGCCTGCAGAGCGAGGGCCTTCCTGACGGCTGGGTGGTCTGGGAAGCCCACCAGCCAGGCCCCTCGGATTGGGAGAAATCCGCCGGGCCCGGGGTCCGAACCTTGGGAGAAGGTCCAACCCCACCTTGTCCGACCGGCAACCCCTTGCCGGCCGTCCACCACCCCCCACGGGTGATCGAGGAGGATTCGGCCGCGGTGTCGCGGCGTCGTCCTGCCACCACAAACGAGGGGGTGCCGGAGCGGTTACGTCCCGCCGGCGAGGCTTTACCTTCTGCGGGGCTCTCCGAGAACGCCCGTACCTCGGTTCGCCACACGTGCACCACGCGCACCGCAGTCACCACTAAAGGCCGACAAAAGGGTCAGCCGCCGGCGAACGGCGGCAGGAACTCGACCTCACTCCCGGTCTGGACCAGCAGCGCCGGATCGTGGGCCGGCGAGCTGTCGACCAGCACCGAGCACACCTCGAGGACGCGCGCGAGCCGGTCCCGGTCCACGTCGGGGCGGATCGCCGCGACCTGGGCGACCACCTGCGTGCGGAGGGCTTCCACCGACATCGGCGCGTCGATCGGGAGCGCGAGCGCGCCGACCCCGTCCGCGGCCGCACGGGCCGAGGCCCACAGACGTACGGCGACCGTCCCGTCGGGCGACGGAGCGGCGCCACGGTCCGCGGCGGGCAACTGGTCCGGACCACGCAGGGGGGTGGGAGGGGTCATGTCGGATATCGTGACCTGCAGAACCACCGGACTCAACGGCGAGCCGTCGACCGTGGCCGTCCCACCCGGGCAGCCTTCGGAAATGCCCCGACGCGGGGCCACACGGACGAGGAGGTGCCCTCGTGAGCGCGCTCCTGCTGCTGACCAGCGCACTCCAGCCCTCAGCGGAGGTTCTCCCTGCCCTCGCGCTCCTGCCGCACACCGTCAAGGTGCTCCCCGCCGAAGGCAGCGCCCTGCTGGACGCACCCCCGGTGGACCTGGTGCTGGTCGACGGCCGCCAGGACCTGGCCCGGGCGCGCGACCTGACCCGGCTGCTCCGCACGATCGGGACCGATGCCCCGGTGCTGCTGATCGTGACCGAGGGCGGGTTGTCCGTGGTCGCGATCGACTGGGGCTTCGACGACGTCGTCCTCAGCGGCGCCGGTCCCGCGGAGGTCGAGGCGCGGATCCGGCTCGGGATCGGTCGACTCTCGGCCCAGAAGAACACCAACGACCCCGACGCGCACGTGATCCGCTCCGGCGAGGTCACCGTCGACGACGTGACCTACACCGCCAAGCTCGGCGGTCGGCCGCTCGACCTCACGTTCAAGGAGTTCGAGCTGCTGAAGTACCTCGCCCAGCACCCCGGCCGGGTGTTCACCCGGGAGCAGCTGCTCCAGGAGGTCTGGGGCTACGACTACTTCGGCGGCACCCGCACGGTCGACGTGCACGTGCGGCGTCTGCGCGCCAAGCTCGGCCCGGAGCACGAGCAGTTGATCGGCACCGTGCGCAACGTCGGCTACAGGTTCGTGCTGCCGCCCAAGGAGCAGACCGACCGCGAGACCGCCGACGTCTGATCCACGCCCCTCCCCGCCTATCCTGGCGAGCATGACCCTCACCCGGCTCGACGACGCCGCGTTCGACTGGGCCTCCGGGGCGGGGGGCGCCGGCACGCTGCGCGCGATCGCCTACGCCAGCCTGCAGCACGACGGTGCCGACCCGCTCAACGAGGCCGCCCGGCTCGCGTTGCGCCACCACGGCCTCGACGGTGCGGTGGTGTTCCTGGGCGACGATCACGGCAACCCCTCCACCGTCGACCGGGGGTACGGCGGTTTCGCCTACGTCCACGGGCTGGTCGGGGACGGCCGCCCCGAGGTCGACCTGGCCGTCGACCCGGAGTCCCGCCGACGGGGGCTGGGCACGATGCTCCTCGAGGCCGTGCTGGAGCTGACCCAGGGCATCCCGCTCACCGCCTGGTCCCACGGCGACCACCGGGGCGCCCGCGTCCTGGCCGGGCGCCACGGCTTCGTCCCGACCCGGGAGCTGTGGGTGCTGCGCCGACCCGCGGGACCGGTGCCCGACGTACCGCTGCCTGTGGGGTTCACCCTGCGCCCCTTCTCGGTCGGCGCCGACGAGGAGGGCCTGCTCGCGGTCAACGCGGCCGCCTTCGCCGACCACCCCGAGCAGGGCGGGCTGACCCGCGCCCAGCTCGACGAGCGCATCGCCGAGCCGTGGTTCTCCGCCGAGGGGCTGCTGATGGCGGAGCACGGCGGCGGCAACCCGGCCGGATTCCACTGGACCAAACTGCATCGCAGCGTGCCCGGCGGTCCGCTCCAGGGCGAGGTCTACGTCATCGGGGTGGCCCCCGACGCCCAGGGCAGCGGTCTGGGTCGCGCGCTGCTGGTCGCGGGCATCGACCACCTGCAGCGCGCCGGGGCCCACGAGATCCACCTCTACGTCGAGGCCTCCAACACGGCGGCGTTGGGGCTCTACTCCTCGCTCGGCTTCACCCACCGCGACGAGGACACCCACGTGCTCTACCGCGGGCCGCTCCCCTAGGGCCTCAGCGAGCCAGCGCCTGGCGCAGCTCCCGCGCGGTCTCGACCATCGCCCGCCGCGCACTGCTCTCGACGGCGAGCAGGTTGGCGAAGCCGTGGATCTCGCCGGGGAAGCGGCGGTGGGTGACCTGGACGCCGGCCTTGGCGAGCTTCTCGGCGTACTCCTCGCCCTCGTCGCGCAACGGGTCGAACCCGGCCGTGGTGATCAGCGCCGGCGCCAGCCCCTCGGGCACGTCGGCGAAGAGGATCGAGGCCTCCGGGTCCGCGGGGTCGTGGTCGCCGAGGTAGAGCTCGTTGCCCAGCGCCATGAACTCCCGCGTCAGGTAGAGCCCTTCGGCGAAGCGGCGGCGGCTGGGGAACGAGCCGGTCCAGTCGGTGACCGGGTAGATCAGCAGCTGGAAGGCCAGCGGGGTGCCGTCCTTGGCCGCCTGCATCGCCGCGACCGCGGCCAGGTAGGCGCCCGCGGAGTCGCCGCCGACGGCGAGCCGCTCGGGATCGGCGTCGTAGTCCGCAGCGTTGCTGGCCACCCATTCGTACGCCGCGGCGGCGTCCTGCGCGCCGGCCGGGTACGGGTGCTCCGGCGCCAGGCGGTAGTCGACCGCGAGCACGCGGACCCCGGCCTGCTCGGCCAGGAAGCGGCACAGCGCGTCGTGGGACTCGAGGTCGCCGTAGACCATGGCGCCGCCGTGGAAGTACATGAGCAGCGGTCCCGGGGCGCTCACGCCGCGCGGCGCGTAGAGCCGGGCCGGCAGCGGCCCGTCGGCGCCGCGGACGGTGCGCTCGTGCACCTGCCCGATCGGCTGCTCGCCGCCGACCATGATCGCCTGCCGCCGGATCGCGAGCCGTCCCTCCTCGAGCGGCAGGGTCTCCGGGCCGGGTTCGCGGGCGATCTTCTGCATCCGCAGCATGAGCTGGGCGGTCGCGGAGAGCTCCAGCCCGTCGCGCCGGAAGGGCTTGCCGGCCAGGCGGCGTTGCGCGGCCGGCGGGAGGGAGAGCGTACGGCGGAGCAGCACGGTCTTGGCTCGCTCGACTCGGGCCTGGGGGTTGATGGCGCACCGCCTTGCTTCGCGGGCCCTGGTCGGCCCGGTCCGTGGAGATTGTAGGAGCGGCCCCCAGGACGCGCCGGGTACGGGCGGTACCAATTCCTGGCCCGGATGCATTGACCCGACGGTCCCGGGTGGGGAGACTGAGACCCCTGTCACACACCACCACTCTCTGCATCACCGGGAGCCCCTGCCACCCCAGAGGCCCCTGGCGCACCAGGGCCGCTAGTACCCCCAGCGCCCGATCGTCTACCGCACTCCCCAGCGACAGCAGATCGGACGGATCACGGCGATGACAGTTGAACCGCCGCACCCGGACACCGGTGCCGGGACCGGTGCTGCTCCGAAGGACACCCGCGCCGCGGGCCTGCGCGTGCAGAACCTCGAGGTCGTCTACGACGACGTCGTCCTCGCGCTGCGCGGGGTGAGCCTGGAGGTGCCCGACGGGCGCATCGTCGCGCTGCTCGGCGCCAACGGTGCGGGCAAGTCCTCGCTGCTGCGCACCCTGTCGGGGCTCCTGGACCTGCACAACGGCGAGATCCGCAAGGGCCACGTCAGCCTGGACGGCGAGGACATCGGCGACCTCGGGCCCTCCGCCTTGGCGGCCCGGGGGATCAAGCACGTCCTGGAGGGCCGGCGGGTCTTCAAGGAGCTCACCGTCGAGGAGAACCTGCGCGTCGGCGCCTACTCCCGTCGCCACGAGTACGCCACCAACCTCGCGCGGGTCTACGGGCTCTTCCCCCGGCTCAAGGAGCGCGAGGGGCAGACCGCCGGCTACCTCTCCGGGGGCGAGCAGCAGATGCTGGCCATCGGCCGGGCGCTGATGTCGGGGCCGCGCTATCTCCTCCTCGACGAGCCGAGCCTGGGCCTGGCCCCCAAGGTCGTCGCCCAGATCCGCGACATCATCGTCGAGATCAACAGCCAGGGCACCGGGGTGCTGCTGGTGGAGCAGAACGCCACGATGGCACTGTCGATCGCCCACCACGGCTACGTGCTGGAGACCGGGCGCGTCGTGATGGACCGGCCCGCCGCGGAGCTCCTCGCCGACGACGACGTCCGCGAGTTCTACCTGGGGCTGGGTGCCGAGGGCGGCGAGCGCAGCTCGTTCCGCGACGTCAAGCACTACAAGCGACGCAAGAGGTGGGCCTCGTGACCGACCGCTCCCTGCTGGAGTTCTCCGACGTGCGGCTCTCCTTCAGGCAGGTTCGCGCGGTCAACGGGGTCTCCTTCGACGTCCGCCCCGGCGAACTCTTCTCGATCATCGGCCCCAACGGCGCGGGCAAGACCAGCGTCTTCAACGTCATCTCGGGCGTCTACCGCCCGCAGGAGGGTCGCGTGATCCTCGACGGGCAGCCGCTGCTGGGGCTCCGTCCCCCCGAGATCGCCCGCCTCGGGGTCGCCCGCACCTTCCAGAACATCGAGCTCTTCGCCAACCTCACGGTGCTGGACAACCTGATGCTGGGCCGGCACCAGCACCTGCAGTACGGCACCTTCTCCGCCCTGGCCTGGCTGGGCCGGGCCCGCCGCGAGGAGATCCGGCACCGGGCGGTCGTGGAGGAGATCGTCGACTTCCTCGAGCTCGCCGCCTGGCGCACCTTCCCGGTGGGCCTGTTGCCGTACGGCGTCCAGAAGCGCGTCGAGCTGGGTCGGGCCCTGGCCATGGAGCCGCGCCTGCTGCTGCTCGACGAGCCGGTGGCGGGCATGAACCTCGAGGAGACCGAGGACATGGCCCGGTTCATCCTCGACATCCGCGAGGAGCTCGGGATCGCGATGATCATGGTCGAGCACGACATGGGCCTGGTGATGGACCTGGCCGACCGGATCCTGGTGGTCGACTTCGGCACCCCGATCACGATCGGCACCCCCGCCGAGGTCCAGCGCGACGAACGGGTGATCGCGGCCTACCTGGGCGGCGACCTGGTCCAGCCCGAGGAGGCCACCCCGTGAGCACACCGACCACTGACCTGGCCGCCCGCGAGCTGCGCACCCTTCCCGGCCTGGTCCGAGAGCGCGCCCGGACCTCCCCGGACGACGTCGCCCTGCGCCACAAGCACCTCGGCGTGTGGCAGGAGGTGACCTGGGCGGAGTACTGGGCGACGGTGCACACCACCGCACATGCCCTGCTGGCGTTGGGGATCGAGCCCGGCGACCGGGTCTCGATCCAGTCCGAGGACCGGCCCGAGTGGCTCTACCTCGACCTGGCCACCGTGGCGGTGCGCGCGACCACCGTCGGCCTCTACCCGACCAACCCGGCAGCCGAGGTCGAGTACCTGCTCACCAACTCCGGGGCGCGGGTGCACCTGGCCGAGGACCAGGAGCAACTCGACAAGTACCTGGCAGTGCAGGACTCCTGCCCCGACATCGAACGCGTCATCCACGTGGAGCGGCGCGGCATCACCGGCCAGTACGACGATCCGCGCCTGCTGGACTGGGAGGACCTGCAGGCGCTGGGTGAGGAGCACCGCCGCGCCCACCCCGACGCGATCGACGCGCTGCTGGCGCAGGCGTCCCCCGAGGACGTGATCACGCTCGTCTACACCTCCGGGACGACCGGCCCGCCGAAGGGCGCGATGCTCACCGCCGGCAACGTCGACTTCGCGATGCGGACCGCGCTGGCCGACGGCGGCTTCCTGTCCCCGCCCCCGGGGCCGAAGGACCTCACGCTGTCCTACCTGCCGTTGTGCCACGTCGCGGAGCGCTTCTTCACCACCTGGTACAACGCCGGGGCCGGCACCCAGGTCAACTTCGCCGAGTCCATCGACACGGTGCCGCAGAACCTGCGCGAGGTGCAGCCCACGATCCTGCTGGCGGTGCCGCGGATCTGGGAGAAGCTGATGGCCGCGGCGCGGATCCGGATCGACTCCGCGACCCCGCTCAAGCGGGCGTACGGCCGCTTCTGGCTCCGCCAGGCCGACCGGCTCGCAGCCACCCTGGCCGCGAACGGCGGCGAGCACACCGCCACCAGCCGGCTCTGGTACGCCGTGGGGTGGCTGCTGTTCTACCGCGCCCTGCGCGACCGGATGGGGCTGCGTCGAGTGCGCTACGCCGTCTCCGGCGCCGCCCCGATCGCGCCGGAGGTGCTGGCGTTCTTCATGGGCATCGGGCTGCGCGTGGTGGAGGTCTACGGCATGACCGAGAACACCGCGATCGCCACGATCAACCGGCGCGGGCGGGTCAAGCTCGGCACCGTCGGGGAACCACTGCCGGGCATCGAGGTCCGCATCGACGAGCGGACCGGCGAGATCCTCACCCGGCACCCCGCGACCTTCGCCGGCTACTGGCGCAACCCGGACGCGACCGCGGAGGCGATCGACGCCGAGGGCTGGCTGCACACCGGCGACGTCGGCGAGTGGGTGGACGGCACGCACGTGCGGATCACCGACCGGATGAAGGACATCATCATCACCGCCGGCGGCAAGAACGTGTCGCCCTCGGAGATCGAGAACGCGCTGAAGGCGTCGCCCTACGTCAAGGAGGCGGTCGTGCTCGGCGACGGTCGCCGCTACCTGACCGCGCTGATCGGGATCGAGCTCGACACCGTGGGCAACTGGGCGCAACGTCGCGGCCTCGGCTTCACCACCTACCGCGACCTGTCGGAGAAGCCCGAGGTGCGTGCACTGGTCAAGGGCGTGGTCGACGAGGTGAACTCCCGGTTCTCCTCGGTGGAGCAGATCAAGGACTTCCGCATGCTGCCCAAGGAACTCGACCACGAGGACGGCGAACTGACCGCCACGCAGAAGGTGAAGCGGTCCGCGATCGACCGGTCCTTCGGTGAGCTCGTCGCCTCCATGTACGCCGAAGGGGCCGGCCGATGACCGAGTTCCTCACCGCGGTGAGTGTCGGCGCGGGCAACGGTTCCATCTACGCCTTGCTGGCGTTGGGCTTCGTGATCATCTACAAGTCCATGCAGGTGATCAGCTTCGCGCAGCCGGCGTTCATGATGGCCGGGGCCGTGCTGGTCTCCTACCTCAGTCCCGTGGTCGGGTTCTGGGCGGCGGTCGTGCTCGGCACGCTGGCGATCGCGCTGGTCGCGCTGGTCGTGGAGCGGGTGGCGATCCGGCCGATGGTCGGCAAGGCCACCTTCGTCATCGCGATCATCACCATCGGCATCGACATCGTCGTCCGGGTCGTCGCCAGCGCCTTCATCGGCGTGGACCCGCTGACCATCGGGGACCCGTGGGGACTGGACTCCTGGGACATCGGCGGGGTGACCGTCCAGCACCGGCACGTGGCCGCCGTCGTGGCCACCACGGTCATCGTGCTGGCGCTGGTGGTCTTCTTCCGCCGTACGCCGCTCGGCCTGGCGATGCGCGCCTCGGCGTTGGACCAGGAGGCCGCGATGGCCCAGGGCGTCAACGTGGGCACGGTGTTCGCGGTCTCCTGGGCGCTCGCCGGCGGCCTGGCCGCGATCGCCGGGGTCTTCGCCGCCGCGGGCAACCCGGTGACGAACAGTTTCTGGGTGGTGGCGCTCGCGGCGTTGCCGGTGATCATCCTGGGCGGGCTGGACTCCTTCGAGGGCGCGGTGATCGGCGGGCTGATCATCGGCCTCGCCGAGGCGATCGTGTCGACCTACCACAGCCAGTGGTTCCCCTTCCTGGACCGCAACATCGGTGACCTGGTGCCGTTCCTGGTGATGTTCGCGGTGCTGCTGGTCCGTCCCTACGGACTCTTCGGCACCAAGGAGGTGGAGCGGGTATGACCACCTCACCGCAGGCCCCGGGTCAGACGCAGGAGGACCGCTCACTGGCGCGGCTCAGCCGCGCCGAGCACGACCTCGACCGGCGTGCGCGTCCCGTCCGCGGTCGCCCGCTCCTGCTGACCTCCTACCGCCAGGACCTGGCGCTGCTCAACACTCGCGGCAAGCAGGTGGGGGTGCTCGCGATTCTGCTGGTCGCGGCGTACCTCCCGCTGGCGGTCGCCGACGACCTGCTCGCGATCCTGGGAACCGGGCTGGTGCTGGCGATCGGGGCGATCGGCCTCAACCTGCTCACCGGGTACGCCGGACAGGTCTCGCTGGGTCACGCCTTCTTCGTCGGCGTCGGGGCGTACGCCGCGGCGTACCTGTCGGGGGACCCGGACGGCCGCTACCTCGGGCTCGGCGTCGACAACGTGCTGGTCTGGCTGCCGCTGTCGGGGCTGGCCGCGGCCGCGTGCGGCCTGGCGGTCGCGCCGATCGCGACCCGCCTGCGCGGCCTCTACCTGGCGATCGTCACCCTCGGCCTGGTCTTCATCGGCGAGTACATCTTCAGCGAGTGGCGCGCGCTGTCCGGCGGCGCCGGCATCGGCCGCGAGGCCGCCACCCCCGTGCTCTTCGGCACCAACCTCGCCCAGGACGGCGCCAGTTTCACCGAGGAGCAGAAGCTCTTCTGGTTCTTCCTCGTGGTGCTGATCGTGACGGCGACCCTGGCGCGCAACCTGGCCCGCTCCAAGGTCGGCCGCGCGTTCGCCGCCGTCCGCGACCGCGACGTCGCCGCGGGGGTGATGGGGGTCGAGCTGACCCGCTACAAGCGGATCGCCTTCACCGTCTCCTCCTTCTACGCCGGCGTGTGCGGCGGGCTGCTCTTCGTCGGCGTGGGCCAGTTCGGCCCGACCCAGTTCGGACTGCTGATGTCGGTGCAGTTCATCGCGATGGTGCTCATCGGCGGCGTGGCGACGGTGTCCGGCTCGATCATGGGCGCGCTGCTCATCGCCTCGCTGCCCCGGATCGCCTCGGAGCTGCCGTCGCTGCTCCCCTTCATCTCCACCAGCCCGACCGAGCACCCCAACGTCTTCGAGGTCGAGACCATCACCTACGGCGTGCTGATCATCCTGTTCCTGCTGCTCGAACCGCGCGGGCTCTTCGGGATCTGGCTCCGGGTGCGCACCTACTGGAAGAGCTTCCCCTTCTCGTACTGAGAGGGGCGAGGAAACACAACCGAGGAGGACATGTGAAGAGGACCGCACTGCGGTTCGGGGCCCTGGCATCGGCGGTCACGCTGGTGCTGGCGGGCTGCGGCCGAGAGGACGACGGCGGGGACGGCGGAGACGGCGGCGACGGTGGTCTGGCCACCGGGCCCGGCGTCACCAGCGAGCCCTGCCCCGACGCCGTCGACGAGGAGAAGGGCTGCATCTACCTGGGCGTCATCTCCGACCTGACCGGACCGTTCGCCCCCATCGGTGTGCCCCTGACAGCCGGCGGGAAGGCGTTCTGGGACGAGATCAACGCCGCCGGCGGCATCGGCGACTACGAGATCAACGTGACCGAGTACGTCAAGGACAACCAGTACAACCCCGACGTGCACGCCCAGGTCTACAACGAGATCAAGGGCGAGGTCCTGGCGATGGCCCAGTCGCTGGGCACCGTGGCCACCGAGGCCATGCTGCGCGACCCCGACGCCGAGGAGCTCGTCGTCGTGCCGGCCACCCTGGGCTCGAACTGGCTCTTCGAGGACCGCGTCCTGGAGATCGGCACCAGCTACTGCGCCGAGGCGATGAACGCGATCGACTACGCCGTGGACGAGCTGGGCGCGGACAGCGTCGCGGTCGTGCACTACGAGGGCGACTACGGCGACGACGCCGCCAGCGGCGCCGAGATCGCCGCGGAGGAGCGCGGGGTGGAGTTCACCGACATCGTGATCGCCCCCGGTGGCGACCCCGCGCCGGTGGTCGCCGAGCTGGCCCGCTCGCAGGCTGATGTGGTCGTCGTGGCGACCGCGCCGACCGAGCTCGCGCAGGTCGTCGGCGGTGCGGCGCAGGCCAAGCTGCCCGCGAAGTTCATCGGCTCGATCCCGACGTGGAACGCCGCCCTCCTCGACACCCCGGCGGCGCCCGCGCTCCAGGCGAACTACCTGTGGGCGAACTTCTCCCCGGGCTACGACGGCGAGGGCGAGGGCTACGACGGGATGCGCGCCGCGGCCGAGGCGGCCGGTCAGGACCCGAACGAGTACTTCCTGCTCGGGTACGCCGGCGGCTATATCATGAAGGCCGCGATCGAGGCCGCCCTGGAGAACGACGACCTCACCCGGGCCGGGCTGCTCGAGGCGGCGACGTCGCTGACCGGCGTGGACACCGGCGGCCTGCTGCCCGAGGGCTCCGGCAACTACGCCGGCGACCCCAACGACGCCGCGATCCGCAGCACCTACCTGCTCGCCCCGGACGGCGACGCCAGCACCGGCGCCTCGGTCTCGGTGGAGTCGTTCACGGGCCCGACCGCGGAGGGCTACGACTTCCAGGGGGCCTGCTACCTGGAGTGATACGCAGGGGCGCTCACGACCTGAGCGTCCCGCGTGAGGGTCACCGGCGGGTGACCTCCGTCCCGATCTGGGCCGGAGGTCACCCGCCGTTCACGTCCAGGTGCCACGATGAGAGCCATGAGCACCGAAGCGGTCAGTCCCGACGTCCTCGCCTCCGCCCGCGCCCAGCACGCCCTCGCCCAGTCCGACGTGACCGAGATGGGTCCGCGGCCGGTGGACGACAGCTACGAGGTCGAACCGCCGTACGACCTGAACGCCGAGGACCTGCCCGAGGACCGCTTCCTGGACCGCGAGCTCTCCTGGCTGCGCTTCAACCAGCGGGTGCTCGAGCTCGCCGAGGACCCGCAGGTGCCGCTGCTGGAGCGGGCCCGCTTCGCGGCGATCTTCGCCTCCAACCTCGACGAGTTCTTCATGGTCCGCGTCGCCGGCCTCAAGCGCCGCATCGTCGCCGGCGTCGCGGTGCCCAGCGCCAGCGGGCTCCAGCCGCGCGAGGTCCTCGAGCTGATCTGGTCGACCACCGAGGAGCTCATGCGGCGCCACGCCCGGGTCTTCTCCGAGGAGATCGTGCCGGCCCTGGCCGAGCAGCAGATCCGGCTGGTGCGCTGGGCCGACCTGGAGCGCGAGGAGCAGCGCGCGATGAAGAAGATGTTCAAGGAGCGCATCTTCCCGGTCCTCACCCCGCTCGCGGTGGATCCGGCGCACCCGTTCCCCTACATCTCCGGGCTCTCCCTCAACCTCGCGGTGCTGGTGCGCAACCCGAAGACCGGCAAGCAGCACTTCGCCCGTGTGAAGGTGCCCGACATCTTCGACCGCTTCGTCGCGGTCGACGAGCAGCGCTTCGTGCCCGTCGAGGAGGTCATCGGCGAGCACCTCAAGCCGCTCTTCCCCGGCATGATCGTCGAGGCAGTCCACACCTTCCGGGTGACCCGCAACGAGGACCTCGAGGTCGAGGAGGACGACGCCGAGAACCTGCTCACCGCCCTCGAGCAGGGCCTGCTGCGCCGTCGCTTCGGCCCGCCGGTGCGCCTGGAGGTCGAGGAGTCGATCGACGACCACATGCTCGAGCTGCTGGTCACCGAGCTCGGCATCACCCCCGCCGAGGTGATGCGGCTGCCAGCCCCGCTGGACCTGCGGGGCCTGCACGGCATCGCCGACCTGGACCGCGCCGAGCTGAAGTACCCGGCCTTCCTCCCCTCGACCCACGCCCACCTGGCCGAGGTGGAGTCCTCCAGCCCCGTGGACGTGTTCCGTGCCGTACGCCGTCGCGACGTCCTGCTGCACCACCCCTACGACTCGTTCTCCACCTCGGTGCAGCGGTTCATCGAGCAGGCCGCCGCCGACCCGCAGGTGCTGGCGATCAAGCAGACGCTCTACCGCACCAGCGGCGACTCCCCGATCGTCGGTGCGCTGATCGACGCGGCCGAGGCCGGCAAGCAGGTGCTGGTGATCGTGGAGATCAAGGCCCGCTTCGACGAGAGCGCGAACATCTCCTGGGCCCGCAAGCTCGAGCGCGCGGGCTGCCACGTCGTCTACGGCATCGTCGGCCTGAAGACGCACTGCAAGCTGGCCCTGGTGGTGCGCGACGAGCCCGACGGCATCCGCCGCTACGCCCACATCGGCACCGGCAACTACAACCCGAAGACCGCGCGGCTCTACGAGGACCTCGGCCTGATCACCTGCAACGAGGCGCTCACCGAGGACGTCGCCCACCTCTTCAACAACCTGTCCGGCTACGCCCGGAAACCCTCGTACGCCAACCTGCTGGTGGCCCCGCACTCGATCCGCGACGGCCTGGTCGACCGGATCCGCCACGAGATCAACCACCACGAGGCCGGCCGGCCGGCACGGATCCGCTTCAAGGCCAACTCCGTGGTCGACGAGGAGATCATCGACGCGCTCTACCACGCCTCCAACGCCGGGGTGCCGGTGCAGATCCTCAGCCGGGGGATCTGCGCGGTGCGCCCCGGGGTCCCCGGGCTCAGCGAGAACGTCGAGGTCCGCTCGATCCTGGGTCGTTTCCTGGAGCACAGCCGCGTCTTCTGGTTCGAGAACGGGGGCGACCCGCAGGTCTGGATCGGCTCGGCCGACCTGATGCACCGCAACCTGGACCGCCGGGTCGAGGTGCTCGTCGCCCTGCCCGGCCAGGACGCCGTCGACGAGGTCGGGCGCCTGCTCGACGTCGCCTTCGACGAGGGCACCGCGTGCTGGAACCTCGACAGCGAGGGCGAGTGGCACCGGCGCTCCGTCGGCCCCGACGGGGAGCCGCTGATCGACCTCCAGGAGTGGCTGATCAACGGCACCCGCAAGTCCAAGCGCAGCGGACCCGCCCCGCTCTGATCGCTCAGCAGGTCGCGAACAGGACCGGCCCCTCGCCGACGTCGGAGAGGAACGGTCCGTCGACCGGGGTCAGGGTGAGATGCACCAGGGCCCCGTCGGTGACCGCGTCGGCGACGGTGAACCGGTCGGTGAACGCGCCGCCCTGCCCCGGGGCGGGACCGGCCGCCAGGTCCGTGCGGGGCTGCAGGTCGTCCTCGGCCCGGGCGTCGTCCTCGAAGAGCAGGCCGACCTCGACGGCACCATCGGCCTGCTGGGCCATCACCAGTCCGGTCAGCGGGTGGACGCCGCCGGCCGCGGCGACCAGCCGGTCGGCCTCGGCCTGGTCGGCCTCGTCCGCGGTCGACATCGCCAGGTCCTCGCAGGCGAAGTCGCCGACCCAGAGGGTGGCCACGCTCGCCTCCCCGGCGACCTCGACCAACTGGTCGACGCCCTCGACGTCGGCCAGGGAGTCCATCTCGCCGTCGACGACGGCCAGCGCCGGGGCGAGGGACTCCAGGCTGTCGGCGAGCAGCACGAGGTCCTCCTCCTCGACCAGCGCGACGGTCTGGTGCAGTGGGGTCAGGGGCACCTCCAGGCCGGCGACGACCTCCGGCGTGGCGGTCCACACCCGGGGGTCCTCCTCCTGGACATAACCGGCCGCCTCCAGGCCGGCGGCCACGTCGGCGTAGTCGACGGTGAGGAGCCGGAGGACGTCGACGGCGCCCTCCCGGCTCTGCCCGTAGAGCTCCCACGCCGCGTCGGCGGGGGTGAACCCGAACGTCCGGGCCATCCCGACCAGCGACTCGGCCAGCGGGGACCCGATCGTGAGCCCGAGGTCGTAGGCACGCTCGGCGAACTCCTCCAGCGGCGCCACCCGGTCCTCCCCGACCAACCCGGCGCCGTCGGCCTCCTCGCGCACCTGCGCCCAGTCGGTGAACGTCGACCGCACGACATCGGTCGGGAGCGCCCGGGTGCCCTGACCCAGCGGCGTCCGGTCCTGAGGCACCACGAGCAGGAGGAGGGCTGCCGCGAGGACCACCAGCACGACCAGGCCGCCGACGTACAGCCCGCGGCGTCGCGTGCCTGCCTCCACTGGACCACCTCCAACACCCGGCACGCCGCACGACGCGGCGTTGGATCGATCACGGGCCTGGGTGTGACACTAACCGTCATGACCAGGAGGGGCCGGGTGCTCGCAGCCGGCGCGGTGGTGCTGCGACGCCGCGGAGGGACGACCCAGGTGCTGCTCGTGCACCGACCCAAGTACGACGACTGGGCCTTCCCCAAGGGGAAGCTCGACCCCGGTGAGGCGCCGCGCACCGCCGCGGTGCGCGAGGTGCTCGAGGAGACCGGCGTCGAGATCCGGCTCGGTCCGCCGCTGGCGCAGCAGCACTACGTGATGAACGGCAACGGCTCCAAGCTCGTGCACTACTGGGTGGGCCGGGTGCGCGGAGACTTCGACGTGGCGGCCTACGAGCCCAACGCCGAGATCGACGCGGTCCGTTGGGTGCCGCTCTCCGAGGCCCGCGACCTGCTGACCTACGCCCGGGACGCGGTCACGCTGGAGGAGGCGGTCCCCTACGCGCGCAAGACCCACGCCCTGGTGGTGGTGCGCCACGCCCAGGCCCGCTCGCGACGCAGCTGGAAGGGGCCCGACCTCGAGCGCACCCTGACCCGCTTCGGCCAGCGTCAGGCGGACCGGCTGCCGGTGCTGCTGGAGGCGTACGGCGTGGAGCGCGCCCTGTCCTCCTCGGCGGTGCGCTGCTGGACCACGCTCGCGCCGTTCGCCGAGGCGTCCGGGGCGAAGCTCGAGGTCAGCGACGAGCTGACCGAGGAGCACGCCACCGCCGACGGGGTCGCCGGCGAGGTCGCCTGGGCGCTCGGGCTGAACCGCCCGGTGGCGCTGTGCAGCCACCGCCCGACGCTGCCCAAGCTGTTCCGAGCGCTCGGGCTGGAGCCGCAGCCGCTGGAGCCGGCCGGCGCGGTCGTCGTGCACCACCGCAAGGGCCGCATCGTGGCGCTGGAGCGGATCGACCCGCCGTCGGGCCGCTGATCGGGGCGCTGATCGGGCAGCCGGGACGCCGGTTCGGGACCTTCCTCGGGGCGGTTCGTGGCCTAGGTCACCTGATGTGAGGAACGTGCGCGGAACGCGACCGGATCTGTTCACCTTCCGTTTGCTTTCGCAGGGCCGACGGTTCACGGGGGCTCCCTACGTTCAGGGCTGTCAGCGAACCTGGCCGCCCTCGATGAGCGGCCCGAACTGAGAGGTCGACTTCACCGTGAAGCGACGCACTGTCAAGATCGCCGCCATCGCACCGGCGGCCCTGCTCCTGACCGCGGGCCTCGCAGCCTGCGGTGGCCAGGACACCGACTCCGGCTCCGAGGGCGGCGCCGTCAGCGGCGAGGTCGTCATCGACGGCTCCTCCACCGTGGAGCCCCTCACCGCGACCGCAGGCGAGCTCTACAAGGAGGAGGCCCCGGACGTGAACGTCTCGGTCGGCACCTCCGGCACCGGTGGTGGCTTCGAGAAGTTCTGCATCGGCGAGACCGACATCTCCAACGCCTCCCGCCCGATCAAGGAGGACGAGGAGACCCCGATCTGCGAGGAGAACGGTGTCGAGTACACCGAACTCCAGGTCGCCGTGGACGCGCTCACCGTGGTGGTGTCCGCGGAGAACGACTTCATCACCTGCCTGACCACCGAGGAGCTCGCCACCCTGTGGGGCCCCGACGCGGAGAACGAGATCGAGACCTGGGACCAGGTCAACCCGGACTTCCCCGCGGAGCCGGTCGAGCTCTACGGCCCCGGCACCGACTCGGGCAGCTTCGACTACTTCACCGACGTGATCAACGGTGAGGAGGGCGCGAGCCGCACCGACTACAACGCGACCGAGGACGACAACGTGATCGTCACCGGCGTCTCGGGCTCGCCGAACGCGCTGGGCTACTTCGGCTTCTCCTACTTCGAGGAGAACGCCGACGCCCTCAAGGCGGTCGAGATCGACAGCGGCGACGGCTGTGTCGCCCCGGCCGTGGAGACCGCGCAGGACGGCAGCTACGCGCCGCTGTCCCGCCCGCTGTTCATCTACGTCAACAACGCCTCCTACGCCGACAAGGCCCAGGTCGCCGGCTTCGTCGACTTCTACGCGGAGAACGACGCCGCCATCGCCGAGGCCGCCGCGTTCATCCCGCTGAACGAGGACCAGGTCGCCGCGCTCCAGGACGCCGTCGCCGGTCTGTCCGGCTGACCGGACCAGGACACCAGCAGAAGGAAATCCGCCAGTGAGCAGTCCAGTGAGCAGCACTGCGGCCCCCGGGGGCCCGTCCACCGCGACGGGCCCCCTTCCGGGGCTTCCCACACCTGACACCGCCGCCGTCGCGGCGTCCCTGCGCAAGGCCAAGGGCCGGTACGGCGAGAAGCTGGCGATGGCCGTCCTCGCCGGTGCCGCGGGGCTGACGATCGCGGTGACCATCGCGATCTTCCTCTCGCTCCTCTTCCCGGCGCTGGACTTCTTCCGCGAGATCGGTGTCTGGGAGTTCCTCACCGGCACCCGGTGGGCCCCCCGGTTCGCCGACGCGAGCTTCGGGGTCGTCCCGCTGATCTCCGGCACGCTGTGGACCACGTTCATCGGCCTGATGATCGCGGTGCCGTTCGGTCTCGGCGCCGCGGTCTACCTCTCCGAGTACGCCGGCCAGCGCACCCGCAAGATCCTCAAGCCGGTGCTGGAGATCCTCGCGGGCATTCCCTCGGTGGTCTACGGCTACTTCGCCCTCTACTTCGTGGCCCCCGAGCTGCTCCAGGGGCTGCTCGGCCTCGAGGTGGGCTCCTTCAGCGTGCTCGCGGCCGGCTTGGTGCTCGGCATCATGATCATCCCGACCGTCGCCTCACTGTCGGAGGACGCGATGTCGGCCGTGCCGCAGGCGCTGCGTCAGGGCTCCTACGCCCTGGGCGCCAACAAGATGCGCACCACCCTCCGGGTCGTCTTCCCCGCCGCGATCTCCGGCATCACCGCCTCGATCGTGCTGGCGCTGTCCCGCGCGGTCGGCGAGACGATGATCGTCGCCCTGGCCGCCGGCACTCGCGCCCAGGTCGTGAGCGGCCCCCTCGAAGAGGGCCAGACCATGACCGGCTTCATCGCCCAGACCGCGACCGGCGAGTCCACGCCCGGCACGCTCGGCTACAACACCCTCTTCGCGGTGGGCCTGCTGCTGTTCGTGATCACGCTGCTGTTCAACCTGATCGCCGCCCGCATCGTCCGCCGCTACCGGGAGGCCTACTGATGAGCACCCTGCAGCAACACCCCACCGGTTCGACCGGCCTCCAGGAGGTCTCCCTCAAGGCCGCGAAGAACTCCGACCGCAGCCCCGCCTCGATCGGCTTCCTGGTCGCCCTGTGGTTCGCGCTGGCCTTCTCGGTGCTGATCCTGGTCGTCCTGCTCGTCGACTCCTTCATGGACGGCGCCGGGCGTCTGGACTCCTCGCTGTTCACGCAGTACAGCTCCCGCCTCAACCCCGACCAGGCCGGGGCCCGCGCGGCGATCCTCGGCTCGGCCTGGGTGATCGCCTTCACCGCGCTGATGGCGATCCCGCTCGGCGTCGCGGCCGGGGTCTACCTGGAGGAGTTCGCCGACAAGAAGAAGTGGTACAACCGGCTCGTCGAGGTCAACATCAGCAACCTCGCGGCCGTCCCCGCCATCGTCTACGGCATGCTGACCGCCGGTCTGGCGCTCACCATCGGGCTCGACCGGCGGGTGGTCATCACCGGATCGATCGCGCTCGCCCTGCTGATCCTGCCGGTGATCATCATCGCCACCCGGGAGGCCGTCCGCGCGGTGCCGTCGGAGATCCGCCAGGGCTCCCTGGCTCTCGGCGCGACGCCGCTGCAGACCGTGTGGCGCCAGACCCTTCCGGCCGCGGTGCCGGGCATCGCGACCGGAGCCATCCTGGCGCTCTCGCGGGCCATCGGCGAGGCCGCCCCGCTGCTGCTCCTCGGCGGCCTGGTGTTCGTCACCTATGACCCCAACGGGCTGATGTCGGGCTTCACCACCCTCCCGATCCAGATCTTCAACTGGGCGCAGCAGCCCCAGGAGGAGTTCCACGCAGCCGCCTCCGCCGCGATCATCGTCATGCTGGTGCTCCTGCTGGCGATGAACGCGGTGGCCATCCTCATCCGTAACCGCTACCAGAAGCGTTGGTGACCCCCATGTCGACATTCACCACCGGCCGGCGCAACAAGCAGGCCCAGATGACCACCACCCCGCAGGAGGCGGCGCCCCCGATGACCGACGAGCACACCTTCCTCGAGACGGTGACCGAGCCTTCCGCCACCGGCGACCACCAGGTCGACTCCCTGGTCTCCGCCCACGAGCACGCCGACCGCGAGCTCCCCGCCGAGCCCGACCCGGTGATGGCCTGCGACGACGTCAACGTCTACTACGGCGACTTCCGCGCGGTCACCCGAGTCAGCATGGCGTTCGGGAAGAACGAGATCACCGCGCTCATCGGCCCCTCGGGCTGCGGCAAGTCGACGCTGCTGCGCTCGCTGAACCGGATGAACGACCTGGTCGACGGGGCCCGCGTCGAAGGGCACGTGACCTACCACGGCAAGAACATCTACGACCGCGACGTGGACCCGATCGAGGTCCGCCGGCGCATCGGGATGGTCTTCCAGAAGCCGAACCCGTTCCCCAAGTCGGTCTACGACAACATCGCCTACGGGCCGAAGGCCACCGGCATGAAGATCGACAACATGGACGACTGGGTGGAGGAGTGCCTGACCCGGGCCGCGCTGTGGGACGAGGTCAAGGACAAGCTCAAGCAGTCGGCGTACGGCCTCTCGGGCGGTCAGCAGCAGCGGCTGTGCATCGCCCGGACCATCGCGGTGAAGCCCGAGGTCATCCTCATGGACGAGCCGTGCTCGGCGCTGGACCCGATCGCCACCGCGCGCATCGAGGACCTGATGGTCGAGCTGCGCGACGACTACACGATCATCATCGTCACGCACAACATGCAGCAGGCCGCCCGCGTCGCCGACCGGACCGCCTTCTTCACCGCCCTGGCCGACGAGACCAGCGGCAACCGCACCGGGCTGCTGGTGGAGTACGACCTCACCACGAACATCTTCCGGTCGCCGCGCGACAAGCGGACCGAGGACTACATCTCCGGCCGCTTCGGCTGAGCGGGTCGGGATGTCCGGACTCACCCTGCTGGTGGTGGACGGAGCCCCCGACGAGGAACTGACCCGATCGCTCGAGGCCGCGGGTGTCCAGGTGACCTGGTGCACCCGCGGCCACGACGCGCTGGTCTCCTACGGCAGCCTCGCTCCCGACGCCGTCCTCATCGCCCCCACGCTCGAGGACCTGCCTCCCGCGGAGGTGGTGGAGACCATCCGCCGCTTCGGCGTCCCGCCGATCCTGCTCGGGGTCGGCGCGTACGACGCCGAGGCCGCCGGCCCGGTGCTCGTCGCCGGTGCGACCGGTGCGGTCTCCCGGCCGTACGACGCCTCCGAAATCCTCCTCCGCCTGGCCCACGAACTACCGGACCTGCGCGAGCGCGGGACGCTCACCTTCGGTCCGGTCGAGTTGGACCAGCGCGCCCACACCGTGCGGATCGGGGCTCGCGAGCTCCCGTCGCTGGGGCTCAAGGAGTTCGCGCTGCTGCGGCTGCTGATGACCCATGCCGACCAGGTCGTGACCACCCAGCAGATCCGGGCGGTGTTGTGGCGTGATCGCGACGTGGCGCCGTCCTCGAACGCGGTGGCGGTGCTGGTCGCCAGGCTGCGCACCCGCCTGCGACCGCCCGCGGTGGTGCGCACGGTGCGGGGCGTCGGCTATCGGCTCACCCTGCAGCAGGAGCAGGCGCCCGGGGTGCCCGACGGGCCGGTGGTCACGGCAGCTGGAAGACCGACCGGAACAGCCAGTAGGTGAGCGCGGCGACCAGGCCGGCCATCGGGAAGGTCAGGATCCAGGCCGCCACGATGGAGCGGGCCACGCCCCAGCGGACCGCGCTGAAGCGCTTGGTGGCGCCCACGCCCATGACCGCAGAGGTGATCGTGTGCGTGGTGGAGATCGGTGCCTCGAAGGCGAACGCGGTCGTGTAGAGCACGCCGGCGGCGACCGTCTCGGCCGCGAACCCGCGGGCGGGGTCGAGGTGGATGATGCGGCGCCCGAGGGTGCGCATGATCCGCCAGCCGCCGGCGTAGGTGCCCAGGGAGATGGCCGCGGCTGCGGAGAAGATGACCCAGGTCGGCAGCGGGTCGTCGGCGGCGACGTACCCGCCGGTGAGCAGGGCCAGGAAGATCACGCCCATCGTCTTCTGGGCGTCCTGGAGACCGTGCCCCAGCGCCATCGCGGCGGCGCTGATCGTCTGCGCGAAGCGGAAGCCGCGGAAGGTCTTGGCGGGCTGGGAGTTCCGGAAGGCCCACAGGATGCCCACCATCAGCATGAACGCGACAGCGAACCCGAAGAGCGGCGAGGCGATCATCGGGATGACGATCTTCTGCACGATCACGTCCCACTTCACCAGCGAGCCCGACGCGATCGCCGCGCCGACCAGGCCGCCGATGAGGGCGTGGGAGGACGACGAGGGCAGGCCGTAGTACCAGGTGATCATGTTCCAGGTGATCGCCCCGATCAGGCCCGCCATCACCACGACGAGCCCATGGGTGCTCTGCTCCGGGGCGATCACGCTACCGACGGTGTTGGCGACCTCCTGCCCCAGGAAGGCGCCCACGAAGTTCATCACCGCGGCCATCGCCAGGGCGATCCGCGGCGTGAGCGCGCGGGTGGAGACGCTGGTGGCGATCGCGTTGGCGGCGTCGTGGAAGCCGTTGGTGTAGTCGAAGACGAGGGCGACGACGACGACCGCGATGATGATCGCGAGGTCCACGCTCAGGACTCCTTGACGGCGATCTGCTCGACCGTGTTCGCAACCGTCTCGAAGGCGTCGATGGCGGCCTCGAGGGAGTCGACGATGTCCTTGAGCTTGAGCACCTCCAGCGCCTCGAACTGGCCGCTGAAGAGCTTGGCGAGGATGCGACGGTAGTTCTTGTCGCCGGCGTTCTCGAGACGGTTGATCTCGATCCAGTACTCGTCGAGGTCCTTCATCGACTTCAGCCGCGGCATGGTCTCCGCGGTGAGATCGGCGCAGCGCTGGATGACCTCGACCTGCTGGGCGAGCTCGGCGGGGAGTTCGGTGACCTCGTAGAGGAGGATCAGGTCGACCGCCTCCTCCATGTAGTCCATGACGTCGTCCAGGCTGGAGGCCAGGGCGTAGATGTCCTCCCGGTCGAACGGGGTGACGAACGTCTGGTTGGTGCGCCGGATGATGTCGTGGGTGTTCTCGTCGGCGAGATGCTCCTGCTCGCGCATCCGCTCGGCGATGGCCTTGCGGTCGGAGGTGGCGTCCAGCATCTCGGCCAAGAGACCGGCACCGATCACCAGTTGTTTGGCCGACTGGGTGAACAAGTCGTAGAACGTGCCGTCGACCGGCCGGAACCGCAGGGGCACAGTGAACTCCTCGTGAACGGTGGCAAACCTGGATCATGCTAGGTGCTCAGGGGCCCGGGGCCGCAACTCGACCGCGTAAACGACTGCGTGGCGTACGGCGTCGCAGGCGTGGGGCCGGTGCCCGGGGCGAGCGGAATCACACCCCGGAGGCCCGTCGGGGGGCCTCAGTCGGCGGCGTCAGGCTGCTCGGGCACCACCGCGACGCCGAGCACCTCGTCGATCTGCTCCTCGAGAAGGGGACCGTCGCTCTCGCCGGCGGCCACCATGAGCGCGGCGACGAGTTGCACCTCCTCGAGGAGGTCGGAGTCCTCCAGCGGGACGTCCAGGGGGTCTCCCACAGCGATTCTCACCCTCAGTGTCGACAGCCCGGGACGAGTGCGCCCCGGGCGGTGCGGGCGGGTAGCGCCGCGCACCTCATCCTGTCCTACCCCCTCACCGCGGACCACAGCCTGATGTGGCCATTCCTCGGCCACCCGTCCGGCGGGTCCGACCGCCCCATCGGGGCCGTGGGCGGGACAGCAGGAGGGGCCCCGACCGACCGGTCGGGGCCCCTCCTTCGTGGTTCACGCGAGACGGACGTTCTCCGCCTGCGGGCCCTTCGGACCCTGGGTGACCTCGAACTCGACGCGCTGGTTCTCCTCGAGGGCCTTGTAGCCCTGCATCTGGATGGCCGAGAAGTGGACGAAGACGTCGTCGCCGCCACCCTCCTGCGCGATGAAGCCGAAACCCTTCTCGGCGTTGAACCACTTGACGGTGCCCTGAGCCATGCTCACTTACTCCTCTTTCGGGGCCGGAACCGCCGCCTCGGCGGTCCCACACCAGCTGCGTGACGCCGAGCCCCTCCGAGTAGCGTGAAGCGACCGAAGAGCGACTCCGCCGGACAACCCCCGGCGGGCCCTGGGACCTGCTGGAACTGCTGGCAACTGGTGTTGTCGCGACCCTACCAACTCGGGCCCATCACGGAAGTGTCTGCGCACAGGTCGACGTGGGTTCGGCGTGTAGCGTGGGCCCATGCTGGTCCTGAGCCGCCGTGTCGGCGAGAGCATCGTCATCGGTGACGATGTGACGGTCACGGTGCTCGAGGTCCGAGGGGACGTCGTCCGGATCGGCATCAACGCGCCCCGTTCCGTCGCGGTTCACCGCGAGGAACTGCTCCGCGAGCTCGAGGAGAGCAACCGCGCCTCGGCCTCCCCCAGCGACGCGGCGATCGCCTCGCTGGCGCGGGCGGTGCAGAAGCGCACCGAGGACTGAGCCCCGCCGACCAGGGCCGCTGGGTCAGGGGCGTCTCGTCAGGACGCCAGCAGCGGAGCCCGCACCGGCAGGTCCTCCGACAGCAGGACCTGACCGCCGCGGCGGCTGACCGTGTTCACCAGGACGGGCGCGAGCAGGTTCGCGGTGGCGTCCTCGACACCGCCCCCGGGGTTGACCACCACGAGGACCAGGACGTCCTCGGCGCGGGTGATGTCCAGGCTGCGCACGACCTCGTCGTCGATCTCCGGCGCGTAGTCGGGGAAGAAGACCGCCGGCGGCACCACCAGGAAGCGCAGGTCCGGGTCGTCGACCGAGCGCAGCGAGCACAGCACGCCGTCCTCGTCGAGGCGGACGAGCGCGAAGCGGGTGAGGTCGGGGAACCCGGGCATCGGCTCGACCAGCTCGATGACGGGGATCTCCTCCACCACGGACACTCGGCTCCTCGGGTCGTCGTACGCGGTCTCGCGCAGGTCGGCAGGGACGCAGGACGTCAGGGTCGCATTCATGGTCATCGCCGTACTCATCGCAGGAAGTCCGACAGCGACGGCTGGACCAGCCTAGCCGTGGCGGACAGGGCAGCTTGGTAGGCGACCTCGTGCATCCCCAGGTCCAGGGTGGCGCGGGCGAGGTCGACGTTCTCGAGCTCGGAGAGGGCCGCCGTCAGCGACAGCACGGAGTCCTGTGCCGCCTGGCTGGCCCGGTCGAGACGGTTGTAGCGGGTGCCGACGTCGCTGAGCGTCGCGGTGATCCGCTGGTGGTCGGTGCTGAGGTTTCCGAGACCGGTCTGGACGCCGGCGTTGTTGCCCGCACGGATGTCGTTGGCCAGGGTCTCGAGGTGGTCGAAGAGGTTGTCGCCGTTCACGCCGAAGGCGTCCGGCCCGTCGACGTTGACCTGGACCTTGACCCCGGTGGCGACCGCGCGCTGGACCTGGCCGGGAACCCCGGTGAAGGCACCGTTCGCGTCGTAGGCGGTGGTGGCGTTGACCAGGCCGCCGAAGACCGGGCGACCGAGGTAGGTGGTGTTGGCCTGGCCGATCAGGTTCTCCCGGATCTGGTCGATCTCGGTGGCCATCGCCTCGCGGGCGGCGGGGCTCTGGTTGGCGCCGTTCACACTCTGCAGGCCCAGTTCCTTGGCGCGGTTCACCTGGCTGAGCATCCCGGTCAGGGTGGAGTCGATCTGGCCGAGCCAGCCGAGCCCGTCCTCGCTGTTGCGGGTGAACTGGGTCTGCTCGGCGATGGAGCCGCGCAGCCGCATCGCCGAGGTGGTGTCGGTCGGGGAGTCCGAGGGGCGGTTGAGCACGCGCCCGGTCGAGAGCTGCTCCTGCGTCTTCGACAGGCGGGCCAGGCCCGACTGGAGCGAGGAGTACGAGCGCTCCATCATCATGTTCTGGGTGACACGGGTGATCGTCATCAGCGCAGCAGCCCCGTCCTGTTGATGAGGGTGTCGAGCATGGAGTCGACGGTGGTCAGCACCCGCGCGGCCGCTTCGTAGGAGCGCTGGTACTCGACCATCGACATGAGCTCCTCGTCGAGGTTGACCCCGGCCATCTGCTCCCGGGCACCGTCGACCTGCTGGGTGAGCATGGCCTGGCTGGCCTGCACCCGGCGTCCGGAGGCGACCGTGGAGCCGAAGCCGTTGACCAGTTGCTGGTAGGCGTTGTCGGCAGCCTTGAGCCCGGAGAGGAGGTCGGCGTTGCTGCCGTCGACCACGCCGCCGGCCACGCCCGCGGCAGCCACCTCGGCGTTGTCGGTGATCAGCACGCTCAGCGAACCCGCGGGGTCGGCGGGGTCGTAGTCGAAGAACGGCTGCCCGGCGGCCCCGGCGGCGTCGAAGCCCGCGGTGTGCAGGGCGTTGACGTCGTCGGCCAGCGTCGCGGCCACCGCGCCCAGCCCGGCGACGTACGCCGGGATGGTCGTGTCCAGGAGGTCGGTGACCGCACCGATCTCCCCGGTCACGCCCGCGGGGACCGCGGTGGTGCCGTTCAGCGGGTGGGTGATCTCGAAGGTGATCGGAAGCCCGTCGGCGTCGCCGGCGGGCGTGACGCCACTGGCCACCACGAAGGACCCGGCGAAGGTGCCGGTGACCAGGTCGACGCCGTTGACCTCGACGTCCATGCCACCGGTCGCGTTGACGGTCGCCTTGCCCCCGGTGAGCTCGGAGAGGCGCAGCGAGAGCTGGTCGCGCTGGTCGAGCAGGTTGCCGGCGTCCGAGCCGTCGACCATGGCCACGGTGATCGCCTTGTTGGTCGCGGCCAGGTCGGAGGCGAGGGTGTTGACCTCGGCGACCATGGCGTTGAGCCGGACCCGCTGGTCGCCGGCCTCGGTCTCGAAGTTGCGGGCCTGGAGTTGGACGGCGGCCGCGACCGCGTTGCCGCGGGCGAGGACCTGGCTGCGGGCCGCGTCGCTGTCGGGGTTGTTCGCGAGGTCGTGCCAGGCCGAGCGGAACTCGGTCAGCACCGCGGCCAGGCCGTTGTCACCGGGCTCGCCGATGCCCGACTCCAGCCGGTCCAGCGAGGCCTGGCGGGTGTCGAGGTAGGACTGCTTGCCGTGCTCGGTGCGCACCCGGGCGTCGAGGAAGGCGTCGGTCATCCGGGTGACGCCGGTGATCCGGACCCCGCCCGAGGCGTTCTGCTGGCGCGACCACATCGCCGGCTGGACGGGGGTGCCGGCGCTGGCCGACTCCACCCGGCGGCGGGTGTAGCCCTCGGTGCCGACGTTGGCGATGTTCTGGCTGGCGGTGTCCATCGCCACGCGGCTGTAGCGCAGGGCGCTCAGCGCGGTGTTCAGGGACGCGAAGGAGCCGCTCATGTCAGATGCTCTGGTCCAGGAGCCGCGAACGGCGCTCGTCGATCACGGCGGTGCCGTGCGAGGAGTAGGAGTCCGGGTGCTCGCCCAGCCCGAGGAACATGTCCCGGGCGGCGGCCTGGCCCGAGGTGAGCAGCTCGCGGTTGGTGGCGGCGATCTCGGTGATCTCCGCGGTGTAGGACAGGAACGCGGTGCGGTGGTCGAGCAGGATCGACTTCCACGGCTCGGCGGCGGACTCGGCCAGCGCGCGCAGGCTGGGGTTGGAGGCCATCCCGATCGAGGCGGCGGCCTCGTCGGCGGCCACCGCACGGAGCAGTTCGGTCTCGCGCAGCGACTCGAGCACGCCCTCGACCTCGCGGGCCGACACGGCCAGCCAGCGGCTCTGCCCGGAGGCGAGCACCAGGCGCTCGACCTCGAGCTTGTAGAGCAGCGACTCCATCAGCTCGCGCTCGCGCCACAGGATGAGCGAGAGGTTCTCCACGCCACGCTCCTTCCCTCGTCTGGCTTGCGGGTGGTCGGTCCGACTCGCCGCACAGATCGGCAACGCGGGGGACGTACTGAGGGATTTGGCGGGGACCTCGCGGACAATCTGGACAAATCCCAAGCCGCTCCGAGTCGGTCACATGACCCGAACGGACTACCTCCGGCACGCCGTACGTCCCAAATCGGCTCATCGAGGTACGTATCTGAGCAGTTTCGCCACGGACTCTGGAGCGATCGTTCAGAGTCATGCCTGTGAACACCAACGACACGGCCGCCGGCGGTGCGACTTCGGTCGACACCGACGAGCTCGTCACCAGCCACATCTCGCTGGTCGGTCACATCGTGCGCGAGTCGATGGGCCGCCTGCCGGGGCACGTGAACCGCGACGACCTCACCTCCGCCGGCCTCGCCGCGCTGGTGCAGGCCGCCCGCTCGTTCGACGAGTCGCGCGGCGTGCCGTTCACCCGCTACGCCGCCACCCGCATCCGTGGCGCGATCCTCGACGAGCTGCGCGGCATCGACTGGGCCAGCCGCTCGGTCCGCCGCCGGGCCCGTGAGCTGGAGGAGACCCGCGGTCGCCTCGCTGCCGACCTCGGCCGCCCGCCCACCGACGCCGAGGTCGCCACCGCCACCGGCCTCACCCTCGAGGAGGTCGCGGCGAACGCCGACGACGTCTCCCGCGCCAGCGTGATGAGCCTTCAGGGCTTCGGCGACACCCCCATCGACGACGTCCTCCCGACCCGGGCTCCGAGCCCGGAGGAGCGGGTGGAGCAGCAGGAGAAGATCGGCTATCTCATCGACGCCGTGGCGATGCTCCCCGAGCGGCTGCGCGTGGTGATCGAGGGCTACTTCTTCGCCGAGCGGCCGATGGCCGAGATCGCCGCCGAGCTCGGTGTCTCGGAGTCGCGCGTGAGCCAGATGCGCGCCGAGGCGCTGGTCCTCATGAAGGACGCCATGAACAGCGCGCTGGAGCCCAACCTCGTCGCCAGGCCCGAGCGCCCCGACGGCTGCGCCGCCCGCCGGCGCGAGGCCTACTTCGCCGCGGTCGCGTCGCGTCGTACGGCGATGGCCCGGCTCGGCGCCACCGCGATCGACCGATCGGCCTAGCGGCCGCTTCCGGGCCGCGCCCCCTCGACCGACCGACGCCGTACGGACCTCCGTACGGCGTCGTCGTGTCCGGGGGGAACCGGCCGAAAAAGAATCCGCACAACTTCTCAGATCCTCTCGACCGGCGCCGATCAGAGCCGCAACGGAGTCCACGGACGGACACCGGTCAGTGATCCAGACATCCAGGAGGGAACCATCATGGGTCTTCGCATCAACCAGAACATCGACGCCTTCAACTCGTACCGCAACCTGTCGGTGACGCAGGGCCAGATGTCCAAGTCGCTGGAGAAGCTCTCCAGCGGTTACCGCATCAACCGCGCGGCGGACGACGCTGCCGGTCTCGCCATCTCGGAGAACCTGCGCGCCCAGGTCGGCGGCCTCAAGGTCGGCGTCCGCAACGCTCAGGACGGCGTCAGCGTCGCGCAGACCGCTGAAGGTGCGCTCACCGAGGTTCACTCCATGCTCCAGCGCATGCGTGACCTCACCGTCCAGGCCGGTAACACCGGCGCCAACGGTGGTGCCGCCGGCACCGCGGTCGCGGCGATCCAGGACGAGATCGGGGCCCTGTCGCAGGCCATCGACGACATCGCCAACCGGACCCAGTTCAACGGGACCAAGCTGCTCGACGGCAGCACCGCCACCCTGGACTTCCAGGTCGGCGCCAACGGCGGCGAGACCCAGTCGATCAGCCTGTCCGACATGACCGCGGCCACCCTGGGCACGGACACCGTCGACGTCACCGCCAACACCACGACCGCTGACCTGACCACGATCGACGCAGCGATCGACGCGGTCTCCAGCTTCCGTGGCACGCTCGGTGCGGCGCAGAACACCTTCGAGCACACGGTGAACAACCTCAACGTGGCGATCGAGAACCTGTCCGCCTCGGAGAGCCGGATCCGCGACACCGACATGGCCCAGGAGATGATGGCGTTCACCCGCTCGCAGATCCTGTCGCAGGCCGGTACCGCGATGCTGGCTCAGGCCAACCAGGCGCCGCAGGGCGTCCTGTCGCTGCTCCGCTGATCGGTTCCGATCACCTAGCAGTCACAGGTAGCACGCAATGGTCCGGGCGAGGGGCGAGTCCTCAGGGCTCCCCCCTCGCCCGGTCCGCTTTCCAGGCGATCGGGAGGAGTGACCCGTGGTAGGAAGCGCCAGCATCAGCGGACTCGCGTCCGGGTTGGACACCGCCTCGATCATCTCCCAGTTGATGACCCTGGAAGCCACCCAGCAGAACCGGCTCAAGAGCCAGGTCAAGACCTACGAGACCGCCGTCACCAGCCTGCAGGGGATCAACACCAAGATCGCCTCGCTGACCGACAAGGCCGAGGAGCTCGCCAAGGCGTCAGGCTGGTCGCCGATGAAGTCGACCAGTTCCTCGGAGAAGGTCACCGTCACCACCACCACCGGTGCGGTGCCGACCGCGTTCTCCTTCACCGTCGGTGCGACCGCCAAGGCGCACCAGCTGACCTTCGCCGACACCGCCCAGCTCAACGACGTCGTCGTCAGCGGCGGCACCATGGTGCGGCTCGACAAGCTGGACGGGACCACGGTCGACATCGAGACCGGCGACGGCACCCTCGGCGGCCTGGTCAACGCGCTCAACACCTCCGGCCAGGGCGTGCGGGCCACCACCGTCAAGCTCGACGACGGCAGCTACCGCGTGCGGGTGGAGTCACTCACCACCGGCGCCGCCTCCGACTTCACGCTCACCAACACCGACGGCAGCCCGATCCTGGGCGGTGCCTCGGTCGTGGCGGGTCAGGACGCCGAGATCACCCTCGGCGGCGACACCATCCACTCGGCGAGCAACACGTTCAGCAACCTGATGCCCGGCATCAACGTGACGCTGGCCAAGGACGTCGCCGTCGGCACCGCCGTCGACCTCGACCTCACCACCGACAGCGCCGCAGTCGCGACCAAGGTCAAGGAACTCGTCGACGCCCTCAACGGGGTGCTCGCCGACATCGACACCGCCACCAAGGCCGGCGGGGTCGGGGTCAAGGCGGGGCCGCTGGCCGGCGACTCCACGCTGCGCACGGTGCGTGACCAACTCATGGGCACGCTGTACTCCAACGGCGGCACGAGCCTGTCGTCGGTGGGCATCGAGGTCGACCGGTACGGCAAGTTCACGTTCTCCGAGGACGAGTTCAAGGCGGCGTACGACGCCGATCCCGCCGCCGTGTCGGGCCTGTTCACCAAAGCCACCACCAACACCGGCTTCGCCGATCGGTTGGCCGTCGCCGGCGAGTTCGTCTCCGAGGCGTACGACGGTCTGCTCTCCAGCGCCATCAACGGCCGCAAGTCCACCATCGACGACCTCAACGACCGCATCGACGCCTGGGACACGAGGCTCGAGCTGCGCCGCCAGACGCTGACCCGACAGTTCACCGCCCTGGAGACCGCTCTGGGGCAGATGAACAGTCAGTCCAGCTGGCTGGCCGGCCAGATCGCCTCCCTGCCCACCTACTAAGAGGAACCACCATGTACAGCTCCACCGGAGGAACCGCCCGGAACGCCTACGTGGACAACTCCGTGGCGACCGCGAGCCCCGCCCGCCTGCTGGTGATGCTCTGCGACCGCCTCGTCCTCGACGTGCAGCGTGGGCTGGAGGCCCAGCGGGTCAACAACCTGCCCGAGGCCCACAACCAGCTCGTCCACGCCCAGGAGATCGTGATCCACCTGCGCAGCACCCTCAACGTCGAGGCGTGGGACGGCGGCCCCGGACTCGCCTCGCTCTACGACTGGCTGCACGCCGAGCTGATCAAGGCCAACCTGCGCAAGGACCCGGCCGTCACCGAGGGCTGCCTCTCGATCGTCACCGACCTGGCCGACACCTGGAAGACCGCCGCCCTCCAGAGCATCCAGGCCGCGAGCTGACCATGCCCCCCTCCTCACCCCCGTCCTCGTCCCCGCCCGGGGACCCGGACTTCCGGGCCGAGTGGGTCGCGGCCCTGGACCGACTCGAGATCGACGTCGAGCTCGCCGAGGCACTGCTGACCGCCCCCGAGCCCGCCGCGCTGCCCGAGTGGACCGCCCCCGTCATGCGCGGGCCGCTGCCCGCCGACCTCGAGCCCCGCGCCCGCCTGGTGCTGGAACGCCAGCTCGCCGTCGCGCACCAGCTCTCCCGTCGCATCTCGGCCACCGGCCGCGAACGCCGGCTCGCCGACGCCGTCAAGGGCACCGGCACCCCCGACCTCCCCGTGTACGTGGATGTGAGTGCGTAGTCGCCGTACGGCTGGCTTGTGCCTCTGCAGGATTCACTAGATCTCTAGTGAATCCAGTACTTCCTGAGTGTTGCATCGCTCAGGAAGTGCAGGGATCACTAGATCTCTAGTGAAACCTGCACCCCACGGGTAAAAAGTCCCGAACCAGGCAATAAAGCCTCAGGTTGGCCTCCGGGGGGCCGAAAGGGACATCGAGCTAGGGAGAGCTCATAGGCGCCGATGGACCGGCACCGCGAACGAATCCGTGTTTCCGGAGGCGGGAAGTGTCCATCTTTGCCAGCGACGCCGTGTCGAGCGTGCTCCACGGCGCCCTTGACGGTCTGTCGATCCGACAGAACGTCATCTCCGACAACATCGCGAACGTCGACACCCCCGGCTTCCGTGCGACCTCGGTGGACTTCGAGTCCTCCCTGCGCTCGGCGATCAACAGCGGCGAGGTCGACGCGGACAGCGTCCGGGTGACCACGACGCCGACCCTGACGCCGGTGGGGGTCAACGGCAACAACGTCGACCTCCGCAAGGAGACGATGGCCGCGATGCAGTCGGTCTTCCAGTACCAGCTGCTCTCCCGGGCGACCAGCGACCGGCTGGCCAACATCCGTGCCGCGGCCGGAGCCATGTGATGGCCGCCTTCGAGATGCTCCGCATCGCCAACACCAGCCTCGGCATGCACCAGACCTGGCTGGACGCGCTGGCGCACAACATCGCCAACGCGAACACGTACACGGCCACCAGCGGCGACGCCTTCCAGGCGCAGCTGGTCGAGGTGCAGTCGCGCCCCGACGGCGGCGTCGACGTGGTCGGCATCGAACTCAGTGACGCCGAGGGCCGGATGGTGTACGCCCCGGACCACCCGCTCGCCGACGAGCAGGGCATGGTGCGGGCCCCGGACATGGACATGGGCACGCAGATGACGTCGCTGGTGATGGCCCAGCGCGGCTTCCAGGCGTCGGTGCAGGTCACCAAGAACGCGCAGGACACCTACGCCAGCGCCCTCCAGATCGGTCGTGGCTGATGAGCGTCTCCGGTATCGAGTCGGTCGGCGGCTTCACCCCGTGGGTGACCCCGACCGTCGCCACCCCGTCGGTCACGGCGCCCACCGGTACGCCGGAGGTGCAGGGCTCGAGCTTCTCCGACCTGTTGGTCGGCAGCATCGACAAGCTCGAGGGCATGCACGACAGCACCGACTCTCTCGCCGTCCAGGCCGCCACCGGCGACCTGAACGCGCTCCACGACTACACGATCGCCGCGACCGAGACCTCGGTCGCGACCCAGCTGACCGTGGCAGTCCGTAACAAGGCCGTCGAGGCGTTCACCGAGATCATGCGGATGCAGGTGTGATGAAGGACAACTTCAACCGAGGGTTCGGCGGACTCCAGCGCACCTTCAACGGGTTCACCGCCGGCCAGAAGGTCGTGGCGATCATCGGGGGCGGCGCGCTGCTGCTCGCCGGGTTCCTGGTCTTCAAGTGGGCCGCCGCGCCGGCGTACGCCCCGCTCTTCTCCAACCTGGCCTCCTCGGACGCGTCCGCGGTGGTGCAGCAGCTGGACGCCCAGGGCGTCCCCTACGAGCTGAGCAACGGCGGCAACACGATCCTGGTGCCGCAGGACCAGGTCGACGCCACCCGGATCGCGCTGTCCGGCGAGGGCCTGCCCGCCTCGAGCGAGGGCGGCTACTCGCTGCTGGACGACCAGGGCCTCTCGACCTCGCAGTTCCAGGAGCAGACCGACTTCAAGCGGGCGATGGAGGGCGAACTCTCCAAGACCATCGAGGCGATCGACGCCGTCGACGCGGCCGTGGTGCACCTGGCCATCCCGCAGAAGGAGGTCTTCTCCGACCAGCAGGACCCGACCACCGCGTCGGTGCTGGTGAAGACGCGCGCCGGGATGACCCTGGCCCCCGAGCAGGTGCAGGCGGTCATCCACCTCGTCTCCTCCAGCGTGCCCGGTCTGACCGACGAGAAGGTCACCGTCGCCGACTCCACCGGCAAGGTCCTCTCCGCTCCCGGTGCCGGCGGCGCGGGCGCGATGCAGAGCCAGAACCAGCAGGTGATGGACTTCCAGAACCAGATGACCGCGCAGATCCAGACGATGCTCGACCGCATCGTCGGCCCTGGCAACTCCACCGTGCAGGTCACCCCGGTGCTCTCCTTCGACAAGGCGGTCAAGGAGACCCGGCGCTACTTCGGCAACGGCGACCTGACCCTCTCGGAGACCGAGACCAGCGAGACGCTGAACGGCGACGCCGCGAACGGCACCGCCAACGGCGTGGTCGGCCCCGACGGCAACATGGGGACCACCACGGGCGGAACCGGCGAGTCGTCGTACGACAAGCGGGCGCGCACCTCCGACAACGCGGTCAACAGCGAGGTCGAGCGGCGCGAGGCGGCTCCGGGCCAGGTGCAGTCGATGCACGTCGGCATCGTGCTCGACACGCAGTCGCTGGCCGGACGCGACCCCGCGGTGATCCAGACCTCCGTCGCCGCGGCGCTGGGCATCGACGCCGAGCGCGGCGACACCATCGACGTCAGCGACATGCCCTTCGACCGTACGGCGGAGGCCGCGGCCGCGGAGGAGCTCGACGCGAGCATCGCCGAGGAGAAGAAGGCCGAGACCATGGGCATGATCCGCACCGGCGGACTGGCCGGTCTGGTCGTCCTCATCATGGCGATCGCCTGGCTGCAGAACCGCAAGCGCAACAAGGCGCGTGCCGAGGCCACCAGCTACGTCGTGGAGCAGTTGCGCCGCGAGCAGGCCGAGCGCGCCGCCGCCCAGCAGCTGGAGATCCCCAACGCCGCGATGCTGGCGTTGGAGTCAGCGGAGAACGACCTCGCCAAGGAGGCCCGTGACGAGATCGCGGCCCTGGTCGAGCGTCAGCCCGAGGACGTCGCGGCGCTCCTGCGCGGTTGGCTGGTGGAGCGCCCATGACCGTCTCGATGGCCACCATGGGCGTCCGCAAGGCCGCCATCCTCCTGATCCAGATGGGCAAGGAGCGCGCCGCCGCCGTGCTCGGGCACCTCTCCGACAGCGAGGTCGAAGCCCTGTCCGCGGAGATCGCCCGGCTCGACGCGATCAGCGGAGCCGAGACCGAGTCGGTGCTGACCGAGTTCCGCGACATGATGACCGCGCGGGCGCACATCGCCCAGGGCGGCCTGAGCTTCGCCCAGCAGATCCTCGAACAGAGCCTGGGAACCGAGCGTGCCTCGGAGATCATCACCCGGCTCAACGCGGCGACCATGCAGATGCCCTTCCAGTTCCTGCACCGCGCCGACCCCGCCCAGCTGCGCTCGTTCATCATCGACGAGCACCCGCAGGTGATCGCGCTGGTGCTGGCCCATATGACCCCGGACAAGGCGTCGCTGCTGCTCTCCGGGCTGCCGCCCGCGATGCAGGCCGAGGTCGCGCACCGCATCGCGGTGATGGACCGGACCTCACCGGAGATCATCCGCAGTGTCGAGGCGACGCTGGAGCGCCGGCTCTCCTCGATGCTGCAGCCCAACGAGATGTCCCGCGTCGGCGGCCTCGACCCGCTGGTCAACATCATCAACCGCTCCGACCGCTCCACCGAGCGTCAGATCGTCGAGGGCCTGGAGTCGCTCGACCCGGCGCTGGCCGAGGAGATCCGGTCGAAGATGTTCATGTTCGAGGACATCACCACCCTGGAGGACCGTTCCATCCAACTGGTGCTGCGCGAGGTCGACACCGCCGAACTGGCGCTCGCCCTCAAGGGTGTGCCGGACCTGGTCCGCGACAAGATCACCAAGAACCTCTCCGAGCGCGCGGCGACCAACCTCATCGAGGAGGTCGAGATGCTCGGCACCGTCCGCCTGCGCCAGGTCGAGGAGGCCCAGCAGAACATCATCCGCGTGATCCGCCAGCTCGAGGAGCAGGGCCAGATCATGGTGCGTCGGGGCAACGATGACGAGTTCGTCGCCTGACGCGCGGGCCGTCGTGCTCGACGGTTCCGACGTCACCACGCGCACCCTGCCCGCTCGCGAACTGCGCAGCGGCACCTGGACGCGCCTTGCCGGGGGCGCGGTGTTGGGCGACCCCGTCACCGAGCGTGCGCTCGGCGGCCTGGTCGACGAAGCCCGTGCGGCTGCCCAGGCACAGGGGTACTCCACCGGCTGGGCACAAGGACGCCAGGCCGCGGAGAAGCAGGCCCGCGACGAGCTGGCCCACGCCGAGGAACTGCGCAGCCAGGCCGAGGAACGCCGCGAGGCCGAGCACCGTGCCGCGCTGGCCGCGCTGGCCCGGGCCACCGAGGAGCTGCACGCCGCAGCCACCGCGATCTGCGCCTCGGTCGAGGAGCGCACCGCCGCGCTGGCCGCCGACCTGACCGAGGAACTGCTGGGCCACGAACTGGCCGTCGCGGAGAACCCCACCTTGGACGCCGTACGCCGTGCCCTGGCACTCCTGCCCGGCGAGCCGGTCGTGCGCGTGCGGGTGGCCCCGGTCGATGCCGCGTGCCCCGAGCTGGGCGCTATCGCCGGCACCGCGATCGTGGTCGGCGACCCTTCGCTGCACCGCGGCGACGTCGTGGTGGAGACCGCCGAGGCGGTGCTCGACGCCCGCATCAGCGGCGCGATGGCCCGGGTGCGGGAGGTGCTGGCCTCGTGACCACGACGCTCTCGCCCCACCTGATCCGCACGGCGCTGGAGGCCGCCCGGCCGCGTCGCCTCGGCATGATCGCCGAGCTCGTCGGCCTGCACCTGGTGGTGACCGGGGTCGACGCCGCGGTCGGCGACGTGCTGGAGGTGCTGCCCGGCGAGGGACAGCCCCCGGTGCTCGCCGAGGCGGTCGCCAGCGGACCCGGCGGCCTGATCTGCCTGCCGATGGCCGCGACCCACGGGCTGCGCGTCGGCATGCCGGTGCGCGGCACGGGCGCGCCGCTGTCCATCGGGGTCGGTCGCGAACTGCTGGGCCGGGTGCTGGACGGACTGGGCCGCCCGGTCGACGGCGGTCCGTCGCTCGCGGGGCTGCCGCAGGTGAGCGTCGAGGCCTCCGCCCCGCCCGCACTGAGCCGCTCCCGGATCGACACCCAGGTGGGTCTCGGCGTCCGGGCCCTGGACGGGCTGGTCCCGGTCGGTCGAGGTCAGCGCGTCGCGATCATGGCGGGCTCCGGCGTCGGCAAGTCCACGCTGCTGTCGATGGTCGCGCGTGGCACCGACGCGACGCTGTCGGTGATCGCCCTGGTCGGTGAGCGCGGCCGTGAGGTGCGCGAGTTCATCGAGAACGACCTCGGCCCCGAAGGTCTGGCGCGGTCGGTGATCGTGGTCGCGACCTCGGACGCTCCGCCGGTGGAGCGGTTGCGGGCGGCCTTCGTGGCGACCCGGATCGCGGAGCACTTCCGCGACGAGGGCGAGGACGTCGTGCTGATGATGGACTCGCTGACCCGGGTGGCGATGGCGCAGCGCGAGGTCGGTCTGTCCGCCGGGGAGCCACCGGCCACGCGGGGCTACCCGCCGAGTGTCTTCGGGTTGATGCCGCGCCTGCTGGAGCGGGCGGGCAACTCCGACCGCGGGAGCATCACCGGCCTCTACACCGTGCTGGTGGAGGGCGACGACCTCCAGGACCCGATCGGCGACACGGTGCGCTCGATCCTCGACGGTCACGTCGTGCTCTCCCGCCGCCTGGCCACCGCGGGTCACTTCCCCAGCATCGACGTGCTGGAGTCGATCTCGCGCTGCGCGAACGCGGTCACCGGTCCCGAGCAGCGGGCGGCCGCGACGACGTTGCGGCGGCTGATGGCCGCTCACCGCGACGTGAAGGAGCTCGTCGAGATCGGCGCCTACGCCTACGGGAGCGACCCTGACGCCGACCGTGCGCTGGCGCTGGCCGACCAGATCAACGGGTTCCTGCGTCAGGACCTCGACGCCCCCTCTGACCTGCCTGAGACGTGGGCCCAGCTCCAGGAGCTGGTCGCATGAGCCGCCAGCACGACCGTGGCCTGCGCGCCGTGGCCCGCGTCCGCCAGGTCCGTGAACGTGACAGCCGAATGGGCCTGCTGACCGCGCTCACCGCCGTCCGTGAGCGGGAGACCCGGCTGGTGGAGATGAGTGGCCGGCTGGCCGAGGCGTCTCGCTGCGAGTCGGCCACGCTCGACGATTTCGTGTCGGACCGACAACTGCTCACGGCGATGGCGGTGGCGGTGCGGGAGGCCGAGGAGCGTCTGAACGACGCACGCCTGATCGCCACCGACGCCCACACCCGCTGGCAGTCCGACAAGTCACGCCTGAAGGCGATCGAGCACCTTCAGGAGCAGCGCGCACAGCGGCGCGCCGAAGAGGCCGCCCGCGAGGAGGCACGCGAGATCGACGACGTCGTCGGTCGGCTGCAGTTGCTCGCGCGCCGGTCCGGTGCACACCAGGAGGGCCCCGCATGAGCGTCGCCGAGGTCCAGGCACGGATCAGCGAGATCCAGGCCCAGTTGTCGCTGCTCTCGCCCACGCGTGCCGCCGGGGCCAGTGCCGCCGCCTTCGCCCAGGCGCTGGCCGCCCAGAGCGCCGGCGGGGTCACCAGCACCGGCGGCGTCAACGGCACGACGAGCGCGGGCGGGCCGACCGGCGCCGACGTGGTCGCCGAGGCCAAGAAGTACCTCGGCCTGCCCTACGTCTGGGGTGGCACCGACCCGTCCAAGGGGCTGGACTGCTCCGGGCTGGTGCAGCTGGTCTACCGCAACCTGGGGATCGAGCTGCCTCGGGTGTCCTACCAGCAGGCGGCCGAGGGCCGACCGGTGGCCAGCATGGCCGAGGCGCAGCCGGGCGACCTGCTGGCGTGGGACAACTCCAGCCGCAACAACGGCGTCGACCACATCGCGATCTACATCGGCGACGGCAAGATGATCGAGGCACCGCGGACCGGGCTCAACGTCCGGATCATCGACGTGCCGAGCACCCCGGACGTCATCCGCCGGATCCTGCCCGAGGGCGGCGTCAGCGCGACCGGGTCGACCTCGGGCACGGCTCCCGTGGGCGCGGGCCGGCTCGACCCAGGCACGCCGTACGCGGACCTCTTCACCCGCGCGGCCAACGAGCACGGCGTCCCCGCGGCGTTGCTGGCGGCGATGGCCAAGGCCGAGTCGAACTTCAACCCGCAGGCGGTCAGCCCGGCCGGGGCGCGCGGCCTGATGCAGCTGATGCCGGCCACCGCCAAGGCACTGGGCGTGAACGACCCGTTCAACCCGGCCCAGTCGGTTGACGGGGCGGCCCGCCTGATGAAGACGCTGCTGGCCGAGTTCAAGAAGACCGAACTGGCGCTGGCCGCCTACAACGCCGGCCCGGGGGCGGTGCACCGCTACGACGGCATCCCGCCCTACGCCGAGACCCGCAACTACGTCCGCAAGATCATGGCCGACCTGGCCTCCTGACCGAATGAGCAGACAGTCATGACCATCACCCCCGTCTCCCCCGGCCGCGTGGCGACGCCCACGGCCGAGGGCGCGCGTGCCGGCGACGACGCGTTCACCTTGCTGCTCGGGGCGACGGCCCCGTCCCGAGGGGTTGCGCCCCGCCACGAGGCTCCGCCCCGCCACCACGGGCCGGTGCACCCCACCCGGTCCCACGGCCCCGAGCGAGCCGAGGAGGCCACGACGGCCTCTGTCCGGCCCGCGACCTCCGGTGCGGAGTCCGCCGAGGGCACCGGTGGTCCGGAACCGGCCACCGGCGAGGCCACGGAGTGCAGCCCGGACGCCGAGCAGGTCCAGGGCGCGGCCGCCGAGGCCCAGGAGCCCACCGCCGCGCAGGTGATCGCCGCCGCGCAGGTGGTGCCCGTGCTCCCGGTGATGGCTGCGCTGTCCCCCTCGATCACCCCGGCGAACGGCGCGGCGACCGGCGCTCCGGTCGGCGCGGAGGCAGCCCCGGCGGCCGCCCCGATCGACACCACCGCAGCCCCCCTCGCTGGGGCGACCAGCCCCATGGCAACGGCCGACCCCGCCACACAGACCCCGGTGACCGCTCTCCCCGCGGAGGCCCCGACCGCCATCGGCGACACGCCGCCCACCGAGCTGCCCGTCGCGGCAACGACACCAGCGCCCGCGACGGCCACCGAAACAGCCGACCCAGCCACACCCACCGGCGCGGCGGCAGCCATCGACCCGGCCGTGGCCGGAGTCGTCGAGCCGGGGACGGCCGTCGCCGGAGCGCCGCAGGCCACGGCGGTCGACACTCCCCTCGGCGCGAAGGACTCCTCCCACCACACCGACGAGGCCCGTCGCGACGCCGCCACCGAGCAGGCCACCGACCTGGCGGCCGTGGGTCCGGCCGGAGCCGCCGCGGAGGCCCGCCAAGGGGACGCCGGCACCTCGGGCGAGCGCCAGCAGCAGCCGCAGGCGACGCCGGCCGCACCCACCGGAAATGCGACGACCGCACTCGGGGCAGCAACGGCCCCGACGATTGTCACTGCGACAGGAAATCTGACCGCGGCGGGAGCGGGGTCCACCTCGCAGGTGACCGGTCAGGTCTTCCCGGAGGTCACCCGGCTCGTCGCCCGTGGTGACGGCACCCACCGGATCACGCTCAAGCTCGCACCGGAGGCCCTGGGCGAGGTGCGCGTCGTCCTGACCCTGCGCGGTGGTGAGGTGCAGGTCCGGGTCAGCGGCTCCGAGGCGGCGCAGCGGGCGCTCTCCCACGGCAGCGCCGAACTGCACCGGCTGCTGGAGAGCGCCGGGGCACGGCGTACCGAGATCGCCGTCGGGCAGCACGTGACCACGAGTTCGTCCGCAGACCTCAGGATCGCGGACACGCGGCCGATGGAGTTCAACGCCGACCACACCCACGACGGGGCAGGGCGGCACCAGCTCGACCAGCAGTTCGGCTCCCAGCAGGGCGGCCGGGGCGGCGAGACCACAGATCACCGGACCGCAGGGACGCGGGACGGGAGCACCTCCGCCAGGGACGGCGTCGACCGAGGGCCGCAGCCGCGGCCCCAGACCCCTGGCACGCGCACCCGCACGGGTGTCGACGTGTCGATGTGAGGAGGACCGATGTCCGTTTCGGGCGTCGAAGGAACATCGGCGTTCCTCGGGATGTCGAACACCAACGCGATCACCAGCACGAGTACGTCGGCTGACAAGGACCTGTTCCTGCAGCTGCTGGTGGCGCAGATGAAGTACCAGGACCCGTCGAACCCTGCGGACTCCACCGAGTTCCTCTCGCAGACCGCACAGTTCACCGCCCTGGAGAAGATGCAGGCGGTCGCCGACTCGACCGCGCAGCTGGTCGGCCTTCAGGTCGCCTTCGGCGCGAGCAGCATGGTCGGCAAGACGGTCTCGTATCCGCAGGAGGACGGCAGCACCGGCACCGGAACCGTGGAGTCGGTCCGCTTCGAGAGCACCGGCCCGGTGCTCGTCGTCGACGGCACCGACGTTCCCTTCGCCAGTGTGCTGACCGTCGGCACCTCGGTCGCACCCGACACCACCTCCTGACTCCCGCTCCTCTGTCGTCCCACCCGGCCCGGACCCCCGGGCAGAACAGGAAATCCCCATGCTTCGCTCGCTCTTCTCCGGCATCAGCGGCCTGCGTGTCAACCAGGTCATGCTCGATGTCACGGGCAACAACATCGCCAATGCCAACACCGTCGGCTTCAAGTCCAGCAGCACCGTCTTCCAGGACACGCTGAGCCAGATGCTCACCGGCGCGACCGGCACGACCACGCCCCGCGGCGGCACCAACCCGATCCAGGTGGGTCTGGGTGTGCAGGTCGCCGCGACCGCGACGAACTTCAACCAGGGCTCGGCGCAGACCACCGGCCGGAGCACCGACTTGATGATCCAGGGTGACGGCATGTTCGTGATCCGCCGCGGCAACGAGAACCTCTACACCCGCGCCGGCTCCTTCACCTTCGACGAGACCGGCACTCTTGTCACCCCGACCGGAAACCGGGTCCAGGGCTACCTGATCGACCCCGGCACCGGCAACGCCGACACCAGCACGCTGGTCGACATCACCCTGGACCCCGCCAACGCGGTGCCCGCACCCCCGGTGGGCGTCGAGATGGTCTCCTACTCGATCGGCACCGACGGCAAGCTCGTCGGCGTCTTCGACGACGGCGTCCAGCGCGACCTCGGCCAGCTCGCCCTGGCGGACTTCAACAACCCGATGGGTCTGCAGAAGGTCGGCGAGACCGCCTTCCGCGAGTCCGCCAACTCCGGGGCCGCCCAGCTCGACGTGCCCTCGGTCGGCCGTCGCGGCACCCTGCTCGGTGGCGCGGTGGAGATGTCCAACGTCGACCTCGCCGCCGAGTTCACCAACCTGATCCTGGCCCAGCGCGGCTTCCAGGCCAGCTCCCGGGTGATCACCACCTCCGACCAGGTGCTCGAGGACCTGGTCAACATCAAGCGCTGATCCTTCACCGCATCCCCCCAGCGGGGATCAGCACCCCGGTGCGCCGCGCACACCCCAGGGCCCGCAGCCGTCCCCCGGCTGCGGGCCCTCGCGCGTGCAGAAGGCGGCACGCGCCGCACGAAAACCTCGACATTGGTTCCGACGGCTCCTCAGGTCCGCACCACGGGCGCCGATGGGAGTCCTGTAGGCCACGGACGGTCTGCTCCTCCACACGGCACCACCAAGGACGGTACTCGCAGTGATCACGCTCACCCGACTCAGCGGGTCGGTGTTCGCCCTGAACTCCGATCTCATCGAACGTGTCGACGCCACACCCGACACGGTCATCACGCTCGTGGACGGCACCAAGTACGTCGTGCTGGAGGACCTGCGCACCGTGGTCGACATGATCCGGGAGTACCGCGGGGCCGTCATCGCCGAGAGCGCCCGCATGGCCGGCGCCGTCGAAGCGGAGCCGGAGCAGCCGACGGCGCAGCCCCGTCGCCTCAAGGCAGTGCCGCTCCACGCCGGGACCGAGGAGGTCTGAGCGGTGGACATCGCTACTCCGATCGGCATCTTCGGCGCCTTCGCGGTCATCGCACTCTCGAACATCCTCGAGGGCGGCAACCCGATGAGCATGTTCCTGCTGCCACCGCTGCTGCTGGTCTTCGGCGGCACGATCATGGTGAGCGTGGCCGGTGGCACGCTGCACGACGCCAAGGCGGTCGTGCCCAGCATGATCAAGGCGATGACCGGCAAGGCCGAGTCCTCCGCCGACGTCGTGCCCGTGATCGTCTCGCTGGCCGACAAGGCCCGCAAGGAAGGCCTGCTGGCCCTGGAGGACTCGCTGAGGACCATCGACGACCCCTTCCTCGTCAAGGGCGTCACCATGGCCGTCGACGGCACCGACCCGGAGGAGATGGCGGAGATCCTCGAGGCCGAGGTCCACGCCAAAAAGGCTGCGGTCAAGCAGTCCGCCAAGTTCTTCGGCGACGCCGGCGCCTACGCCCCGACCATCGGCATCATCGGCACCGTCATGGGTCTGGTGCACGTGCTGGAGAACCTGGACAAGCCGGAGACCCTCGGCCACTCCATCGCCGCCGCGTTCCTCGCCACGCTGTGGGGCGTGCTCAGCGCGAACGTGATCTTCCTGCCCATCGGCAACCGGCTCAAGCGCCTCGGTGACCTGGAGACCGCCCGCATGGAGATCACCATCGAGGGCGTGCTCGCGATCCAGGCCGGCTCCAACCCGCGCATCATCGCGCAGAAGCTCAAGTCGCTGCTGCCTGCCCACGAGCAGTCCGAAGCCGAGGCGGCGTGACATGGGGCGGAAGAAGCGCCATGAGGAACACGAGGAACACGTCAACCACGAACGCTGGCTGGTCACCTACGCGGACATGATCACCCTGCTCATGGTGCTCTTCATCGTGCTCTTCTCGATGAGCACCGTCGAGCAGAAGAAGTTCAACGCGCTCAAGGCCGGCCTTGCCGCCGGCTTCGGGCAGTCCACGTCGGTGCTGGACGGGTCGAGTTCCATCCTGGACCAGCCGGGCACCTCGGTCGCCGAGCCCATTAATCCGAACCGGGTCGAGGACACGCCTGAGATCCAGGAGCTCAAGGTCCAGGCGGTCTCCGAGGCCCAGCGGGCCGAGATCGCCCGGGCGTACAGTGAGGCCGGCGCCGAGGCCGATCGGCTGCTCGGCCTCGAGGCCAAGCTCAAGGGTGCGCTGGCAGCCAAGGGACTGCTGAGCGACGTGGCGACCACCATCGACGGCCGCGGGCTCACGGTGAGTCTGGTCTCCCGCCACGTCGTCTTCGAGGCGAACCTGGCGACCCTCACCGAGCGCGGACGCCGGATCGTGGGCACTCTGGCGGAGGTGTTGACCCAGATCGACGACCGACTCCAGATCGAGGGGCACACCAACCAGGCGCCCGGTGCACCCAAGTACTACGCCAGCGACTGGGACCTGTCCGCCGCTCGCGCGGTCACGGTGCTGCGCTTCCTCAACGAGGAGGAGGGCATCCCCGCCAGCCGGCTCGCGGCGGTCGGCTTCGGCAAGGTGCGACCGCTCATCGACCCGTCGCTCCCGCGCTCGCAGGAGCTCAACAAGCGGGTCGACATCGTGATCATGTCGGCGTTGGCGGACGAGAACCGGGAGATCCTCGACCGGGTCGTCTACGACCGGGAGCAGGAGAGGCAACGGCTGGCCCGTCGGGAGAACGCTGAGCAGCTCAGCCGGGACGGGCCGACGGCCTCCGGTCGGCGCGAGGACCGCGCCGCCGACACCGAGCAGAGCATCGACAAGGCAGCCGCAACCCACCACGGAGAGGACGAGCACTGATGAGCGTCGCCACCGCACCCGCCCCTGAGGGCGAGGCCCCCGCGAAGGGGGGCAAGAAGAAGCTGATCATGATCGTCGTCGGCGTCCTGCTGCTCGGCGGCGGGGCGTACTGGTTCTTCCTCAAGCCCGCGCCGAAGGAGGAGCCGAAGCCCGAGCCCGGCGAGGTTCTGACCATGGAGCCGATCCAGATCAACCTGGCCGAAGGCCATTACCTCAAGATCGGCATCGCCCTGCAGCTCACCACGAGCGTGTCCCACGAGCCCGACGGCAGCAAGGCTCTGGACCTGGTCATCGAGACCTTCAGCGGCCGCAGCATGCACGAGGTCACCAAGCCCAAGGAGCGCGAACACATCAAGGAGGAGCTGGTCAAGGAGCTGGAGCACGCGTACCACGGCGACGTCATGGACGTGTACTTCACCGACTTCGTGACCCAGTAGGGGGTAAAGAGATTCTGCTCAGGTCGGTCGGCGAGGAGCCGATGGACCTGTCGTGACAGACCTGCTTCGGGCGTCGGACCCGCGTGCCACCGGTGTGGCTCGCGCGCGCCGGCGTACCTCCGGCGAGCCCGTCCCGTACGACTTCCGTCGACCCATCCAGCTCTCGCGGGAGCACTCGCGCGTGCTCCAGATGGGTCTGGACGGGTTCGCCCGCCAGGCCACGACGGTCTTCACCTCCGCCCTGCGCACGGTGTGCAGCGTGTCGCTCGCGGGCATCGAGCAGCGCTCGTACGCCGAGTACGTCGAGCAGCTCGGCCCGCAGACGTACATGACGATCTTCTCCGCCGACCCGATGCCGGGATCGGGCATCCTGGAGTTCCCGATCCCCGCGGTGATGCTCTGCGTCGACCACATGCTCGGTGGTCCTGGCGGCGGCAACCAGCCCGACCGGCCGCTCAGCGAGATCGAGTCCGGCGTGATCCGGGGCTTCATCGAGCGGCTGCTCGGCGAGATGCGCTACTCCCTGGAGGGGATCGTGGCGCTGGAGCCGGAGGTCAAGGGCGTCGAGTACAGCCCCCAGTTCGCCCAGGCGGCCGGTGCGGCCGACGTCATGGTGGTCTCCACCTTCGAGCTCAAGGTCAACGACCACGACCACCGGATGACCTTCGTCCTTCCCTTCTCCGGCCTGATGCCGCACCTGGTGAAGGCGAGCGCCCCCACCCCCGCCTCCGACCGCGAGCGCGCCCAGCGGGCGATGGCCGCGGCGATGCTGCAGGACAGCTTCCGCGACGTCCCGGTCGACGTCCGCGTCCGGCTCCGCAGCACGAAGGTCGCCCCCGACGCGATCGGCACCCTCAAGGTCGGCGACATCGTCCGCCTGACGCATCCCGCCGCCGCCCCGCTCGACGTCTCCGTCGACGACACCGTCTTCGCCTACGCGACCCCCGGAGTGCACGGCCAGCGCCTCGCTGCGCAGATCGTGGCCACCCCCTCGAAGGAGAACCGATGACCATCCTCCCCCCGACGTTGCCCCTCTCGGAGGCCGCCGTGGAGAACGCCGCGCTGCTGGCCGAGGCTGCCGCGGCTGCTGCCGCGGTGCTGCCCTCGACCACGCCGCTGACCCCCGGAGTGCCCCAGCCCGGCTCGCTGGGCTCGGCGGCCGGGTTCGCGGGCGCGGCGATCGCCGACCTCGAGGGCGTGGTCACCGGACGGATCGCTGTGCTGGTCGGCGCCGACCTGGTCGCGGCCCTGGAGTCGAGCCCGCTGGGCTCGCTCGACCTGGCCGCGGCCGCTCAGCCGGCCCTGGACGCGGCCGCTCAGGCACTGGGAGGCCGTGCGGGGGCCGCCCAGTCCGTCGAGCTGGGCCTGGTCATCAACGACATCGGCCACCCGTTCACCGTCGTCGCGCTCACCGGCGACGGTCCGGCTGCCGCCCTGCTGGTCAACGACGAGGCGCTGGTCTCCTCATCCGCAGCCGCGGCGGCCGCCCAGGCGACGCCCGAGACGGGTTCGGGGCCGGGTCCGCTGGACACCCCGCTCACCCACGCGCCGGTCGGCGGCGCCCCGATCGCCCGCGGTCTGGAGATGCTGCACGGGGTGATCATGGAGGTCACCGTCGAACTGGGCCGCACCAAGATGAGCGTGCGCGAACTGCTCGCCCTCACTCCCGGCACCGTCCTCGAGCTCGACCGCGCCGCGGGCAGCCCCGCGGATCTGCTGGTCAACGGACGCCTGATCGCGCGTGGCGAGGTGGTCGTGGTGGACGAGGACTTCGGACTGCGCGTCACCGAGATCATCGACGACTCGCAGGCCGGCTGAGGCGCGCCTGTGGTCGAGCTCGCCGTCCGTCTGGTCTTCTCCCTGGCCGTCGTGCTGGGGATGTTGATCCTGCTCATGCGCCTGGGCGCGAAGCGGTTCTCCGGGGGCCGCAACGCGCTGGTCAGCGTGGTGCACCGCCAGCCGCTCTCGCGCGGCTCGGCGATCTCGGTGGTCACCGTGGGGTCGCGGGTGCTGGTCCTCGGCATCACCGAGCAGCAGGTCAAGCTGCTCACCGAGCTCGACCCCGAGGAGCTGGAGACCGCCGCGCTCACGCCGGGCCTCGAGACCGCCACGGACGAGGCCGGTGACGAGACCGCCGCCGACACCGCGAGCCCGCTGCACGCCGTACGTCGTGTCGAGGCCGCGCGCACCGCCACCCGGGCGCGCTCCCGGGCCGAGTCGACCGACGGCGCGCTCGCCGGGTCGGTCCTCTCCCCGCAGACCTGGAAGCAGGCCTTCGCCGCGGCCACCGGCCGCCAGCACCGCCATGACGGCGGGCTCGAGGCGTGGGACGCCTCCTTCGACCGAGACCTGGGCACGGACGCTCTGGCACCGCACGGCATGGACGCTCGGAGGACCAAGGAAGCGTCGTGACCGCACGGTCCGTCTCGGGGACCTTCCAGTGCCACGGCCGGCTCCTCCGTGCCGTCCTCGCCGCCGGACTCCTGACCTTCATCGGCCTCGGCCTGCTCTCGTTCGGCGCGCCTGCCCACGCCGCGACCCCGGTCGCGGGCGTCGAGGTGGTCGCCGCACCGCTGCCGACCCCGACGCCCACGGACGCTCCCCTCACCGAGGAGCCCGGCACCGGAGAGCCCACCGTCGACGGCCCCGCCGGCCCGACCGGCCCCGGGGGTCCCGCGGGGGACAGCACCGTCAACATCAAGCTCAAGGGCCTCACCGACAAGCCGAGCACCCCGGTCGTCACGATCCTGGCGCTCACGCTGCTCTCGGTGACGCCGGCGATCCTGCTCACCTGCACCAGCTTCACTAAGATCCTGGTGGTGCTGGGTCTGACCCGCAACGCGCTCGGGCTCCAGCAGACCCCGCCGAACCAGGTGCTCGCCGGACTCGCACTCTTCCTCAGCCTGTTCGTGATGGCGCCGGTGCTCTCGGAGATCAACGAGGCCGGTCTGCAGCCCTACCTCAACGGTGAGGTCTCCGCCTCCCAGGCCTACGAGGCCGGTGTCGAGCCGCTCAAGGACTTCATGCTCGACAACACCGACGACGACGAGTTGCGGCTGCTGACCAACGTCGCGGACCGCGAGCTGCCCGAGAACCGCGAGGACGTCTCGATGGCCACGCTGGTGCCGGCCTTCATCCTCACCGAGCTCAAACAGGCGTTCATCATCGGGTTCATCATCTTCATCCCGTTCCTGGTGATCGACATCGTCGTCTCCGGGGCGCTGATGGCACTGGGCATGATGATGATGCCGCCGGTGATGGTGTCGCTGCCCTTCAAGCTGCTGCTGTTCGTGATGGTCGACGGGTGGGCCTTGGTGATCAAGTCCCTGGTCCAGAGTTATGGGACTTAGCCGATGACTGACCAATCCATCATCGACATCGCGATGCAGACGATGCTGGTCGCGCTCAAGCTCTCCGCGCCGATCCTCGTGACGGCGCTGGTGATCGGCTTCGCGATCTCGCTCTTCCAGGCCATGACGCAGATCCAGGAGTTCACGCTCGCCTTCGTGCCCAAGGTGATCGGGGTGGGCATCGCCCTGATCGTGTCGGGCAACTGGATGCTGCACACCCTGATGACGTTCACCGTGAACCTCTTCGACCGTATCCCGGCGCTGCTCTCCTGAGGCGCCCGCGATGACGATCTCCCTCGCCGCCGAGCCGGCGATCGCCTACCTCCTGGCCTCGCTGCGCATCGTGGCGTGGCTGGTGGTGGTGCCGCCGTTCTCCAACCGGGGCATCCCGGTGACGGCCAAGATCGTCCTGGCCATCGGGCTCTCGTTCGCGGTGGCCCCCTCGGTCATCGAGTCCGGCGTACCGACCGCGACCGTGGGCCTGATCCTGACCGCGCTGACCCAGGTGGCGGTCGGGCTCGCCCTGGGTTTCGTCACCTCGCTGCTGCTGGGCACGATCGCCGCCGCCGGCGCGATGATCGACGTGTTCGGCGGCTTCGCGCTCGCGGCCGCGTTCGACCCGCTGAGCATGAACATGAACACCGTCTTCGGCAAGTTCCACTCGATGCTCGCCACAATGCTGCTCTTCGCCAGTGGCGGGCACCTGCTGGTGATCGGCGGGCTGCTCAAGACGTTCACGATCCTGCCGCTCGGCGAGTCACCCGACCTCTCCGGGGCGCCGGAGGTGATGCTCACCGCGTTCGGCGTCTTCATGGTGACCGCCGTCCAGATCGCCCTGCCGATGATCGCGGTGCTGTTCATCGCAGACCTGGGGCTGGCCCTGCTGACCAAGGTCTCGCCGCAGATGAACGCGATGAACGTGATGTTCCCCGCGAAGATCGGGCTCGTCCTGCTGCTGCTGGGCCTGTCCTTCCCCGCCCTGCCCGAGGTCTCCGCGCGTCTGGTGGAACTCGTCAACGAGGCCGCCGTGGCCCTGCTGGGTGGGGGGTGAGCGATGTCGGAGGAGAAGACAGAGGCCCCGACAGCCCGCAAGAAGAAGGAGAACCGCAAGGAGGGCCAGGTCCCGCGGACCCAGGACTTCGGCGGGTGGGCCACGCTGCTGGCCTTCGGGATGCTGCTGAAGATGGCCGGCGGGCGCGAGATCGAGAAGTTGATGGAGCTCTTCCACCTCAGTCTCGCCCTGCTCCAGGACCCCCAGCCCGAGAAGGCGCTGGGGCTGCTCGACCAGGCCTTCACCCACATCCTCATCGTCCTGGTGCTGCTGGGGTCGGTGGTGATGGTGATCGGCACCGCCTCGGCGCTGGCCCAGGGCGGCTTCTACCTCGCGACCAAGTCCGTCCAACCCAAGTTGAGCAAACTGAGCCTGCTCAGCGGCGCCAAGCGCATGTTCGGCCCCACGGCCTGGTGGGAGTTCACCAAGACCCTGATCAAGAGCTCCGTCCTGGGCTTCATCTGCTACGGCGCGGTCAAGTCGGTGATGCCGATGCTGGGCGAGTTCGTCCCGCCGTCGACCACCCTCGAGCTCACGGTCGGCAAGGTCGGCAACCTGCTCATCTCCGTCGCGCTCGCCGGGCTGGTGATGGCCGGCGCCGACTACGCCTTCCAGCGTCACAAGGTCGGCAAGCAGACCAGGATGACCAAGCAGGAGGTCAAGCAGGAGCACAAGAACACCGAGGGCGACCCCCTGGTGAAGAGCGCGATCCGCTCCCGCCAGCTCGCCGCCGCCCGGAACCGGATGATGGCCGATGTCGCCACCGCCGACGTCGTCCTGGTCAACCCGACGCACGTCGCCATCGCCCTGAAGTACGACCCCACCGCCGGCGCACCGCGCGTGGTCGCGCGCGGTGCCGGCGAGGTCGCCGCCAAGATCCGTGAGCGCGCCGCGGACGCCGAAGTCCCCCTGGTCCGCGACGTCCCCCTGGCCCGAGCCCTGTACGGCGCGTGTCAGGTCGGCCAGGAGATCCCCGCCGAACTCTTCGCCGCGGTCGCGCAGGTGCTCGCCTACGTGATCAGCCGTCGTACGCACGGTCACCGCGGAGGCGCCTGGGACAACGTCCGCGCCGACGAGGACCTGCCGGCGGTCTCCCGCGTGCGCCCGCGGCCCCGCCCTGCCAACTGACCCCACCCCGAGTTGCGCCCCCCGGTCCCCCGAGTTGCGCCGCGTGGTCCCCCGAGTTGCGCCGCATGGTCGCCACAAGGCGCAACTCGCGGAGGTAAAGATGCGGACCCGAACCCTCAGGGGTGAACCCTCCCTGCCGATGGGGAGCCTGGAGGCCAGGAGGGCAGTCCGACCACGTGCCAGGGACGGTGCGCATCGGTGGTGACCCCTCGAAAGGCCCGTCTGTGAACATGAAGCGGCTGACCCAGCTCGCCGTCCCGCTCGGGATCGTCCTCATCATCGTGATGCTGGTCGTCCCGCTGCCGGCGATGGTCCTGGACCTGCTCATCGCGCTCAACATCAGCCTGGCGCTGCTGGTGCTGTTGGTCGCGATGTTCGTGCACAAGCCCCTGGAGTTCGCCGCGTTCCCGGCCGTGCTGCTGGTGCTCACGCTCTTCCGACTCGCGCTCAACGTCAGCGCGACCCGTCTGGTGCTGCTCGACGGGTACGCCGGCAAGGTGATCGACACCTTCGGCCACTTCGTCGTGGGCGGCTCGTTGATCGTCGGACTGGTGGTCTTCTTCATCCTCGTGGTGATCCAGTTCGTGGTGATCACCAAGGGCGCCGAGCGCGTGGCCGAGGTCGGAGCCCGCTTCACCCTCGACGCGATGCCCGGCAAGCAGATGGCGATCGACGCGGACCTCAATGCCGGCCTGATCGACGACGAGGAGGCTCGCCGCCGCCGCGCCGAGGTCGCCGCGGAGGCCGACTTCTACGGCGCGATGGACGGTGGCTCGAAGTTCGTCAAGGGTGACGCCATCGCGGCGATCATCATCACCTTCGTCAACCTCATCGGCGGCTTCACGATCGGCATGGCCCAGAAGGGCATGTCCTTCGGCGACGCGATCCACACCTACAGCCTGCTCTCCATCGGTGACGGTCTGGTCTCCCAGATCCCGGCGCTGCTCCTTTCGGTGGCCACCGGCCTGGTCGTGACCCGGTCGACGGCCGACGAGGACATGGGCTCCGACATCATCAAGCAACTGGCCCGGAACAAGACCCCGCTGCGCATCTCCGGAGGCGCCGCGATCGCCCTCGCGCTGCTGATCCCGTCGCTCCCGAAGCTGCCCTTCCTCCTCGTCGGCGGCGTCCTGCTGCTGGCCGCGGCCCGCATCCCCGAACCGGAGGAGCTGGAACTCGCCGCAGTGGAGGAGGAGCTGCCACCACCCTCGGAGACCCCGGAGTCGATCGTCGCCGAGGTGCAGGTGGACCCGATCGGTCTCGAACTCTCCGCCGACCTCATCGACCTGGTCGACCCGGTCGCGGGCGGGGACCTCCTCGAGCGCGTCAAGGCGCTGCGCAAGAAGGTCGCCTCGGACATCGGCATCGTGATGCCCCCGGTCCGCACGCGGGACAACCTGGAACTGCCGCTGAAGACGTACGCGATCAAGCTCTTCGGTGTCGAGGTCGCGCGTGGCGAGGCCCCTCCCGGCACCGTGCTGGCGATCGGCGAGTACCTCTCCACGCTGCCCGGCAAGGCGGTCAAGGAGCCCGTCTTCGGTCTCGACGCGAAGTGGATCCCCGCCGAGCTGCGCGCCCAGGCAGAGATCTCCGGGATCACCGTCGTGGACCGCTCCTCGGTACTCACCACCCACCTGGCCGACATCGTCCGCACCCACGCGGGTCGACTGCTCGGTCGCGAGGACGTCAAGATCCTCATCGACGTCGTCAAGCGCACCCACCCCGTGGTGGTCGAGGAGCTCAGCGCCCAGCTGAGCCTCGGCGAGACCCAGCGGATGCTCCAGGGCCTGCTCGACGAGGGCGTGGCGATCCGTGACCTGGTCCGCATCTTCGAGGCGGTCTCGTTGAAGGCCCGTGAGACCAAGGACCCCGACGTCCTGGTCGAGACCGCGCGCGCCTCGCTCGGCGCCGCCATCGTGCAGCCGTACCTCTCCGAGGGCGCGGTGCACGTGATCAGCTTCGACCCCCAGCTCGAGCAGCGGATGCTCGAGGCGCTGCGTCCCACCGACGAGGGTGCGGTCGTGGCGTTCGACATGGAGACCGGTCAGGTCGTGCTCACCGAGCTCGCGCGCTTCCAGATGGAGGCCGAGAACCGCAATCTCACCCCGGTGGTGGTCTGCGCACCTCAGCTGCGCGCCGCCGTACGCCGGATGGTCCAGCCCTCACTCGGCCGCATGCCTGTGCTCTCCTACCGCGAGCTCTCCGGTGGCGCGCAGGTGCGTTCGGTCGGCGTCGTCACCGGACGGCTCTCCTCGATGAGTGACCTGACCAGCGGAGCCTGGGCATGACCAACCCGTTCTCGCGCATGGTGCTCGGGTCCGCCGTCCTGCTCTCCTCCCCCGCGCTGTACGCCGCGTTCGTCGAGGTGACGATGCCGATGGAGGCTGCGCTCATGCGCTTCGTGGTGGCGCTCGCCGTCGCCTGGGTGGGGACGTCCCTGCTCGAAGGTCTGCTCACCCGGACCTCCGCTCCCGCGCGACGGGACGAACCTTCGATCCCGAAGGCGCTCCCCGGCGTCGACGGCGCACTCCCCGCCCGGCCTGTCGGGTTGGACCCCGACAGCTGACCCCTGTCGGCAATTGAGGCCTCGGTGGTTGAGGAGGGCGAGGAACGAGCCCGTCTCGAAACCACCCGCTGCCCCCGGTGGTTGAGGAGGGCGAGGAACGAGCCCGTCTCGAAACCACCCGCTGCCCCCGGTGGTTGAGGAGGGCGAGGAACGAGCCCGTCTCGAAACCACCCCCTGCCCAGCCCTGTGGACGAAACCCGGCTTGCCCGAATCCCCAACCCTGCTTGACGATCCCCCGTTCACGGCGCACCCGAAATTGTCGGTGGCCCCTGGCAGAGTCACCTCATGCCAGGCACCCCGACCCACCAACGCACCCACCCGAGGTGGGCGTTCGCCGGACGCCTGCCCGAGGCCCTCGCCGAAACCGCGGACGCACCCCCATCGACCCTGACCCTGGACGCGTTGGCCGAGACCATCGACGACCTGATCCGCGGCATCAACGGCCTCCACGCCAGGTTGTTGGAGGAACTGGCCGAGGCTGAACGCCGCGACCTCCCCACCCACCTCGGGACCACCTCCACCGCCGGCCTCCTCCGCGGCATGGGGTTCACCGCCAGGGACGCCACCCGCCACGCACGCCTGGCATCGAAGCTGATCGACCACCCGGACACGCATCGCGCGTTGGCCGACGGGGAGATCACGTTGGATCAGGCCGACGCGATCATCACCTCCGTGGCAGCCCTCCCTGCCGTCGTCGGTGCTGAGTTGCGGGCCACCGCGGAGCAGCACCTCCTGTCCGAGGCGCAGGTCCACGACGCAGCGGCGTTGAAGGTCCTCGGCAAACACCTGCACCACGTCATCGACCCCGACCAGGCCGACGCACGCCTTGCTCACGCGTTGGAACGCGAAGAGCGGCTCGCCCGGCGAAGGACTCATCTGAGGATCTGGGACGAAGGCACCGGCACCCACGGCATCTCCGGACGCCTGCCGAGCCTGCAGGCCCACATGCTCACCACCGCACTCCAAGCGTTCCTCAACCCGGCGTTGCCGGACCCGATCGCACGCGAAGTCCCCGTCGACACCGACAGTGCCGAAGATGCCGAGGAGCCAGTGGCCGCAGAGCCAGTGGTCGCAGAGCCGGTGACGCGGACCCGTGAGTACCCCGAACTCCTCGGCGAAGCCCTCGTACGCCTCATCGAAAC